>NZ_JBPKBH010000013.1:48193-80769 GCF_051388915.1 Yinghuangia sp. YIM S09857 | reverse complement strand
GGGAGGGGGAGGGGGGGGGGGGGGGGGTGGCTTTTTTGTTTTTTTCTCCCCCCCCCACACCCGCGCTCGGCCCTGTCCCACGCCCCGTTTCGCGCCCCGGCGTCCGTCCGCCGACCCGCCCGCAGACCTATCCGCCGACCCGTCCGGTGTGCCCTCCGGTGTTCCGTCCCGCACGTCAGACGCGGATCACTGTGGTCTTCGCGGCCTTGTCGTGCAGGCACTGCTGCCAGGGCTGGTCCCACAGGTGCCACAGGCAGTTGACGATGAAGAACAGGACGCCCGCGCACGGCACGACGAGCGGCAACGCGAACACGCCCGCGCGCGTCCAGGCCGGGGACCCCTGCACGGGACCGCCGTCGGCGACCCGGACCACGCGGATCTTGGTGGCCATCTTGCCCAGCGTCTGGCCGTTGTTGTTGAGCATGAAGCCCTCGTACAGGAAGTACAGGACCGTGGCCACGGCGCCCGCGCCGGCCTGCTTGCCGAAGTCGACGTCGTCGGTGTCGGTGCCGACGAAGGCAAGGCCGATCGCGCAACTGAAGGCGAGGTAGACCAGCAGGTCGACGAGCCGCGCGAGGAAACGGCGACCGCTGCCGGCCAGGACGGGGCCCGCGTTGAACCCGGCGTCGTAGCCGCCGGGCGGGGGCGGCATCTGGCCGTACGGCTGCTGCCCGTAGGGCTCCTGGCCGTACGGGGGCTGCTGCCCCGGCGGCCCTTGCCCGTACGGCGGCTGCCCGGGCCCGTCCTGGCCGCCGGACGGATCCCCGCCCGACGGATCCCGGCCGGACTGGTCCCGGCCGGACTGGTCCTGGCCGGAGGAATCCTTCCGGAAGGGGTCCGGTGGTCCCGGGGGTTCGCTGGTGGTCATGCCGACCAGTAGAAGTGACGGCTAGTACGTTTTTCGGCAAATAGGCCATTTGAGGGCATGGCGTGTCTTTATGACACGCCGCCACCGCGCATCGCCGTCACCGGCGAGCCCGGCGCCGACCTCCCGCACCACCGGTGGTACCCGCCGAGGCCCCGGAGCCCGCACCCGCGCCGGGCCCCGTGTCCGCGCCCGCGCCCACCCCGCGCGCGGCACTCCCGCGCACCGAACCGCCGCCCGCCGCACCGTCACCCACCGCCCCACGACGCCCGCCGCCGCGGGCACTGCTCTGCCGCGGCCCGCGGTCGCTCTCCCCGCCCACGAACGTCCGCGCCGCCTGGTCGTGCCACATCCGCCGCACGGGGGCGTCCATCGCCCCGCGCACCAGCCCGAAGACGCCCACCAGGAGCAGCCCCGGAACCACGAACACCAGCCAGCGCATGAGGGATTGACGGAACGTCGGCGGAGCGTGCGTACCGACGTCCGCGACGCGCAGCCCGAACACCCGCTTCCCGAGCGAACGGCCCCAGCGCCACGTCGGCAGGACCTCGTACAGGAACATCGCCGCCAGCACGGCTCCGAGGACGCCCAGCGCGGCCCCCGTGGTGGTGCCGTCGACGAGCCACACCGTCTCGGTACGGCCCTCGTAGCGCACCCGGTCGATCTTGTCGCGTACGTGGTCCACCGCCGGAGGCACGACAGCCGCCGCCACCCCGGCACCGACGCCGAGCGGCACGACGAGGTCCACGAGACGGGCCAGGAACCGGCGCGACAGGGCCGCGGGCCGCCAGCGCGGCTGCGGGAACAGCTCCTGCCGGGGCGGCGGGATGAAGGGCGGCACGTCACCGCGGTGGCCCCCGGGCGACCCCTCGGCGGGACGCGCGGGCTCCTCCGCCGCCAGGTGGTCGATCGGCACCGACTCGGCCGCGATGACCTCGCCCTGGATGATGCGCCCGTGCGCCTGCTCGAAGTCGGCGCTCGGACGGCTCGAATCCGGATCCCAGGCCGCACCGTCCCAGTAGCGCACGTATCCGTCGTGCTCGGGATCGGGATACCAGCCCGCGACCGGTATCGAGGAGTGAGGCGTCGCCATGGCCCAGCATCTTGCCGCACCCCCGCTCCCCCGCGCACGACCGCGGCCCCGCCGCGACCCCCAACCACCCACGAATCCGCCCAAGTCACCCCGGCACCTGACCGGATGGTCGGCGCGCGACCGGAACGACCGCCCGCCGACGGAACCGGACGCGAGGGCGAGGAGAGTGCGAGGCGAGACGGGAAGGAGGCGAGACGAGGGTCAGGGAGAGGGCGAGGAGCGGGCCGAGGGCTGGGCGAGGGCTGGGCGAGGCGAGGGCGAGGCGGGAGCGGGCTGAGGGCCGCAGGCGAGAACGAGGCCGAGGCGGAGCGAGACGGGGGCGGGTCGCGGCCAGGCCAGGCGAGACAAGACGCGAGCGAGACAAGACGAGACGAGAGCGAAACGAGAGCAGGGCAACACGAGAGCAAGACGCGGGCAACGACAAAGCTGACGCAAGGCCCGGGGCGTCCGACCGCCTCAGGAAGCGATGACCTTGCCCGGGTTGAGGATGCCCAGCGGGTCCAGCGCCGCCTTGATGCCGTGGTGGACGCGGACCCCGACCGGCCCCAGCTCGCGGGCCAGCCAGTCGCGCTTCAAGGTGCCGACACCGTGTTCGCCGGTGATCGTCCCGCCCAGCGACAACCCCAGGCCCATGATTTCCCCGAACGCGGTCGCGGCCCGTGCGGCGGCCGCCGGATCCGCGGGGTCGAAGATCACGATCGGGTGGGTGTTGCCGTCCCCCGCATGTGCGCAGACGCCGATGACCGTGTCGTGCTCCTCGGCGATCCGCGCGACGCCGTCCAGCATGTCGGCCAGGCGCGACCGCGGGACCGCGACGTCGTCGATCATGCTGGTGCCCAGCCGTTCCAGAGCGGGCAGCGCCAGCCGCCGGGCGGTCAGGAACATCGCCGACTCCTCGGCGTCGTCGGCCGCCAGCACTTCGAACGCGCCCGCGTCCTCGCACAGTTGCCCGATGGCGGCGAGTTCCGGACGCGGATCCGGCGTGTCCACGGCGACCATCAGCAGCGCGGCGGTGTGCGCGGGCAGGCCCATGTTGGCCAGGTCGTTGACGGCCCGCACGGTGGTCGCGTCCATCAGTTCCATGAGCGACGGGACGTGCCCCGCCGCGGTGATCGCCGCGACCGCGCGCCCGACCGCCACGGTGCTGTCGAACTGCGCAACGAGGACGAGTGCCGGGGGCGGCGTCGGCTTGAGGGCGAGAGTCGCGCGTACGACCACCCCCAGTGTGCCCTCGGCCCCGACGAACAGGCGCGTCAGGTCGTATCCGGCCACGCCCTTCGCGGTACGCCTCCCGGTGCGCAGCAGCTCGCCGTCGGCCAGCACCACGTCGAGGCCGAGCACGTACTCGGCGGTCACCCCGTACTTCACGCAGCACAGGCCGCCCGCGCCCGTGCCGATGTTGCCGCCGATCGTGCAGGTCTCCCAGCTCGACGGGTCCGGCGGGTACGTCAGCCCGAACTCCCCCGCGGCCTTGGACAGATTGGCGTTGACGACGCCCGGCTCGACGACCGCCACGCGGTCCACCGGGTCGATCTCCAGGATGCGGTTCATGCGGACCAGGGACAGCAGGATGCCGCCGTCGACCGCGTTCGCCCCGCCCGACAGGCCGGTGCGGGCACCCTGCGGCACGACCGGTACTCGCAGCCGCGTGGCCACCCGCATGACGTGCCGCACCTGTTCGACGGTCTCGGCGAGGACCACGGCGGCGGGACGCCCGGCCGCGCACAGGTTCGCCATGTCGTGGGCGTACGACGCGGCCACGTCCGGATCGGTGATCAGCACCCCGTCGGGCAACCCGGCGCGCAGCGCCGCGATCGTGTCCTCGGGGCCGCCCGTGTCCGTCATTTCCGCCACCTCCGCCATAACCGCAGGTTAGCGCCGGGCGCGTCAGACGTCCGCAAGGCCGTGGACCGCAAAGACCGGCCGCTCGGGCGAACGGCCGGTCTTCGGCGGGTCCTCGGTGCGCCTTCGGCGGAACAGGCGGTGTCAGAGGTTGCCGCGCTTGTCCTGCTCGCGTTCGATCGCCTCGAAGAGCGCCTTGAAGTTCCCCAGTCCGAACCCCTGCGAACCGTGCCGCTCGATGATCTCGAAGAACACCGTCGGCCGGTCCTGCACCGGCTTGGTGAAGATCTGGAGGAGGTACCCGTCCTCGTCACGGTCCGCCAGGATCTTCAACTCCCGCAGCGTCTCCACCGGCACGTGCGTCTCCCCGGCCCACTCACCCAGGGTGTCGTAGTAGGTGTCCGGGGTGGCCAGGAACTCCACCCCCGCATCCCGCATCGCGCGCACCGTCGCCACGATGTCGTCCGTCGCGAGCGCGATGTGCTGCACCCCGGGGCCGCCGTAGAACTCCAGGTACTCGTCGATCTGCGACTTCTTCTTCGCGATCGCCGGCTCGTTGATCGGGAACTTCACCTTCCGTGTCCCGTCCGCCACCACTTTCGACATCAACGCCGAGTACTCGGTGGCGATGTCGTCCCCGACGAACTCGCGCATGTTCGTGAAGCCCATCACCCGGTGGTAGAACTCCACCCACTCGTTCATCCGGCCCAGCTCGACGTTGCCCACGCAGTGGTCGATCGCGGTGATCCAGGGCTTCGCCGGCGGCGCGGCGAGCGGACCGCGGGCGACGTAGCCCGGCAGGTACGGACCCGTGTAACCGCCGCGCTCGACCAGCGAGTGACGGGTCGCCCCGTACGTGCCGATCGCCGAGCGGACCACGGTGCCGCTGTCGTCACGCAGCTCGACCGGCTCCTCGACGCCCGGTGCGCCGTGCGCCGTGGCGAAGGCGAACGCCGCCCGCGCGTCCGGCACCGCGATGGCCAGGTCGACGACGCCGTCGCCGTGCTCGGCGATGTGCTCCGCCAACGGCGTGCCCGGCCGCATCGGCGCCGTCACCACGAACCGCGCGTCACCCGACTCCAGCACATACGACGCACTGTCGCGGTTCCCCGTCTCGGGACCCGAATACGCCACACACCGGAACCCGAACGCCGTCGAGTACCAGTGCGCCGCCTGACGCGCATTCCCCACAGCGAACACCACCGCGTCCATCCCCAACACCGGGAACGGGTCCTCGGCGGTGTTCCCGGCCTCGGCGCGGTGCAGCATCTCGGTCATGGCAACTCCCGGTTCGATCGGGGTGAACGGGCTCGTTCGGGCCGGTGCGGGCGCGTGCCGCGGGGCACAAGCCGACTCCGAGGCGGGCAGGCCTCTCTTCGAAGCCTCTCCCCACCCGGCAAGTTGCGCAACAGGTGACGATTTGACTGGTCAATCTGTATAGTCAAGCTGGGCGGAGGGCGGGATTCCTGTACACCCTGACCAGAGGGGAAGGCCTGTGGCCATCGACGGTCTCGACGCGGTGCTGATCAAGTTGCTCGACGAGGAGCCGCGCATCGGCGTCCTGGAGTGCTCACGGCGGCTCGGCGTCGCGCGCGGCACGGTGCAGGCGCGCCTCGACCGGCTGCACGCCCGGGGTGTGGTGCGCGGCTTCGGCCCGCACCTGGACCCGGCGGCGCTGGGGTACGCGGTGACGGCGTTCGCGACGCTGGAGATCCGGCAGGGACGGGGGCCGGACGTACGCGCGCACCTCGCGTCGATCCCCGAGGTGCTGGAGCTCCACACCATCACCGGGCGCGGCGACATGCTGTGCCGCCTGGTCGCCCGGTCGAACGCCGACCTCCAGCGGGTGATCGACCATGTCGTGGAGTTCGAGGGCATAGTGCGCGCGTCGACGGCGATCGCGCTGGAGAACCCGGTGCCCTACCGGGTGCTGCCGCTGGTCGAGGCGACGGCCGCGGCAGGGCGTACGGACTGACCGCCGGGCCGGACGTCCCGCCGGCGCACCGTCAGCAGGAGGGGACCTTGCCGCCCGTCTGGAAGGCCATCAGGGCGTCGATCGCGCCGCCCAGCGTCTCGACCGGGATGAGGCGCAACCCACCGGGGGCGGCGTCCTTGGCCTTGTCGCACTCCTGCTTCGGCAGCAGGAAGGCGACCGCGCCGTCGCGCTTGGCGGCCTTCGTCTTCAGCTCGATGCCGCCGATGGGCCCGACCTTGCCGGCGTCGTCGATCGTCCCGGTGCCCGCGATGATCTTCCCGCCGGTGAGGTTCTGGGTGCCGAGCTGGTCGACGATGCCGAGCGAGAACATCAGGCCCGCGCTGGGGCCGCCCACGTCCGCCAGGTTGAGGGTGACCTTGACCTGGTTCGGGTCGAGGCCCAGATGGTTCAGCGCGGCGACCGCGGCATGGTCCTGGGATTCGACCATGTCCTTGGTGTTGTCGGCGACGATCTCCTTCTTCGACTTGCCCTCGGCGTAGACCGACTTCTTGGGCACCACGGCCTCGTCGCCGTCGAACCACGCGTCGAGCAGGTCGGCGAGGTACAGCTTCTCCTCCGGGTCGGTGGCCCGGATGGTCACCAGCAGCAGCTTGCCGTCGGTCGGCTGCGGCGTCGCGCCCTCGATCTGGATCACCGGCACGCCGTCGTCTGTGCCGAGCGTGTCGGCGGTGTCGCCGGGGATGATCAGCGTGTACGGCATGGGCACCGCGAAGCTGAACACGCCGAGGATCACGACGAGAAGGAGCGACAGGACGAGGTTGCGCTTGGAACGGGCCACCCCGAGATTAAATCAGCGCGCTCTCGTCCGGCACCGCCTCCTCCTCGCGGGGTGCCGGGACCTTGGGACCGCCGCCCAGCGTCTCGGCCAGTTCGACGGCCGCCTCGGCCACCCGCGGACCGAACCGCTCGCTGTCCAACTCGCTGAACGAGAGCACTCCGACGCTCGCCTCGACCCCGGCCAGCGCGGGCACCGCCGCGGCGATGCCGGGGGCGGACCGGTGGCCGTCGCCGGGCACGTGCACGTACGGCACGGCCGGGTCGAGTCCGGCGCGCACCCGGCGCGCGGTCAGGATCGCCAGTCCGGCCGCGCCCTGTTCGAGCGGGTGGCGCGAGCCCACGCGGTACGCCACGTGGTAGTCGGTCCAGGTCGGCTCGGCGACCGCGACGGCGAGCGCGTCGAGGCCGTCCACGATGGTCAGGTGCGCGGTCGCGCCGGTCTCCTCGGCGAGGCGGCGCAGGCACGGCACCGCGGCGTCGCGCACCAACGGGTGTGCGCGGCGTGCGAGTTGCAGCGCCCCGAGGCCCAGCCGCGTACGCCCCCCGGCGTCGCGGCGTATCAGGCCGTGTTGTTCGAGCGTCGCGAGTATGCGGTACACGACGGTACGGTTGACGCCGAGCGCCGCCGAGATCTCGGGCACGGTGAGCCCTTCGGGGGCGTCGGCCAGTTGTGCGAGGACCTTGAGTCCCCGGTCCAGGGTCTGTGATGTCTCCGCGGCCACGAGAAGCCTCCCTTGCACGCGTGCTCTGCATTCCCGGGATTACCAAATCCCCGGGTCCCCACCGGCGCGACTCCGGGCGCGGCCTGGTGGCGGACGCCGGGGTCACGATGCTGTTGCGCGGCGCCAGGTCGTGGTTGCGCGGACAACTCCGTCTACCGCCCGCGGCCAGGGCAGGTTGGGGCGGTACGCCGGCTGCCTGGGGCTCTTGTCCCTGGCGCGGCCGTCGTCAATCACGGTAATTCGGGGTCAGCCCCCAGGTAAGCGAGTTTCCGGAATGTGGACGGATTCTCAGCGAGATCTCATCGCCAAAGACCCTTAAAGTCGGGCAAAAGTCTCAGTTTTTCACGAGGTGACACGTGCGACACGAGAAGTTGATCTCATGATGTGGACGATGGGGCGTCCGGATGGCGTGCGTACCGTCCGGTAGGCGGAGCCGATGCACCGATTCAACGCGCGTGGACTGCGCGAAGCGTCCCGCGTTTCAAGATCGTTTGCAAGATTCCCGGTGTGAACCCCTCATTACGAAACGATCTTTCGCAAACTCGCGGAAAGTCGCGAAGGCGGCCCGCGAACGCCCTCAGCGGGACGACGTGGCCCACTGCTGGATCTTCGAGATCCGGTCCTGCAACTGCCCGGCCGACGCCTGCGCGGTCGGCGGACCCCCGCAGACCCGCCGCAGCTCGTTGTGGATGACACCGTGCGGCTGCCCGCTGCGGTGGTGCCAGGCGGCGACGAGCGTGTTCAGCTCCTTGCGCAGGCCGGACAGCTGACGGTGCGTCACGACCGGGCGCTGCGCGGCGGGTTTCTCCGACAGGTCGGCCTCGACGTCGGGCTTCTTGCGACTGCGCGCGAGCTGCCGCGCCTGCCGGTTCTGGAGCAGCATCTGCACCTGGTCCGGCTCCAGCAGGCCCGGGATGCCGAGGTACTCCTCTTCCTCCTCGCTGCCGGTGTGCGCCTGGAGGCCGAATTCGTTGCCGTCGAACAGCACCCGGTCGAATCGGGCCTCGCTCTCCAGCGCCTCGAACGAGAACTGCTCCTGCTCGCCCGGGGTGTCCTTCTCCTGGTTCGCCTCCGCGAGCAGCGCGTCCTCGGTGTCGTACAGCCCCTCCTCGGCCTTCTTCTGCCGGTCGAGGACGTGGTCGCGCTCGACCTCCATCTCGTTCGCGTGCTGGAGCAGCGTCGGCACGGAGGGCAGGAAGACGGACGCCACCTCGCCGCGCCGCCGGGCGCGCACGAAGCGGCCGACCGCCTGGGCGAAGAAGAGCGGCGTGGAGATGGTGGTGGCGAACACGCCGACCGCGAGGCGCGGCACGTCCACGCCCTCGGAGACCATGCGCACCGCGACCATCCAGCGCGAGTCGTCGGCGCTGAAGTCCTCGATCTTCTTCGACGCACCGGTGTCGTCGGACAGCACGACGGTGGCGCCGTGGCCGGTGATCTCGCGGATCATCCTGGCGTACGCGCGGGCCGACTCGTGGTCGGTGGCGATGACGAGCGCGCCCGCGTCCGGCACCGCCTTGCGGACCTCGGTCAGCCGCTTGTCGGCGGCGCGCAGCACCTGGGGCATCCACGACCCGTGCGGATCGAGCGCGGTGCGCCAGGCCTGGTTGATGGCGTCCTTGGTCATCGGCTCGCCGAGGCTCGCCGCCACCTCGTCCCCGGACTTCGTGCGCCAGCGCATCTCGCCCGAGTAGGACATGAAGATGACCGGCCGCACGACGTGGTCCGCGAGGGCGTGGCCGTAGCCGTACGTGTAGTCCGCGGCGCTGCGCCGGACGCCGTCCGATCCCTCGATGTAGCTGACGAACGGGATCGGGTTGGTGTCCGAGCGGAACGGCGTGCCGGTGAGGGCGAGGCGGCGCGTGGCGGGCTCGAACGCCTCGAAAACCGCGTCGCCCCACGACTTGCTGTCGCCGGCGTGGTGGATCTCGTCGAGGATCACCAGCGTCTTGCGGTTCTCCACGCGGCGGCGGTGCAGCATCGGGTGGACGCCGACGCCCGCGTACGTCACGGCCACGCCGTGGTACTCGCGGTTCGCGGGCCCGGAGCCGCTGGAGTAGTTGGGGTCGATCCGGATCCCTATGCGGGCCGCCGCCTCCGCCCACTGCTTCTTCAGGTGCTCGGTCGGCGCGACGATCGTGAGCTGTTGGACTATGTGGCGGTCCAGCAGCTCGGACGCGATCCGCAGGGCGAACGTCGTCTTGCCGGCGCCGGGCGTCGCCACCGCGAGGAAGTCGCGGGGCTGCCGCTCCAGGTAGGTGTCCAACGCCCCCTGCTGCCAGGCTCGCAGCTTGCCTGCGGTGCCCCAGGGAGCACGCGCGGGGAAGGCCGGGGACAGGTGCGACGCGGCTGAAGTACTCACTGCGGGGGATGCGCTCCGGGCATGCGGGGGCCGCGCTCCGAACGGCTTCCGGAGGCGTCCCGGGGGACGGGCGGGAACGGCTCAGGCTACCCGAGGGCGTGCGCCGTCCAGGGCAGCGACGCGGTTGGCGAGTGCGACAATCAGTCCGCTTTTGGGGTGGTTTAGTGGGGCTTTTCACGTGCCTGGACGGGCCCACCGGCCGGTCCAGGGGCGGGCGTGCGGCCGCGCGTACGGCCAATTCCCCTGCGCGGCCCGGGCGTCGCCGGGCGGACGCGCGGGGCGACGAGCGCTCCCAGCAGGGCGGTGCCGAGCATGACCGTGAAGATCAGCGTGAAGACGTCCCCGTCCCGGCCCTCGCTCTCGTGCAGCGCGGCGAACAGCGCACCGCCGAGGGACAGCAGGGTGACCGTGCCCAGCGCGTCCGAGACCTGGAGCGCCGCCGAGTTGCCGCCGGCCTCCCCGGGGGCGGACAGCTCCAGGGTGAGCGTGCTCAAGGCCGACATGGCCATCCCCATGCCGATGCCGCCGAGGAACCACGCGGGGAGCACCGCGTACGGTGTCACCCCCGGCACCAGCGCCAGCACGGCCCCGCCGATCGCGCACGCGACCAGCACGAAGCCGAGGGCCACGAGATACGGCCGCCGCCGCGCCGACGTGCGGCCTTGGAGCCACGAGCCGAGCGCCCACGACAACGCGCCCGTGGTGAGCGTGAGCCCGGCCTTCGTCGGGGCGAAGCCGTGCTCGCTGACCAGCATGAGCGGCACGAACGACTCGACGGTGAAGAACGTCCCCGCGATGATGCCGCGCGACAGGATCACCGTCGGCAGCCCGCGCCGGGCGCGCAGCGTGCCCTTCGGCAGCAGCCGCGGCACCGTCGGCACCATGCACGCGAAGCCCGCAGCCAATACGAACACGCCTGCCACGGTGAGGTGTTGGCCGCCGTACTGGACGAGGCCGGTCCCGAGCGCGGCACCGGCCGCCGCACCGATGAGGCGGCGGTCGATGCGCGCGTTCGCGTTGCCGGAGGCGATGTCCTCAGCGATCTCCCTTTGCACGCGCCGCAGTTGCGGGACGATCGCCAGCACCGGAAGCACCACGAGGGCAGGGATCGCGAGGAACACCCAGCGCCAGTGCAGGTGGTCAGTCACCGCACCCGCAACAGGCGGCCCGACGACGGACGGCAGGACCCACGCGGAGGCGAAGGCGGAGAACACCTTCGGACGGAGGGAGTCGGGGTACGCGCGTCCCACGACCACATAGAGCGCGACGATGACCAGGCCGCCGCCGAGGCCCTGGACGGCGCGTCCGAGCACGAACATCCACATCGACGGGGCGGCGCCGGCCAGCACCAGGCCCGTCGCGAAGGCGGCGATCCCGCCGAGCAGCGGCACCCGTGGGCCGCGCGCGTCACACCACTGGCCGGAGAAGACCATCGAAAGCAGGCTCGTCGTGTAGAACGCGGAGAAGGCGAGGCCGTAAAGCGCGGTGCCGTCGAGGTCGTCCACCGCGACGGGCATGGCCGTCCCCACCGCCATCGCCTCGAACGCGATGAGCAGGATCACCGAGACGTTCCCCAAGGTGAGTGCCCGGTACGGCCGTTGCATCACCGAAGCGGGCGCGCCGGGCTCGGCGTCCGGGGATATCTCCCCCTTGTCCAGGGTCGTCACCGCCACAGCCTAAATGCCCGCACCGACCTTGGACCGTGCGCGCGTGGGGCACCCCGGCACTACGTTTGATCCGCATGACGCACGACGGCAACGACGGAACCGAGATCACCGCCGACCTGATCAGCGAGCTGCTGCGCGACCAGCACCCCGATCTGGCCGACCACCCCGTGGAGTTCGGCGCGCGCGGCTGGGACAACCAGCTCTGGCGCCTCGGCGACGACCTCGCGGTACGGCTGCCGTGGGCCACCGGGTCCGCGGACGCCCTGCTCCGCAAGGAACACACCTGGCTGCCGCTCCTGGCCCCGGACCTGCCCCTCCCGATCCCCGTCCCCCAGCGCCTCGGCGAACCCTCGCGGCGCTTCCCGCGGCCCTGGATCGTCACCACCTGGGTCCCGGGCGACGCCGCCGACCGCGTCCCCGCCACCCGGCCCGCGGAAGCGGCAGAGACCCTCGCCGCCTTCCTGACGGCCTTGCACCGCCCCGCCCCCGCCGACGCCCCGGCAGGCCGCAACCGCGGAGGCGAACTCGCGGAGCACACCGACGGATTCGCCGACCTCCTCACCGCCGCCGCAGACACGGGCCTGATCCCCGACCGGCACGCCGTCCGCGCCATCTGGGACGACGCCGTCGCCGCCCCGCCTTGGACAGGCCCGGCGGTCTGGCTCCACGGCGACCTCCACCCCGCCAACGTCCTCACCTCGGACGGCACCATCTGCGGCGTGGTCGACTTCGGCGACCTGTGCGCAGGCGACCCCGCCTGGGACCTCGCCTCCGCATGGTCTCTGCTTCCCGACGGCGCCCTGGACCACTTCCACGCCGCCTACCAGCCCCCAGCGGACCCCGCCACCCTCCGCCGAGCCCGAGGCTGCGCCGCCGTCAAAGCCCTCGTCTGCATCCTCATCGGCCACGCGGGCACCCAAAACCGCCCCGGCGGCAAACCCAGCTGGCTCCCACCCGCCCAAGCCGCCCTGCAACGCCTCCTGGCCACACCAGCCGCCTGACAACCCCACACAACCAGCGGACGGGGCCGAGATGGCCAGGCGCCGCGGACTGACCTTGCACCGGCGGCTCTTGATGACCCGTCAGGGTCAGCGGGCGGACACGGCCCTGGGGGTCAGCGGGAGGCTGGGCAGCTCCAGTCCGGTGGCGTCGCGTACGGCGGCGGCCAGGGCGGCCGGGACCGGTACCACGGCGGCGTCGGCAAGTCCCTTGGCGCCCAGGGGGATTCCCGGCTGGGCCTCCTCGTGCCAGGCGGCGACCGTCACCGGCGGGAGGTCCAGGGGCCCGGGGAGCGCCCAAGCGGCCGGGCCGTGCAGTCGGGCGGCGGCTATGTCCTCGGTGAGCGCGAGCCCGATCCCGAGGGCGACCGCGCCCTCGACCCGGGACAGCGCCTGGACGCGGTCCAGGACGCGGCCCGCGTCGTACGCCCCGGTCACGTCCACGATCTGCACCGCGCCCGTCTCGGGGTCGACGTCGGCGACGATCCGGCACGCGGCGAAGGCCACGGCCGGGTACGCATCCCCCTGCCCCGCGTCGTCGAGCGGCTCGGTGTGCCGCGCCCGCGTGGCGCCCGCGGTGGTGGCGACCTCGCGACCCTCGGTCATGGCGGACGCGGGCAGGTCCACAAGGCCGTCGTACGACACGATCCGCCCGTCGCGGATGTCGAGCAGCGCCGCCGTCATGCCGTACTGCGCGGCGATCGGGGCCAGCAGGCCCGCCCGGATCTCGCGCGCGGCCTGGTCCACCGCACCCGCGGTAAGCATCGTGTGGCGACCGAGCCCCGGCGGCCCGGCGCTGGGCAGGGCGGTGCCGGCCGGGAGGACGATCGCGTCCGGGATGCTGAGCACATCCTCGACGATCTGCCGGACGAGGTACGTGAAACCCTGGCCCACCTCGACCGCCGCGCACGTGACGGTGACGACGCCGTGGTCGAGGCGGACCGTCGCCGTGGACGACTCGTCGGCCCCCTCGATGCCGAGCAGCGGGACGAGGCCGACGGCGTGCCCTACGCCGCGGCGCAGACCGGGCGCGGGTTCGCCCGGCGGCTGCGGCGCGAGGGCGACGGCGCGCAGCAACTCCCCTGCGGGCGCTGGTCCGTCGAGAATCTGGCCGGTCGTCAGCATGGTGCCTTCGCTGAGCGCGTTGCGCAGGCGCAGCTCGACCGCGTCCATGCCGAGTTCGGCCGCGAGGCGGTCCATCTGCGCCTCGTAGGCGAAGCAGACCTGGGTGGCCCCCGGGCCGCGCATGGTTCCGGCGGGCGGGTTGTTCGTGCGCACCGCCCACACGTCGACGGCGGCGTGCGGCACCATGTACGGCCCGGTCGCGCAACCCGCGAGGCGGCCGACGACTTCGGGCGACGTCGTCGCGTACGCCCCGCCGTCCAAAAGGATTTGCGCCTCGACGGAGAGCAACCGCCCGGTGCGGTCCGCTCGGTGGGTGTACTTCAGGCGCGCGGCGTGCCGGTGGCCTCCGCCGGTGAGCGCGTCGGCGCGCTCCACGACGGACTTGACGGGGCGTCCGGTACGCGCGGCCAACCACGCGACGACCGCGAGCAGCCCGATGTCCTCGCGCGTCCCGGCCGAACCGCCCACGCCCGTGGGCATCAGGCGCAGTGCGCCCGGCGCGAGGCCTATGCACTGGGCCACCTGGTCGCGGTCCGCGTGCGGCCACTGTGTGGCGACGTGCAGTTCGATGCCGCCGTCGGCGCAGGGCAGTGCGAGCGCGGCGTCGGTGGCGGGGTTGGCCTGGTCCTGCGCGCCGATGTCGTACAGGCCCTCGACCACGATCTCGTCGACGGGCGAGCCGTCGGGCCGCCGCTGCACGGGCCGGCCGTGGCGCAGCGCGATGTGCCGGAAGACGTTCCCGTCCGGGTGCAGGGGGGCACTGGCGAACGCGTGCTCGGGGTCGAGGCGGGCGTCGAGCGGGTCGTACTCGACGTGCACCGCCTCGGCGGCGAGCTTGGCGGCGTGCGGCGTCTCGGCGGCGACCGCGGCGACGGCCTCGCCCGCGAACCGCACGACGTCGGACGCCAGCACCGGGCGGTCCGCGACGACCGGCCCGTGGTACGCCTCGGGCGGCAGGTCTGCGGCGGTCAGCACGGCCCGGACACCGGGCACCGCGTACGCGCCGGAGGTGTCGAGCCCGACGATGCGCGCGGACTGGTACGGCGACCGCACCAGGACGCACCACAGCATCCCCGGTGCCCACAGGTCGGCGGTGTACGAAAACCGGCCCTGCGCCTTGGCGTTGGCATCGGGACGCTCGGCGGCGGTCACGGCGTCACCCCGCGGACGCCGGGGCCGGTCCGGCGGCGGGGCCGGGCAGAATCGGGAAGATGCCGGTCGACGTCGGCGTGGTCAGGTCGACGCCCACCGCCGGGAAGCTGGAAGTGGAGGAGCCGGAACGGGAGTTCACCGGACCGGCGGACGCGGGCCGTGCCGACCCCTGCGCCTCGGAACTGCGTTGACCTGTCGCGTGGTCGGACGAACCGGCGCTGTCGGCACCGGAGTTCGCGGCGCCTGCGGGCTCGAAGAGCGACGCGGGCGACGCGGGGGGTTCGCCGGCGGCGACCGCGCAGACGGCGGCCACCATGCGGTTCGGGCCGACGCAGCGGCAGGGGTGACCGGCGAGAGCCCGGCGTACCGTCGCCTCGTCGGGGTGCGGAATGCGCGCGAGGAGCGCCTGGGCGCTGACCACGACGCCGGGCACGCAGAAACCGCACTGCACGGCGCCGTGCGCAATCAGGGCCTCCTGAACGGCAGTTGGCACACCTTGCGCGGTCAGGCCCTCGATCGTGGTGACCTCGCGGTCCCCGAGGGTCGCGCTCGGCACCATGCAGGACACCACGGGCGCGCCGTCGACCAGCACCGTGCAGGTGCCGCAAACCCCTTGCCCGCAGCCCTCCTTGGCGCCGGGAAGACCCAGGCGCTCCCGCAGGACGTGCAGCAGGCTCTCACCGAGCCACGCGTTGTCGACCACGTGCATGGCGCCGTTGACGCGCAGCGTGTACGACACGACCGGGCCGCCCGGCGCCTCCGGTTCGGCCCCACCGAGCGACACGGTCGCGGACGCGTCCTCCACCGGCCCGAAGAACTCCGGCCCGGGCATGGACGGGTACCCCGGATGCCCGCCGAGCGCAACGGGGGTCAGAACGCCCGCCACATGCAACGGCTGCGGCGGCGTCGGCGCCCCGACACCGCCGTCCGCCGGAGCAACCGCATCGCCCTCCCGCACCGACGCGCCAACCCGAGGCACCGGAAACCCGAACGCCGGCGGCGGCGCAGTGTCCGCGACACCGCCCGTGTCCGGTCCACTCGGTCCCGGCCCGGGTTCGGCAGCACGCCCCGGGATGCCCGAGTCCGACGCATCGCGCGTCTCGCGCAACCCCGACCCGTCCGCGCGCGCCGCGCGGGCGGGGACGGGGGCCGCAAGATCGGACGCCGACGTCTCGGGCGCGTACCGCAGCTGAGCCGGATGCACCGGCGGCGAGGCGTCGGTCGCGTGGGTGAAGGAAGGAATGTCGGCGGGCGAGCCGCCGGGCGCGGGGATGCGGGTCATCGGGCCGCCTCCCCGCGGCAACGGGCAGGCCCCGAGGCGCGGCGGCGCTGCCGCTGTTGCACGTTCACCAGGTCCCCTCCCCTGCTCTTGGCCTCGATCACGCCGAGAACGCCCGTTCGGCCGCGCGCTTCGCCAGTGTCGCGACGACGCGCGCCTGGAATGCGCGGTGCGAGCGCGAGCCCTCGGTCGGCGCCAGTTCGTCCGCCACCAGTGCGCCGAACCGGGTCGGGGCCGACGGGTCGGTCAGGCGTCCGGTGCCCGGATCGATCCGTTCCGCGATCCACTCCTCGGCGCGGGAGGCGCGGTGCGCGCCGGGGCGTATGCCGCCGACCGCGCAGCGTACGCTCCGCGCGCCGGGGTCCGCGACCAGCGCCAGCGTGGTGTGGAAGCCCTGCGCGGTACGGGCCTTCAGGAACTCCTGCGGCCCGTGCAGGACGGGTACGCGTACCCCCGTGATCAGCTCCCCCGGACGCAACTGCGCCGCCGGCTCTCCCTCGCACACGAACTCCCGCACGCCGCCCGGCGACCGCACCACCACGGCCGCCTCCAGGGCGGCCAGCACCGGCACCGCGTCGGCCTCGCGCAGACGCGACGCGAGGTTGCCGCCGAGCGTCCCCATCATGCGGATCTGCGGCGTGCCCACCTGCCGCGCGGCGGTGGCGAGGGCCGGGACCAGGGCGGCCAGGTCCGGGCCCGCGAGACGGGCCCACGTGACGCCCGCACCGATCACGGAGCTGCGGCCCTCGTACTGCCACAGCCGCATCTCGGCGATACCGCCCAGCCCGATCAGGGCATGCGGACGCATCAGACCGGCGTTGACGCGCGGCATCAGGTCGGTTCCACCGGCCACCGGCAAGGCGGCGGGCTCGCGGGCCATGGCGTCCACGGCCTCGTCGAGCGAGTGCGGCAGCATGATCGCTTCGTTCACAGCGGGACAACGCTACTGCGCCGAGCGGGTGACATGCGGTCGACTTCGCTCAGCCCGCTCCCGAAAGGACCGGCAGCGCGATCGCAAACGTGCTTCGCGGCTGCCGCGGGGGCGGCGAACCGGCGTCCGCGCAGCGTCACGCGCACGTGGGACGTCCCGCACACGCGACGGCGCGACACGCACACAACACGCGAGCACAACGCACGCAGACAGGCGACAGGGACAGGCGGCGCAGACGGCCAACACAGAGGGGCGACGGAGACGGGCGACGGAGACGGGCGACACAGATGACCGGCACAGACAAGAAGCGCCGGCCCCGTACGGCACCGGCGCTCTCGTACGACCGCGGAGCCGCTACTTGTCGCCGCCGCCCTTGTCCCCGCCGCCGGTGCCCATGGTCTCGTAGATCTCCTTGCACATGGGGCACACCGGATACTTCTTCGGGTCCCGGCCCGGCACCCACACCTTCCCGCACAGCGCGATCACGGGAGTGCCGGAGACGGCGCTCTCCATGATCTTGTCCTTCTGGACGTAGTGCGCGAAGCGCTCGTGGTCGCCGTCGCCGTGGGAGACCTGGGGGGTCTCCTCGATGAGCGTCCCCGTGCCCGTTCCGCGCTCGGGCTCGGGATAGTCCTGCGGAGTGGTCATAGGTCCGATTCTAAGCGGGACCACACGTTCGGCCCCGCCCCCGCCCGCACAGACCCCGCGCCGAACCGCACACCGGCCCCACCCGGGCCCCTGCCAGGCCCGCACGTGGGCCTCAGTTGAGTGACGGGTCCTCCGGGTACGTGGCGACCATCGCCAGCTCGCCGCGCTGCCTCCGCAGCACCGCGCGCCACAGGCGTTCCGGATCCGGGCTGAACGCGTCCCCGGGCTCCGACTCGACGACATACCAGGCGCCGTCGGTCAGCTCCGACTCCAGTTGGCCGGGGCCCCACCCCGAGTAGCCGGCGAAAATGCGCATCGCACCGAACTCGGTGGCGATCAGTTCCGGCGGCGCGTCCAGGTCGACCATGCCGAGCGCACCGAAGACGCGGCGCCACCCCACGGGCTCGCCGCCGCCCGGGACCGAGGCGATGGCGAGGGCGGAGTCCATTGCGACCGGGCCGCCCTGGAAGACGACGCCGGGGGCGGTGACGGCCTTGGACCAGCCCACGAGCACGTCGTGCACGTCGACGGGCGTGGGGCGGTTGAGGACGACGCCGTGCGCGCCCTCGTCGTCGTGGTCGAGAACCAGCACCACGCACCGGTCGAAGTTCGGATCGGTCAGCGCGGGGGTCGCCACGAGCAGGCGTCCGGTGAGCGAGACCTCGGTCATGGGGTCATGATCCTGCATCCCGGCGACAGTGTCCGGGTCTCGTCCGGATCGTGTGGACCGAACACGATGTGCGCGCGTTGCGCGTTACCGAGGTCGCACGCGTGGTACGAGACGAATGATCCGATTAACCCGATTGATCCGAATGTCAACGCCCGTGCAATGCCCGCCCGTACGTATCCAGCGCGTCCGACCCCCGACCGTCCTACGCCCACACAGCCCACTCCCGCACAGCCCACTCCCACGCAGGCAACTCTCGCGCACCCGACTCCCACGCGTGCCGCCCGCACCCGCCGGAGTCCCGCGCGCACCGCCCCCGAGCACGCCGCACCCACACATCCCACGCCCGAATCACCGGCTCCCCCGCCCGCGCCGCGCCCGGCGTCCGCCGCCCCCAGCTTCCGCATCGCGCCCCCTCGTTCCCGGCCTTGCCAAGATCCTGTGCCCGCCCACGCGCCCGACAATGCACGTCGGAGCGCATCGAGCGCGTACCGTTGTTCGCTGTTGCCCGTGGCCACTTCCGTCCAGGAACGCGAGATTCATGCAAGACGACGACGTACTGTTCGTTCACGGTGGTTCCCCCCTTGAGGGCGAGGTCCGCGTCAAGGGCGCCAAGAACCTGGTGCCCAAGGCGATGGTCGCGGCGCTGCTCGGCGAGGAGCCCAGCCGCCTGCGCAACGTGCCGGGCATCCGGGACGTGCACATCGTGCGCGGCCTCCTGCAACTCCACGGTGTCGCGGTGTACGAGGGCGACGAGGCCGACGAACTGGTCATGGACCCGTCGTCGGTCGAGCTGGCCAACGTCGCCGACATCGACGCGCACGCCGGCTCCAGCCGCATCCCGATCCTGCTGTGCGGCCCGCTGCTGCACCGCATCGGCCGCGCGTTCATCCCCGACCTCGGCGGCTGCCGCATCGGCGACCGGCCGATCGACTTCCACCTCAACGTGCTGCGCGAGTTCGGCGCGACGGTCGACAAGCGGCCCGAGGGGCTCTACCTGGAGGCCCCGCACGGACTGCACGGCGCCAAGATCGAACTCCCGTACCCGAGCGTCGGCACCACCGAGCAGGTGCTGCTGACCGCCGTACGCTCCGAGGGCACCACCGAGCTGCGCAACGCGGCCGTGGAGCCGGAGATCATAGACCTCATCTGCGTGCTCCAGAAGATGGGCGCGATCATCTCGGTGGCCACCGACCGGGTGATCAGGATCACCGGCGTCGAGCGGCTGGGCGGCTACACCCACAGCGCGCTGCCGGACCGCCTGGAGGGCGCCTCGTGGGCCTGTGCGGCCCTCGCCACGCAGGGCGACGTGTTCGTGCGCGGCGCGCGGCAGCTCGACATGATGACGTTCCTGAACGTCTTCCGGCAGGTCGGCGGCGCGTTCCAGGTCGAGGACGACGGCATCCGCTTCTGGCACCCGGGCGGACGGCTGCGCGCGATCGCCCTGGAGACCGACGTGCACCCGGGCTTCCAGACCGACTGGCAGCAGCCGCTGGTGGTGGCGTTGACGCAGGCGAGCGGGCTGTCGATCGTGCACGAGACGGTGTACGAGAGCCGCCTCGGATTCACCTCGGCGCTCAACCAGATGGGCGCCACGATCCAGCTCTACAGCGAGTGCCTGGGCGGTACGCCCTGCCGGTTCGGGCAGCGCAACTTCCAGCACTCGGCGGTCATCTCGGGTCCGGCGAAGCTGCACGGCGCGGACCTGGTGATCCCCGACCTGCGCGGCGGGTTCTCGTATCTCATCGCGGCGCTGGCCGCCGAGGGCACTTCGCGCGTGCACGGCATCGACCTGATCAACCGCGGCTACGAGGGCTTCCACGCGAAGCTCGACGCGCTCGGCGCGCGCGTGGAACTCCCGCAGGGGGAACGGCAGGGCGTCGCCTAGGGAGTGGCTTCAAAGTCCCGTCGGATGGCGCGGGGGACGTGACGCGTGCGCTCGCAAGGCGCGGCCCGCGGCTCGGCCCGTGACTCTCCCCGGGTCTGGCCGCCAGGGTGCTGCGGCAAGGGTCGTAACGCCGCGACTTGGGAGGGCCGTCAAGGCCCGGAGCGTGCCTCTCGGGAGGCGTGTCAGGCCCGGCGTCGCGGGCCCGGCGGGAATGTGAGGACAGGACTCAGCGGTCCCGACTCTCGTACGGCGAAGGGCGGTTCCCGGGGGGAACCGCCCTTCGGCGTTCACTGCCGTGCACTTGGCGGGTGCGCCGGCGCCGGTCACTCCGTCGCCAGGCGTGCCGCCGGCCTCGCTCCGTGCGCTCCGTGCGCGCTCCCGGCCCCGCGGGACCTGTGCGCTCCCGTGCGGCCCGGGCGACCGGGGCCGACTCGTACGAGCCGCACCCGGGCGCCCGGCGGTCCGGTGTGGACCCGCTCACCGGGTCCCGCGCCGGGAACCGCGCCACGGCCCGCCGCGGACCGCCCACGGGCCCGCTGGGGCCCGTGCCGGACCCGCGGAGGGGTCACGTGCGGGTCACTTGCCCTTGGCGGCTTCCTTGAGCTTCGAGCCCGCGGAGACCTTGACGCTGTAACCGGCCGGGATCTCGATCGGCTCGCCGGTCTGCGGGTTGCGCGCGGTCCGCGCCGAGCGGTGGGTCCGCTCGAAGCTGAGGAAGCCGGGGATCGTGATCTTCTCGTCGCCCTTGCTGACGATCTCACCGACCACCTCGGCGAAGGCGTTCAGCACGGCGTCCGCGTCCTTGCGCGTGACGTCGGCCCGCTCCGCGAGGGCGGCCACCAGCTCACTGCGGTTCATGTGTATCTCCCGTGGTCTTTCCAACTCGCTGTTCTTGCCCCGGGGACGAATCCTGCACGTATCCGGGCCCGGAACCTAATCAGGGACACGCCGAATCACGCGGAAAGCCCCGCGATTTGGCCGTTCGCAGCAGAATTCACGCCCGAAACGACCTCGAACGCACCTGCCACACCCCGACCATACGACCAGCATCACGTACGCTCGTCACACCGCCCCCGGCGCGGCGAGGGTGGATTCCGCGGCCGAACGGTCGGTTTCCACCGTACCGACAAGGCGGTTGGCGACGGGCCCGCGACAGGCCGTGACGATCGCCCTGACCACACCGACCAGTTCGCCCGGCGACCGGTTCCCCCGCAAAGCGGTTTCGCAATCGACCGGCCGCCGTCGGGCGACTTCGCGGAACGGCCGGTTCGCCGACCCGCTGCTTCGCCGAACGACTACTTCGCCGCCTCGGCCTGCCGCTCCGCCACGACCGCGTCGCGCACCGCCGCGGCGACGACGTTCGACACCTCGGGGTGGAACACGCTGGGCACGATGTAGCTCGCGTTGAGTTCGTCGTCCGTCACCACCGACGCGAGCGCGCGCGCCGCGGCGAGCAGCATGTCGGTCGTGATGTGCCGGCTCTGCGCGTCGACCAGACCACGGAAAACGCCCGGGAAGACCAGCACGTTGTTGATCTGGTTCGGGAAGTCGCTGCGGCCGGACGCCACGACCGCCGCGTGTTCCTGCGCGAGCGCCGGGTAGATCTCCGGCTCGGGGTTGGCCAGCGCGAACACGATCGCGTCGTCGGCCATGCGCGCGACGTCCCCGGCGTCGATGACGTTCGGCGCGGAGACGCCGACGAACACGTCCGCGCCGACCACCGCCTCCTTCAAAGTCCCGGTCAGGCCCTGGGAGTTGGTGTGCTCGGCCACCCAGCGCAGATCCTCGCCCAGGTCGTCGCGACCGGTGTGCACGACGCCGTGCACGTCCGCGACCACGACGTGCGCGACGCCTGCGGCCATGAGCAGCTTGAGAATTGCCGTCCCGGCCGCGCCCGCGCCCGACATCACGACGCGCACGTCGCCGATCTTCTTGCCCACCACGCGAAGGGCGTTCGTGAGCGCGGCGAGCACGACGATCGCGGTGCCGTGCTGGTCGTCGTGGAAGACCGGGATGTCGAGCGTCTCGCGCAGTCGCCGCTCGATCTCGAAACAGCGCGGCGCGGAGATGTCCTCGAGATTGATGCCGGCGAACCCGGGCGCCATCACCTGCACGGCGCGCACGATCTCGTCCGGGTCCTGAGTGTCGAGGCAGATCGGCCACGCGTCGATGCCCGCGAAGCGCTTGAACAGCGCCGCCTTGCCCTCCATGACCGGCAGCGCCGCCTTCGGGCCGATGTTGCCCAGGCCGAGCACCGCAGAGCCGTCGGTGACCACCGCGACGGTGTTGCGCTTGATCGTGAGGCGGCGCGCGTCCTCCGGGTTCTCCGCGATCGCGAGGCAGACGCGCGCGACACCGGGCGTGTAGATCATCGAGAGGTCGTCGCGGTTGCGGATGGGGTGCTTGGCCTGCATCTCGATCTTGCCGCCGAGGTGCATCAGGAAGGTACGGTCCGACACCTTGCCGAGCGTCACGCCGTCGATCGCTCGCAGGGCCTCGACCAGGGCGTCCGCGTGGTCCGTCGACGACGCGGCGATCGTCACGTCGACCCTGAGGCGGTCGTGGCCGGACGCCGTGACGTCCAGGCCGGTCACCGAACCACCGGCGGACTCCACGGCGTTGGTGAGCTGGCTGACCGCCAGGCCGCCGGACGGGACCTCAAGGCGGGCGGTGATCGAGTACGAAGCGCTCGGCGCTGCGGGCATGAACGTGTCTCCTCAACGAGTGCGGTGCCATGGCACGGCACCGCAGACGATCGTCTCACTTTGCCGGGCGACACGACGCCACGCCGGTTTGCGGCACGCAGAGTGCGCCGCACGTGCACGGTGTGTGCACTGCACGTACCCGCGTTCGACATCTGCGCGGACATCCATCGATCCGTCGAACATCCGGACGGACGCGTGACCCGGCGTATGGCCGAAACACCTGGTTGAAACACCCGACTGGAACACCCGCTCGGTTCCCCGGTCCGATCCCGGGAGTGAATGCCCGTGCGAACAAGAGGCCGAACGTCCCGTCCGCACCGCGGAATAGGCGCGGCTACCCCGGCCGCCGAGCCCCGCAAACTGTGATCCGCATCCTTCTTCCGCACGACGCGAGGTCGGTTACTCTGTTGATGGCACCGGCTCGATCCAAGCCCCCGGGCCCAACCATTAGTCCCTACGAGGGACCACTTGCCGAGAGGCGAGCATTGGCGGGTCGGTGTCGTAAGCGCAGAACCGGCGGTCCCCAGGGGCCGCCGGTTCGCATTTCCCGGCGCGTTACGTCCCTCTCCGACGGGGTCCCCGGTGCGACGATGGGGGCGATGAACGCCTCACACGACGGGTCACGCGACGGCTCCTGGACCGCGCTGGCCACGCACCGCGACTGGCTGGACGCCGAGGCCGGGCGCCTGCTCCGCTTCGGGGCCGCCGCCCGCGACCCGCGCGGCGGCTTCGGCTGGCTCGACTCCGACGGCGTCCCCGACCCCGCCCGCGGCGTGCACCTGTGGATCACCGCGCGCATGGCACACGTGTTCGCCCTCGCGAACCTGCGCGGCGTCCCGGGCGCGGGCCCGCTCGCCGACCACGGCCTCGCGGCCCTGAGCGGCCCGCTGCGCGACGCACGCAACGGGGGGTGGTCTCCGGCCATCCCGGGCGGCGGGGGGCCGCAGGAGGGCCGCAAGGAGGCGTACGGGCACGCTTTCGTGCTCCTCGCCGCGTCGAGCCTCGCGCTCGCGGGACGGCCGGGCGCCAAGGGGCTCCTGACGGAGGCCGCCGCGGTGTTCGGCAGGCGGTTCTGGGACGAGGAGCGCGGGTGGGTGCGCGAGTCGTACGACCGGGAGTGGACCGAGCCGGAGGCGTACCTCGGGGCGAACGCGAACATGCACGCGGTCGAGGCCTTCCTCGCGGCCGCCGACGCCACCGGTGACGGCGTGTGGCGCGACCGGGCGCTGCGCGTCGGGGGGTTCTTCGTGCACCAGGTCGCCCGCGCGCAGTGGTGGCGGGTTCCGGAGCACTTCGCGCCGAACGGGCGCATCCTGGCCGACTACAACGCGGACGCCAGGGACGACCCCTTCCGCCCGTACGGCACCACGCCGGGACACTCGCTGGAATGGGCGCGCCTGCTGCTGAACCTGGAAGCTGCGCTGCCCGATCCGCCCGACTGGCTGGCGGACGCGGCACGGTGGCTGTTCGTCGTGGCGGTCGGCGCGGCGTGGAACCGCGACGGGCGCCCCGGCTTCGTCTACACGATCGACGGCGACGGCCGGCCGGTGGTGCGCGAGCGCATGCACTGGGTGGTCGCGGAGGCGATCGCGGCCGCGGCGGCACTGCACCGGCGGACCGGCGATCTGGTGTACGAACACTGGTACCGCGTCTGGTGGGACTACGCCGCGGAGTTCACCGTCGATGCGCGGCACGGGAGCTGGCACCACGAACTGGACGCGGAGAACCGGCCGTCGTCGACCGTGTGGTCCGGGAAGCCGGACATCTACCACGCGTACCAGGCAACGCTGCTACCGCAGTTGACACTTGCCCCCACCCCGGCGGCGGCGCTGCGCGCGCAACTGGACGGCGCGTCGTGACCGCGGACCGCGCGGCGGGCGGGGCCGCGGGCGCCGATGCGGACGGCGCAGCGGCGCAGCGGCCGACGACCCTCGCGGTGGCCGGGGAGAATGTTGTCGACCTCGTCCCGGTCGACGGAACTCCCGATTCCTACCGGGCGCTTGTCGGCGGCAGCCCGGCCAACATCGCGATCGCGGCGGCCCGGCTGGGGACTTCGGCGGCGCTCATCGCCCGGATCGGCGCCGACGCGTTCGGCCGGCGGGTGCGCGAGCGCCTGGCCGCCGACGGCGTCTCGCCACGCTACCTCGTCGACGCCGCGGAGCCGTCCAGTCTCGCGGTCGTCTCGTTCGACGAACATCGGCGCGCCGCCTACGACTTCTGGTTCACCGGCACCGCGGACGGGCAGTGGACGGGCGGGGAGCTGCCGGACCCGCTCGGTGCGGACGTCCGCGCGCTCCACATCGGCTCGGTCGCCCTGCACCTCGATCCCGGTGGTGCGGCGCTGCTGCGGATGGTGCTGCGCGAGCACGCGCGCGGCACGGTGACGCTGACGCTGGACCCGAACGTGCGCCCGGCCGTCTCCGGGGACCTGGCCGCCGTGCGCCGCCGCCTCGAAGCGATGGTGCCGCTGTGCGACGTGGTCAAGGCGAGCGACGAGGACATGGTCCACCTCTACCCCGACCTCGACCCCGTCGAGGCGGCCCGCCTGTGGCGCGACTCGGGACCGGCGCTGGTCGTCGTCACGCAGGGCGCGGACGGCGCCACGGCGGTGATGGAGCACCAGGCGATCGCGGTGGGCACCCCGGAGGTCGAGGTGGCCGACACCGTCGGCGCGGGCGACGCGTTCATGGGCGCGCTGCTGCACGCCCTCGACACGCGCGGGCTGCTGGGCGGCGACCGGGTCGGGGCGCTGCGCACGATCGCGCCGGACGACCTGCGGCGGATCACCGAGTACGCGGCGGCCGCGGCCACGTACACCTGCACCCGCGAGGGCGCCGACCCGCCGACCGCGGCCGAGTTGGACGCGTGGCGGGAAAGCCTGGTCTGACCGACGCTGGAGCCATGCACCGTGTCCGGGTCCGTTCGTCCAGCCTCGCCGTCGTCGGCTATGACGAGGCCGGGAGACTGCTGGAGGTCGAGTTCACGAACGGGTCGGTCTACGAGTACTTCGACGTTCCGCCCGCGGTCCATCTCGCACTCGTGACCGCTCCCAGCCTGGGGCGGCACATGAACGCGTACGTGAAGCCGGTGTTCCACTGCCGCAGAATCCGCCCGCCGTCGGCATGACGACGAAGGCCCGGCACACGTTGTGTGCCGGGCCTTGGTCGCAAAAGGGGTGGAGGTGGCGGGAATTGAACCCGCGTCCTGAAGTGCGAGACCAGAGCTTCTCCGAGCGCAGTCCGCTGTGCTTTTCTCGGCCCCGGCAATCACGCGGACAAGTTGCCGACGGGCCCAGTTACTGTTTGTTTTCCCGTGTCACCCCGTAACCGGATACCACGGTGGAGTCCCCTTGATTATGCCAGGATCCGGGACGGGGACGCGCCCGGTCTGACACCTTCGAAGCTCGCTCAGGCAGCGAGGGCGAAGGAATCGCGCTTGTTATCGGCGATTATTGGTTTCGGCATGTGGTTAACGAGATCATTGCCGCTTCCTCGGCTCGCTTCCTCTGCTCCGACATCTCCAGTCGAAACCGATCACCCCCTGTTGAGTTTTCAAGCGGCGGACAAGCTGTCGCTCGACGGTCGCGCGGGCACATTGCCTGAGCCCGGGCGGCCGGTGTCATCGTACGGAACAACCCCGGCGGCGGTCCACTTCATTCCCGCGCGTCGGCGTTCCCCGCGTCGGCGCGGTCCCGGTGCGATCGCCGCCGGTCAGTGCGTCTGGCGGCGGATGGCCGCGCTCATCGCGCGCTGCGCCTCGCGCTGCCCCTGCTTCTCGATGAGCGTCTGGCGCTTGTCGTACTGCTTCTTGCCGCGGGCCAGCGCCAGTTCCACCTTCACGCGGCCGTCCTCGTTGAAGTAGATGCTGAGCGGGACGAGCGTGGTGCCGGAGTCGTTGAGCTTGTTCTCCAGCTTGGCGATCTCGATGCGGTGCAGCAGCAGCTTGCGCGGCCGGCGCGGCGCGGAATTGTTCCAGGTGGCCTCCAGATATTCGGGAATGTGCGCGTTGCGCAGCCAGACCTCGTGGTTGTCGACCGTCGCGAATCCGTCGACGAGCGAGGCGCGGCCCTGGCGCAACGACTTCACCTCGGGCCCGGTCAACACCACGCCGCACTCGAACGTGTCGTCGATGTGGTAGTCGTGCCGGGCCTTCTTGTTCTGCGCGATCAGCTTGCGCTTGGGAGCCGCCTGCGCCTTCTTGGACTTGGTCGGCTTCCCGGGCACCTGAACGATGGTTGGTCTCTTCACCATGATCTCCGCATTGTCGCCCATCGGACGTCCCCCGATCCACGGGGTTGCGCGGGGACGGGCACGCGGGGTGCGCCCGTCGGGTGGCGGGGTGTGCGGGTGCGTCTGCGGGTACGTCTGCCGCCCCGGCGCCGTCCGACGCTCAGTCGCCGCGTGGTTCGGTGCTTGAGTCGCCCCGTGGTTCGGCTCGTGAGTCGGCTCGTGATTCGGCGCGTGCCTCCGCGAGGTCCGCGAGGACGTCGCGGGCCCGGGCGTCCGCCGACTCGGGCGGCACCGGGAGGTCGGGGACGACGCCTCGGCCCTCGACGCTGCGCCCGTCCGGCGAGTACCAGGCGCCCACGGTCAGTTCGAGGACGCCGCCGTCGGCCAGGACCGACGGGGCCTGCACCGAGCCCTTGCCGTACGTGGTCGAGCCCACCACGACCGCCCGGCCGCGGTCGCGCAGCGCGGCGGCGACCACCTCGGCGGCGCTCGCGCTGCCGCCGTCCACGAGCACGACGACCGGGGTGGCGGTGTCGCCGGGCGGTGCGGACGCGCCCAGTTCGCGGCGTACGCCCGAACCGTCGTCGTAGGAGACCACCGTCCCCGGCCGCAGGAACGCCGACGCGACACCCGCGGCCTCGTCGATCAGCCCGCCGGGGTTGCCGCGCAGGTCGAGGAGGACGCCGGCGGGCCCGGCGGCCAGGGCCGTGCGGACCTGGTCGGCGGTGCCGCGGCCGAATCCGGCGACGCGGATGCGGACCAGGCCGGACGCCGGGGCGGAGCCGGGGGAAGCCGCCGCGTCAGGGGGGTCGAGCGGGTCAGGCGGGTCGAGCGGATCGACGGTGACGTCGGCGCCGGTCAGCAGTTCGCGGGTCACCACGATGTGCCGGGGCGGGCCGTCGGTGGCGACGGTGAGCGCGACGGTGGTCCCGGCCGGGCCGCGCAGCCGGGCGACCACGCCCGCGACGCCCAGTTCCGCGGCGGGCACGGAGTCGACGGCTTCGAGGGTGTCCCCGGCGACCAACCCGGCGCGGTTCGCGGGGCCGCCGGGGGTGACGTACGAGATTTGCAGCGCGTCCTCGGCCTGACGGACGGTCAGGCCTACGCCGGGGAACGTGCCGTCCAGACGTTCGCGCTGGTCGGCCGGGGTACCGGGCGGGTAGTAGGCGGCCCAGCGGTCGTCGAGCACGGCGAGCAGGCCGCGCGCGCTGTCGGCGTCGAGATCGGCCGGGACGAGGTCGCCGCCGACGAGATCGGCGCTGTCGAGTGCGGAGTCCGCGGGGGTCTGTTGGCCCGGCTGCGGCAACTGCGGCGGTAACTGCTGGGGTACGCGCGGGCGCGCTTCGGCCGGGCGCGGACCGGGGATGCCCACGCCGTCCCAGGCCCCCGTGGCGGCGCCGGTCGTCAGGGCAGCACCGAACGCCAAGGCCAGCGCGGCCCTGCGGCGTACCCGACCGGACGTCATGTCGGGAGCATAGGGCAGCACAAGTCGACACAAGGTCAACCTGTGGATATGTGGATGACTCCCCCACACACTCCGGCTGTGCGTGCTACAACCCGTGTCGCGGGGGCTGCGTTCGCGATGTGTTCCACCGGCCGGAGGTACCGGCCTGTGGACAACGCGGGACGCACGGCGCGCTTCCCCGTACCCGCCCCCCTTGCTTGCCCTGCTTACCCTGCTTGCCCTGCTTCTTTTGCTCCCGTTGCTCGCAGGTACCTCACAACCAGGCCATCGGATCCGCGAACTCGCCGTCCACCAGCACCTCGAAGTGCAGATGCGCCCCGGTCGAATAGCCGGTATTGCCGACCAGCCCGACCGTTCCGCCGCGCCGGAGGCGCTCGCCCTCCCCCACGTCGATGCGCGAGAGGTGGTTGTACGTCGTCGTCAGCGCGACGCCGCCGACCTGTCCGTGCGACACGACCACGCGGTAGCCGTACGCCGCGTTGTAGCCGGCCGCGATCACCGTGCCCTCGCGCGCCGCGCGCACCGGCGTGCCCTCCGCCGCCCCGAAGTCGGTGCCGCTGTGCAGCTTCACGTACTCCAGGATCGGGTGGAACCGCATGCCGAAGCGTGATGTGACGTCGGCGTCGATCGGATAGGACAGCGCGCCGCCCTGGCCACGGCCGCCGCTCGCGCCCGTCGAACCGCTGCCACCCGTGCCACTGCTTCCACCGCGCTGCGGCGAGGGCGCGTTGAAGCGGTTGACGAGTTCGGTCAGGCGGCGCTGCTCGACCACCAGCGCCTCGTACCGCTGCTGGTCGGCGGCCTTCTCGGACTGGGCGGTGGCCAGCGCGGCGCGGCGCTGCTCGACGAGGCGCTCGACGGCGGCGCTCGCGGTCGCGGCCTCGGTTTCGAGCGCGGTCACCTCGGCCAGGCGTTCGGCCGCGGCGTCGCGCTCGGTCTCGACCCGCTCGCGCGCCCGGGCGAGTTCCTTCTGCCGCCCGTCGGTCTCGTGGTGCACCCGGGTCAGCCGGTCCAAGGTCCCCTGGTCGGCGCGCAGCACCGAGCGGAAGCCCTCCAGGCGGCTGAGGAGCTGCGCCGGGGTCTCGGCCTTCATGATCACCGAGAGCTGGTTCAGCCCGCCCTGCTGGTACGCGCGGCGCGCGACGCGTCCGAGTTCGTCGCGCATCTCGGTCATGGCCGACTCGATGTCGCGCAGTTGCTCCTGCGCGCGGGCCTCGTCCTCGACGGCGATTTGCAGGCGCCGCCGGGTGTCGGCGTCCTTCATACGCGCGGCGTCGAGCCTGCCGCGGGCCTCGGCGAGGGCCGCCTGCGCGGCGGGCATGCGGGTGTTGGCCTCGGCGTACGCGGCCTCCGCGGCGGCCAGGCGGCTCGCCGAACCGTCGAGATCGGCACGGACGTCGCGCACCTGCGCGTCGACGCGCTTCTTGTCGTCGCGCGGATCGTCGTCGGCGTGCGCGGTGCCCCAGCCGATGGCGGCCGCGGTGGCGGCGATCAGCGCGAGGAGGCCCAGCCGCCGAGTGTGCACGGGGCGCATGGGCGTCGCCTCCTGCCTGCGGGACCGGCGGCCGGTCGGACGACCGGCCGTTCAGACAACCTGAGTCCCACAGGTATCAGGCGACACAGCCCAGGTACGCCATATAACCCACTTTTCACTTGATATGGCACTCGTCCGGCCTACCGCGGCACGGCCGAACGGGGACGCCTCGCCCGTCGGACCTTGTGAAGGTGGCTCGGTGGACGTGACCTGGTAGGCGTTACCTGGTGGACGTGACCCGGTCGACGGGCCGCGTCAGACCTTGAGGTACTTGCGCAGCGTGAAGAACGACGCGACCGCTGACATGCCGACCCCGAGGATGAACAGCCACGGGAACACCGCGATCACCGAGTCGAAGCCGATCAACTGCTGGCTGAGCAGCTCGATGGCGTCCGCGAGCCCCTTCTTGATGCCGAAGTAGTAGCCCAGCGTGAGGAGTCCGGACGCGACCAGCGCGCCGGCGAGCCCCGCGACCGCCGATTCCAGGATGAACGGCCCCTGGATGTAGAAGTTGGACGCGCCGACCAGGCGCATGATGCCGGTCTCGCGGCGGCGGCTGAACGCCGAGACGCGGGCCGTGTTGACGATCAGCAGGATCGCCACGACCAGCATGAACGCCATGATCCCGTACGCCGCGTACTGCGCACTGCGCAGCAGGTCGAAGAAGGGCTTCAGCAGGCTCTTCTGGTCCTGCACGTCGTGCACCCCGGCCCGGTTGCTGAACGCGCTGGAGATGATCTCGAACTTGGTCGGGTCGTGCAGCTTGACGCGGAACGACTCGGGGAGCTGGTCGGGCGTCAGGGTGTCGCCCAGCGCCGAGTCCTTGTTCTGCTCCTTGAAGTGCTTGAACGCGTCCTGCTTGCTCTCGTAGTAGATCGTCTTGACCTCGGGCATCTTGTCGAGGTCGGCCTTGATGGCCTCACGGTCGACGTTCGTGACCTCGCCGTTCGCGCAACCGTCCTTCTTGGGGTCGGACTTGTTGCACAGGAAGATCGAGACCTCGACCCGGTCGTACCAGTAGTCCTTCATGGAGTTCGCCTGCGAGCTCACCAGAAGGCCGGCCCCGAACAGCGTCAGGGACAGCGCGACACTGACGACGACGGCGATCGTCATGGTCAGGTTTCGGCGGAGACCGATGCCGATCTCTTTCAGCACGAACTGGGCGCGCATGACTGTCCTAAGTCGTTCGGGGCGCCCGTCGCGCGGACGGCGGGTGCCGGGGTCGTGGTCCTGGACCGGGGTGGGGGCGCCGGGTCAGTGCTGGTAGCCGTAGACGCCGCGCGACTGGTCGCGGACGAGGTGGCCCTGCTCCAGCTCGATGACGCGCTTGCGCATCTGGTCGACGATGGCCTGGTCGTGGGTGGCCATCACGATCGTGGTGCCGGTCCGGTTGATCCGGTCGAGCAGCTTCATGATGCCGACGCTGTTCTGCGGGTCGAGGTTGCCGGTCGGCTCGTCCGCGATGAGGATCATCGGCCGGTTGACGAATGCCCGGGCGATCGCGACGCGCTGCTGCTCGCCACCGGACAGCTCACCCGGCATGCGGTCCTCCTTGCCGGCCAGGCCGACCAGGTCGAGGACCTCCGGGACCACCTTGCGGATCGTGCCCTGCGGCTTGCCGATGACCTCCAGGGCGAACGCGACGTTCTCCCGCACGGTCTTGTTCGGCAGCAGCCGGAAGTCCTGGAAGACCGTGCCCATCTGGCGGCGCAGCGCGGGCACCTTCCAGTTGGACAGGCGACCGAGGTCCTTGCCGGCCACGAAGATGTTGCCGGTGGACGGCCGCTCCTCCTTGAGGATCAGACGCAGGAACGTCGACTTCCCGGAGCCGGACGAGCCGACCAGGAAGACGAACTCGCCCTTCTCGACCTCCAGCGAGACGTCCTGGAGCGCGGGCCGCGGCTGCTTGGAGTAGGTCTTGGTGACGTTGTCGAATCGGATCACGGTTGCATCACAGCGCGCCATCCTAGGGGGCAAGGGCGTCGTACGGGGGCAGAGCAGGTGAAGAGTGCTCCACCGCGACCGGTCACGCCCCGCGGTACGGATCGTGTCCGTGGCCCGGGCCGTGGCTCGTGCGTCCCAGGGACGGTACCGCCAACGCGGCCGGGCGCGAAGGCCAGGGGCGGTACGTCGAGGGGCGTGGCCATCCCAGGAGTGTAGGGGGCACAGTGGAGGCCGGTGGGAACTTCCCGGGGCCCCGAAAGCGTTGTAGAGGACGACCGGGCAGGTCGGGCCCGCAGGGCCGAGGAGGACGCCATGACGTGGGAGCACCTGGTGTGCGCCAACTGCTCCGGCCCCGTGAGCGAGGGCCGGTGCTCGGTGTGCCGTGCCTCGCGCCAGCGCCTGGACCGCGAGCGCGGCCCGCAGATCTCGCCGACCCTGCTCGCCGTCCTCGCCGGGATCGTGATCGTGGCGGCGCTGCTGTTGCAGCGCTTCGCGGGCTGAGCGGGACGCCGGCCGGCGGACGACGCGGCGGCGCAACGGGGCTGCGCGGCGGCCGAGCCGGGAGCAGACGACACCGCAGCGGACGACACCACGGCAGACGGTCCGCGGTCGGACGGCCCGGATCGCTCGGGCGTACCGCGGCAGGTTGAAGACGTGAGAGGCGAGGGCCCCGGGGCAGTCCCCGGG
>NZ_JBPKBH010000013.1:22740-48025 GCF_051388915.1 Yinghuangia sp. YIM S09857 | reverse complement strand
CCCTCGCCTTTCCGCTGTCTCCAACGGTCACCAGATCATCCGGCCCGAGAGCGGCTACGCGGTCGCGGCGCCCGCGGCGCGGCGGTTCAGCCGACCCGGCAGGACCGTGAAGGCGAAGCCGCCCGCGGCCATCGCCGTACCGCCCGCCACGACCAGCGCGAGGTTCGCGCCCTGGCCGGTGTCGGCCAATTCCGCTCCGGAGCCCGCCGTGGTCCCGGCCGACCCGGCCGCGGCGCCCGCCGCCGGGGTCGTACCGCCGCCGTAGTTGCGCTGCGGTCCGCCGTCACCGGCGGGCGCGGACGAACTCTCCTTGCCGTCACCGCAGTCGACGCCGCCGCGGGCGATGTCGCACTCCTGGCCGGGGCTCGTGGCCGGCGGACCCGTGGGCGGCGCGGTGGTCTCCGTCGCGGGCGGCACGGTCGGCGGCGCGCTCGTGGGCGGCGTGGTGCCGCCGTCCGTGGGCGGCTGCGACGAGGTGTCCGTCGCTGGCGGCGTGGTGGCCGGTGCGCTGGAGGACGTCTCGTCGCCCTTGTTGTCCCCGTTGCCGGGCTTGTTGTCGTCGGTCGGCGTCTCGGTGCCGTCGCCGGGCAGCAGCCCGGCGTCCGACGACGGCGATTCGCTTGCCGATGGCAAGATGCCCAGGTCGAGTTCACACCCCGACGCGAAGGGGTTCGTGGCGCACTTGTCCGGTTCTTCCGCGGCCGCCATGCCCGCGACCGCGAGCGAGGCGCCCGCGACGAAGACGAATGCCGCGGCTATGCGAGCCGTGCGGGCGCGCATTTTGTTCGTCACTCCTGGGACCCCCAGTAGTTGCTTGTTCCCGTCCGGCGGTCAAGCCTTGCCAGGAGGATTGCCAAGCGTCAACGGCGATCTGCGTGGGGTTGCCGGGTGATATCCCTTTTCACCTTAAGTTTCGCTCAAGAATTGAGGGAGTTCCGGAGGGATTTCGCGCGCGAAGTGGGTAGACCGGTGCGGCGAACCGGGGAACCGCCGGGCTCGCGGCTGCGTGTGAAGAGGTGTCGGCCGCAGCGGCGCACCCGCTCGGCCGAGTTCGGCGGCACTAATTGCGGTGCCGCCCTATTCGCGCTGCCCGGAACAGCGGCCGTCGCGCCGAGTGGGCGGCGTACCGCCCGGCGCTCAGGCGTTCGCGACCTGCTGCTGCTTGCGCCAGCGGATGCCGGCCTCGATGAAGCCGTCGATGTCGCCGTCGAGCACCGACTGCGGGTTGCCGACCTCGAACTCGGTGCGCAGGTCCTTGACCATCTGGTACGGGTGCAGGACGTACGACCGCATCTGGTTGCCCCAGGACGATCCGTCGCCCTTGAGCGCGTCCATCTTGGCGCGGTCCTCCTGGCGCTGCTTCTCCAGCAGCTTGGCCTGGAGGACGGCCATCGCGGTCGCCTTGTTCTGGATCTGCGAGCGCTCGTTCTGGCAGGAGACGACGATGCCGGTCGGCAGGTGGGTCAGGCGCACCGCCGAGTCGGTCGTGTTGACGCCCTGGCCGCCGGGGCCGGACGAGCGGTACACGTCGACGCGCAGGTCCGACTCGTCGATGTCGACGTGGTCGGTCTGCTCGACGACCGGCAGCACCTCGACACCCGCGAACGAGGTCTGGCGGCGGCCCTGGTTGTCGAACGGCGAGATGCGCACGAGGCGGTGGGTGCCCTGCTCGACCGAGAGCGTGCCGTAGGCGTATGGCGACTTCACCGCGAAGGTGGCGGACTTGATGCCGGCTTCTTCCGCGTACGAGGTCTCGTAGACCTCGGTGGAGTAGTTGTGGCGCTCGGCCCAGCGCGTGTACATGCGCAGCAGCATCTCGGCGAAGTCCGCGGCGTCGACGCCGCCGGCCTCGGCGCGGATGGTCACCAGCGCCTCGCGGGCGTCATACTCGCCGGAGAGCAGCGTGCGCACCTCAAGCTCGTCGACGGTCTTGCGGATCGCGGCGAGCTCGCCCTCGGCCTCGGTGCGCGTGTCCGCGTCGTCCTCGGCCTCGGCCAGCTCGAACAGCACCTGGACGTCGTCGATGCGGCGGCGGAGGTCCTCGACCTTCCGCAGCTCGCCCTGGAGGAACGACAGGCGGCTGGTGACCTTCTGTGCGCTCTCCGGGTCGTCCCACAGGTCCGGCGCCGCCGCCTGCTCGTTGAGCGCGGCGATGTCGGCGCGCATCTTGTCCAGGTCGAGGACCGCCTCGATCGACTCCATGGTGGATTCGACGGACTTCAGCTCTTCGGAAGGATCAATGGCAGCCACGCACCCCATCGTACTGGTCCACGGCTGTCCGGTTCGTCGGCGGATGGGGAGCGGGGGGGAGGGGTGGGAGTGGGCGAGGGAGGGAGCGGCACGCGCGGTGGGCACGCAGCGCATACACGCGGCGGCCGCACGCGGGGGGGCACACGCGGTGGACACACGCGGTGGACACACGCGGTGGCCGCGTGCGGCGCACGCACGCGGCGGCCACACACGGTGCGCACATGGCGAGCACACGCGGTCGGGTGGGGATCGACGCACGGTCGAGTGCACACGCGGTGGGCACGCGCGGTGCGCACACGCGGTCGGGTGGGAGTCAACGCCCCATCGAGTGCGCACGCGGCGGCCACACACGGTGCGCACATGGCGAGCACACGCGGTCGGGTGGGGATCGACGCACGGTCGAGCGCGCACGCGGCGGCCACACACGGTGCGCACATGGCGAGCACACGCGGTCGGGTGGGGATCGACGCACGGTCGAGTGCGCACGCGGCGGCCACACACGGTGCGCACATGGCGGACACACGCGGTCGGGTGGGAGTCAGCGCCCTATTGAGTGCGCACGCGGCGGCCACACATGGTGCGCACCTGGCGAGCACACCCGGGCGGTTGGGGAGCGAGGCGCGGGCGAGTGCACACGCGGTGGGCACGCGCGGTGCGCACACGCGGTCGGGTGGGAGTCAACGCCCCATCGAGTGCGCACGCGGTGGGCACGCGGTCGGCGGGTCAGGCGGGGACGGCTACCTGGATGCGGCCGTTTTGGGTGCGGGCGTAGACGTCCACGCGCTCGGGGGTCGCGGCGACGGCGGCGACGCCGTCGGGGGCGGCGGCGTCCAGGGAGACCGGGCGCCAGGAGTCGCCGAGGCTGACCGCGCCGACCAGGTGGCCCGCGTTGCCCTGCGGGCGACCGGTCTGGGTTGCGCCGGCGCGGCCGTCCAGTTCGGGGACGACGACGGCGAGGCCGCCGGTCGGGGTCCACGCGGTGGCCGGGCGTCCGGCCGCGGCGAACGTGCCGACGCGCTGCGGTTCGCGCCAGTCTCCCGCCGCGAACGTCACCTGGAGCAGGGCGTGGTCGCCCGCCCGCACCACGAACGCCTCCATCGTGCCGGGCACGGACGCGGTCAACGCCGGGGCCTGCTCGATGATCCCGGCCTTGTGGACCTTGGCGAAGCCGGTCCAGTTGGCGCCGGCGAGCGTCCCGTACATCAGCGCGTCGCCGGAGCGTACGACGATGTCGAGGCGGTCGCCGTCGCCGGTCGCCGCGGGCGCGCCGGTGATCTTGGTCTTGGTGTCGACGCGGGTCCAGTCGCCCCAACCGCCGTCCGCGAAGCTGCACCGGTAGAGCAGCCGGTCGGCGGAGCCCACGGCCAGCACGTCGACGCGCCCCGGCGCCGGTGCGGTGACGGCCAGGTCCTCGGCGGCCTTGAAGGCGGGGAGCTTCTGCCAGTCGCCGAACCTCGCGCCGTCCCCGACCGAGTACCAAGGCTGGCCCGCGGCGTCGCGCTGCACGACGTATGTCTGCGCGTCGGCCGGACGCGCCGCACCGGGCCCGCCGACCAGCAGCACGGGGGCGACGGGCAGTTGCGTCCACTTGTCCCACACCGGTACGCGCGCCGCTCGGTCGCCGGAACCCGGTGACGCGGGCGGCGGGGCGGCCGGTGCCGCGGCGGGCACCCCGCTCGGGGAGACGGTCGAGCCGACCGGCTCCTGCTTCTTGGGCGATTCGTCGTCCTTGCCGAGCAGCCACCAGCCGGTGCCGCCCGCGATGGCGAGCACCAGCACGGTGCCGACCACCGCGGCCGTGCGGTTGCGACGCTTGCGGTGCGTGCTGCGGCGCCGGGACGCGGCGATCGGCGGGGCCGAGAAGGTCGGGCGGGCGAGGTTGGTGTGCGTGTCACGCGTCGCGTCCGGCTCGGTGCCGGACACCAGCGGCACGACCCCCGCGGGCAGCGGCGGCGGTGTCTCGCCACGGTCGGGGTGGCCGCCGCCGTCCGGAGCCGGTACGTCGAAGCGCGGCAGCCCCGCGAGCGCGGGCTGTGCGGCGCGCAGGCGTTCGCCGACCTCACGGGCCGTCAGACGGGCCGCGGGAGCCTTGGAGAGGCAGGCGGCGAGGACTTCGGCGACCGGTGCGGGCAGCCCGGGGATGCCGGGGACCGGCTCGGTGACGTGGCGGCGCAGCACCGCGCCGGGGTGACCGCCGCCGAACGGGGTCCAGCCGGTGAGGAGTTCGTACAGCACGGTGCCGAGCGCGTACACGTCGACGGCGGCAGTCGGCTGCAACCCCTCGATGATCTCGGGCGCGAGGTAGTCGGGTGTGCCGATGATGCGGGTCGCGCGGGTGCGGCGCGGTGCGTCGACGAGGCGGGCGATACCGAAGTCGGTGAGTTTTGCGCGGACTTGGCCGTGCGCGGTGTCGAGCAGGACGTTCTCGGGCTTCACGTCGCGGTGGATCACGCCCTCGGCGTGTGCGGCGGAGAGCCCTTCGGCGACATCCGCGCACACGGCGGCGGCCAGCGCGGGGGTGAGGACGTGCTCCTTCTCCAACCGGGTGCGCAGGTCGGGGCCGTCGACCAGGTCCATGACGAGGGCGAGGTCGGAACCGTCCACCACGAGGTCGTGGATGCCGACGATGCCGGGGTGGTCGAGACTGACGAGAGCGGTCCGCTCCTGGACGAAGCGCGCGACCAACACCTCGTCGGACGCCAGGTCTTCGCGCAGCAGCTTGATGGCGACGGGCCCCTCGGGTCCCTCGCCTGCCCAGACGGTGCCGCTCGCGCCGCGCCCGAGCACTTTCAGGGCGACGTACCGGCTGCCAATCCTGCGTGCCACTGCTGCTCCGTGTCCTTGGCATGCCTCGACTTCGGACTTCCGTGCCCGAAGGCTACCTGCCGCACACGTCGAACCAGCGTGGTGTGGCGGATCCGCAACCGGGTGTCGTGTGGTCATGGAACATCTTTGTCGACATTGGCGCGGCGGTACGGGGGCGTGCGGGCGGGTTGTGCGGGCTAATCGGGCGGGCTTGTCAGAGGGCTTCCCAGGTGGGCCTCTGGGGTGGGCTGCTCGGACGGGCTTCTGGGGTGGGCCTCTGGGTGCGCTTCTTGGACGGGCCTCTCGGGTGCGCTTCTGGGGTGGGCTTTTGGGGAGGGACGGTGTGGCCTACGGGTTGCCGCCGGTGCCGACGCCCCCGGTGTTCCCGCCGGTGTCGCCGTTGCCTCCGTCGCCGCCGCCGTCGAAGAAGTCCTTGGACTTCTCGTACCAGCCCTTGACCTCGTCGAACACGTCGATCGCGCTGTTGACCCAGTCGCGCAGCGGGCTGAACCAGTAGATGGCGAACAGGATCGCGGCGATCACGACCAACCGCATGAGGCAGCCCAACGTGCAGCCGACCCCGGGGATGCGCGAGGGACGGAACCCGCCTCTGCGGCGCGGCTCGCGCGGTTCCCGCGGCTCGCGCCGGGGGCGGTGCGGGGGTTCGACGTCCGGCGGACGCGGCGACTCGCGGCGCTGCGGCGGCGGGGGCGGCGGTTCGCGGCGCACCGGCGGCTCCGGCGCGCGGTACGGCGCGGGCGGAGCCGGGGCGGGCGGCGCGGCGGACGGGCCGCCCTGCCGGGCGTACCCCGGCTCGTCGCGGTAGAGCGGCTGCTGCGGATACCCCGGCGGCTGCGCCGACGGCCGGTACGGCGGCGGCACTTCGTCCATCACGCGCGTCCGGTCGGGCACGGGCGGCTGCGGGGGCGGCGACGGCGGAGCGGGTACGGCGGGGCCCGAACGCGGCACGACCCGCGTCGGGTCGTCGGCTCCGGGAGGCCGGGGTGGTCCGCCCGCGGCCGCGGCACCCGCCGCGCCCGCCGCCGCTGCCGCTCCGCCGATCGCCGCGGCGTCCAGCATGCGGCGCAGCGAGCCGTCGTCGGTACGGGTGCCCTGGAGCACGTCGGCGGCGAGCCGCAGCGCCTTGCCGAGGCCTTCCGCGTCCGGGCGCTGCTCGGGTTGCTTGGCCAGGCAGCGCTCGGCGACCAGCCAGTACGCGTCCGGCATGTTCGCGGGCCGGGTCGGTGTGTCGGCCAGGTGGCGGTGCAGCAGAGCGATCGGGTTGGAGTCGGTGAAGGGCGGGTGCCCGGCGACCAGCTCGTACAGCACGACGCCGGCGGCGTACATGTCGACGGACGGGGTCAGCGGGCGCCCTTCGGCGGACTCCGGGGCGACGTAACTGGGCGTCCCGACGAGTTCGTGGGTGCGCGTGAGCGCGGGCGACTCCGCGAGGCGCGCGATGCCGAAGTCGGTGAGCATCGGATAGAGCGAGTCGCCGTTGCGGTTGAGCATGATGTTGGCGGGCTTGAGGTCGCGGTGGATCACCCCGTCCGCGTGCGTCACGGCGAGCGCGTCGCAGACCTGAGCCATCGTCAGCGCGGCGGCGACGGGCGGCAGCGGCCCGTTGTCGCGCAGGTAGGTGCGCAGGTCGGGCCCGTCGATGAGGTCCATCACGAGGGCGAGCAGCTCGCCCTCGACCACCAGGTCGCGCACACGCACCAGGTTCGGGTGGCTGAGCCGCAGCAGAAGCGACCGCTCGCGCAGGAAGCGCGTCACGACATCGGGGTCACCCGCGAGCTCCTCGCGCAGCACCTTGACCGCGACGACCTCGCCCGTGTCGCGGACACGCGCACGCCACACGGTGCCGCTGGCGCCCCGCCCGAGTGTCTCCTCAAGCAGGTACTTGCTTCCGACCGGCCGGTCCACTGCGCTCCCCAGACTTACTGACAGCTGTTCGCACACCTTAAAGCGCACGCAGGGCCACGCACATCGCCCCTCGCGGGACTGGACGCACCCAACCCGAAACCGGTTCATCACCCACAGTCCACCCCCACGTGGACGCCGCAACGGAACGAAAGGCGGCAGCAGGTGCCCCCCGGGGGGACCGCGCCGTGCGCCCGCGCGACGCGCCTGTCCCGCGCTGTGCGCGCGCAACTCTCCTGTCGAGAGGCTGGTGGCCAACCAGGGGCGCCTGCCACCAGGCCACGCCGCCGCCCGCGCGCTCGATACGGCCGACACGCAACACGCGAACGAGGCCGAGACCGAGACCGAGACGGTCCCACGCCCGTGCTCTCGATACGGCCGACACGCCACACGTGACCGAGACCGAGACGGCCCCGACGCCGATCCGCTGTATGCCCGCGGTGCGTCGGGCGTGGCGCCGACGGGACCGCCCGCCCCGTGCGGGGAGCGGCGAGCGCGCGTCGTTGGCGGCTTGGTGGGCGTCGGCGAGTGGCTGCCTGTGGCCTCGCCACCACCCCGCGACCCACACAGGCGGGAACCGGGCAAAGAACGCATTCGCGCGGCTGCGGGCGAACGTGGTCCGAAGGTCCGTCAACAATGTGTGGGTGTCACCGGGCGCGACGCCCACCCGTCCTCAGCGCCCTCCCGCCGCCGAGGCCCGCCTTCGCGCGGCACGTGTGCGGGGGATTGTGTTGGTGTGGTCGAAAAGCTCGGAGGCTCCTTGGTGGAGTGGCGGCGTCAAGATCATTCCTATTGGAGTTCGGGGGGTGCCATCCTCGTCGCGGATGGAAGGATGCGTACCGTGCACGTCGCATCACCCGTGTGGTTGTCGCGCGGGGTACGCAGGCAACGCTGTGGCAGGGCGGACGGAGGAGCATGCAGATCCGGCTGACCGTGCTCGGGTCCCGTGGCGAGGGACCGGGGGCGGACGTGCTCGTCACCGCCCCCACCGGGACGACGTTCGGGGCCGTCGCGGGTGCGCTGCGGTCGACGTCGGGGACCGACGGACAGCGCTTCTGGGTCGGCGACACGCGGCTGGCCGACAACACTCCGCTCGGCCGACCGCCGCTCGTGGACGGCGCGTTGGTGACCGTCGGGCGCCCCGGCCCCGCGTCGCCCGCCGTCGGATCGCCCGAACTGCGGGTCGTCGGCGGGCCGGACGCCGGCGGGGTGCACCTGCTGCGCCAGGGCACCGTGCGGATCGGCCGCGCGCCCGAGGCGGAGATCCGGCTCGGCGACCCCGATCTGTCCCGTCTGCACGCCGAGCTGACGATAACTCCCGGTGCGCGCGGGCACGTCCGCGTGTCCGACCTCGGTTCGACGAACGGCACGACGCTCGACGGCGTGCCGGTCGGTGCCGAGGCGATGCGCCTGGAGCCCGGTTCGCTGCTGCGGCTCGGCGAGACGACCCTGACCGCCGTCCTGCCGCTCCCCTACGACCCGGACCCACAGGCCGCCCCCGACGCGCCGCGCCCGGACGGGCTGGGCCACGTCGTGCTGCCCCGCCTCCCCCGGCAGCCCTCTCCGCCGGTCGAACCCGTGCGGCTCGATCTGCCCGACGAACCCACAAGCCGCAGGCTGGGGTTCGCCGGTCGGCGCCGCGCGGTGGCCGCCGAGCGCGCCCGGCTGGAGGACCAGGCCCGGCTGGCGGTCGTCGAGGAGGTACGGCGGCGCCGTGCGCACAACCCCGACCTCGCCGCGCTGCTCCTCGCCGCCCTCGACGCGGGCGCCGCGGAGAGCGGCAGACCGGCGGTACCGGTGCGGATCTGGGAGCGCCACGGCGACCCCGCCGAACGCCTCGCGGTGCGCCTCGGCACCGGCGACGTCCTCTCCGAGGTCTCCGTGACGTCCAGCGAGGGGGTGCGCAGGCTGACCGCGTACTCCGCCCCGGTGACCGTCTCGCTGCGCGACTCCGTGCTCGGCCTGGCCGGGCCGCGGCCCCGGCTGCTCGGCCTCGCCCGGTCCGTCGTGGCCCAACTCGCCGCGCTGCACGGCCCGCACGAGCTGGAACTCGTGCTGCTGTGCGCCGATCCGGCGACCGCCGCGGACTGGGCGTGGCTGCGCTGGCTGCCCCAGCTCCGTCCGACCGACGGCCAGGACTGCCGCCTGCTGCTCGGCCTCAACCGCGACCAAGTCCTGGCCCGTACCGGCGAGTTGCTGGACCGGCTCGACCGCGACCGCAGTGGGCGCGGGCGCCGCCGCACCGTCGTCGTCATGGACGGCGCGGGAACGCTCACCGCCCGCCCCGAATTGGTGCGGCTGCTCGCCGAGGGCCCGGCGGCGGGCGTCCACGCGCTGTGCCTGGACGACCGCGCCGAGGAACTGCCCCTGCAATGCTCGGTGATCGGTCGGGTCACCGGCGAAGTCGGCACCAGGCTGTCGCTGATCGGCCCCGGTACGAACCGGATAGAGGACATCGTCGCCGACGCCGTGTCCCCCGCCTGGGCCGACCGGTTCGCCCGCGCGCTGGCCCCGTTGCGCGAGGCCGCCGCGCGTACCGTGTCCCCGCTGCCGGAGACCGTACGCCTGCTCGACCTGCTCGGCTTCGACCTCATGACTCCGGCCAAGGTGCTCGGCTCGTGGCGCGAGGGCGGCCGCAGCCCGCGCGGCGTCCTCGGCGCCGATGTGCGCGGCGCGGTCACCGTCGACCTCGACCACGACGGCCCGCACATGGTCATCGGCGGTACGGCCGGCTCCGGCAAGACCGAGTTGCTCGCCGCGCTCGTGACCTCGCTCGCGGTCGCCAACCGCCCCGACCAACTGGGCGTGGTGCTGGTGCGCGGCACTCCGATCGACCCGCAGCAGGCCCCCGACGGCATCGCCGCATGCGCCGAACTCCCGCACACCATCGGCTATCTCGACGAGCCCGACGCGCCGCGCGCCGCCGACGCCATCTCCGCTGTCCTGCACGAACTCGCGCGCCGCGAACACCTTTTGCACGGCGGCCGGTTCGCCTCCTACCGCGACGAACACGGTCTTCCGCTACCGCGCGTGCTCGTCGCCGTCGACGACATAGAGCGCCTGGCCGGACGCTTCCCCGGGCTGGTCAAAGGACTCGCCGACATCGTCCACCGCGGCGGCGCCCTGGGCGTGCACCTCGCGGTCGCGACCGGCCAGCCCGCGATGGCCGGTTCGATCGAGGCCACCGCGGAGGCGGAGCTGCGCGTCGCGCTGCGCACGGACGACGCGACCGCGTCGCACGCACTGATCCACATCGACGACGCCGCGACGCTGGACGACGAGTACCCGGGCCGGGCGCTCATCCGCGGGTCCGACGGCGCCGTCCATCCGTTCCAGGCGGGACGCGTGACGGGCCGCATGCCGCGCACGGCGACGCTGCGTCCGACGGCCGTACGGCAGGACTGGACCGACATGGGGGCGCCGCTCACCCGCCGGTCCGCGGCGACCGCGGCGAGCGGGCGCCCGCTCATCGGACCGACCGATCTCGCCCTGCTCATCGGCACCTTGCGCCGCGCCGCCGACCAACTGGGCGCGGCGCCGCTGCCCCGGCTCTGGTGAACGAGCGGGGGCGGCGGCACCGCGCACCGGTCGCGCCGCGCACGGCGGCCCCCGCGCATCACCGCGCACCGGTCGCGTCGCGTACGGCGGCCCCGCGCATCACCGCGCCCCCGCGCCCCGCCCACGCGCCGTCCGCGTCAGTCGACCGGCAGCCCCGGTGCCGGATAGGACGCCATCAACTCCCGTACCTCACCGCGCACTTGCTCCTCCACGCCGTCCCGCCCGGTGCGCACCGACTCGACCACCCGGTCGATCCACTCGGCGACGCGCGGCATGTGTTCCTCGCCCAGCCCGCGAGACGTCAGCGCGGGCGTCCCGACACGGATGCCGGACGGGTCGAACGGGCGGCGCGGATCGAAGGGGACGGCGTTGTGGTTGACGACGATTCCGGCGCGGTCGAGCGCCTTCGCGGCGGGCTTGCCGGGCACACCGCGCGACGTCAGGTCGATGAGCAGCAGGTGCGTGTCCGTGCCGCCGGAGACCAAGTCGAAGCCACAGGCGGCGAGTTCGTCGCCGAGGCGGCGGGCGTTGGCGACCACCGCACGGGCGTACGCCCCGAACTCGGGCGTCGCCGCCTCCCGCAGCGCGACCGCGATCGCCGCCGTCGTACGGTTGTGCGGACCGCCCTGGAGGCCCGGGAACACCGCCTTGTCCACGGTCTTGGCGTACTCCGCACCGCACAGGATCATCGCCCCGCGGGGGCCGCGCAGCGTTTTGTGGGTGGTCGTGGACACGACGTCGGCATGGCCCATCGGGGACGCGTGCACGCCGGCCGCCACCAGCCCCGCGATGTGCGCGATGTCCGCGACGAGGACCGCGCCGACCTCGCGGGCGATCTCCGCGAACGCGGCGAAGTCGATGGCGCGCGGCACCGCCGTACCGCCGCAGAAGATCAGCTTGGGGCGCTCGTGCAGGGCGATCGAGCGGACCTCGTCGAGGTCGATCCGGCCGGTGTCGCGGCGCACGCCGTACGAACTGGACCGGAACCAGCGGCCCGTCGCCGACACGTCCCAGCCGTGGGTGAGGTGCCCGCCCATCGGCAGCGACATGCCGAGGACCGCGTCGCCGGGCTTCGCGAAGGCCAGGTAGACGGCGAGATTGGCGGGCGAGCCGGAATACGGCTGGACGTTGGCGTGCTCCGCGCGGAACAGCGCCCGGGCCCGTGCGCACGCCAACTCCTCGATGGGGTCGACGGTTTGCTGGCCCTCGTAGTAGCGGCGGCCCGGATAGCCCTCGGAGTACTTGTTGGTGAGCACCGAGCCGGTCGCTCGCAACACGGCCGCGGACACGTAGTTTTCGCTCGCGATCATGCGCAGCGTCTCGCCCTGGAGCCGTTCTTCGGCACGGACGAGCGCGGCGATCTCGGGGTCGGTGTCGCGCAGCGCGTCCAACGGAACGGTGGGTGAGGGTGTTTCGACGAATGCCACGGGTTTCCTCCCGGGTCGGCCTTCAGGACGGGACCCGGGTGCCCAGGCGGACGGCACCGCGCGCACAAGCTCGCTGCCGCTTCCTCGTGGTCGGTTCCACGTCGACGCCAGTCGCGGCACGGCCCACGCTAATCCACCGGTCCCGGACCGGGCCACCGACTTGGCCCAGGATCGTTACAGATCCGGCACCATGGGGGGTCGCCGCGTCTGGCAAGGTCCATCAGGCGTAACGTGATTAACAAATTACACGGGGAATGCCCCAGTAAGACTGGTTGGTGAGGCTGCCTGGGGCGAGGAGGGAAGCGGGGGGCACGAAATGAGGGGCAGCCGCCGAACAGCGCTGCTGCGCACGCTGTATGCCGTTTTGGTGGTCGAGGGGACCGCGCTGCTTCTCGGTGCGGGGACGCTGGGCGTCATGGCCGCCGCCGTTCGCCAGGAGGAGCACGAAAGGCTCTCCGGGCTCGAAGGGATGCTGACACTCACCGCGATTCTGGCCGCCGCACTCGCCGCGCTCTGCGCGGGGAGCATATTCGCGGTCCGCAGCATGCTCCGCCACGGCTACGGCGCGCTGGGCCGTGCCGCGACGCTGGGGATGTTCCACCTGTGGGCGGCCATGCTCGTCGTGACGCTCAAGGGCCCGCTGTGGCTGCTCGCCCCGACCGGGGTGCCGGCCGCGTTCTACCTGAGCGCCTGGTGGCTGCTCAAGGACCGCAGGCGGGACGACCTGCTCCTGCTGGAGGCCGACATCCCGGCGCCGCGCCGCCCCGAGGCGGAGCGCGCGTCACGCACCTGACGCACGCGTTGCACACATGCCGCGCACGCAGATATGACGCAGCGTCATCATCCGTTCCCGGCCCGTGCATTGGGCGCCACGCACCAGACATCGGTACGCCCGTCCCGGTGCACCACCATCGGGTCCGTGGCGCCCAGCACGACGGCGCAGGTCGTCGGGTCCGACGCGCCCTTGAAGACCTCCAGCACGGTGTATTTGGCGCGGGCGTCCGTGCAGTTCAGGGGCTTGACGTCGGCTCCGCCCAGCGCGGCGATGCAACTGCCCTCGCGGACGCCCGCGGGCTCGCCCTCGTACAGCGTCCAGCCCCAGTAGCCGAACACGCCGAGACAGGCGACGACCGCGAACACCAGCAGCACGCGCACCGGCCGCCCGAGCCCCCGGCGTCCGCGAACCTCGCGGATCTCCCGACGCGTAGGGGCGAGCGCCGCGTCGGACTGCCTCTCGACCCCCGACTCGGCCGGACGCGGGACCAGGGCCGCCGACGGCTGCTCGTCGCGCACCGGACGTCGCGGGTAGTACTGCTGCCCCGACGGTGGCCGCGACTGGTACTCCGGCGCAGGCCCGTCGTCGAAGTCCCCCGGTCCATATTGCGGTGAGTCGTAGTACGCCTCGTACTGCGCGCCGTACTGCGATCCGTGATCGGACGCCTGCCCTGGGACAGGCTGCCCATAAGTCGACTGCCCGTACGAGCCCGGCCCGTACGAGCCCGGCTGGTATGAGCCCTGCCCATATGCAGCCGACCCATAATCGGCGTGCCCATATGGGCCCTGCCCATAGCCGCCCCGCCCAAATGAGTCCTGCCCAAATGAGCCCTGCCCATACGAGCCCTGCCCATATGAGTCCGCCCCATGTGAGCCCTGCTCATATGCGTTGCCCTGCGCCTGACCATGCCCAGACTCCTGGTCAAGCCGATACTCCCGCCCATAAGCAGGAGTCCCGTCCAGCCAAGCCGGCAGATACGGAGTCGGTTCGACCTCGTCCGGTTCCGGTCGTTCGTGCATCTGGGCCTCCGAGACACGAACGGCGGCGGGCGAGCGGGACGTGTGCGGACGTACGGACGCCCACCTTCGACTATTGACCCGCGTTCATCAAGAGATGACCGGCCGGAAACGCCGGCGGGGCCGCAAGGAGAACACCTCCCTGTGGCCCCGCACAAGCCCAAGCCCGCCCGAACCGCCCGGTTCAGGCCGTACTTGACACTCCGTCAGCTCAGTTCATGCTCCCGCTGCGCAGCAGAGTCCGGATGACCCGCATGGCGACCGACAGCGTCGCCAGGTCGTACGTCTCCGCCTCCTGCAACTCCTCCAGCGTCGTCCGCGCCCGGTTGATCACCGACGCGTTCCGCTCCTCCCACGCCTTGAACCGCAGCTCCGGCGTGTCCTCCGGCCCGCCCGACGACAGCACGTCGAAGGTGAGTCCGGCCTGCGCCGCGTACAGGTCCTCGCGCAGCGACGCCCGGGCCATCGACTTCCAGCGGTCGTCGCGCGGCAGCTCGATGATGCGGTCCAGCATCATCGCGATGGGCAGGCGGTCGACCAGGTCGAAGTACACCTCGGCGACCTCGATGACGCCGTGCCCGGAGTCGCGGGACACCTCGACGATGTCCAGGGCCGCGTACGCCGACGAGAACCCGGCCACCACCGTCGCCAGCTCGTGCGGCACCCCGGCCTCGGTGAATTGCTGGTACAGGCCGTCCATCCACTCCAGATCGCTGCCGCGCAGCAGCTTGGGCAGGTGCGCCGCGACGTCCGCGACGCCCTCCGAGAAGAACGCGATCTGCGCCGCGATGTCGATCTCGCGCCGGTTGCTGAGCATCCAGCGCGTCGACCGTTCGACCAGGCGGCGGATGTGCAGCCGCATGCGGGTCTGCACCGACGCCGGGATCTTGTTGTCCAGCGCCTTGATGCGGTCCAGAACATCGTCCGCGCCGAAGATCTGACGCGCCGCCAGGTGCGCGCGGGCCACCTCGTCCGCGGACGCCCCCGACTCCTCGCGCATGCGGAACATGAACGAGATGCCGGCCAGGTTCACCAGGTCGTTGACCACGCGCGTCGTGATGATCTCGCGGCGCAGCGCATGTGCGTCGACCTGCGCGCCGAAGCGCTCTTGCAGCGCGGTCGGGAAGTACCGGTGCAGCTCGCCGCGCAGGTAGTCCTCGTCCGGCAGATCGGAGGCCAGCAGCTCCTGGGCGAGCACGATCTTCGTGTACGCCAGCAGCACCGCCAGCTCCGGCTGCGTCAGCCCGCCGCCCGCCTGCTGGCGGTCGCGCAACTGCCGGTCGCTCGGCAGGAACTCGATGTCGCGGTCCAGCTGCCCGTCGCGCACCATCTTGCGCAGGTACCGCATGTGCACGTGCAGCAGTTGCGGGGCCTGGGCGACCGCGTTGGCCAGCGCGTAGTTCTGGTCGTAGTTGTTCTCCAGGACCAGGCGGCCGACCTCGTCCGTCATCTCGGCCAGCAGCGTGTTGCGCTGCTTGCCGGTCATGTCCCCGGCCGAGACCACCTGGTTCAGCAGGATCTTGATGTTGACCTCGTGGTCCGAGGTGTCCACACCCGCCGAGTTGTCGATGGCGTCGGTGTTGATCCGGCCGCCGGCCAGCGCGAACTCCACGCGCCCGAGCTGCGTGCAGCCCAGGTTGCCGCCCTCGCCGACCACCTTGACGCGCAGCGCGCCGCCGTCCACCCGGATCGCGTCGTTGGACTTGTCGCCCACGTCCGCGTTCGACTCCGACGCCGCCTTGATGTACGTGCCGATGCCGCCGTTCCAGAACAGGTCGACGGGCGCCTGGAGGATCGCCTTCATCAGCTCGGACGGCGCAAGGCGCGTCACCGAGTCGGCCAGGCCCAGGCGTTCGCGCACCTGCTTGGTGATCTGCACCGACTTGGCGGTACGCGGGAACACGCCGCCGCCGGCCGAGATCAGGTCGGGGTTGTAGTCCGCCCACGAGCTGCGCGGCAGGTCGAACAGGCGGCGGCGCTCGGCGTACGAGACGGCCGCGTCCGGCTCCGGGTCCAGGAAGATGTGCCGGTGGTCGAACGCCGCCACCAGCCTGATGTGCTCGGACAGCAGCATGCCGTTGCCGAACACGTCGCCGGACATGTCGCCGATGCCGACGACCGTGAAGTCCTCGGTCTGCGTGTCGTGGCCCAGTTCGCGGAAGTGCCGCTTGACCGACTCCCACGCGCCGCGCGCCGTGATGCCCATGCCCTTGTGGTCGTACCCGGCCGAGCCGCCCGACGCGAAGGCGTCGCCCAGCCAGAAGCCGTACGCCCCGGCCACCTCGTTGGCGATGTCCGAGAACGTCGCGGTGCCCTTGTCGGCCGCGACCACCAGGTAGGTGTCGTCGCCGTCGTGCCGCACCACGTCCGTCGGCGGCACGACCGCGCCGGCCACCAGGTTGTCGGTGATGTCCAGCAGCCCGGAGATGAACGTCCGGTAGCAGGCCACGCCCTCGGCGAGCCACGCCTCGCGGTTGGCCTGCGGGTCGGGCAGGTGCTTGCAGACGAACCCGCCCTTCGCGCCGACCGGCACGATGACGGTGTTCTTCACCATCTGCGCCTTGACCAGGCCCAGAACCTCGGTGCGGAAGTCCTCGCGCCGGTCCGACCAGCGCAGGCCGCCGCGCGCGACCGCGCCGAAGCGCAGGTGCACGCCCTCGACGCGCGGCGAGTACACGTAGATCTCGAACTTCGGGCGCGGTGCCGGGAGGTCGGGGATCCGATGCGGGTCGAACTTCAGCGAGATGTAGTCGTGCGCCTCCCCGTCACTGCGCCGCTGGAAGAAGTTCGTGCGGAGCGTGGCGCCGACCATCGACACGAAGGAGCGCAGGATGCGGTCCTCGTCCAGGCTCGCGACCTGGTCGAGGGCGCCCTCCAGCTCCTCCACCATGCCGTCCACCAGCTCGGTGCCCGCGGCCTGGTGGCCGGGCGAGAAGCGGGCCTCGAAGAGGTTCACCAGCAGGCGCGCGATGTGCACGTTGCCGACGAGGGCGTCCTCGATGTAGTCCTGGCTGAAGGTCGAGCCGGCCTGCCGCATGTACTTGGCGTACGCGCGCAGCACCATGGCCTGGCGCCAGGTCAGCCCGGCGCGCAGCACCAGGGCGTTGAATCCGTCGGACTCGGCCTTGCCGGTCCAAACGGCGGCGAACGCCTCCTGGAAGAGGAGCTTGACGTCGTCGCCCGCCTCCAGCGTCGGGTCGTGGCGCAGGCCGAAGTCGTACACCCACGCGATGCGGCCGTCGCTGCGGCGCAGCTCGTACGGCCGCTCGTCGACGACCTCGATGCCCATGCGCTGGAGGATCGGCAGCACGTCGGACAGCGACAGCGGGCCGCCGGTGCGGTAGATCTTGAAGCGCCGCTCGCCCGGCAGCGCTCCTATCGGCTGGTAGAGGTTCAGGGTGAAGTCCGCGCCGGTGTCCCCCGGGTCCAGCGCCTCGATGCGGCGCAGGTCGGCGACGGCGGTGCGCGGGGTGAAGTCGGCCTTGTAGCCCTCGTTGAAGGCGTTCGCGTACGCCCGCGACAGCTCGGCGGCCGGCTCCTCGCCGCACTCGGCGACCAGCGCCTCGGCGAAGTCGTCGGCCCACGAGCGGGTCGCCGCGGACAGCAGCCGCTCGATGTGCTCGACGTCCGGGTCGCCCAGCGTCGAGCCGCGCGGCACCCGGACCGTGAAGTGCAGCCGGGCCAGCACCGACTCGGTGTTGCGGGCGGTGTAGTCGATGACCGAGCCGCCGAGCTCGCGCAGCAGGATGTCCTGCATCTTGAGGCGGATCTCGGTGGTGTAGCGGTCGCGCGGCAGGTAGACGAGGGCCGAGTGGAAGCGGCCGTACTCGTCCTTGCGCAGGAACAGCCGCAGGCGGCGGCGCTCTTGCAGGTACAGGACCGAGATGCCGATGTCGTACAGCTCCGGCACCTGGATCTGGAAGAGGTCGTCGCGCGGGTACGTCTCCAGGATCTGGAGCAGGTCGCGGCCGTCGTGGCTGGCCGGCGGGAACCCGGCCATCTCCAGCACCTGCTGCACCTTGCGGCGCACCACCGGGATGCGCGTGACGCTCTCGGTGTAGATGGACGACCCGAACAGGCCGAGAAAGCGCCGCTCGCCGACCACGTTGCCGTCCGCGTCGAACTTCTTGACGCCGATGTAGTCGAGGTACGACGGCCGGTGCACGGTGGAGCGCGAGTTGGCCTTGGTCAGAATCAGCAGCTTCTTCTCGCGGGCCTTGGCCCGGGCTTCCGGCGAGAGGCGGCTGAACGCGTTCGACAGATCCTGGTCGGGGCGCAGCAGGCCGAGGCCGGTGCCGGGCACCGCGCGCAGGTTGTCCTCGCCGTCCTCGACGACCAGGTCGTACTCGCGGTAGCCGAGGAAGGTGAAGTGGTCCTCGGCGAGCCAGCGCAGCAGCTCCCAGGCCTCGCCGATCTCCTCGCTGGGCAGCGCGGGGGGCTCGTCGGCCAGTTCGTCCGCGAGCCGCATCGCGGTCTCGCGCATCTTGGTCCAGTCCTCGACCGCCTCGCGCACGTCGTCCATGACCTGCTTGAGGCCGCTCTCGATGGCGCGGATGTCCTCGCGGTCGCTCTCCCGGTCGATCTCCACGTGCATCCACGACTCGACCACCGCGTCGTCGGGGACCACGGAGGCGTCGGAGGTGTCCAGGATCTCGGTGAGGTTGCCGGTGATGTCGCGCCGGACCACCAGTTGCGGGTGGATCACGACGTGGATCGCCCGGTCCTGGCGGGAGAGTTCGTTGGTCACCGAGTCCACGAGGAACGACATGTCGTCGGTGACGATCTCGATGACGGTGTGGCCGGACGACCAGCCGTTCTCCTCGACGGTCGGGGTGTAAACCCGCACCTTCGCCGTGCCCTGCGGGCGGGACGCCGCCAGTCGGCAGTGCGAGATGGCCGCCCCGTACACGTCGACCGGGTCCCGTTCCACCAGGTCGTCGGGGGCGGTGTGCCGGTAGTAGCGGCGAAGCAGCACGTCCAGGTCGATGTGACCGGGGCCGTCGCCGCCTCCGTGCTGTGACGATGCCTGCCGGGCCTTCTCCGCCGCCCGGGCCAGCAGATTCGCTTTCGCCTCGTCCAGCTTGCTCTGCATGATGCCGATGCTCCCTGTCGCGCGCCGTTGCGTGACCGACTACTGCGTGTGTCTCCTGATTTGCGAGTGTCCCCGAACGGCAGCGACGTGGCGCAGCGCCACGGCGGTTCCCGGACGGCGTCTTTGCCGACCGGTTCCGGACGCCGGGACACCCTTGTCCCGGCGGCGCGACCGCGGTGCCTACGTACACACGTGCGTTGCGGGTCGAGGGCCACCCACGCCCGCCAGGCTACCCGCGCCGTGCCGCGGCGGTACCGGGGCCCCGGGTCCGGCATGGGGCACAACCTGTCAGCAATCCACCCGACGCGCCGACACTGCGTCAAATGGACAACGCCGGGCGCAGCGGTCAGACCGTGACGATGCCGTTTTGACCGTCGTGTTCGGCCGATTCGTCGTCGAACCAGACGCCGTTCTCCGCGAGGTAGCGGAAGCGGACGGTCGAGCCGGGCGCCAGCGTGACGGCCACCGAGCGGGTGCCGTTGCTGCGCCGCACGAGGGTGTGGCGTCCCGGCTCCCAACCGTTGAAGTCGCCCACGACGCTCACCCGGCCGGCCGGGTCGTCCACGGGTAGGCAGAAGGTGATCCGCGTCGAGCCGTTGTCCCTGGCGCGCTTGATCACGTCGTCCCCCTCACTTCCGGCCGTCTCGGGCCTGTCGTCGGTGGTCTGTCGTGTGGTGTGTGCGGTGGTCCGTTTGGTCGTCGTGCCGCGGTGCGCACAGCCCAGCACACGCACATGTCGTACTCGTGCCGAACGTATTGCAGGATTCCGCTCCCGTCACCCCCTGTCCACGACCGGTAGCCCATTGCCGATTCGCGGACGGCGGGGCACCGTGGACGGAAGCGGACGTACGGCGGACAGACGTACCGGAACGGTGCGTCGCTCGGGGAGGCGGTCGCCATGGCACACAGGGTCCTGATCATCACCGGAGACGCGGCGGAGTCGCTGGAGGTGCTGTACCCCTACCAGCGGTTGCGCGAGGAGGGGTACGACGTGCACATCGCGGCGCCCTCACGCAAGAAACTCCAGTTCGTCGTACACGACTTCGTGGACGGCTTCGACACCTTCACCGAGAAGCCCGGCTACACCTGGCCGGCCGACTTCGCCTTCGTCGAGGTGCGCCCGGAGAACTACGTGGCCCTGGTCGTCCCGGGCGGCCGCGCGCCCGAGTACATCCGCAACAACCCGGTCGTCCAGCGCCTGGTGCGCCACTTCTTCGAAAACGACAAGCCGGTCGCGCACCTGTGCCACGGCCCCCTCATCGCCGCCGCGGCCGGGGTCCTGGACGGCAGGCGTACGTCCGCCTATCCGGCCATCGCCCCGGACGTCCGCGCCGCCGGCGGCACCTTCGTCGACGGCGAGGCCGTGGTGGACGGCACCCTTGTCTCCGGCCGTACCTGGGTCGACCACCCGGGCTGGATGCGGGAGTTCATCCAGGTGCTGCGCAGCAAGGCGCCGGTCGGCTGACTCGGGCCGCCCACGCGTGCACCTGGTCATCCGAAGCCTTTGAAGGCGTCCTTCATGTCGTTGGCGAACTGGGAGACCTGGCCCATCACGCCCTTTTCCATGTAGGGGTAGTGGTAGTCGGTGGGTGGGACGAGGGTCTCCTTGATCGCACGGGTGCTGGTCCACCGCATCAGGTTCTGCTTCGAGCCCGCTTTGTCGTTGGTGCCCGAGCCCCGGCTGCCGCCGAAGGGTTGCTGGCCCACCACCGCACCCGTCGGCTTGTCGTTCACATAGAAGTTCCCCGCCGCGAAACGCAACACCCGCGACGCCTCCGCCACCGCCGCCCGGTCCCGCGCCATCACCGAACCGGTCAGGGCGTACGCCGCGACGGACTCCATCTGGGCGAGCATTCGCGACCAGTCCGCGTCGTCGTAGACGAACACGGCCAGAATCGGCCCGAAATACTCCGTCGTGAACACCTCGTCGGCCGGGTCGTCGCACACCAGCAGGGTGGGCCGCACGAAGTAGCCCTCGCTGTCGTCGTACGTGCCCCCGGCCAGGATGTCGATGCCCGGCGTGGCCTTGGCCCGGTCGATCGCGGCCTTGTTCTTCGCGAACGACCGCGCGTCGATCACCGCCCCCATGAAGTTGGAGAAGTCGGCGACGTCGCCCATCGTCAGCGACTCCACATCCGCCACCAACTCGTCCCGCAGACCGTCCTCCCACAACGACCGCGGCACATACGCCCGCGACGCCGCCGAACACTTCTGTCCCTGGTACTCGAACGCCCCCCGCACCAACGCCGTCCGCACCGCGGCCGCATCCGCGGAGGGGTGCACGACAACGAAGTCCTTGCCGCCGGTCTCCCCCACGATCCGCGGATACGCCCGGTACCCCGACAGGTTCGCCCCGATCGTCGACCAGAGCTTCTGGAAGGTGGGCGTCGACCCGGTGAAGTGCAGCCCCGCGAAGTCCCGGTCGGCAAGCACCACCTCGGACACCGCGACGCCGTCGCCGGGCAGCATGTTCACCACCCCCGGCGGCAACCCCGCCTCCTCCAGCAACCGCATCACATGCCACGCCGCCAGGGTCTGCGTCGGGGAGGGCTTCCACACCACCGTGTTGCCCATCAGCACCGGTGCGGTGGGCAGGTTCCCCGCGATCGCCGAGAAGTTGAACGGTGTCACCGCGTACACGAACCCGTCCAAGGGACGATGGTCCAGGCGGTTCCATACCCCCGGCGACGAGATCGGCTGCTCCGCCAGGATCTCCCGCGCGAAATGCACGTTGAACCGCCAGAAGTCCACCAGCTCACACGGACAGTCGATCTCCGCCTGCTGCACCGTCTTCGACTGGCCCAGCATCGTCGCCGCCGCAAGCCGCTCCCGCCACGGCCCCGCCAACAGGTCCGCCGCCCGCAACAACACCGCCGCACGGTCGTCGAAGGACAGCGCCTGCCAGCCCGGCGCCGCCGCCTTCGCCGCCGCCACCGCGGCCCGCGCGTCCTCCTGCGTCGCGGACCCGAACCACCCCACCGCGGAACCGTGCCGGTGCGGCTGCACCACCTCCACCCGCTCCCCGCCCCCGACCGACTGCATCCCGCCGATCGTCTGCGTCAGCTCCACCCGCTCCCCCGCCTGACGCCTCAACTCCCCCTCGACCCGCGCCCGCTCCCCACTCCCCGGCGCATACGAACGAACCGGCTCATTCACCGGCAACGGAACCTGAGTCACAGCATCCATGCGGAACGAGGTGCCCCGTTTTGGACGGTTTGACGCATTACTGCCCGGCGAGCGCGACCGCTTCCTCAAGGGTGTCCACAACCGGCACCCCGGCCGGCTCCAGGCTGGCCCGGGCGTGCGAGCCGCCGGTGTAGAGCACGGCCGAGGCACCGACCTCGCGGGCGGCGTGCGCGTCGTCAGCCGCGTCGCCGATGAGCACAACCGTCGTGGGGTCCACGGCGAGGGCGTCCAGATGCCGTGCGAGGTGTTCGGCCTTGCCGCCGCCGGGCGGGCCGATCCGGCCGTCGACGCGCAGGAAGTGCGCGTCGATGCCGAAGCGGTGCACGAACGGCATCAGGTCGTCGTGGGCGGTCAGCGACAGCAGCGACTGCGTGCGGCCGGCATCCCGCCAGCCGCGCAGCAGGGTGTCCGCGCCGGGGGTGAGGGCGCACGCGGCGACGTGCCGGGCGTACGACTTCTGGAAGGCGGCGTCCAGCACCGCCCACTCGTCGGGCTCGGGGATGCGGCCGGTGATCTTCTCGTAGAACTTCGGGACCGGGACGCAGTAGAGGTCGCGGTAGCGCTCCAGCGTGATCGGCGGGAGGCCGTACGCGGCGAAGGAGTCGTTGGTCGCCGCGACGACCGCGTCGATGTCGTGGAACAGCGTGCTGTTCCAGTCCCACACAATGTGACGCGTCGGCAACGGGCTCATCGACGCATTGTGCACCGTCCGCCCGACAGTCGGAGCGGTCGATCAGTCGATGAGATCGCCGAGCTCCTGTGTCGCGTACCACATCAGCTCGTGCTCCTCGGCGGCCTCGACCAGCGCCTCGGCCGCGGCGTCGCCGTCCTGCGCGGCCGCGGCGACGGGGCTCGCGGCGACCACGGCCTCCTCGGCGTCCTCGGCGTCCATGAGCACGGCGGCGACGCGCTTGAGCGGGATGGTGCCGTCGACGAGCACCGCGCCCGGGCCGAGGTCGGGGACGGCGGTGACGATCGCGTCGGGCACCTCGGCGGCCAGTACCACGCGCCGCGGACGGGCGGCGTCGTCCTCTGCGAGGAGGGCGAGCGACATGCGGCCGGCGAGGACGGTCGCGGCGTACTCCAGCTCCTCGGCGTCCTCGGTGCCGCACCACTCGCGCAGCTCGGCGGTCACCGCATATGCGCTGACGGGGGCGGGTGCCACGGCGGCGTCCCGCCGCACCGCGGCGAGGGCGGTCGGCGTCGAGGGGACGTACACACGCATCGGGGCTCCAGGACGTGGCGGTGGACGGGGCGCCCGTACGTATGAATCCGCACGGTCGGCAGCACTGCATCGTACGAGTCCGCCCGACCTCGGGCGATCGGCGTCCCCTGACTTCTTGCACCGAATCACCCGGTTTCATCCCGGCGCACGCCCGCGCCCGGCCCCGGCCGCCTGCGAGCGCCGGGCGGCAACCGGCTGTTTGACGGGCGGTGGGCCTGCCGGGTAGCAAATGGCCGGAAAGCTGCGCTGCGGGGGACAGCGCTCGGCGCCGGCCGAACGCCGCCGTCCTCCCCCAATGCACCACGGCACACGCTTCACGGGGAGGACCGCATGGTCCAGTACGGCAATACCGTCAACACCGTCCAGGGCACCGCCCGCGAGACGCCGCCCTCGCCCGCGCGGCGCCGCGTTCCGCCGCCGGCGACCGGTCGGGATCCACACCCGCCCGCCGCCGGCACCGGCCCGACACCGCAGACCCACCACCCGTTCGAACTCGTCCGCGCGCCCGCCGGCGGTTCCGTGCCCTTCCGACCCGGGGAGCCGCTTCCCCGGCTCCGGATCCTGCGGGCGCCGCTCTGTGAGCCGGAGTACGACCCCGCGGACGGCGTCGTCATCCCGTTCCCGACCCGCCCACCGGTCGTCGGACGACCGCGGCTGCGCCTCGTGGGGGCGGACGGGCCGCCGCCCGAGGAACCGGATTCCGAGCAGGCCCGGTGCCAGGTACGGCGCTTCGCGATCTACCTGACCGAAACCCTCGCGGGAAGGCGGCCGTTGCGGCAGCTCACCCCGTACACCACATCGCACGTCCGCGCGGTGGTCGAGGAACTGCGGCAACACCTGAACGCGACTCACAGCGGCTCCCTCAGCCTCGTGGCCTCCAACGCCACCGCGCCCGCGGAGGACACCGCAGAGGGCTTCCTGAGACTGCGCCTGGGCCCCGACCGCTTCCAGGCCGTCGCCGTACGCCTGGACCACCGTCCCCACCCAACCCGCCCGGACCACCCCAGAACGTGGATCTGCACCGCCCTCCACTACCGCTGACCACTGAGGGCGGACGGCTCCCCCACAGAGCCGTCCGGCCCCCACCCACCACCCGTTCGGCCCCACCCCGCCGAGTGAACCCACCGCGCGCTCCCCCAACCGGCCCAACGCAACCCCGTCCGGGGGGCAACAGCACGCACGAAGAGTCAGCAGGACCGCGCGTCGCGGCCCTGCTGACCGGGAGTAGAGATGAACGGGTCCGACCGCGGCAACCGGTGCCGGTCCTCGACGGCGCCAACCCGCCCCGGGCGCCCTTCACCCCGCCTCACCTCTGCCACGTCGACATGCCGAACCGCACCACGGCACCCGAAACCCGCCGCGGCCCCCTACACCCCGCCTCACCCCTGCCACGTCGGCATGCCGGATCGCACCACGGCAGCCGAAACCCGCCGCGGGCCCCCTACACCCCGCCTCACCCCTGCCACGTCTACATGCCGAACCGCACCACGGCACCGGATGAGATGCACCTCCCGGGTGTGCGCCCGAAATGGTGGAGGGCCAGTGGGGCAGCACCCCCAGATCGAGGGGATGAGGTTGCACACGCCCGACGGGCCAGGACCTCGCCCAGGCGCCCGTACAGCGATCTGGTTGGCCCGAGCCTCGGACTACGTCCCGAACCCGCGTAAGGGCCCTTGCAGGCCCTCTCATGGCCCTTCGCGGCGAGCGCGGACGATACGGGCGACGCCCTGCACGGACCGCACGCGGCGCGGATCGATCAACCGCCCCCGGCGGCCAGGACGCAATCGCTCTGGGTGTCATCGCGGGCCCCGCCGGTGAACACGGCGGCACGCGCGCAAGCTCGGTCGCGCACAGAGCGGCCGCGGGCCTGAACGCCCGCGCTGCGGGCGCGTATCGCCACGCTCCGGACGCTTCCGACGCCACAAGCCCCCGCAGCAGGCGCCGGCGGTTCCGGCAAGGCCGTCACGGCTGCGGGCGCGGCAGATGCGGGCCTTTGCGTAACGTGCCTCGCTCGCGGCCCCTCGCCCT
>NZ_JBPKBH010000013.1:12575-22563 GCF_051388915.1 Yinghuangia sp. YIM S09857 | reverse complement strand
TCCGGTACTCCGCGGCCCCCGCGGGGTGCGTTCAGCGCTTCTTCTTGCGGGAGGCCCGCTGGGCGCGGCGGCGTTCGGCCCGGGTGCCGCCCTGCTGCTCGGGGATGGCGTCCTCGCCGAGGTCTTCCTCGGTGGTGACGACGCCGCCCTCGCCGTCGACGGACGGGGCGCTGTAGGAGAGGTGCGTGGGGCGCTGCGGGGTCTCCAGGCCCTTGGCCTGGATCTGCGGCAGGGCCTGCGCCTTGTCCGTGGAGATGGTCGGCGCCTCGGGGACCTGCTCGATCTGCACCTCGACGTTGAAGAGGTAGCCGACCGACTCCTCCTTGATGCCCTCCATCATCGCGTTGAACATGTCGAAGCCCTCGCGCTGGTACTCGACCAGCGGGTCGCGCTGCGCCATCGCGCGGAGGCCGATGCCCTCCTGGAGGTAGTCCATCTCGTACAGGTGCTCGCGCCAGCGGCGGTCCAGGACCGACAGCACGACGCGGCGTTCGAGCTCCCGCATGACCTCCGCGCCGAGCTTCTCCTCGCGCTCCTCGTAGCTCGCCTGCGCGTCCGCCTGGAGCTGCTCGGTCAGGATGTCGACGTCGAGCGCGGAGCGGTCGCCCGCCTCCTCCTCGACCTCCTCGATCGTGATGCTGACCGGGTAGAGCTGCTTCAGGTTGGTCCAGAGCTTTTCGAGGTCCCATTCCTCGGCGAAGCCCTCGGTGGCCCCCGCGACGTAGGCGGCGATCGTGTCGTCGATGAAGTGCCGCACCTGCTCGTGCAGGTCCGCGCCGTCGAGGACCTTGCGGCGCTCGCCGTAGATGACCTCGCGCTGGCGGTTCAGGACCTCGTCGTACTTGAGGACGTTCTTGCGGATCTCGAAGTTCTGCTGCTCGACCTGGCTCTGCGCGGACTTGATCGCGTTCGAGACCATCTTGGACTCGATCGGCACGTCCTCGGGGATGCCCGCGCGGTTCAGCACCGCCTCGACGATGTTGGCCTTGAACAGCCGCATCAGGTCGTCGCCGAGCGAGAGGTAGAACCGCGACTCGCCCGGGTCGCCCTGGCGGCCGGAGCGGCCGCGGAGCTGGTTGTCGATGCGGCGCGACTCGTGGCGCTCGGTGCCCAGGACGTACAGGCCGCCGAGGTCGGTGACCTCCTCGTGCTCGGCCTTGACCGCCTTCTTGGCCTTCTCCAGCGCGTCCGGCCAGGCCTGCTCGTACTCCTCTGGCGTCTCGGCCGGGTTGAGGCCGCGCTGCGCGAGCTCCGCGGAGGCGAGGTGGTCGGGGTTGCCGCCGAGCATGATGTCGGTGCCGCGGCCCGCCATGTTGGTGGCGACCGTGACCGCGCCCTTGCGGCCCGCCTGCGCGACGATCTGCGCCTCGCGCTCGTGGTGCTTCGCGTTCAGCACCTCGTGCGGGACGCCGCGCTTGCGCAGCTGGTTCGACAAGTACTCGGACTTCTCGACGCTCGTGGTGCCGACCAGGACCGGCTGGCCCTTCTCGTGCTTCTCCACGATGTCGTCGACGACCGCCGAGAACTTCGCCTCCTCGGTCTTGTACACGAGGTCGGCCTGGTCGAGGCGCTGCACGGTGCGGTGCGTCGGGATCGGCACCACGCCGAGCTTGTAGATCTGGTGGAACTCGGCCGCCTCGGTCATGGCGGTACCGGTCATGCCGCCGAGCTTGTCGTACAGGCGGAAGAAGTTCTGGAGGGTGATCGTGGCGAGCGTCTGGTTCTCGTCCTTGATCTCCACCCCCTCCTTCGCCTCGATCGCCTGGTGCATGCCCTCGTTGTAGCGGCGGCCCGCGAGGATGCGGCCGGTGTGCTCGTCGACGATCAGGACCTCGCCGTCGACGACGACGTATTCCTTGTCGCGCTTGTAGAGCTCCTTGGCCTTGATCGCGTTGTTGAGGTAGCCGACGAGGGGGGTGTTGACCGCCTCGTACAGGTTGTCGATGCCGAGGTAGTCCTCGACGCGTCCGACACCGGCCTCCAGGATGCCGACGGTGCGCTTCTTCTCGTCGACCTCGTAGTCGCCTACCGGCGTCTCCAGCGGGTCCTTGGTCGGCTCGGCGCGCTTGAGGCGGGTGACCAGCTTGGCGAAGTCGGCGTACCACTTGGTCGCCTGGTCGGCCGGGCCGGAGATGATCAGCGGGGTGCGCGCCTCGTCGATGAGGATCGAGTCGACCTCGTCGACCACCGCGAAGAAGTGGCCGCGCTGGACCAGTTCCTCCTGGCTCCAGGCCATGTTGTCGCGCAGGTAGTCGAAGCCGAACTCGTTGTTGGTGCCGTACGTGATGTCGCAGCTGTACGCCTTGCGCCGCTCGTGCGGCGGCATGTTCGCCAGGATGCAGCCGACCGTCAGCCCCAGGAACCGGTGCACCCGGCCCATCCACTCCGAGTCGCGCTCGGCGAGGTAGTCGTTGACCGTGACGACGTGCACGCCCTTGCCGGCGAGTGCGTTGAGGTACGCCGGGAGCGTCGACACCAGCGTCTTGCCCTCACCGGTGCGCATCTCGGCGATGTTGCCCAGGTGCAGCGCGGCGCCGCCCATGAGCTGCACCTTGTAGTGGCGCTGGCCGAGGGTGCGGCGCGCGGCCTCGCGCACCGTCGCGAAGGCCTCGGGGAGCAGGTCGTCCAGGGTCTCGCCGTCCTGGTAGCGCTCCTTGTACTCGTCGGTGAGCGCGCGCAGCTCGGCGTCCGAGAGGTTCGTGAAGTCCTCTTCGATCGACTCGACCTGATCCGCGATGCGGTTGAGCTTGCGCAGGATCTTGCCTTCGCCGGCGCGCAGGACCTTGTCGAAGATGGACACGCTGTGAGAGCTCCTTGCCGAGCGGCGACCGCCCGCGGTCCGCGTGACGGCACGGCGGGGCCCGTCCCACCGATGGGGCCATGGTATGCGAGGACGCAAGCATCGGGGAGGCACGCTCACCCCAGGGGCACAATGTCCGGCATGGAACGTGTCGAGATCGCCGCCGGCAAGTACCAACTGCGTCCGTGGAACCTGCGAGACACCGAACCCGCCCAGGTGGCCCTGGGCGATCCGGAGATCCAGCGCTGGCGCCTGCCGCGCCGTCCGGACGACGACTCCGGCTGGCAGGACCCGAAAGAGTGGCTCAAGAAGCGCGTGTCCTTCTGGGACGAAGGGCGGCACGCCTGCTTCATAGTCATGGACGCCGTGACCGGGGACCCCCTCGGCGACGTGAGCGTCCAGCACATCGACCTGACCTTGCACTGCGCCGAGATCGGCTACTGGCTGATGCCGCACGCGCGCGGCCGCGGCGTGGCCACCCACGCGGTCAACACCGCGACGCGATGGGCCTTCGGCGCGCTCGGGATCCACCGCATGACGCTGGGCCACGCGGTCGGCAATCCGGCGTCGTGCGCGGTCGCGCGACGCACCGGATATGCACTCGAAGGCGTGATGCGCGGAGCCTTCCCGCTGCCGGACGGCGGCTTCCACGACGAGCACCTGCACTCGCGGCTCGCGACCGATCCGCCGGTCCCGGTCGAGTGACGCATCGCCCGCAACCCCGGCGAATCCCCCCATCGATGCGAACACTTGTTCTAGGGTGCTGTCCATGAGTACGCCCGCCCGAGCCACTCCCGCCGCCGCGCGGTCCGCTTCCGACTCCCCCGCGCCCGCGGTCGCCGTGCCCACGGCGGCGCCGGCCGCAGTACCCGCCGCAGTGCCCGCCGCCGTGCCCGCCGTCACGCTCAGCGCCGACGAGGCCCGCCGCATCGTGCTGCGCGCGCAGGGCTTCCTCGGCGTGCTCGGCCCGGCCGACCGGCGCCTCGGCGTCGGCGGCGTGCTGCGCAGGCTCGGCGCGGTGCAGCTGGACACCATCTCGACGCTCGCCCGGTCGCACGAGCTGGTGGCGTACGCCCGCCTCGGTGCCGTCGGCCGGCCCGCGGTCGAGGACGCGTACTGGGCGGGCGACACGGCCTTCGAGTACTGGTCGCACGCGGCGTGCGTCCTGCCGCTGTCGTCCTGGCCGGACTTCGCGTTCCGACGGCGGCACTACCGCGGCCGCGGGCACCTGTGGGGGCAGCAGGTGTCGGCCGAGTCGTACAGGTCGGTGCTGGACCGGCTGCGTGCGGAGGGGCCGATGACCGCCACCGAGCTGGGCGGGGCCAAGAACAAGGGCGAGTGGTGGGACTGGAGCGACACCAAGATCGCGGTGGAACGCGCCCTGGCGTTCGGCGACGTGGTGTGCCTGCGGCGGCAGAGCTGGAAGCGCGTGTACGACCTCGCCGAGCGCGCCGTACCCGCGTCCCTCGCCGACCTCGACCGCACCGACGCCGAGTGCCTGCGCAACCTCGTGACGCTGGCCGGACGCCAGCTCGGCGTCGCCACCACGGCCGACCTGATGGACCAGTACCGCCTGACGCGCGAGCAGGTGCAGTCGGCGCTGCCCGAGACCCCGCTCGTACCGGTCGCGGTCGAGGGCTGGGACACCGGCAACGGCCGCGCGCGGTCGGCGGGCGGTGCGGCGTGGGTGCATCCCGAGGCGCTGGCGAGCCCCCCGAAGGGCCGCCACCGCACCACGCTGCTCTCGCCGTTCGACTCCCTGGTGTGGGACCGACCGCGCACCGCAAGGGTCTTCGGATTCAACCACCGGCTTGAGGCGTACGTCCCCAAGGCCAAGCGCGTGCACGGCTACTTCGTCATGCCGCTGCTGGCCGGCGGCCGCCTGATCGGACGCGTCGACCCCGCGCGGGAGGGCCGCACCCTCGTCGCGCGCCAACTGTCGTTCGAGGCGGGGCGCGTGGCGGAGAAGTCGCTCGACGCGATGGCGACCGCGCTGCGCGAGGCGGCGTCGTGGGTCGGCTGCGACTCGGTACGGCTGGAGCGCGTCACCCCGGAGTCGGCCCGGCGCCCGCTGGCCGCCTTGCTCGCCTGACGGCGTCCGGTCGCCGCTCCGGGCACGGAAACACCCTCGGCACCGAAGTGCCCGGTGTCCGAGGGCAGTTGCTCCACGCAGCGCGGACAAACGTGCGTTCAGCCGTACGGGCGGTCTCGCAGGCGGCCGTCCGGACGCTCAGTGGATTTCGAGGATCTTCTCGCGCACCGCATACACCACGGCCTCCATCCGGGAGTGCAGTTGCAGCTTCTCCAGGATGTTGCGCACGTGGTTCTTCACGGTGTTCTCACTGATGAACAGGATCTTGGCTATGTCGCGGTTGTTCTTGCCGGTCGCGACGAGGCGCAGCACCTCGATCTCGCGGTCGGTCAGGCGCGGCGCGGGGACCAGCCGCCGTTCGTCGTCGCGCTGGATCATCGACTTGAACTCGGTCAGGAGCTTGGCCGCCATGGACGGGCTGATCTGCGACTGCCCGTCGGCGACCGCGCGGATGGCGGTGGCCACCTCGTCGGTGGATATCTCCTTGAGCAGGTAGCCCGTCGCCCCGGCCTTGATCGCCTCGTAGAGGTCCGCCTCGTCGTCACTCATCGTCAGCATGATGATGCGCGCGCTCGGGGCCACCTCCTTGATCGCGGTGCACGCCTCGATACCGCCGCGCCGCGGCATGCGGACGTCCAGCAGCACGATGTCGGGGAGCAGGTCCTGGGCCGCCTCGACGGCCTCCGCGCCGTCGCCGGCCTCGCCGACCACCTCGATGTCCGGCTCGGCGGCGAGGACGATCTCCAGGCCGCGTCTGAAGAGTGCGTGATCGTCGACCACCAGGACCCGGATCGGCTCCTCGGTCGGGCCCGGCGGGCCGGGCTGAGCAGGGACGTGGCGTGCTCCCACCGTGTCCTCCCCGTCGGTAGGCCCCATGCCGGCGAGACCGCGCTCACGACTCATCGGCACGCTCCGTGTCCGCCCCAGCATCCCACGTCATCACCACGTTTGGCCCGTCCCTCCGCCTTGTTTGCCCGCATCCGGTACGTAAACACGTGCGAAAAGAACGGCCGGAGCCCCCCGGCCGGCGGTGCAACGCGCGGCCCGCCGCCTCGATTCGGTACCGAGACGGCGGGCCGCGCGAGAGGCGTCACCCGCTCAGGGGGTCACGCTTCGTCCATCTCCATGGCGTCCGAGCCCTCGGAACGCAGGTGGATGACGCCGTAGTTGTAGCCGCGGCGCCGGTACACGACGCTCGGAAGGGCGGAGTCCTTGTCGATGAACAGGAAGAAGTCGTGCCCCACGAGCTCCATCTCGTAGAGCGCCTGGTCCAGGGTCATCGGGTGACCCGCGTGGACCTTCTCCCGGACGACCAGAGGGCCGTCCCCGTCGACCTGGATGGGCCCCTCCATGCGCTTGGCGGGCACGCCGTCGAGCGCGTCGAGCTCCTCCGCGGTGGCCACCTGGGCCCCGCCGAATCGCGCGCTTCCGTTGAGCTCTGCGGTGGCCGCCCCCACGGACATGGGGGCGTGGTGCCCCCGGTGGACGCGACGCCGGTCGGCTGCTTTGCGCAACTGTGCCTCCAGCTTTGACATCGCGAGGTCGAGCGCGGCGTACGGGTCCGTGGCTGCCGCCTCGGCCCGGACCACCGGCCCCTTGCTCCGCAGCGTGATCTCCACGCGGTCCGAGCGGTCCGCGAGCCTCGGGTTGCGCTCCTTGGAGACTTCAAGGTCGACGCTGATGACCCGGCCGTCGAGCTTGCGGATCTTGTCCAGCTTCTCGACGCTGTGCTTGCGGAACCGTTCGGGCACCTCTGTCTTGCGGCCCTTGACGACAATGTCCACGCAGAACTCCATCCATTGCGCCATGCCGGTGGGGCGGTCCGCCCGTCCGGCCGAGCTGGTCGTCCACCTCGTACGCGACCGCCGTCGGGGATGGGGTCCGGTCGCCCGTCCCCCGCCCGCAGCGTCGGGGGGTCGCGGCCACCACGGCCGCTCCGCACACCCTTCCGTCCGCGGCGGCGACCGCACGGACCGCCTCCGCGAGACTCGCTCCGGTGGTCACGAGATCGTCGACGATCACCACACTAATGCCCCCATATAGGGGTGCCAACCTGCGGGAAACACCTAGTGCACCGGTGACGTTGGCCACCCGTTCAGATGCCCGCAATCCCGATTGGTCACGAACCGTCCGGATATGTCGCAGAGCGGGCAGGACCCGTGCCGGGACCCCCTGTTTGCGCAGGTCAGCGGCAGCGCGGAGGGCGAGGCGGCGGGTGGTGTCCCGGCCACGCGCGCGGACCGCGCGGCGGGCGGACGGGACGGGGACCAGAACCGGCGCGTCACCCGGGCGTGTCGCGGCCAGCACCGCGGCGGCGAGGGCCGCACCGAGCGGGGCGGAGGCCGCGTGCACGCCGTGCTCCTTGTATGCGATCAGGATCGCCCGTACCGGATCCTCGTACGGCGCCGCCGCGAACACCGCCGGCAACCCGGCGGGCGCCGGGTCGGGACGGACCTCCCGCGGCGGCCGCCGCAAATGCGCCCGACACGCGGAGCAGACGGCGGCCCCGGGGCCCCCGCAGCCCGCACAGCGGGCAGGCAGCACGAGATCGACCCACGTCATGGCAAGTCGGCGCAGCGGCCGGAGCCGCGGTCGCCGCTCGAAGTGGAAGGTCTCGCGCCGCATCCCTCCACGGTGCGGCACACGACCCCGCTCTTCCGCCTTTTCCGTGTTTCGCCACACCGACACAAGCCGATCGGGTATACCCCCGTGCACATGTTCGACCCGAAGGGCACGGGGGTGCGGGGGGACCAGGCCACGGACGTGACCGAGCCTCGCGGCGCCGGGCGCGGCGGCGCAGCACGCGGGTCAGGGGCGCTGCTCGGCGCGGACACCGGCGAAGGGATGCGGCAGGTGACCAAACGCGGGGTCCTGGGGGGTCGGGGTCGCGGTGGCCTGCCGTGCGGCACGGACACCGGCGAAGGGATGTGGCAGGTGACGGGACGTGGGGTCGTGGGCGGACGGGGTCGCGGAGGCCTGCCGTGCGGCACGGACACCGGCGAAGGGACGCGGCAGGTGACCAAACGTGGGGTCGTGGGCGGACGGGGTCGCGGAGGCCTGCTGTGCGGGCGTACGGCCGCTTCCGGCGTTGTCGGTCGGGACGGACGACGCGTGCTCGGGTGCGGGGAAGCGCGGCCGGGTGGTCCGGGGCGGAACTGCGACGGGGCGCGGGTCAGCCGGGGTAGATGGGTTCTCGGCCCTTTGTGCCGGTTACGGCCTTCCAGCCGTCGGGTTCGAGGCGGTAGATGCGTTCGTCGGTGGCGCCGGCGAGGAGGGGTTGGTCGCGGCCGTTGGGGGCGGCCATGCTGACGACGCCGGACGGGGGGTTGTTGACCTGGGCGACGTTGCCGCCGTCGATGTCGACGAACTGGGGGTAGACCGAGGCCTCGGAGGTCTTGCCCAGCACGAGGAGGCGGGAGGCGCCCTGCCAGGACTGGGACTTGAGTTCCTGGAGGTCCGGGACGACCAGGCGCAGGCCGTCGACCACCACCATCGGTTCGACGCGGCTGGCCGGGTTGACGCCGCGGTTGACGCGGCCCATGACGACGCGGCCCTTGCCGCCGCCCTCGTCCACGAACATCGAGATGCGCGTCCCGTCCGGCGACATGCGGATGCTGGTGATGTTGCCGCCGTCCAGGCCCTCGACCTCGACGCGGTATTTCGCCTGCCGGTCGATCCAGTAGAGGGTCCGCGGACCCTGGTTCGCCACGGATTCCAGGACCCACAGGCCGCCGAGCCCGTCCCAGGTGGGGTGCTCGAAGACGTGCCCGGGCTCCGCGGTGGCCCACAGCTCGGCCTTGGCGTCCGCGACCATGTCGCCGACCCAGAGCTTGGCGTCGCTGAGCCCCGTCCCCGCGATGCGCTGCTCCTCGCGGTCGACGGCGATCTCATTGAGCGGCAGCGACCCGTCGCCGAACTGCCCCGGCACCGACCGGGGCCCCTCGGACTGCACGAGCGAGACCGAGTTCGTGCCCGGCACGAGGAAGTAGCCGGTGGCCCCGGTGGGCGAGGTCGCGGCGGGGTCGAACTCCTCGGCCTCGCGCGTCGACACCGGCTCGCAGCTCTGCCCGTCGACGGTGAGCCGCACCGAGTCGACCCGGGAGACCTGGCCGAGCGTGTAGAGCACCTGCGCCGCCATGCGCTTGCACTGCTCGGGCGCGACCGGCGTCTCGCTGCTCAGCGCGAGGTCGACGTAGCGGCGGTCGTCGATCGTGACCATGTGGTCCAGGAGCCTGGTGTTCGCGGGGATGTCGGAGCGTACGACCGGCGCGATCCAGCGGTTCGGGCCTTGGAGGAGCTTGCGGACCAGCGTGGTGGCCAGCGCGTTCCGCGAGCGCAGGTAGACGGGGTCGGGGACGAGCATCGGTTCGGCGGAGGAGGAGGCGTACCAGTACATGTTGACCGGCCGGTAGACCCGCTCGAAGTCGGCGCGCGACAGGGTCACGCCGTCCGGCAGGTCGTCGATGCGCCACTGGCCGTCCTGGTTCTTGACGACCGTCAGCTCGACCTTGTCCTCGGTGGACGGAACCGGCTGCGGCTCGTACGCGAACTGGTCGTCGACGCTGCCGACGTGCTTGCTCTTGACGTCCACGATCGCGGAGGTGTCCTCCGCGGTCGGCCCCGGCCCGATGTACGCGCTCGGGGTCTTGTCCACGACCTTGATCCCGGCGTCGGGCTTCCAGTTCTTCGCCGCCTGGGGCGTCAGGTACTGCTTCGCGGTCTGGTAGTCCGGCTCGTCGCTGGTCAACGCCTCCAGGAAGCCGTCGACCAGGTCCACCGGGTCCTCCCCCGGCTGCGGCGGGACGCCGAAGACGCGCACCTGCTGCTCGTCGGCCTCGGTCCCGGACGCCTCGTCGTGCGTGACGTCCTTGACCCCGCCGCCGCTCGGCATCGACGCGCAGGCCGCGAGCATGCCGAGTGCGCACGCGGCGGCGGTGCCGCGCAGCACGGTGGCGACGCGTCCGCGGCCCGGCCGACGGCGGCGCCGCGCCGCCTCGCCCGCCGGCTCCTCCCGGTCGGCTCGGCGCGTGGGACGTACGCGGGTCATCGGCCGCCGCCTTCCTTGCTCTTGTACGTCTTGTACGCGGTCGGGCCGG
>NZ_JBPKBH010000013.1:10596-12459 GCF_051388915.1 Yinghuangia sp. YIM S09857 | reverse complement strand
CCGGACGCGTCCGGCGTCGCCCCGTTGCCGGTCCGCGGCGCGGTGCGCGGCTCCGGCCCGGCACCCGGGGGCGCGTCGGTCGGATCCGCGGGGCCGGGACGCGTCGCGCGGCGGTACGGCGTCCCCGCGAGGTTCAGCCCCCGGTTCGCCCGCGAGTCCGGCGGCTCCAGCGGCAGCGGCGAGCGTACGAGGTCCCCGCCCGCGACCCGCGGCAGCGTCAGCCGGAACTGCGAGCCGCCGCCCGGCTCGCCCCAGGCCTGCAGCCAGCCGCCGTGCAGGTGCGCGTCCTCCAGCGCGATCGACAGGCCGAGCCCGGTGCCGCCCGTGGTGCGCGCCCGGGCCGGGTCCGCGCGCCAAAAGCGGTTGAAGACGAGCGAGGATTCGCCCGGTTTGAGGCCGACCCCGTAGTCGCGCACGGTCACCGCGACGGCGTCGGCGGCGGCCGCCACGCTGACCACGACGTCGCGTCCCTCGCCGTGCTCGACGGCGTTCACGACGAGGTTCCGCAGCACGCGGTCGATGCGGCGCGGGTCGACCTCGGCGATGCACGAGACGCCCGGCTCGTTCACGACGATGCGGCCGCCGCGGCGCTCGGCGAGCGGTTCGGCGGCGTCGACCACGCGGCCCACGATGACCCGCAGGTCGAACGACTCGGCGTCGAGTACCGCGGCGCCCGCGTCGAAGCGGCTGATCTCCAGCAGGTCGGACAGCAGCGCCTCGAACCGGTCCAACTGCGTCTGGAGCAGTTCGGCCGAACGCGCGACGGCCGGGTCGAACCGCTCGCGCGCCTCGTGCAGCACGTCGGCGGCCATCCGCACGGTGGTCAGCGGGGTGCGCAGCTCGTGCGACACGTCCGACACGAACCGCCGCTGCATGCGCGACAGTTCCTCAAGCTGGCGGATCTTGTTCTGGAGGTTCGAGGCCATCTTGTTGAACGACGAGCCCAGCCGCGCGAGATCGTCCTCGCCGTTGAGGCGCATGCGCTCCTCCAGACGCCCCGCGGCCAGCCGCTCGGCGATCCGCGCGGCCATCCGCACCGGTGTCACCACCTGCCGGGTGACCAGCGCGGCGATCGCGACGAGCAGCAGCACCAGGAAGACGCCCGCGGTCGCGAGCGTGCCGCGCACCAGGCCGAGGGTCTTCTCCTCGGGAGTGAACGGGAAGAAGTAGTAGAGCTGGTACTTGTCGCCGCGAGGGTCGGACAGCTCGCGGCCCACCACGACCCCGGGCGTGCTGGACCGGCCGCCGCCCTCGTCCGACTCCCGCACGATCTTCGTGAACTGGTACGACGCACCCGACACCTGGTGGATCCGCTGCCGCAGCTCCACGGACACGCTCTGGTCGGCCAGCACGTTGCCGGACGAGCGGGGCCCGTAGCGCGAGCTGTCCGGCGGACTGAGCACGGCCACGTCGTACTGGCCCTTGCCGCCGCTGGAGAGCTGGTCGACCAGGCCGGTCAGCCAGTCCTTGATGTCGAGCGAGCCCTTGGCGGGGTCGGTGCCGACCGGCGGCGTGGCGCGCGCGCCCTCGTTGCCGCCGTCGGACGCCTGGGTCTCGGCCACCTGGAAGCCGCCCTCGGCCTGGGCGGTGGCACCGGCGACCTTGGCGTCGAGCAGGCCGCCCTGGACCTGCCCCACCACCACGATGCCGAGCAGCACCATGACGGCGGCGGACAGGACGAGGGTGGTCGACACCACGCGGAACTGGATCGAGCGCCGCCATACGGCCGCCACGCGGCCGATGCCGCCGCGGGCGCGGCGCAGGGCGAGGGTCCAGACGGACCAGCCCCGGCGCACCGGCGACAGGCCGCGCGGGGCGGCGGGACGTGCGGAACCGCCGCCCGGCGGAGCGCCCGGGGCGCCG
>NZ_JBPKBH010000013.1:0-10431 GCF_051388915.1 Yinghuangia sp. YIM S09857 | reverse complement strand
GGGGGACCACCGGGCACGGCACCGCCCGGCGGCGGTCCGCTCGGCTTCGGCGGTACGGCCGACCCGGACGCGGCGTCCGGCTCCGGACCGGCGTCCTCCGGCGTCCGGGCACGCTCGACGTCGGACTCGCGCGACGGCGTCCGCGCGGGTCTTCGGAAGGCGCCGAACCGGTCCGGGAACCGTCCCCCGGACCCCTGGCCCGGTTCGGGACGGCGGTCGTTCACCACGTCAGGCGGGGCCGGCCTTGTAGCCGACGCCGCGTACTGTCACCACGATCTCGGGTCGCTCGGGGTCGCGCTCGATCTTCGAGCGCAGCCGCTGCACATGGACGTTGACCAGCCGGGTGTCGGCGGCGTGCCGGTAGCCCCAGACCTGCTCCAGCAGCACCTCACGGGTGAAGACCTGCCAGGGCTTGCGGGCGAGGGCGACCAGCAGGTCGAATTCGAGCGGGGTGAGCGCGATGTTGCGCCCGTCCCGCTTGACCGAGTGCCCGGCCACGTCGATGACCAGGTCACCGATGACCAACTGCTCCGGCGTCGGCTCCTCGGCGCGGCGCAGCCGCGCGCGGACCCGGGCCACCAGTTCCTTGGGCTTGAACGGTTTGATCACATAGTCGTCCGCGCCGGACTCCAGGCCGACGACCACGTCGACCGTGTCGCTCTTCGCGGTGAGCATGACGATCGGCACGCCTGACTCGGCGCGGATCTGACGGCAGACATCGATTCCGTCCCGTCCCGGCAGCATCAGGTCGAGCAGCACCAGATCCGGTTTGACCTCCCGGAACACCTGGAGAGCTTTGTCGCCGTCCGCCACGAACGACGGCTCGAACCCTTCGCCGCGCAGCACGATGCCAAGCATCTCGGACAGCGCGGTGTCGTCGTCGACGATGAGGACACGTCCCTTCATAGACATCATCGTCGCATTACCGGATCGTGACCTGCACTCATCCGAGCAATCGCGATCGCACTTACCGGCGACAAAACGCCTGATTCTGTGACAATCGCGGTGATCAGCTCGGGCGGCGTCACGTCGAAAGCCGGGTTGTACGCAGGACTGCCCGGCGGCGCGAGCGGCAAACCGGACAACTCCGTGACCTCGCCGCCGTCCCGCTGCTCGACGACGATCCCGTCCGCGCCGGGGGTGTCGAGGTCGACCGTGCTCATCGGCGCGACCACGGCGAACGGCACATCGTGGTGCCGGGCCAGGACGGCCAGGGGGTACGTGCCGACCTTGTTGGCCGTGGCGCCGTCCGCGGCGATGCGGTCCGCGCCGACGACGACAAGGTCCACCTCCCCGGCCGCGAACAGCGAGCCGGCCGCGTTGTCGGCGAGGACGGCGTACGGCATGCCGGTCTGCGCGGCCTCGTACGCGGTCAGCCGCGCGCCCTGGAGCAGCGGGCGCGTCTCGTCCACCCAGAGCTGCCCGAGGCGCCCGGCGCGGTGCAGCTCACGCACCACGGCCAGCGCGGTGCCCTCTCCTCCGGAGACCAGCGCACCGGTGTTGCAGTGCGTCAGGACGCGGAGCGGGCGGTCGGCGACGAGGTCGGACGCGTACGCCGCCCCGTGCGCGGCCATCGCGGCACTCGCCCGCGCGTCCTCGTCGTGCACGGCCCGGGCCTCGCGCAGCGCGGCGAGGGCGTCGCCGCCGGACGCCTCCCACGCGGCGAAGGCACGGTGCGCGCCCCAGCCGAGGTTCACCGCGGTCGGCCGCGCCTGGGCGATGTCCGCGACGGCGGCCTTGACGTCGTCCCCGCGCGCGGCCGCCAGAGCGACCCCGTAGGCGCCGACGATGCCGAGCACGGGCGCGCCGCGCACGACGAGCCGGCGGACGGCGTCGACCAGGGTGGGCACGTCGCTGCACACGAGACGCACCTCCTCGTGCGGCAGCCGGGTCTGGTCGAGGAGAACCACCGCGGGTCCGTGGCCGTAGGCGGTCGGGACGTCGTCGAGCCAGTACGCGGGCCGGGGCGACCAGTCGTCGGCGGCGTGTGCGGGGGCATTGTCCATGCCACGAGTGTGCCCGCCCGGGACGCGCGCCGCGTCGTCGCGGTTGGGGCGGGTACGGCATATACCGACAACCCGCACCCGGCACAGCGGGAAAGCGGGAGTCGATCATCAAGTCCGGGCAAAAACATGCCACGATTGACCGCCACCCACCAGGAACAAGGAGCGACTTCGATGACGGACTCCCCGGGCAGGGCCACACCGGATTCACCGGGGCCCGACGACCCGCGTCGGTCTCCGCAGTCGCCCGCCCCCGACTCCGAGGCCGCCCCCGCAAGCGAAGGCACCTCCACCGCGGACGACCAGGAGCCCCGCGCGCACGGCGACGCCCGCGACGCCGGAGTGGCACGCACAGACAATGCCGCCTCCCCCGCGCCCGGCGACGACCGCGAGCCGGACGGCCGCCGCGAGGAGCGGGCGTCGGAGGAACCGGGTTGGGGCGTACCTGGTTCGGGAGGGGAGAGTTCGGAGGGGCCGCGCTCGGGCGCGCCGGGGGACACGGGCCCAGCTGCGGGCCGGGGCTCGCATTCGGGTTCGGGGACGGACGATCCGGGCTCCTCCGTAGCGGCCCCCGCCCCCACCGCGCACGACGAGGCCGCGGTGCAGGACAGTCGGCCGTCCGCGGCCGGTTCGGAAGCGGGTGGCGCTTCTGACGCAGGCGGCGCCTCTGACGCGAGTGGCACGCCGGACACGGACAGCACCTCGGGCACAGGCAGCACCTCAGGCGCGGGCAGCACCAGGGGCACGTCTGATGCGGCCGACGGCACCCACTCCGGCGGCGTACCCGATCTGGACAAGCCCGCGGCGCCCGATGTCCCTCCTGGGTGGTCGGCTCAGCAGCCGCCGGCGGCCGGGGGTGGGTGGGGGCTGCCCGGCGGGGGTGCGCCGCCTCCGCCGCAGGCGCCCGGGACGCCGCAGGGGTGGGCACCGCAGCAGCCGCCGCCCGCCGGAGGGTGGGGCGTGCCGGGCGGTGGGCAGCAGCCGACGCACGGCTGGGGTGCGCCGAGCGGCCCCGGTGGGCCCGGATGGGGTGCACCGCAGGGGTGGCGTGGGCCGTACCTTCCCGCCGCGAAACCCGGCATCATCCCGCTGCGCCCGCTCGGCGTCGGCGAGTTGCTGGACGGCGCGGTCGCCGCGATGCGCACGCACTGGAAGGTGATGATCGGGCTGTCGCTCGTCGTCGCCGTCATCACCCAGGCGATCGTGATTCCCGCGCAGTGGGCGATGCTCCGCAACGTCGACACGTCCGTCCTCGACGAGTCCGACCCGGACACCGACGAACTCCTCGACGTCCTCGGCCCGGTGCTCGGGTCGAGCGCGGTCCTGATCGTCGTGATGCTGCTCGGGCAGCTCATCATCACCGGCATCCTGACGCTCGTCGTCAGCCGGGCCGTTCTCGGCAAGGGCATGACGGTCGGTCAGGCCTGGTCCGGCGCACGCCCGTTGCTGCTGCGGCTGCTCGGCGTCTCGGTGATGACGTTCCTGATCCCGATCGGCCTGGTGGTCGCCTGCATGGTCCCCGGCCTGATCCTGGCTCTCGCGGCCGGTGACGCGGGCGGGGCGCTGATCGTCCTCGGCGCCCTCGGTGGCGCCGGTCTCGCGATCTACGCGTACGTCCTGCTGCAACTCTCCAGCCCCGCACTGATCCTGGAGAAGCAGACGGTACGCAAGGCGCTCGTCCGCTCCCGCAAGCTGGTGACCGGCAGTTGGTGGCGCGTCCTCGGCATCACGCTGCTCATCTGGCTGCTCACCGCGATCATCGGCAGCATCGTGCAGCTGCCCTTCACCTTCGCGGCCGGCTTCTCGTCGGTCTACGGCACTGCGGTGCCCACGTCGTTCGGCGACATGATGCTGCTCGGCGTCGGGACGGTGATCTCGTACGGCCTGACCTTCCCGTTCGGCGCCGCCGCCCTCGTGCTGCTCTACATCGACCAGCGCATGCGCCGTGAGGCCCTGGACCTCGAACTCGCGCGCGCGGCGGGCCTGGTGCCCGACGACGCCGCCCCGGCGGCCTCGTGACCGCAGGCCTCCTCCGGTCCCTGGCGGCCGCGGCCACGCCCGAGCCGTTCGAGCCGCTCGACATCCCGCGCGACCCGGCCCGCGAAGCCGCGCGCGACGAGTTGTCGAAGCCGATGTACCACCAGGACGACCCGTCGTTGTTCACGAGGGCGTTCAACTGGCTGCTGGACCGCTTCCAGGAACTGGTCGACCGCATGACGTCGGTCGCGCCCGGCGGCGGTTTCGGCGTCATCGTCGTGCTGCTGCTGGCGGTGGCGCTGATCATCGCCCTGCGCCTGCGACTTGGCCCGCTGCGCACGGCGCGCGGTCGGCGCGAGGCGCTGTTCACCGCCGAAGGGCCGCGTACCGCGGCCGAATACCGCGCGCTCGCGGACGAAGCCGCCGCGCGCGGCGCGTGGGACGACGCGGTGCAGAACCGACTCCGGGCCGTGGTCCGGGCGTTGGAGGAACGCGCCGTCCTCGACGAGCGGCCCGGCCGTACCGCCGACGAGGCCGCGGACGAGGCTGGACGCCAACTTCCGGACCTCGCCGCCGCGTTGTTGTCCGCCGCGTTCATGTTCGACGACGTCCGCTACGGCGGCCACGCCGGCACCGAGGAGATGGACGCCGCCCTGCGCGACCTCGACACCCGCTGCGCCGCTGCCCGCCCCGCACGCGAGCCGGTCGCCGCCGGACCCGACCGGACACCGCGGTGAACGACGCGGTGGGCGACGGAGTGAACGACGCGGTGGACGACGACGGCGTGAGAGCCGAGGCAGGCGACGGGGTGAAAGGCGCGCCGGAGAGCGCGGCCGAGGACACGGTGCGCGGCGACGCGATCCGACGGGACTCCGGTGCGGCGCGAGACCGGCGCGGAGTCGCCGTGACCACCTCCATCAGCCCCGACGCCGCGACCGTGTGGCGCGCCGCCCGGGGGCCGCTGCTGCTCGCGGCACTCATCCTCTTCGTCGTCGGCGCGATCGTCCTGATCACCGGCGGACGCGACCGCGGCGAACTCGACCCGCGCGCCGTCGACCCCGCCGGGTCCCGCGCGCTCGCCGAAATCCTGCGCGACGAAGGCGTCGCCGTCACCCTCGTCACCACACCGGAGGCGCTGCGCACCGCCGTCGAGCAGGCCCCGGCGGGCAGCACGGTGCTGGTGCCGTTCCCGGACCGGCTCACCGCCGAGCAGATCGCCGCCGCAGCGGTGCTGCGGCCCGCGCGTACCGTCCTCGTCGCACCGGACAACGGCAGCCTCGAAACCTTCGGCCTCAGCGCCCGCGACGACGGCACCGCCGACCGCCGCGCGGTCCTGCCGCGGTGCGACCTGCCCGAGGCGCTGCGGGCCGGCGACGCCGACCTCGGCGGCACCGGTTACGAGACCAGCGTGCGCGGCGCCGTGCGGTGCTACCCGGCGGACGGTGCCCCGACCCTCGTCATCCTGCCGCGCGACGCCGGCGACGTCGTGCTGCTGGGCACCGGAAGGGCGTTGCGCAACGACCGCCTCGACCAACGCGGCAACGCCTCCCTGACCATGCAGCTCCTCGGCGCGCACCAGCAGTTGCTGTGGTATCTGCCTGAGGAGTCCGCCGACGGCGACGAGGGCCTGCTCAGCCTGCTGCCCGCGGGCTGGCGGTTCGGGGCCATTCAACTCTCCGCCGCCGTCATCCTGTTCGCGCTCCACCGGGCCCGACGCCTCGGACCGGTCGTCACCGAACCGCTGCCGGTGGTGGTCCGCGCCGCCGAGACCGCGGAGGGACGAGCGCGCCTCTACCGGCGGGGGCACACCGTCGACCGGGCCTCGGAGCAGTTGCGGGCGGCGGCCCGTACCCGCATCGCGGCACGCCTCGGCACCGGCTCCGGCCCCGCCGCGACCGAACCGGCCGTGCTGGTGGACGCCGTCGCGGCACGCACGCGCCGCGCACCCGCGGACGTGTACCACCTCCTGTACGGTGCCGTCCCGGAGGACGAGAGCGGCCTCGTCGCCCTGGCCGACCAACTCGACATGCTGGAAGAACACGTCAAGACAGGGGTACGCCAGCCGTGAACGGACCGGTCCGAACAGTGAGCGCCGACCAGGCGCGCGCCGCCATGGAGGCGCTGCGCGGCGAGGTCGCCAAGGTCGTCGTCGGCCAGGACCCGGTGGTCTCCGGCCTCGTCATCGCACTGCTGTGCCGCGGGCACGTGCTGCTCGAAGGCGTGCCCGGCGTCGCCAAGACGCTCCTCGTGCGCACCCTCGCGCGCGCCCTCGATCTCCGGTCCACGCGCGTGCAGTTCACCCCCGACCTCATGCCCGGCGACGTCACCGGCTCGATGGTCTACGACGCGCGCACCGCCGAGTTCTCGTTCCGCGAGGGCCCGGTCTTCACCAACCTCATGCTCGCCGACGAGATCAACCGCACGCCCCCGAAGACTCAGGCGTCGCTGCTGGAGGCGATGGAGGAACGCCAGGTCTCGGTCGACGGCACACCGCGCCCGCTGCCCGACCCGTTCCTTGTCGCGGCCACCCAGAACCCCGTCGAGTACGAGGGCACCTATCCGCTGCCCGAGGCCCAACTCGACCGGTTCCTGCTGAAGTTGACCGTGCCGCTCCCGCAACGGGACGAGGAGATCGACGTGTTGCGGCGGCACGCGGAGGGTTTCGACCCGCGCGACCTCGACGCGGCGGGGGTGCGTCCGGTGGCCGGCGAAGCCGAACTCGCCGCCGGGCGACGGGCGGTGGCCGGGCTACGGGTGGACCCCGACGTATTGGCATACGTGGTCGACATCGTGCGGGCGACGCGCACGTCTCCGTCCCTGCAACTGGGCGTCTCACCGCGCGGCGCCACCGCGCTGCTGGGCACCGCGCGGGCCTGGGCGTGGCTGTCCGGACGCGACTACACGACGCCGGACGACGTGAAGGCGCTCGCCAAGCCGACCCTGCGGCACCGCGTGCAACTGCGCCCGGAGGCCGAGATGGAAGGCGTCAGCGCGGACGCCGTCGTGGACGCGGTCCTCGCCTCGGTCCCCGTGCCGCGATGAACGCGGGCGGGGAGGCGGGCCGGGAGATGGCAAGCCCTGAAGCGACCAGTCCGGAAGAGACGAGCGCGGAAAAGGCGGGCGCGGATGAGACCAGCGCGGAAGAGGCGGGCGCACAAGGGACGGACGCAGAAGAGACAGGGCGCGTAACACGTGGCTGTGCGTGCGGAGTTGCGGCACGTGAGGTTGTCGCACGCAGGGTCACGGCGCGTGGGGTGACCGTCGGAACCGAACGGCCCTACGCACAACGACCGTTCGAGCCGAAGCGGCACCGGGACCACCCGCACACACCGGCGCGGCGGCCAGCATGACGCTCACCGCCAGGACCGCAATCCTCGCCGCCCTCGGGGCACTTGTCGTCGGCCTCCTCCTGCCCTCGTGGACAGGCGTGTTCATCGTCGAAGGGCTCCTCGCCCTCGGGGTGATCGCCGACCTCGCGCTGGCCGGCTCGGTGCGCGCCCTCACCTTCGAGCGTGCCGGCGACACCACCGTCCGCCTCGGCGAACCCGCGCGCGTGACCCTGACCGTGCGCAACCCGTCCGCCGACCGCCGGGTGCGCGGACTCCTCCGCGACGCCTGGCCGCCCAGCGCCGGGGCCCACGAGCAGCGCCACACCCTGGACCTCCCGCCCGGCGAACGCCGCCGCGTGGCCACCATGCTCGTCCCCACCCGGCGCGGCGACCGCCGGGCGTACCGCGTGACCGTACGCGCCCTCGGGCCCCTCGGACTCGCCGCCCGCCAGGGCTCGCACGAAATCCCGTGGACGGTACGGGTGCTCCCCGCGTTCCCCAGCCGACGCCTGCTCCCCTCGAAGCTTGAGCGCCTGCGCGAACTCGACGGCCGCTCCGCTGTTCTGACGCGGGGTCGGGGGACCGAGTTCGACTCACTGCGCGAGTACGTGCCGGGCGACGACGTACGCTCGATCGACTGGCGGGCCACCGCGCGCAACCAGGGCGTCGTCGTACGGACGTGGCGCCCCGAGCGCGACCGGCACATCCTGCTCGTTCTCGACACGGGCCGCACCTCGGCCGGGCGCATCGGCGACGCGCCCCGCCTGGACGCGGCCATGGACGCCGCCCTGCTGCTCACCGCGGTGGCCGCGCGCGCCGGGGACCGCGTCGACCTGCTGGCCCACGACCGGCGGGTGCGCGCGGACGTGCGGGGCGCGTCGCGTACCGCCGTCCTGACCTCCTTCGTACAGGCCATGGCCCCGCTCGAACCCGAACTCGTCGAGTCCGACGCCCCGCACCTGGTCGCCGAGGTCATCCGCCGCACCAAGCGCCGCTCACTGGTCGTCCTGCTCACCGGCCTGGACGCGGAAGCCGTACGCGAAGGCCTGCTGCCGGTCCTACCGCAGCTCACCGACCGCCACGAGGTCGTCGTCGCGGCCGTCGCCGACCCGGCCCTCACCGAGATGGCCGCCTCGCGCGGCACCGCCGAGGCCGTCTACGACGCGGCCGCCGCGGAACGCGAGCTCGCCGAACGCCGCGACACCTCCGCAAGCCTGCGCCGCCACGGCGTCACCGTGGTCGACGCCGCACCGGGCGACCTCGCGTCCCAGCTCACCGACACGTACCTGGCCCTGAAGCTCGCGGGCCGCCTGTAGGCGGCGGGCCGAGGCCCTGCCGCGCAGCGCAAAAAAAGAAGTCCGGGATCGATGTCGAGATCCCCGAGGCGGCTCCGTCCCTGGTGTGGAATACGACAGCGATGCGCCGACAATCCGGCGCACCGGCACCAAGGAGTAGCACCATGGCCAAGTACCTGATGTTGAAGCACTACCGAGGCGCACCCGCGGCCGTCAACGACGTCCCGATGGACCAGTGGACGCCCGAGGAGATCTCGGCCCACATCCAGTACATGAGCGACTTCGCCGACCGCCTCCGCCAGACCGGAGAGTTCGTCGACGAACAGGCGCTGGCCCCCGAGGGGACGTGGGTCCGCTACGACGGCGAGGGCCGTCCGCCGGTCACCGACGGCCCGTTCGCCGAGACCAAGGACCTCATCGCCGGATGGATGGTGATCGACGTCGACAGCCACGAACGCGCCGTCGAACTGGCCGGCGAACTCTCCGCCGCCCCCGGCGCGGGCGGAAAGCCGATCCACGAGTGGCTGGAGCTGCGCCCGTTCTGGGGCACCCTGCCCACCATCACCGAGTGAGCGAGCCGATGGACGAGGCACTGGTCAGGAGCCTCACCCCGAGCGTGCTCGGTGTCCTCTGCCGCCGCGGAGCCGACTTCGCAGCGGCGGAGGACGCCGTACAGGACGCCCTGGTCGAAGCGGTCCGCACCTGGCCGGCCGAGACGCCGAAGGACCCGAAGGGCTGGCTCATCAAGGTCGCCTGGCGCCGGTTCCTGGACGCGACCCGCTCGGACGTCGCGCGCCGCCGCCGGGAAGACCTCGTCGACGAGGAACCCGCCCCCGGGCCGACGCCCGATGTGGACGACACCCTTCAGCTCTACTTCCTGTGCGCCCATCCGTCGCTGACCCCGTCGTCCGCGGTCGCGCTCACCCTGCGCGCCGTCGGCGGACTGACCACCCGACAGATCGCCCAGGCCTACCTGGTCCCCGAGGCCACGATGGCCCAGCGCATCAGCCGCGCGAAGCGCACAGTCTCCGCAGTGCGGTTCGACCAGCCGGGGGACGTCGCCACGGTGCTGCGCGTTCTCTACCTGGTCTTCAACGAGGGCTACTCCGGCGACGTCGACCTGGCCGCGGAGGCCATCCGGCTCACCCGCCAACTCGCGGCCGCCATCGACCACCCCGAAGTCGCGGGGCTGCTCGCCCTCATGCTGCTCCACCACGCCCGCCGCGCATCGCGGACGGCACCGGACGGAACCCTGGTCCCTCTCGCCGAGCAGGACCGCAGCCGCTGGGACACCACCCTGATCGCGGAAGGCGTCGCCATCCTGCAAACCGCGCTCGCCCGCGACCGCCTGGGCGAATTCCAGGCCCAAGCCGCCATCGCGGCACTCCACGCGGACGCCCTCGCGGCCGAGGACACGGACTGGGTCCAGATCGTGGAGTGGTATGACGAACTCCTCGCCCTGAACGACAGCCCCGTCGTCCGCCTCAACCGCGCGGTGGCGGTGGGCGAGGCCGACGGACCGCAGGCCGGGCTCAAGGCCCTCGCGGAACTGGACGCCGACGACACACTGCCCAGGTACACCGCCGTAGCGGCCTACCTGAACGAACGCGCCGGCAACCTGGACAAGGCGGCGGCGCTGTATATGGATGCGGCGCAGAAAGCGTCGAACCTCGCCGAACACGCCCATCTGACCCGCCAGGCGGCACGCCTCAACGACGTTCGCCGGCGTTGGTGAACTCCAAAGGCAAAGGCCCCGGAAACGCGTGAAGGCCCCCTCCGGAACGGAGGGGGCCTTCACACAAATCAATTCCGGCGGCGTCCTACTCT
>NZ_JBPKBH010000012.1:278700-285968 GCF_051388915.1 Yinghuangia sp. YIM S09857 | reverse complement strand
GATGACGTAAGCGGGGTGGTCCATGCGATGCGCGTCCGCACGGGTGAACCCGGGGCGCTCCGCATCCGTCAGATCCCCGCCGGGCAACGCGGCGACGAACGCGGCCACTTCGGGGGCGTCCAGCAGCAACGGTTCGGCGTCTTCCGGGAGTCGGTCGGCGGACGTCTCGGAGGCCAGCACGCACACGGGCCCCGTGTCTTCGAGCAGGAGTGCCAAGCGCTGTGCGGGCAGGTCGAGTTCGAGGGGCAGATAGGCGGCGCCCGTCTTCAGCACCGCGAAAAGGGCCGCCACCATGTCCGGCGTACGCGCGAGGCCGAGCGCGACCACGCGTTCCGGCCCGGCGCCGTGGGCTTGCAGCAGCCGGGCGATGCGGTTGGCGCGTTCGTTGAGCCGGCGGTAGGTCCAGGTGACCGCGTCGGGAGAGTCGGGGCGGAACACGAGGGCCACGGCGTCCGGTTCGGCCGCGGCTTGTTCCTCCAGCATCTCGGCGATCGTGATGTTCGGCAGCTCGTGCGCGCTGTCGTTCCAGGCCACCAGGGTTTGGTGGGACTCGGCTTCGGTGAGCAGTTCGTACTCGCCGATGCGCCGCTCTGGTGCGTCGCCGACCAGTTCCAGCAGCCGCACCAGCCGGGCGAGCAGCGTCTCGGCGGTCGCCGCGTCGAACAGATCGGCGGCGTACTCGATCGCGACCTCCAGCGGCCCGGTCGGGGCGCCGGTCTCGCTGGTCTCGCGGAACACGAAGTCCAGGTCGAACTTCGCGGTCGGCGGGGTGAACCGCGCGCCCTCGACCGCCAGGCCCGGGAACTCGACCGTGCCCACGGCCTGGTTCTGGTAGCCGACCATGACCTGGAACAGCGGGTTCCGGCCCTGCGAGCGCACCGGGTTCAGCGCCTCGACCAGGCGTTCGAACGGCAGGTCCTGGTGCGCGAACGCCCGCAGGTCGGTGTCCCGCATGCGGCCCAGGAGTTCGGCGAACGTGGGGTCACCGGACACGTCGGCCCGCGCCACCACGGTGTTGACGAAGAAGCCGATCAGGTCGCCCAGCGCCTCGTCGTCGCGGCCCGCGACCGGACTGCCGAGGGGGATGTCGTCCCCGGCGCCCAGGCGGTGCAGCAGCAGCGCCACCGCGCTCTGGAACACCATGAACGAACTCGCCCCCGCCGCACGCGCAATGCCGCGCAGCCGGTCCGCTGCCTCGGCGGGCAGCAGCGTCTCGACGGTGCCGCCGCGGTACGTCGCCATCGTGGGCCGCGGCCGGTCTGCGGGCAGCGCGATCTCCTGGGGGAGACCGGCCAGTTCCTCGCGCCAGTAGGCGAGTTGCCGGGTGTGCACGCTGTCCGCGTCGTCCGGGTCGCCGAGCAGGTCACGCTGCCAGAGCGTGAAGTCCGCGTATTGGACCGGCAGGTCGTCCCAGTCGGGGGCACGGCCCGCGTGCCGGGCGGTGTACGCGGCGGCCAGGTCGTGGGCGAACGGCCGGATCGACCATTCGTCGACGGCGATGTGGTGGAACACGGCCAGCAGCACGTGTTCTTCGGGGGCCACCGTGAACACCGAGACGCGCAGCGGCGGATCGGCGGCCAGGTCGAACGGACGGCGTACGGCCTCGGCGACGAGGGCGGCCACCCGGGTCTCGGCGGCTGCCCGGTCGGCGTCCGTGCTGTCGGTCGTGCTCGCGGTGCCCGTGCCCGCGCCGGCGACCGCGGAGACGGACACGAACTCGACGCCGAACGCGGGGTGGTCCGCCGAGACGAGCCGCTGGGCGAGGTGGTCGCCCGGATCGCCCACGGCGCCGGGGGACTCGACGCACACCGTGCGCAACGCCTCGTGGCGTGCGGCGACATCGCGTACCGCGGCGCGGAGAGCATCGGCGTCCAGCACGCCGCGCAGGCGTACCGCGACCGGCTCGTGATAGGCGGTGCCGGCGTCCGCGAACTGGCCGAGCAGCCACAGGCGGCGCTGCGCGTACGACAGCGGGACGTGCTCGGGGCGGTCGCGCGGGACGAGGACCGGGCGCGCGTCCGCGGGGTCGCGGTCCGCGAGCGGGCCCATGCGCTCGGCGAGCGCGGCCGGGCTGGACGCCCCGAAGACGTCCCGGATGCTCAGCTCCACGCCGAGCACGGAACGCGCCTTGGCGGTCAGCCGGGCGGCCAGGAGGGAGTGGCCGCCGAGGTCGAAGAAGTCGTCGTCGGCACCGACCTCCGCGACACCGAGCACTTCGGCGAACAGCGCGCAGACCGCCTTCTCCTCGGCGGTCTCCGGGGCCCGCCCGGCGGCTCGGACGGACGCCTCGGGCGCGGGCAGCGCACGCAGGTCCAGCTTGCCGTTGACGGTCAGGGGCAGGCGGTCGAGCACGACGAAGGCGCTCGGCACCATGTAGTCGGGCAGGCGCTCGCGCAGGTATTCGCGGAGGCGCGGGAGGAGGGTCCCGGCGTCGCGCGTCGCCGCGGGGTTGTTGGTGTAGGCGGCCAGGGTCGCCTTGAGCACGCCAGGTGCGTACGCCGCCACCGCGCGCGGGGCCGCCCGCTCGGGCGTGAACACCGCCTCGCATGTGCCGTCCGGACGCGACGACCAGGTGACGGCCACGTGGTGGCCGTGCCGCGCGCNCCAGGTGCGTACGCCGCCACCGCGCGCGGGGCCGCCCGCTCGGGCGTGAACACCGCCTCGCATGTGCCGTCCGGACGCGACGACCAGGTGACGGCCACGTGGTGGCCGTGCCGCGCGCCGAGAACGTAGAGATCCTCCGGCTCGACCGCGTCCGCGTGGTGCCGGTCCCGGGCGTCGCGCGCCTCGGCGACCGTGCCGCCGTCGGCGAGGACGCGGGCGGCCGCGGCCTCCCCGGCGAGGCGCGCGTTCGGGATGCCGGTGAGCCGCAGCGACTCCGGGGTGCCGTCGGAGCCTCCGGACGCCGCGTTCGCGGCTTGCAGGAGCTCCGCGAGATCGCTCAACCCGCCGTCCGGCCAAGGTACTTCGGCGGTCGAGGTGTCGCCGGATCCGATTCCTTGCGCGTCGAGGGAACCGACGGACGCCGAGGCGCGGTGCAGTACCGCGTCGTACCGGTGGCGCGAGAGCTCGTTGTGCTCGGTTCCGCGCTTGACCAGGACGTCCACCCCCGCAAGTCCGGGAACGTGCGCCGGAAGGGCGGCGAAGTAGCCGGGGTCGACCAGGAGTTCCTTCTCCCAGACAAGAGAGCGCTCGATCGCGGCCCGCACTTCGGTGTCGTCCGCCGCCGCGCCCGCGCGTTCGAGCTGGATCGCGGTGTGGAAGGTCCGGGCCAGGCGCAGGTCCCGCACGTCGCCGAGGAACACCGCCCCGCCGGGCGCCAGCAGTTCCACGGCCTGGCGCAGCACGTCGGTGAGGTAGTCGGCGCTCGGGAAGTACTGCGCCACGGAGTTGACGACGATGGTGTCGAAGAAGCCCTCGGGCAGGCCCGACAGGTCGTGCGCGGGCCGCACCCGCAGTTCCACCCGGGCCGCGAGCACCGGGTCGCGGGCCAGGTCCGCGCGCAGCTTGGCGATCACCGGAGCGGCGAAGTCGGTCGCCCAGTACGCCTCGCAGTCCGCTGCCAGACGTCCCATCAGGAGCCCGGTGCCCACGCCGATCTCCAGGATCCGGCGGGGTCGGTCGGCCGGGGCCAGGGCGGCGATGCGCGCGACCGTGGCGTCCCGCCACTCGCGCATGTGCTCCAGCGGGATCGGGCGCCCGTCGTAGCTGCTGTCCCACCCCGCGAAGTCCTCGCGGAACAGCGCGGTGCCGATCTCGGCGTACTCCGCGTCGTAGATCTGCTGCCACTCGGCCAGTTGCTCGGCCTCGCCCTCGGCGCCGCGCCCGGCGTCCGGGTCCGGCACGACGTACCCGACGAGTCGGGCCGCGCCGTCCGGGCCGGGCAGCGGGACGACGGCCGCGTGGGTGATGTGGGGGTGGGTGGTGAGGGTGGTTTCGATTTCGGTGGGTTCGATGCGGTGGCCGCGGATTTTGGTCTGGTGGTCGGTGCGGCCGAGGTAGTCGAGGGTGCCGTCGGGGCGGTGTCGGGTGAGGTCGCCGGTGCGGTAGAGGCGGCTGCCGGGGGGTCCGTAGGGGTTGGGGACGAAGCGCGCGGCGGTGTGCCCGGCGTTGTCGTGGTACGCGCGGGCGAGACCGGCCCCCGCGATGTAAAGCTCGCCGGGCGTGCCCTGCGGGACCGGCCGCAGGTGGTGGTCGAGCAGATAGACCTGCGTGTTGTGGATCGGGCGCCCGAGTGCGGGGGTCGGCGATTCGTCGGTGCCGGCGCCGAGGGTGTTGATGGTGTATTCGGTGGGGCCGTAGAGGTTGTAGCCGAGCACGCCGGGCGTCTCGCGCAGCGCGGACCACACCGTGTCCGACACCGCCTCGCCGCCGAGCAGTACCAGGCATGGCCGGTGCTCGCCGGTCAACAGTCCCTCGTCCAACAGGTGTTGGGCGTATGTGGGGGTGATGTTGATGACGTCGATGTGGTGGTGGTTGAGGTAGGCGGTGAGCGCGTGGGCGTCGCGGCGGAGTTGTTCGTCGCAGATGTGGACTTCGTGGCCTTCGACGAGCCAGAGGAGTTCTTCCCAGCTCATGTCGAAGGCGAAGGAGACGGTGTGGGCGATGCGCAGGCGTCGTCCTGCTTCGGCGACGACGGGGTCGAAGATATGGCGGCGGTGGTTGTACTGCATGTTCGTCAGGCCGCGGTACGGGGTGACGACTCCCTTGGGACGCCCGGTGGTTCCGGACGTGTAGATGACGTAAGCGGGGTGGTCCATGCGATGCGCGTCCGCACGGGTGAACCCGGGGCGCTCCGCATCCGTCAGATCATCGCCCGGCAGCGCCAGCAGTTCCGCAGCCGTCTCCGGGTCGTCGATGACGACCCGTGCCGCGTCCGGGTGTTCGGGGACCTGGCGCTCCACCGCCTGCGCGGTGAGCACGCAGACCGGGCCGCCGTCCTCCAGGAGGAGGGCCAAGCGTTGTGCGGGCAGATCGAGTTCGAGGGGCAGGTAGGCGGCGCCCGTCTTCAGCACCGCGAACAGCGCCGCCACCATGTCCGGCGTACGGGCGAGGCCGAGCCCGACCAGCCGCTCGGGACCGGCGCCGTGCTTGCGCAGCAGGCGGGCGATGCGGTTGGCGCGCTCGTTGAGTTCGCGGTAGGTCCAGGTGACCGCGTCAGGGGTGTTGGGGCGGAACACCAGGGCAACGGCGTCCGGCTCGGTCGCCGCCTGCTCCTCCAACATCTCCGCGATGGTGACATCGGGGAGTTCGTGGGCGCTGTCGTTCCAGGTCACGAGGGCCTGGCGGGACTCGGCGTCGGAGAGGAGTCCGATGCGGGCGACTGCGGCGTCCGGGTCGTCCGCGAAGCCGAGCAGTACGCGCTCGAACCGGTCGGCCAGGCGTTCGGCCTCCTCCCGGGTGAACGCCCCGGTGTGGAACATCACGCGGACGGTGGTCTCCTGACCCGGCGTCACCACGAACGACACCGGGTAGTGCGTGGCGTCGCGCACCTCGTGGTCGAGCACGCGGACCGCGCCGTCGGGGCCGTACCGCGTCGCCTTGTCGGGCAGCGGGAGGTTCTGCACCACGAAGAAGGTGTCGAACAGCGGTCCGGCGCCGACCCGGGCCTGGATCTCGGCAAGGCCCAGCTCCGGGTGGTCGAACAGCTCCGACTTCTCCTCGTGGACGCGGTGCCACAACGCGCGCGGCGGTTCGTCGGGGCGTACCCGCACACGCACCGGGACCGTGTTGAACAACAGGCCGACAGTGGTCTCCACGCCCGCGACCTCGGGGTGGCGGCCGGAGACCAGGGCGCCGAACACGCAGTCGTCGCGCCCGGTCAGCCGGGCCAGCAGCAGGCCCCACGCCGACTCGTAGACCGTGCCGAGCGTCACCCCGGCGGCCCGGGCGCGCCCGGCCAGGCGGTCGGTCAGGTCGGCCGGCAGCGTGCGGGCGAACTCCTCGGCGGACTCCGCCGTGGCGCCGTCCGCGTCATGGCCCGCCGGGGCCAGCCGCGTGGGCTCGGTGACGCCGTCCAGGTAGGCCGACCACACCGCGCGCGAGCGTTCCGTGTCCCGCTCGGCCAACCAGTCCAGGTATGAGGCGAACGGGGTTGCCGGACGGCGGAGTTCGGCGTGCGCGTCGGTGTAGGCGGCGAGGACCGACGACAGCACGAGCCCGCTGGACCACCCGTCGAGCAGCAGCACCTGCGAGGTCATCACCAGCCGGTACGCCTCCGGTCCGACCCGGAACAGCCCGAACCGGATCAGCGGCGGCCGCAGCGGATCCCACGGCCGGTCGCGCTCGGCGGCGGCGAACTCCTCGAAACCGCCGGCCGTTTCGGCCTCGTCGACGGCGTGGCGGAAAGGTGTGTCCCAGCGGCGCGGCACTACCGCGACCGAGGCATCGCCGAAGGGCACGAAGCCCGCGCGCAGGTTGGGGTACTTCTCCAGCACCACCCGCACCGCATCGGCCATGCGCTCCGGTTCGACCGGCCCCGCCAGGTCCAGTACGACCTGCTGGGTGTAGATGGCGCGCGAGGCCTCGTCCGTCTTGAGGAGGAACAACAGGCCTTCCTGCAACGCCGACAGCGGCAGGACGTCGGCGACCCCCGGGCCGCCCAAGGCCCGGTCCAGGGCACGGCGTTGCTCCGGCGTGACATCGAGTGCGGAAGGCGGCGCCGTGGCGGGGGCCGAACTCGTCTCGGCCGCGGCCCGGTTCGCCAGTGCCGCCCGGGTGAGGGCGGCGACGGTCGGATGCCGGAAGACGTCGCGGACCGTGAACGGCAGCCCCGCCGCGCGGGCCCGCGAGGCCAGGAGAGTGGCCCCGATGCTGTCGCCGCCCAGGGCGAAGAACCCGTCGTCGACGCCGACCCCGGGCATTCCCAGCACGGCGGCGAAGACCCCGGCAAGCGCGGTCTCTTCGGGCGTGCGGGGGGCGGCGTACGAGGCGGCGCCGTCGAACGCCGGTTCGGGCAGCCCGGCCCGGTCGGTCTTCCCGCTCGGCAGGAGCGGCAGGGCGTCCAGGACGACCACCGCCGCGGGGACCATGTGCTCGGGGAGCACCGTGCCCAGGTGGGAGCGGAGTTCGTCGGCACCGGGCGCCTGGGCGCCGGGCTCGGGGACGACGTACGCCACCAGGCGCGGGCCGCCGGAGGCGCCGTGCCGAGCCGCCACAACTGCCGCCGCCAGGTCCGGACGGGCCGTCAGACGCGCCTCGATCTCCGCCGGTTCGATCCGCACACCGCGGATCTTCACCTGGTCGTCGGTGCGGCCGAGGAACTCCAG
>NZ_JBPKBH010000012.1:257950-278552 GCF_051388915.1 Yinghuangia sp. YIM S09857 | reverse complement strand
CCCCCCCCCAGGTCGCCCGTGCGGTACATGCGGGTGCCGGGCGGGCCGTACGGCGCCGGGACGAAGTGCGCACCGGTGAGGCCGGGGCGTCCGAGGTATCCGTCCGCGAGCTGCGCGCCGGTCAGGTACAGCTCGCCCGGCACCCCGGGCGGGACCGGGGCCAGACGGCGGTCGAGGACCAGCACGCCGGTGTTCCACGCCGGGTGCCCGATGGGCACACTCCGTCCGTCGCCGCTCTCGGAGGTCCACGCGGTGGCCGTGACGGCGGCCTCGGTCGGGCCGTAGGTGTTGTGCGGACGCACGCCCAGGACCGCCGCCGCCCGGTCGGCGGTCGCGGGCGGCAGGCTCTCGCCGCCGCAGAGGAGCAGGCGCAGCCCGGCCGCGGCAACAGCAACGGCTGGGGAGTCGGCGCCCGCGTCTGCGCCCGCTTCTGCGTCCGCGTTTGCGCCTATTTGGGCGGCCGCGGGCCACGACTCCAGGAAGGCGTCGAGCATCGGCGGAACGAAGTGCGCCGCCGTGACGCCCTGTTCGCGGACCAGGCGAGCGAGGTACCCGCCGTCGCGCTGCCCGCCCGCCTCGGCGACGACCACGGTGGCCCCGGCCGCCAGCGGCCAGAACGTCTCCCAGATCGCGACGTCGAACCCGGCCGGAGCCTTGTGCAGGAAGCGGTCGTCGGACGAGAGCGGGAACGCGTCCTGCACCCAGGCGAGTTGGTTCCCCAGCGCACGGTGTGACACCACGACGCCCTTGGGACGCCCGGTGGATCCGGAGGTGTAGAGGACGTACGCGGCGTCCCCCAGGGCCGTCGGGGCCGGCGTCGCGCCGTCGGCAGCCGGTGCGGCGCGCCCGGGCAGGGCCGAGGCAAGGGCGTCCCGGACGTCGGGCGTGTCGAGACCGAGCACCGGGACACCGGTCCCGTGGAACCGCTCGGCGTCCGCTGCGGTGGCCAGGACGCACACCGCATCGGCGTCGGTCGCCATCTCACGCAGGCGGGCGTCCGGATACTCGGGGTCCAGCGGCAGGTAGGCCGCGCCGCTGCGCAGCACCCCGAGGAGCGCGGCCACCAGGTCGACGGACCGGGGCAGGGCGACGGCGACCACCGCCCCCGGCCGGGCACCGGAGTTGCGCAGCACGGTGGCCAAGCGCTCGGCGTGGTCGAGGAGTTCGCGATAGGTGACGGCGGTGCCGTCCCATCCGACGAGCGCGACCGCGTCGGGCGTCGCGTGCGCCTGTGCGGCGATCCGCTCGTCCACCCGTGTGGCGGGCACCTGGCGGGGGACGGGCGCGCCGACGAGGGCCGCGTGCTCGTCCGCGTCGAGCACGCCCAGGTCGGCCACGCGGGTGTGCGCGGCCTTCGCGGCGTGGCCGAGCAGGCGCGCGAGCCGGTCCAGCAGGGACGCGACGGTGGCGTGGTCGAACAGGTCGGCGGCATACCCCGCCTGGACGCGCACACCCGCGTCGGAGGTCTCGACGAACCGCAGGTCGAGGTCGAACATGGCGGCACCGGTCGGCGGCAGATACGCCTCCGCCGCGACGCCTGGCAGCGCGAACGAGATCTCCTCGGCGCGGTGGTGTGCCACCGAGACCTGGAACACCGGGTGGCGGCCCAGCAGGCGGGTGGGGGCGAGCCGGTCCACGACCCACGCGAACGGCACGTCGGCCTGTGCGAACGCCGCGCGCGAGCGGTCCCGGACCTGGTCGAGCAGCGTCCCGAAGGAAGGCCCGTCGGCCAGATCCGCGCGCAGGACGACGGTGTTCACGAACAAGCCGACGACGTCGTGCAGATCCTCGTCGGTGCGGCCCGCGACCGGGACGCCCATGGCGATGTCGTCGCCTCCGCCGACCCGGTGGAGCAGGGCGGCCACGCCGGTGTGCAGCACGGTGGCCAGGCCGGTGTCGTGGGCCCGGGCGAGGGCCCGCAGGGCGGCGATGAGTTCCGCGGGCAGCAGCGTCTCCGCGGTGCCGCCGCGCAGCGACGGTTCCGTCGGTCGGGGCCGGTCGGTCGGCAGCGCGGCCTCCTCGGGCAGACCGGCCAACTGCTCGTTCCAGTAATCGAGCTGACGTGCCGCCAGGGCCGTCGGCGCCGAGCTCCGGCTGCCCAGCAGGTCGCGTTGCCAGACCGAGTAGGCCGAGTAGGTGACGGGCGGCGTCGCGGCGCCTGCGAGTTCGGCGGGCCGCGTTCCGGCGGTGCGGGCGGCGTACGCGGCGGTGAGGTCCGCCAGGAGGGGGCCGTAGGACCACCGGTCGGCCGCGGTGTGATGCAGCGTCAGGACCAGGTGGGTGCTCTCGCCGGTCGTGAACACGGCCGCTCGGAACGGGAGATCGGCGGCCAGGTCGAACGGGCGCGCCACCGCCGCGGCGACGTCCGCGGCCACCCGCGCGGGCGGGGCCTCGCCCAGGTCCACGACATCGCAGCGCAGCCGTGCCGCGGCCTGGGCCGGGCTGAGCACGTGCTGCGCGGGCCAGTCCGCGTGGTCGGCGGCGGCCAGCAGCGTGCGCAACGCCTCGTGGCGGCCGACGACATCGCCGATCGCGGCCCGCAGCGCGGCCGCGTCCACGGTGCCGGTCAACTCCAGCGCCAGCGGCAGGTGGTACGCGGCCGACGGTCCGCGCAGTTGCTCCTCCAGCCACAGCCCGGCCTGCGCGAACGACGCCGGGACCACGCCCGGAACCGCCGTGCCCCGCACGCGCGGACGTGCGGCCCCCGCCTCGGCCGCCACGGCGGCCAGCCCTTCCGGGGTCGGTGCGCGGAACACGTCGGCGAGCGATATCTCGACGTCGAGCGCGGACCCCAGCCGGTTGGCCAGGCGCGCGGCCAGGAGGGAATGGCCGCCGAGGGCGAAGAAGTCGTCGTCGGCGCCGACGCCCGGCAGACCGAGCAGTTCGGCGAACAGGGCGCAGACGGCGGCCTCGCGGTCGTCCGCGGCGGCGCGTCCGGTGGGCCGGTCGTCGGCGGCGGGCCGGGGTCGGGGGAGTGCGGCGCGGTCGACCTTGCCGCTGGCGTTGAGCGGGAGTTCGCCGAGAACGGAGAACGAGGCCGGGACGAGCGCGGCCGGCAGGGAGGCGGTCAGGGCGGCGCGTACGGACGCGGTGTCCAGGTCGGCCCCGTCGGCCGGGACCAGGTAGGCGGCAAGGGCCCGGGCGCCGTCCCCGCCCGTCACGGGCGTCACCACCGCGCGGGCCACGCCCGGGAGTCCGAGCAGTCGGGCCTCGACCTCGCCCGGCTCGACCCGGATGCCGCGGATCTTCACCTGGTGGTCGGCGCGGCCCAGGAACCACAGGTCGCCCGCGGCGTCACGGCGGACCCGGTCCCCGGTGCGGTACATGCGGTCGCCGGGTTCCCCGAAGAGGTCGGGGACGAAACGCTCGGCGGTCTCGCCGGGGCGTCCCAGGTAGCCGCGGGCGAGCCCGGTTCCCGCGAGGTAGAGGTCGCCCGGCACGCCGTCCGGCACCGGTCGCAGGTCGGAATCGAGCACGTACGCACGGGTGTTGGCGATGGGACGCCCGATCGCCACCGGTCCGGCGGCGCCGCGGGGGTGGGCGAGGCTGTCGCCCGCGGCCTCGGAGCAGCCGTACAGGTTGAGGATCCGGGCCTGCGGCCACCGGGCGGCGACCGCGTCCGCGAGGGGCGCCGGAAGCGCTTCTCCCGAGGAGATCCAGGTGGTGACGGACGCGAGCGAGCCGGGCGCGGCGGTGTCGAGCAGGGTCGCGAGCAGACTGGGGACCACGGTGACGACCTGCACGCCGTGCGCGTCGACCAGGTCGGCGAGCCGCCGCGGGTCGGCGGCGGTTGCGTCGTCGGCGAGGACGACGGTGTCCCCGGCCGCGAGGCCGCCCAGGAGTTCGGTGCTGCCGTCGATGAACGTGAGGGCGCTCTTGGCCACGCGGATGCGCGGACCGCCTGCCTCCCGGCCCCACCACAGGCGGTTGGCGAGTGCGGCGTGTGTGCCCACAACGGCCTTGGGACGGCCGGTCGAGCCGGAGGTGAAGACGACGTAGGCGGCGCTGTCGGGGGAGACGGCGGCGGTCGTCGGGGCGGTCTCGGTGGACTCGGAGGCGGGTTCGTGCGTGGTCGCAGGGGCGGTGAGCCCCGCCGTCGTGTCCGGCCCGGTGGGGGCGGCGGCCGTTTGCCCGGTGTCGATGCGCACCAGCCGGGTCCCGGGCGGAACCGGCAGGTCGGACGGGGTCGCCGCGTCGCACAGCACCACTTCGGGCCGTGCGTCGCCGAGCATGAGCGCGACGCGGTCGCGCGGCTGGTTGAGATCCAGCGGGAGATACGCGGCCCCGGCCCGGAGGACGGCCAGCAGGGCCGCGGGGAGGTCGGCGGAGCGGGTGAGTGCCAGCGCGACCACGGGCTCGCGGGGCGGGAGCGTCCCGGAGTGGGTGGCCTCGCCCGGTTCGGCGCCCGTCGCGTCGGCCAGGGCGGTGCTTACGGCATCGCCGATCTCGGCCGCCCGTTCCCCCAACTGGCCGTAGGTCAGTGTGCGTTCGGCGATCACGGCGGTGGCGTCCGGCGTCTCCGCGATCTGTCGGTCGAGCAGTGCCGCGACGCCGCCCGGCGGGACCGGGGTGGCCGCGGGCTGCTCGGGCGCGACGACGTCGCCGAGCAGGGTCAGCGGTGTGTCCGGAGCCTCGACGGCGGCCGCCAAGGTGGCCTCGAAGTACGCGAGGAGGGTGTCGACGCTCTCGGCGGTGAGCAAGCCCGCGCGATACGTCGCCTCCACGACCAGCGAGCCCGGCCGCAGGAAGCACTCCAGTGCCAGGTCGAACTGCGTGGTGCCGTTGTGGATGTGCCGCCACGTGGCGGTCACTCCGGGCAGGTCCAGCTCCGTCAGCTCGTGCGCGAGCAGGCCGAACATGACGTCGAACAGCGGCGTGCGGCCGGGGCTGCGGTGCGGGCGCACCGCGTCCAGGACCTCGTCGAACGGCACGTCCTGGTGCGCGAAGGAGGACTGGCACGTCTCGGCGGTCCGGGCCACGAGCTGACGGAAGGTCAGGGCGGCGCGCCGGCCCGGTGGTTCCGACACATCGCAGCGCAGGACCACGGTGTTGCCGAAGTTGCCGATGAGGCGGGCCGCCTCCGGGCGTCCGCGGTCCATGGTGAGCGTGCCGATGGGCAGGTCGTCCGAGCCGGTGCAGCGACGCAATACGGCGGCGAACCCGGCAAGGGCCGCGGTGAACGCGGTCGTTCCCTCGGCGGCCGCGAACGCCGCCAGTCGGTCCGCGAGTTCGGGGGACAAGCTGCGGACCCGGCGGCCGCCGCGCTCGTCGCCCACCGGGGGACGCCGGCCGTCCGCGGGCAGTTCGGCGGGCTCGGCAAGGGACTTGAGCCGGTCGCGCCAGAACGCCACGCCTTCGGGATCCGCGGCCGGGCGGGACCGCTGCCAGGCGGCGAAGTCCGCGTACTGGACCTCGGGCGCTTCCGGCGCGGGCGTGCCGTCGACCGCCGCCCGGTAGAGCGCGGCCAGGTCGCGGGACAGCACGCCCCAGGTGCCGCCGTCCCACGCGATGTGGTGGACGACCTGGACCAGGGCGTGCGACTCCGGTCCGAACCGCAGCAGTTCCCAACGGGCCGGGTGGTCGTGGGCGAGGTCGAAGGGCCGGGACGCCAGGGCCACGGCCGCCGCATCCGCCGCCTCGCGGTGCTCGGCGGCCGGGAGCGCGGAGAGGTCGCGCAGAGGGATGTCCGCCTGCGGTGCTTCGGCCGGCACCTGGCGGGGCATACCGTCGTCGTCGATCCGGTGGACGGTGCGCAGGAGTTCGTGGCGTACGGCCAGGCCGCGCAGAGCGGTCCGCAGCGCCGCGGTGTCCAGCGGGCCGGCCAGCTCGATGACGAGGCAGCCGTTGTAGGAGGTGCTGTGCGGGTGTGCCTGGTGGTGCAGCCACAGGCTGTGCTGCGTGTGGGACAGCGGCGCGCGGACCGACCGGTCGCGGACCGGGATCCCGCCCCCGGCGCCCCCGGCGAGGCCCGCCCCGGCCAGCAGACGCTTCATCAATTCCCGGCGGCGGTCGGCTGAATCGCCGCCCGGCATGGAGGGTCCCTGTCGCAACGTGCCGCCTCCTGGGCGCGCCGGGCCCGCCGCTCGGAAGCGACGGGAAACGGTCTGGGAGCTTGCCTTAGTTAGGTTTGCCTACCCTATATTTGTGACGCCCGTCGGGGGTGTCAACCCACGCCCACGGGGCGGACGTACGCCGGGCGGAAGGGGAAGAACGTGCACTGGAGCGTCGAGGACGTGCGCCGCGAGGTGGGCCGGCTCCTGGAATGCGAGCCGGAATCGGTGCCCGTCGACGGCAACCTCATCCAGCACGGGCTCGACTCGCTCAGACTCATGAGGCTGGCGGGCGGCTGGCGGCGTCGCGGGGCGGAGATAACCTTCGCCGAACTCGCCGAGCGGCCGACGATCGCCGCCTGGGCCGAACTGCTGGCCGCCGCGACGGCACCCGAGGAGGCTGCCGGGGAGGCCGCCGAGGCCGTCGCCGGGGAGGCCCCCGAGACTGCCGCCGAGGCAGCCGACCCTTCCGAACCCTTCCCGCTCGCCGCCATGCAGCACGCCTACTGGGTCGGGCGCGGCGACGACCAGGTCCTCGGCGGAGTCGCGGCCCACCTCTACACCGAGTTCGACCGTCCAGGCGGCGCAGCGCCGCTCGACCCCGAGCGCCTGGAGGCGGCCGTCCGCACCCTGGCCGCCCGGCACCCCGCGCTGCGCACCCGCATCACGCCGGACGGACGCCAGCAGGTCCTGCCCGAGGCCGTCGGCCCGCTGCTCACCGTCGAGGACCTGCGCGACCTGCCGGCGCCGCACGTCGCCGAGCGGCTGGACGCCATCCGCGACGCGTGTTCGCACCAGATGCTCGACATCGAGGCGGGTCGCGTCTTCGACGTACGACTCACCCTGCTCCCCGACGGGGCCACGCGCCTGCACGTGGACGTGGACATGGTCGCCGCCGACGCGCTCAGTTTCCGCATCCTCCTCGCCGACCTCGCCCGGATCTACACCGAACCCGGCCGTGAACTCCCGCCGTTGGAGTACGACCACCGCGCATACCTCGCCGACCGTCCGAAGTTGCGCGCCGCGGCGGCCGAACGCGGCCGTGCCCACTGGGACTCCCGCCTCGCCGACCTGCCCGGCGCCCCCGACCTCCCGCTGCGCGCCGAGGCCGAACGCGGCGACCCGACCCGCGTGACCCGGCGCCATCTGTGGCTGAGCCCCGAGGACAAGAACCGCTGGCTCACGCGCGCGCACGAGCGGTCCGTCACCCCGGCCATGGCCCTCGCCGCGGCCTTCGCTCACGTCCTGGCCGCGTGGAGTGCCGAGCCGCACTTCCTGCTGAACCTTCCGCTGTTCGACCGCGAGGAGCTGCACCCCGATGTCCCGCTCCTGGTCGGGGACTTCACCGGATCGGTGCTGCTCGACACCGACCTGGGAGCGCCGGCGTCGTTCCTCGACACCGCCCGCGGCATCCAGGCCCGCCTGCACGAGGACGCCGCCCACGCGGACCGGTCCGGCCTCGACGTGCTGCGCGACCTCGCGCGCGCCCGCGGCGGCCAGGTCGTCGCGCCCATCGTCTACACCAGCGCCCTGAACCTCGGCGAGTTGTTCGCCGAGGACGTGCGCGGCCTCTTCGGCGAGCCCGAGTGGATCATCTCGCAGGGCCCGCAGGTCCTTCTGGACGCCCAGGTCACCGAGGTGCGCGGGGGCCTGCTCGTCAACTGGGACATCCGCGAGGAACTCTTCGCCGCGGGCGTCGCCGACGCGATGTTCGAGGCGTACCGCGAACTGGTCACCCGCCTCGGCACCGAGGACGCCGACTGGGACCGGCCGGTCGGCGACCTGCTGCCCGCCGCGCAGCGCCGGGTGCGCGAACGCGCCAACGCCACCGCGGCGCCGCGTGGTTCCTACCGGCTGCACGACCGGTTCTTTGCCCTCGCACGCTCCCGCCCGGACACCGTCGCGGTGGTCGCCGGGCCCGACGTGCGCTGGACGTACGCGGAACTCGCCGACCGGGCGCTCCGGGTCGCCGCCGCACTGGGGGCGCGCGGGGTGCGCCCCGGGGACACGGTGGCCGTGACCCTGCCCAAGGGCCCGGAGCAAATCCTCGCGGTGCTGGGGGTGTTGGCGGCCGGTGCCGCGTACGTCCCGGTCGGCGTCGAGCAGCCCGCGTCCCGGCGTGCCCGCATCCACGCGACGGCGGGGGCACGGCTCGTCCTCGACGGCGACGGCGCCTCGGGCGCGTCCCCGCACGCGGAAGCGCTCGCGCTGGACGAAGCGGCCAAGCACGCCGACGCTTTGGCGGCACCCGTGCCGAGCGACGCGCGGGCGGCGGCGTACATCCTCTTCACCTCCGGCTCCACCGGCGAGCCCAAGGGCGTCGAAGTCCCGCACAGCGCCGCCGTGAACACCATCGACGACCTCATCGGACGCTACGCACTCGGCCCGTCGGACCGCACGCTCGCGCTGTCGGCGCTCGACTTCGACCTCTCGGTCTTCGACATCTTCGCCCCGCTCGCCGTGGGCGGAGCCGTCGTCGTGCCCGATGCCGACGACCGGCACGAACCGTCCGAGTGGCTGCGGCAGTTGCGCGAGCACCGGATCAGCGTGCTCAACTGCGTCCCGGCGCTGCTCGCCATGCTCCTCACGGCCGCCGAGCAGGGGGCGGATCAGAGTGCCGGGCCGGGGCCGGAGCAGGGCGGCGAACGCCTCCCCGACACCCTGCGCGTGGTCCTGCTCGGCGGCGACTGGGTCACCGCCGACCTCCCGGTCCGGCTGCACGCCCAGGTACCCGCCTGCCGCTTCGTCGGACTCGGCGGCACCACCGAGACCGCCATCCACTCCACCGTGTACGAGGTCCCCCCGGGCGCCGAACTGCCGTCGTGGTGGCGGGCCGTCCCCTACGGCCGACCGCTCGCGAACGTGCGCTGCCGGGTGGTCGACGTCCTCGGCCGGGACCGGCCCGACCACGTGCCAGGCGAGCTGTGGATCGGCGGCGAAGGCGTCGCCCTCGGCTACCGCGGCGACCCCGGGCGCACCGCCGACCGGTTCGTCGAGCACGACGGAGAACGCTGGTACCGCACCGGCGACTTGGCGCGCTACCTCGGCGACGGCACGCTGGAGTTCCTGGGCCGCCGCGACCACCAGGTCAAGTTGCGCGGCTATCGCATCGAACTCGGCGAGATCGAGGCCGCGTTGTCGGACGTGCCGGGCGTCCGGCAGGCGGTGGCCGGCGTGGTCGGCTCGCCCGGACGCGCGCTGGCCGCGGCGGTGGTCGGGCCCGCGGAACTGACGGAGGAGCAGATCTTGTCTGCCGTACGGGACATGCTGCCCCCGCACATGATCCCGGAACAGGTGCTGGTGCTCGCCGAAATGCCGCTGACCCGAAACGGCAAAACCGACCGGGCCCGACTGGCGGCGCTTTGGGAGCAGGGACGCGGCGGCACCGCGCACGCCGCGCCGCGCGGGCCGGTCGAGGAGGCGGTCGCCGCGGTGTGGCGCGACGTCCTCGCCGGGGCGGGCACCGCCCCGGCCCGGATCGGGCGCGACGACGACTTCTTCGCCCTCGGCGGCGACTCGGTTCTGGCCACGGCCGCGGTGGGGCGCCTGCGTGAAGCCCTCGACACCGACGGGCTGTCCGTCCGCGCGCTCCTCGGGAACCGCACCGTCGCGGCACTCGCGGCCCGGGTGGTTGCGGACGAGGACACGCCCGGCCGCACCGCCGCGGTCGCCGAGCTGTATTTGCAGGTATCCGCGCTCACCGACGACGAGGTCGAAGCGATGCTCGCGTCCGACAGCCCCGCGTAGGTGCCGCGCCCGGTCGAGGCCGCCTGAATTGCAGTCAGTCCACGTACGTCCCACGGCAGAGAAGGACGGATCCGTGCCCACGAGCACCGGCGAGAACCACGAAACCACCGATACCGCAAGCCATTTCGCGGATGCCGCGGCACTCGGCGCCCCGGACGCGAAGTCGCCCGGCGGATTCCTGGACGGCTTCGTACCCTGGCCGGACGAGGCCGCCGCACGCCACCGCGCCGCGGGCCACTGGCGCGGCGACACGCTCGGCGCCCTGCTGCGCACGTGGGCCGCCGCATGGCCGGAGCGGACCGCGCTCGTCGACGCGTCCGGCCGTACCACGTACGCCGAACTCGACCGCCGCGCCGACCGCACCGCCGCCGGGTTCGCCGCGCTCGGCGTGCGGGCCGGGGACCGGGTCGTCGTGCAACTCCCCAACACCGCCGACTTCGTGGTGGTGCTGTTCGCGCTCGCCCGGATCGGCGCGGTGCCCGCACTGTGCCTGCCCGCACACCGCGCGCACGAGATCGGGCATCTCGCGGAGTTGTCCGAGGCGGTCGCGTACGTCGTCCCCGACACCCTCGCGGGCTTCGACCACCGGGAGTTGGCCCGCGAGGTGCGCGGCCGCGTCCCGTCGCTGCGGCACGTCGTGGTGGCCGGTGAACCGGGCCCGGACGCGATCGCCCTCGCGGACGTCGACGCCGAACCGGGGGCGCTGCCGCCCGGACCGCGTCCCCAGGACGTCGCGCTGCTGCTGGTGTCGGGCGGAACCACCGGGCTGCCCAAGCTGATTCCACGCACCCACGACGACTACGCCTACAACGCGCGGGCCAGCGCCGAGGTCTGCGACCTGACCGGGGACGACGTCTACATGGCGGTGCTGCCCGCGGCGCACAACTTCCCGCTGGCCTGCCCGGGCATCCTCGGGATCCTGGGCGTCGGCGGAACCGCGGTGCTGGCGCCGGGACCGAGCCCGGACCAGGCGTTCGCCCACATCGAACGCGAGAAGGTCACCGTCACCGCCGTCGTGCCGCCGGTCGCCGACCTGTGGAGCCAGATGTGGGAGTGGGAGCCGGGCGACCGCTCGTCGCTCCGCCTCCTCCAGGTGGGCGGCGCGCGACTGCCGGCGGCGCTGGCCCGAGAGCTGGCCCCGGCCCTGGACTGCCGTGTCCAGCAGGTGTTCGGAATGGCCGAAGGGCTGCTCAACTACACACGTACCGGGGACTCCGACGAGATCGTCGCCGAGTCGCAGGGACGCCCGCTGAGCCCGGACGACGAGGTCCGGATCGTGGACGGCGACGGGGCGCCGGTGGCGGAGGGCGAGGTGGGGGAGCTGCTGACGCGCGGGCCGTACACCATCCGCGGCTACTACCGCGTGCCGGACCACAACGCGAACGCGTTCACGCCCGACGGGTTCTACCGCAGCGGCGACCTGGTGCGGCGCCTTCCGAGCGGGCACCTGGTCGTGGAGGGCCGGATCAAAGAGGTCGTGAACCGCGGTGGGGAAGGGGTCCCGGCCGGTGAGCTGGAGGACCACCTCGCCGCGCACCCCAAGATCCGCCAGGCGGCGGTGATCCCGCTGCCGGACGCGGTGCTGGGCGAACGGGTCTGCGCGGTCCTGGTTCCGGCGGACCCGGCGGACCCGCCGACGCTGCCGGAGCTCAAGACGTTCCTCGCGGAGGCGGGCCTGGCGCCGTACAAGACGCCGGACACGATCCGGATCGCCACGGCGTTCCCGCGCACCCCGGTAGGCAAGGTCGACAAGCGCAGCCTCGCGGAGAAGGCGGGGGAACTGCCGACGGGCTGAGGGGAGGCGGATGGTGCGGGCGCGGGCCGATCACCACGTAGCATTCCCGCGTGGCAAGCAGGAGTATCCGTGCGTGGGTGGCCTCCGCCGAGCCGTTCGTCCGGCGGCTGGAGGCGGTCGCGCGCGACTTCACGCGGGTCGGCGGCCTGCCCGTCGACGTGGCATCCGAGTTGTTCCTGCGCGCCGAGCTGGCCGGATACCCCGAACCGACGCAGACCTCGGCGAACGGCTCGTGTCACCTGCTCCCGACCACCGACGGCTGGGTCGCCGTCAACCTGGCCCGCCCCGAGGACGTCGCCGCGCTTCCCGCGCTGTACGCCGTGCTCGGCACGGACGTGCCCGACTCCGCGCCCCCGCTCGCCGGGCTGCGTGAGGCCGCCCGGCGGTCGACCGCGGAGCAGGTCGCGTCCGCCGCGCAGTTGCTCTCCGTCCCGGCCGCGCGCCTGGGGGCCGTCCGCGAAGGCGGCCGGGCGGTGGTCGGGGTGCGGCGCGGGGAGCCGCGCGTCCGCCCGCTGTCCGGCCTCCACGTCGTCGACCTGTCCGCGCTCTGGGCGGGGCCGCTGTGCGCGCGCCTGCTGGGGCAGCTCGGCGCGCGCGTGACCAAGGTGGAGAGCACCACGCGGCCGGACGGCGCACGGCGCGGCTCCCCCGAGTTCTACCGGCGCCTGCACGACGGGCACGCGAGCCGCGTCGTGGACTTCGCCTCCGGCGCGCTGCCCGCGGTCGTCGCGGAGGCGGACGTGGTCATCGAGGGGTCGCGCCCCCGCGCGCTGCGGCGGCTCGGCGTCGTCGCCGAGGAGTTTCTCGCCGCGCGCCCAGGACGCCTGTGGATCGGCATCACCGGGTACGGCCGGGAGGACGACCGCGTCGCGTTCGGCGACGACGCCGCCGTCGCGGGCGGGCTGACCGGGCTGGACTCCGACGGCCGACCGGTCTTCGTGGGGGACGCGATCGCCGATCCCGTCACCGGGATCCTCGCGGCCCGTGCCGCCGTCCAGGCACTCGCCGAAGGCGGCGGGCACCTGCTGTCCGTTGCCATGGCGGACTGCGCGGCCACCTTGGCCGACGACGGCGCCGCACCGACCCCGCCGTCGCCGTGCTGATCCGGAGCGTGGAGCTGGCGGGTGCCGGCGTCGTGGACGTCCGCGTCGTCGGCGGCCGGATCGCCGAGATCGGCGCCGTGGGTGAGCAACTGCCCGGCGCGGCCGACGTGGACGGCCGAGGCGCCGCCCTGCTGCCCGGGCTGCACGACCACCACGTCCACTTGACCGCGCTCGCGGCCCAGGCGGCGTCGGTACGCGTGGGCCCCGCCGACGTCGGCGACCGCGCCGGCCTCGCCGCCGCCCTGCGTGCCGGGCCGCCCGGGGAGTGGGTGCGCGCGGTCGGCTACCACGAGAGCGTCGCCGGGGACCTGGACCGGTGGACGCTGGACGCCCTGGTCTCCGACCGCCCGGTCCGCGTCCAGCACCGCACCGGCGAGCTGTGGGTCTGGAACACCGCCGCCCTGCACGCGGCCGGGCTCGAAGGCGACGGCCGCTTCTGGCGCGAGGACGCCCGGCTGCGCGCGTGGACCCCGCCGGTGCCGCTGGACCTGCCGGGACTGGGGCGCCGCGCCGCGGCCCTGGGCGTCACCGGCCTCACCAACGCCGACCCGAGCCCCGCGCCCGGGTTGTCCGAGCTGCTGGCGGTGCTGCCACAGCGCGTCGTCATCATGGGGATCGACGGCCCGGTGAAGATGCTGCTGGACGATTCCACCCTGCCCCCTCCGACCGAACTCGCCGCGACCATCGGGGCGGTGCGCCCGCGTCCGGTCGCCGTGCACTGCGTCACCCGCATCCAGCTGCTGGTGCTGCTGCTGGCCCTCGACGAGGTCGGCGCGATGCCGGGGGACCGGATCGAGCACGGCTCGGTGATCCCGGCCGAAACGGTCCCGTGGATCGCCCGGCACGGGCTGACCGTGGTCACGCAACCGCACTTCATGGTCGAGCGCGGCCGCGAGTACGCCACCGACGTCGCACCGGACGACCGGGAACACCTGTACCGCTGCCGGTCCCTCGCCGAGGCGGGCGTACCCCTGGCGGCGGGGACGGACGCCCCGTTCGGCGGGTTCAACCCGTGGGCGGCCATGCGCGCAGCGGTGGGCCGCGACGACGTCTCCGAAGCCCTCGAACCCGCCGACGCCCTGAGCCTGTTCACCGGTGCGGCCGACGCCCCGGGCACCCCGCGGCGCCTGGACGTCGGTTCCACGGCCGACTTCTGTCTGCTGCACACGCCGCTGCGGGAAGCGTCGGAGACGCTGACGGGCGACCTGGTCCGCGCGACTTTCATCGGCGGACGCGCGGTCGCGGGCGACGCGTAGTCCCGTACGGCACCGAGGTGTTCGAGCACGCACTACTCGGGCCGGCACGCCCATTGTCCCGCCGCACCCGTCACGTCGCCCGGTTCGACCCGCGTATCCGCAGAACTTCGACGCGAGCAACACGCCCGGGTCCTTCGACAACCGCAGCGACGACAAGGGCTCCGAGCCCGAGGCCGTCGAGATCGGCCGGATCGGCGACCGCACGTACGCCTTCACAGCACTGGAGCGCGTCGGCGGCGTGATGGTGTACGACATCACCAGCCCGTACGCCCCGGAGCACGTGCAGTACATCAACGACCGCAACTTCGCGTCGGTCGGGCGGGGCTGTTGGGCCGGACGGGCGTATGTGGTGTGTCGGGGCCGGCGGGCGCGGGAACGCGCGGGCACCGCAACCCCGTGTCGCAGAGGAGCCAGGTGTGGCCACATCCGCAGGCGAACCGTTGCCCGAGCTGGACATGCCGTTCCCGGAGCACCAGAACCGGTGGACGGTGTTCCTGCGCCTCCTGCTCCTGATCCCGCAGTACATCGTCCTGGCGGTGCTCTCGATCGTCGCCGTGATCACCGCGATCGTCGGGTGGTTCGCGGCCCTGGTGCTGGGGCGTCTGCCGTCACCCATCCGGGGGTTCCTCACCGGATTCCTGCGCTACGACACGCGGGTGAACGCCAGCATGATGCTGCTGACCGACCGCTATCCGCCGTTCCGGCTGGGCGAGGTGCCGGGGTACCCGGTCCGGATCGACATCGCGCCCGTGCACCTCAACCGGCTCGCCGTGTTCTTCCGCATCCTGCTGATGATCCCCGCGATGATCATCCAGGCGATCGTGTCGGCCGGGTGGTGGTCGGTCGCGTTCATCTCGTGGCTCGTGGTCCTGATCATGGGACGCATGCCCGAACCGCTGTTCGAGGCCACCAGTGCGATCCTGCGCTACCGGATGCGGCTGGGGGCGTACTCGCTGATGCTCGCGTCCTCGTACCCCAAGCGCCTGTTCGGCGACGCGCCCGAGGCGGCGTGGTCCGCCACACCGGCTCCGGCCGCGGCTCCGGCACAGGCGGGCAAGGGGCCGGACGAGATCACCGCGGGCTCGACCTCCGTCGCGGCGCGCTCGGCGACCCGGCCACTGCGGGTCGGCACCGCGGGGAAGGTGCTGATCGGCGTGTTCATCGTGCTGGGCCTCGGCAGTGTCGCAGCCAACAGCGCCAACTGGTCGATGGACGACGACGACGGCTGGTCGAGGTCCTCGACGTTCCGCTAGACGCCGGACGCCGGCGCCGGACGGCTGTCGGAGCGGTTCAGGCGGTGGTGGTCAGCCCGGCCGCCCGCGCGGCCTCGGCGAGGACGCCGCGCAGCATCGCCGGAGTCAGCCGTCCGGTGAAGGTGTTCTGCTGACTGACGTGGAAGCAGCCGAACACCGGAAGCGCGCGGAGGCTCGCGGGGGCGGAGGGCGCGGGAGGGAGGTCCGTGCGGACGCCGTGCCCGAACACCGGCCGCGGGCGCGGAACCGCCCAGCCCGCCGCGGCCACGGCCGGGAACAGGGCCTGCCAGCCGAACGCGCCGAGCACCACGAGCGCGCCCAACGTCGGCCGCATGAGCTGGAGTTCGCGGACCAGCCAGGGGCGGCAGGTGTCGCGTTCCGCCGGGGTCGGCTTGTTGGCGGGCGGCGCGCAGTGCACCGGGGCGGTGAAGCGTACGCCCAGCAGCTCAAGGCAGTCGTCGCGGCGGACCGACGTCGGCTGCGAGGCCAGGCCGATGTCGTGGAGGGCGCGGACCAGGACGTCGCCGGAGCGGTCACCGGTGAACATGCGTCCGGTGCGGTTGCCGCCGTGCGCGGCGGGGGCCAGGCCGACGATCAGCAGCCGGGCGTCCGCGGGGCCGAAACCGGCGACCGGGCGGCCCCAGTAGTCCCAGTCCGCGAAGGCCGCGCGTTTGACCCGGGCGGCCTCCTCGCGCCACGCGACCAGGCGCGGGCAGGCCCGGCAGTGCGTCAGCGCCTCGTCGAGCCCGGCAACCGTGGATGCCGCTGGTGCGACGTCTTCGGGGAGTTGCATGTGCCGTCTCCTCGGTGCGGTCACGGAGCCGAACGCGTTTGCGGGTGCGCCGTGACCGACAGCCTAGTTGCCGGGGGCCGGGCGACGGCGGAGTCGGACGGACGTGGCCCCGTCAGACCGCGTCGCGCGGGTGCGGGTCGAGTGGCGCGCCGTCGGCGTCCACGGTCAGCCCCTGGAAGCCCATGACCACGTGCCCGTACGCGGCCGCCATGAAGTTCGCGCCGGTGCTGTGCAGCTTCCAGCCCGGCCGGGCGTCCTCGGCCGGGCCGGCGCCCGGTGTCGCGGCGGCCGGGGGTTCGATCAGCCGGTCGAGCCGTCCGCCGCCGGGTTGCAGGCCGTACAGCTCGTGCGGGGCCGAACCGTTGGCGAACCAGATCCGCCCGTCCCAGACGGCCGCCGCCGCCAGCGCGGGCACGGTCGGGGTGTCGGGCGCGTGGTTCCACACCAGCTTGCCGGTGCCGAGCTGCCACGCCGTCAGACCGTTCTCGGCCGCCGCGAAAACCAGATCGTCCATGACGGTGAGCGCGGTGTAGCCCGAGGTCGGCTCGGAGGCCCAGCGGACGTCGCCGGTGGACGCGCCCAGGGCGTAGACGCGGTCGGCGGCCACGAGCAGGGTCGAGTCCTCGCTCTCCCGGAAGTACGCCCGGAGCAGCGCGTTGACGATCCCGGCGCCGTTCTGTGGGCCGCCCAGATCGGCCGTCCAGACGGGTTTGCCGGTGTCGGTCGACACGGCGTACACCGGCTGCGCGGCGCTGTCGGCGAGGAACACCAGTTCGGAGTCGTGCAGCGCGCGCGGCTGGTTGAGGCGGCGCCCGGGACCGTACGCCCAGCCCTGGTCCGCGATCGGCTCGTAGAAGACCAGGGTGCTCGCGGACGCGGTGGCGTGCACCGCGAGGACGGTGTCGGTGTGCCCGGCCTGCTGGTTCGCGACCGCGAACTCGGTGCCGGGGGCGGTGCGTACAGGACCGGTGCGCGGCAGCTTCGCCGCTTCGTAGGGGAGCGCCGCGGTCTGCACCGCCGCCGTCCGGGTGTCGATCGTGACCATCGGCAGGCCGAGGTGCAGGAGGTCACCGGGGGCCTCGGGAGGCGAGTCCAGCAGCGGCCCGAGTGCCGTGGGGGTCGCCTGGCTCGCGGGGAAGTCGGCCCGCCACGCGACCGCGCCGTCGTTCAGGCGTACGGCGACCGCCGCGACCCGGCGCGTCATCCGGTCGCCGCCGACGCCCGGGACCACGAAGTGCGTGCTGCGGGTGCCCTCGATGTCGTCCGGATCGAACACCACCAGGCGGCCGCACTGCGGTTCGGTGGCGAGCCCGGTGTGCGACCAGCGGGGCTGCTCGCGGGGGACGCCGGGGTGCCGCGGGGCGGACGGACCGGCGGGGGTCGACCCGTCCGGTGTCCCGGCGGCGGGCGAGTCGTCGGACCCGAGGGCGCGGACGAGTGGGACGGCGGCGATGCCGGCGCCCGCGGTGAGGGCGGCGGCGCCGAGGGCCCAGAGGAATCTGCGGCGGGAGTGGGCGGGTTCGGTCGGGCGCGCGGTGTCGGCGTTGCCGTTGCCGCCGGTGGCTGAGTCGTCTGAGGGGCTCTCGGGGCCGGTGCCGCTGCCGCTGCCGTCCGACAGGCGGCGCCGTGCGGTCCAGGTCGCGGCTTCGGGGACCGGGGGTGCGGTGTAGCGGTCGAGGGTGGTGCCGACCTCTTCCGGGAGCCAGCCGGTCGCGGTGGGGGCCGTGGGCACGCGTCCGGCCAGATCGTCCAGCACCCGGCGCGGGTCGGGGCGCTGCCGCGGGTCCTTGGCCAGGCAGGCGTTCGCGAGTGCGGCCACATCCGCGGGAACGCCGGTGAGGTCCGGGTCCTCGGTCAGGGTGCGCATGATGAGCGTCTCCATGGCCTCTGCACGCCCGAACGGACCGGTGCCGCGCGCCGCGAACACCAGCGTGGCGCCGAGCGAGAAGACGTCGCCGGGGATGCCGACGCGCTCGCCGCGGATCTGCTCGGGGGCCATGTAGCCCGCGGAGCCGACGAGCTGCCCGGTCCAGGTCAGCGTCGTGGCCCCGGCGGCACGGCTGATGCCGAAATCGATGACCTGCGGGCCGTCGGCAGTGAGCAGGACGTTGGACGGCTTCAGGTCGCGGTGCACGAGCCCGGCGCCGTGGATGGCGACGAGGGCGCGGGCCAGGCCCTCGGCCAGGACGAGGACGGCGGAGGCCGGGAACGGCCCGTGCTCGCGCACCGCGGCGTCCAGCGGGGGACCAGGGACGTATTCGGTGGCCATCCAGGGCAGTTCGTCGTCAGGACCGGCGTCGAGCAGGGCCGCGGTGAAGCGCCCCCGGACCGCGCGCACGGCCTCGACCTCGCGGCGAAACCGGGCGCGGAAGTCGGGGTCGTCGGCGACACCGCCGCGGATCCGCTTGACCGCCGCGGCGACGCCGTCCGGCGAATGCGCGAGATAGACCCGGCCCATGCCCCCTTCGCCGAGCACGGCGGCGAGACGGAAGGCGCCGATCCGGTCGGGATCCTCTGCCGTGAGGGGCCGCACACAACTCCTTCTCAGGGCCGGGCCGCCGTGGGCACGGCCGGGCAGGGGCCGCGTCGCAGGGGCCGGTACGGGCCGCCGCGCCGCCTCGGACACCCGCACGGGCCGTTCGAACGACGCGGCGCAACGTGCCGGCGGACCCCGGACGGCGCGGAACTCGGACGACGAGGCTATCCGGCGGAGGCCACGAGGTTGAGCCCACCCGCGCCGCGCGGCCAGGCGGGCCCGTGGGCGGCCCGCGCTGCGCGGCTTCGTGTTCGCACGCGACGCGGCTCCGCCTTCCCGCTCAGGCCGCCTGCGCCGCGACCTCTTCCACCTCGCTCGTCCCCTGCCCGGGCCGCGACTCCCACTCCCACGTCTCGGCCAGGTGCAGGCGGCCGTCCGGGAGTTCGCTGATGCGGGTGACGCAGTGGCCGGACGAGGTCTTGCCGTCGCGGTTGAGTTGCACGTACCGGAACTCCATGGTGTCCGCGTCGCGCGTGCCGATCAGGTGTCCGCGGACGATCTCGCCGCCCGCGTAGTCGGCCCACACCCGCCCGTCCGCCTCGTGGTACCGGAACAGAGTCGAGGCGTCGACCTCGCCCTGCTCGGGGCGGCCGCGCGGGGCGAACGTCCGGCCGTCCAGCGAAGGTGCCATCGTCGACTCCTCGGGTGCGTGTTCGGGTACGGGCAACTCGGTCGGCTGTCGGCCCGGCACGCTACCGGACTCCCCGCGCGGGCACCTTCGGTCAACGTCCGCTGCCGCGGCCCCAACGGGGCCCGGGAACCGGCCACACGGCGCCAATCTCGGCCAACTCCCACGAGTCGGGGCGACTTTGCTCATGACTGCGGAGACCGGGGCGGAACACCCGCGCGGATTTCGCGAACTGACGGTGTCTCGACCAGACTTCGCGCATGACGACACGCCCCCCTCTCGACACCGGCCCCCTCGGCGGATACGCGGGCGAGCGCCCCGCCGACGTCACCCGGCGGGCCGATCCACCCGTGTGGCACCGTCTGTTCACGGGACCCATACCCGCCCCCGCCGCCACCACGGCGGACGGCGAGTTGCACTCGACGGCCGACTGGCACCCGGACCCCACCACCAGACCGGATCCGGACACGGTCTAGCCCCACCGCGATTGGCATCCACCGACGCGTACCCCCGACGGTGACGGCGGTCGCGCGCCATCCCCGCGCGACCGCCCGAACCGATTCCGGTCAGCCGACGAACTCCCGGGCACCGTAGTGGATCTCGGCAGCGGACCAGTCCGTGCCGAGGGTGGTGGCGAAGCGCTCGACGACCGCGAGATCGGCGCGGTCGGCGATCAGGATGAGCTTGCTGCCGCGCACGGTGACCGAGCCGCCGTACAGGACGTCGCGGGCCTCGGGGTCGGCGAGGAGGCCGCCGTGCAGGCAGGTGACGTCGACGCCGGGCAGTTCCACCTCGACCGCCGTGGCGCCCGGCGCGGTGGCGGGCAGGTAGTCGAAGGTCAGGACGGACTCCTGCCGGAAGCGCTTGCGGACGGTGTCCGCGATGGCGTGCAGTTGCCCGGGAGTGACGTCCTCGATGTCGAAGGTGCGCGACCGCTCGTAGGTGGCGGCCTGGAGGTCGGCGGACCAGAACACGCCGTCCAGCAGCGAGGATTGCTCGGGGTCGGCGCCGTGTGCCCAGATGAGGGCGCGTACTTCGCAGGCGAAGCCGAGCAGGCGGGCGTCCAGCCGCGGATCGGCGGGGTCGGTGATGACCGCGGTGTTGTCGGTCGCGAAGATCTCCGCGTCGGGCAGTTCGGTGCGGGTGTGCCCGGGGGAGGCGTCCGCCGCGCAGCCGTACGCGGGCCCCGCGGCGGCCGGGTGCGCCCCGCCCGCGGCGAGCGTCACCCCGGCGGTCAGCAGCAGCGCGGCGGCAAGCCGCTTCATCTTGCCCAGGCGCGTCGTCGAACTCATCGGCAGGCTCCCCACATCGCGATCGGAACGACGCGAAACCCTACCGACGAGTTGTTGCACGGCCGCTGAAGCGACCCGGTATGACTATCCCGGCCCCGCGCCGTCAGGCGGCGGGGACGCCGTGCCGGGGCGGCGCCGGTCGGGACTCG
>NZ_JBPKBH010000012.1:249197-257832 GCF_051388915.1 Yinghuangia sp. YIM S09857 | reverse complement strand
CCCCCCCCCCCCCCCCCCCCCCCCCCCCCCCGGGACCGGTCAGAACGGTCGGTCGCCGAGGATCGCGGCGCGCTCCATGACGCGGACGTTGGGGTGGTAGTCGTTCGTCGCGTAGTGCACGGTGGCGCGGTTGTCCCAGATCGCGACCGAGTCCGGCTGCCACCGGAAGCGGACCTGGTACTCCGGGTAGGTCGCCTGCTTGCACAGCAGTGCAAGCAGCTCCTCGCTCTCCCCGTCGGACAACCCGACGATGTGGTCGGTGAAGACCTCGTTGACGAACAGGGTCCTGCGGCCGGTGACGGGGTGGCTGCGCACCACCGGGTGTTCGGCCGGCGGGAACTCGGCGCGCATCACGGCGAACCGGTCCGGCGCCATGCCCTGGCCGAACGAGAACGCGAAGTCGTGCACGGCGGTCAGCCCGTCGATGCGCTCCTGCACGTCGGCCGGGAGGTTGTCGTACGCCGCGGCCATGTCCGCCCACAGCGTGTCGCCCCCGAACTCCGGCACCTCGACGGCGCGCAACACCGAGCCCAGCGCCGGTTCCTGACGCCAGGTCACGTCGGTGTGCCAGATGTTCTCGACGCCGACCATGTCGGCGTCCTTGGCGAACCGCACGACCTCGGGCACGTCACCCTGCGCGAGGAAGGGGTGCACCTCCAGGTCACCCCAAAGGCGAGCGAAGGCGCGGTGCTGGGCGGAGTCGATCGCCTGGTCGCGGAAGAACAGCACCTTCCACTCCAGCAGCGCGCGGTTCAGCTCGGCGAACATCTCCGGCCCGACCGGCTCGCGCAGGTCGACGCCGTGGACCTCGGCCCCGATCAGCGGCCCGCACGGCCGCAGCTCGAAGAGCTCGTACGGGGCCGACTCCGCCCCGATCGGCAGGCGCCGCAGCACCCGTGTGCCCATCGCCAGGCCGCGTTCGGCGACGCGGTTGCGAATCGTCGTCATGTCTGTGCCCTCCAGGGATCGTGGGAGCCGCAGGTGCGGTGACCACAAACGTTCACCGGACGGCAAACCCGTGTGGCCACCGCACTTGGAGGAGCACGTTAAGACACCTGACTTAAAGATGGAAGGGGCACGCACATCACAGCGTCTTGAGGAAGTCCCCGATGTGGCCGGTCACCCGGGCGATGTCCGCGTCGTTCAGGCCGTGGTTGCCGGACACGAGGATGCCCTGCTTCATGACCTGGTCCGCGTTCGGCAGCCCGTCGCCGGCGATGCGGAAGGCGGCGTTCTTCAGCATCGGGTGCCGGGTGATGTTGCCGGTCCACACGGTCCGCGTGTCGACGCCGCGCGGCTCCAGGTACTTCTGGAGGTCGGCGCGCGTGAACCCGGCGTCCGGGCGGACCTGGAACGTGTAGGTGTGCCAGGCGGTTTCGAGTCCTTCGAGCTCGCGCGGCAGGATGAAGTACTCGGGGTGCTGCGCCAGGAACTCGCTGTAGAGCTGGAAGTTCCGACGCCTGCGGGCGAAGTTGACCGGCACCTTCTTGAGCTGCTCGACGCCGAACGCCGCACTCATCTCGTTGGGCTCGAAGTTCCAGCCCAGTTCGTCGAAGATGAACCCGCTGTCGTACGCGACCCCGTCCAGGTCCTCCCAGTAGCTGCGCTCGCCCTTGCCGCCGAAGACCTGTACCTCGGAGCGTCGACCCCAGCGGCGCAGCAGCAGGCAGCGCTCCCGCAGTTCGTCGTCGTCGACGAGCACCATGCCGCCGGTGCCGCCCGCGGTGATGATGTGCGACAGGGCGAAGCTGGTGACGGAGATGTCCGCGCGGGTGGCGGTCGGCGTGCCGCGCAGCTTGGGGGCCAGCGAGTCGCAGCCGTCCTCGACGACCTTCAGGCCGTGCCGGTCCGCGATGTCGCGTACGACGTCCCAGTCCGGGGCGTTGCCCACGAGGTTGGGCAGCAGGATCGCCTTCGTCTTGTCCGAGACGGCGGCCTCCAGCAGGGACACGTCGACGTTGAACGTGTCGGGTTCGACGTCCACGAACACCGGCACCAGGCCCGCCCGGACGAGGGGCGCGACGTCGGTGGAGAAGGTGAGCGGCGAGGTGATGACCTCGTCGCCCGGTTGCAGGCCGAGCAGTTCGACGGCGAGGTACAGGGCGGACGAGCCGGAGTTGCACATGATGCCGTGCCGCTTGCCGGTCATCTCGGCGACCCGGCGCTCCATCTCGGCCACGTTCGCGCCGATGCCGAGCTTCCCGCTGCGGAGCACGCGGTTCACCGCCTCGATCTCGGCCTCGTCGTAGACGGCGGAGACGTAGAGCACTCGCTTGTCGTCGGTCATCGGGGGAACGTCCTTCCGGAAGCAGTGGTGGGACGGCACCAAGCCGCATGCTGATCAAAAAGATAGCTATCATGGCCATGATTAAGGCGGAAGGGTCATCCCGAAGAACGGGCCGGAGTCGCCCTGTCGGGGCTGCGGCGGGCAGGCCCGCGGGTGCGTGGGGTTGCGGTGAGCGGGGCCGGCTTGCGCGGGGCCGCCGGGAGCGAGGCCGGCTTGCAGACATATGTAAAGACGCTTTAGATTTATATGCATGGCATTGACCGACCGGGAGCGCGAGATCGTCGATCTGCTGCGCGGTGACCCCCGGCTCGCCCCCGGGGAGATCGCCGAGCGGCTGGGCACCACGCGTGCGGCGGTGAACGTCCACCTGTCCAACCTCACGCGCAAGGGCGTCGTCCTCGGGCGCGGCTACATCCTCAGCGAGGAGCCGTCGGTCGTCGTGGTCGGCGGCGCCAACCTCGACATCAAGGCGCGCAGTGCCGCCCCCGCGATCCTCGGCACCAGCAATCCCGGCGCGGGCTCGATGGCCGCCGGGGGCGTCGGCCGTAACATCGCGGAGAACCTGGCCCGGCTCGGCACCCCCACCTACCTGATCGCCGCGGTCGGCGACGACGCGATGGGGGAGCGGCTGCTCGCCGACACCGCCGCGGCGGGCGTACGGCTCGACCACATCCACCGCAGCAGGCACGCCACCGGCACCTACACCGCCGTGCTCGACGCGGCCGGCGAACTCGTGGTGGCGGTGGCCGACATGACCGCCGCGTCCGAGCTGCTGCCCGAACACCTCGGCCCGCTGCGCGAGTTGCTGTCCCATGCGGGGCTGCTCGTGCTGGACGGCAACCTCTCCGCGCCGGCCGCCTCGCACGTCCTCGACCTCGGCCACGCGGCCGGCGTCCCGACGCTGCTGGAGCCGGTGAGCGTGCCCAAGGCGGCCGTGCTCGCCCCGCTGATCACCCCGGACCGGCCGCTGTACGCCGCGACTCCGAACCGCGAGGAACTCGCCGCGCTCACCGGGCTCCCCACCACCTCCGACGACGAACTGCTCTCCGCCGCAAAGCACTTGCATGAACGCGGCGTCGCACACGTGTGGGTGCGCCTCGGCTCCCGGGGGAGCCTGCTGAGCAGCGCCGACGAGGGCCACGCGTTCGTCCCCGCCCTGCCCGCCGGAGTCGAGGACGTCACCGGTGCCGGGGACGCCATGCTCGCCGCCTTCGCCTACGCCCTGCTCGCCGGACACCCGCCCCGCACCGCGGTCGACCACGGCACCGCCGCCGCGGCGCTCACCGTCGAGAGCGCGCACACCGTCCGCCCCGACCTCTCGCCGCGCCTGCTGGCCCAGGCCCTCGCCGAGCGCGCCGCCCGACCCACGAGCCCCAGGAGCACCCAGTGACCGGCACCCCCCACCCCGACCTCGTGCTGACCGAGGAGGTCCGGGACGCCCTGGCCGCCGGCCGCCCCGTCGTCGCGCTGGAGAGCACGATCATCAGCCACGGCATGCCGTACCCGCAGAACGTCGCGATGGCCACCGAGGTCGAGGACATCATCCGCGGCCACGGCGTGGTCCCGGCCACCATCGCGGTGTTGGACGGACGCCCGTGCGTCGGCCTCACCCCGACCGCGCTGGAGGTCCTGGCCACCAGCCCGGACGTGGCCAAGGCGAGTGTGCGGGACCTGCCGTACCTCATCGCCCGGGGCGAGCACGGCGCCACCACCGTCGCCGCGACCATGCGCCTGGCCGCGCTCGCCGGGATCCGGGTCTTCGTCACCGGCGGCCTCGGCGGCGTGCACCGCGGCGCCCCGGAGAGCTTCGACATCAGCGCCGATCTGGCCGAACTCACCCGCAGCGACGTCGCGGTGGTCAGCGCGGGCGTCAAGAGCATCCTGGACATCGGGCTCACGCTGGAGCACCTGGAGACCGGCGGCGTCCCGGTGGTCGCCTACGGGACCGACGAGTTCCCCGCGTTCTTCTCGCGGACCAGCGGCTTCCGCGCCCCGATGCGGGCGGACACCCCCGAGGAGCTCGCGGCCATGATGCGGGTCAAGTGGGACCTCGGGATCTCCGGCGGCCTCGCGATCGCCAACCCGGTCCCGGCGGAGGACGAGATTCCGGCGCGGCGGATCTCCGCGGTGATCGAGCAGGCGCTGACGGACATGACCACGCTCGGGATCACCGGGAAGGACGCGACCCCGTATCTGCTCGGCCGGATCGTCGAGATCAGCGGCGGCGCGAGCCTCGCGGCGAACATCGCGCTGGTGAAGAACAACGCGCACCTGGGCGCGCGGATCGCGGCGGCGTACGCGGGCGGCTGACGGCACGCGCGGTCGCGCCCCGCCCGCGTGGGTTCGCCTCCGTGTGCCGCCCGGAAGGATCACTTTTGCCGGGAACGGGGTATCCGGACGAGACCGTCGGGACGGCCACCGGTACGGCCCCCCGCATGCGAGGAGGACGAAACAGATGCCCACGTCGATCCGCAGTGTCGTGGTCCCGGTGTCGGACCTGGAGGCCGCGAAGGCGATCTACACCGCGCTGCTCGGCACGCCGCACACCGACGAGCCCTACTACGTCGGGTACAACGTCAACGGGTTCGAGGTCGCGCTGAACCCGCAGGGGACCGTGGCGGACGGCCCGATCGCCTACACCGACGTCGACGACCTCGACGCGGTACGCGCGACGCTGCTCGCCGCGGGCGCCACCGAGCGGACGGCCCCGGTCGAGGTCGGCCCCGGGGCGCGGATCTGCGTCCTGGAGGACGCGGACGGGAACGCGGTCGGCCTGCGCGGGAAGTAGCCGGCGTCGGAGGTCGGGCCGGGCCGCGGGCCGATACCGGCCCTGGGGCCGGCCCGATCCGGCCCGATCCGGCCCGATCCGGCCCGATCCGGCCCGATCCGGCCCGATCCGGCCCGGGGCGTGCGGTGCCGTGCGTACCGCACACCCCGGCCCGACCGTCCGGCAGTCGCGCGTTGTCCCATGGTGTGGCGCGCAGTGTGAAACACACGCGCCGGTCCTCGGCGCCGGTCCGGGGTCGGCCCCGGGGCGCCCTTCCGGGACGAAGTGCGCGTCGGCCCCCGGCGACAGGCCCCCGTCAGGCCCCCGGCTTCAGTCCTCCAGCGTCAGCAGCGGCGCCGCATCCCCCGTTTCGCGCCGCGCCGCCGACGGTGTCGGGAAGGCGTACTCCGTCACGACCCCTTCCGCGCCGTGCGTTGTCAGCCACGGGTTCCGGCCCACGTTGACGCGCAGGTCGAAGACGTCGGGGCGCGAGTACTGCCCGACGATGTCGACGAACGACTTCGCGGCGAGGATGTCGTTGAGGTCGAGGTCCGCGTACACGATCCCCTCGGCGTGCGGGTCGAGCTCCTCGGCCGTGCTCAGGCCGGTCGGGTGGAAGATCCGGGCGAAACCGCCGCCGGTGCCCAGCAGTTTGCGCTGCCCGGCGTCGTCGCCGACCAGCAGGTCGACCGCGTTCTGCGAGACCACCTGCGTGGCGCAGAGGACGAACGACCCGGTCTCGATCGCGTGCATGCGCGTCGCGGCCTCGTTCGGCTCGATGGTGCCCAGGTAGAACCCGTTGGGATTGGTGGACACGAAGCTGGGCCAGCACGCGACGTGGATCTGCTCGTGCATGGCCGCCAGCGTGAAGCGTTCGAGGGGCTGGAAGTGCTCCCAGCAGTTCAGCGCGCCGATCCGGCCGATCCGGGACTCCCAGACCTGGAGGTCCGCGCCGTTGCCGTCGCCGAAGATGCCGCGCTCCACGTGCGTCGGCTTCAACTTGCGCCGGTTGCCGACCAGGTTGCCGCGGTCGTCCACGAACATCTGGGACATGTATGCGCTGGACCCGGCGATCTCCACGTACCCCATCACGACGTGGATCGCGTGCTCCCGGGCGGCCGCCATCAGGCGCCGCATGCGCGCGTCGCCGAGCTGCATTCCGTTGGTCAGGTAGTGCTTGGCCAGACCGGCGGCGGTCGTCTGGTCCTTGATCCACAACTGCCACGGGTAGCCGGGCACGAAGATCTCCGGGAAGGCGATCACGTCCGCGCCGTTCCCCGCCGCCTCGGCCATCAGGGCGATGCTCTTGCCGATGGTCGCGTCCGCATCGAACCACACCGGCTCGGCCTGCACCGCGGCCGCCTTGACCTGGATGTCGTAGTCGATCATCACGTTGCTCCTCCCCGTCGGCACGCGCGCCGGAAGCCGGCGGTGCGCGTGTGTTCGAGAGCGTACGAGGCCAACACCCTTGCCAGTCCAGGGTTTTCGCCTCACAACTTGGGCTGCTTCGGCGGCCCGTGAGGCGGACGCGTGGCGCAACCGACGCCGCGAATACGCCGGCGGGCTCGTCAACGTTCACCTGTTCGGGTGAGAATGGCCGACGTGACGCGTCGGGGGGATCTTCGGGCCGGAGTACGCCGGCCGCTGCTCCGCGTCCTGCTCCTCGCACTGCTGGCGCTGGCCACGCTGATCGGCGGCGGGACGCTCCCCGCCCAGGCCGCGCCCACCGCAGTCCCCGCCGCGGTCTCGGCGGCCACCGTGACCGCCCCCGGCGACGAGGCGGTCGCCTGCCCGTACCGTGCGCAGAGCCCGAACGACGCCCGGGGCTGCGGCAGCGCCGCGCCGGTGTGCACGTCGTCGACGGTCCCGCCGGTGCCACCCGTACTCCCGGAGCCGGTGGGCCCGTTCAGCCTGCCCTGGTTCGTCGGTCCGGACGGTGCCGGACCCGCGCCCGCGCCCGCCCCGAGCGCCGTGGCCACCGATATCGCCGACCTCTGCGTCAGCCGGACCTGAGCCGCCCCCGCGCGTCGGCCCCGCCCGCCACGGGGCTCTGCGGCGCGCCCGCGTACCGGCGACTTCACTCCGCATACCTCCCGGAGGAGCTCCATGGGGCCTCGGCAGAGTTCACAAGAGCACGGCAAGACCGACAAGAACCCCCGAACGGACAGTACTCGTCGGCGCGTCGCCGCGCAGCGCGCCCGCGACGACAAGGCGGCACGCCGCCGCTCGATCGTCCTGGGCACCGCGGCCGCGGTGGTCGCGGCCGGCGTCATCGCGGGCCTGGCGGTCGTCGTGACCACCGACTCGGACGACGGCAAGCCCGAGCCCGGGAACGGCGCGATCACCGCGAACGTGGTCGCGGCGCCCAACGTCGCCAGCCCGATCCCCGGCGTCGTCGCCTACACCGCGGCGCGCGACCATGTGCGGGGCGAGGTGGTTTACCCGCAGGTGCCACCGGTCGGCGGCGAGCACAACGAACGGTGGCTGACCTGCGCGGTCTACGACCGGCCGGTGGCGAACCGCAACGCCGTCCACTCGCTGGAGCACGGCGCGGTGTGGCTGACCTACGACCCCGCGCTGCCCGCGGACCAGGTCGAGAAACTGAAGGCGCGGGCGCGGCAGGCGTACATGCTGTTGAGCCCCTACCCGGGCATGTCGACGCCGATCACGGTCACCGCCTGGGGCATGCAGCTCAAGGTCGACAGTGCGGACGACCCGCGCATCGACCGGTTCATCACGCTCTACCGGCACAACCGGCAGACCACGCCGGAGTACGGGGCGCCCTGCGACGGCGGAGTGATGCCGTGACCGGGCGCGCCAAGAGGGCGGCCGTCGCCTTCGCTGCCGCAACTGTCTTGGGGTTGACGGGTGTTGCCGCGTGCTCCTCGGACGGCGGCGGAAGCCGTGAGCCCGCCGCCGCGCCGACCATGCTTGGTGTGCCGGTGGCCGAGGTGAAGGACCCGCCGGCCGACACCTCGGTCGAGGCCGGGTTCGCGCGCGACATGAAGGTGCATCATGCGCAGGCGGTGGCAATGTCGTTCACGATCCGCGACCTGACGGACGACGAGTCGGTGCGGATGCTGGCGTACGACATCGCGGCCACGCAGCAGAACCAGATCGGGCAGATGACCGGCTGGCTGGACCTGTGGGGGCTGACACAGACCACGACGCGTCCGCCGATGGAGTGGATGTCGCCCGCGGGCATGGCCGCGATGGGCGGCCACACGATGGCGCCCGGGGCGACCGTGCCCGGGCCCGCGGCCACCACGGGGCCGGGCGCGCCGCAGATGCCGGGCATGGCCACCAAGGCCCAACTCGACCGGCTCGCGGGGCTGCGCGGTGTCGAGGCCGAGGTGTTGTTCCTGCAATTGATGATCACCCACCACCAGGCGGGAGTGGCGATGGCCCAGGACGCACTGGACCACGCGCGGTCGCAGGTGGTGCGGGACCTGGCCAAGGGCATGGTCGCGGGGCAGAACGCGGAGATCGCCCAGATGCGGCAGTGGCTCGCCGAGCGGGGGGCCTGAACCGGCCGCAGCTGTCGGCCTGTTCGCGGATCCGACGTCCGCGGCCGGTATCGG
>NZ_JBPKBH010000012.1:236154-249074 GCF_051388915.1 Yinghuangia sp. YIM S09857 | reverse complement strand
GCCACCCTGTTGGGGGGTGGTCGGCCGACGCCGGTCGGGGCGTTCCCGGAGGCGTGGCCGGAGCGGGGTCAGGAACCGGGTCGCGCGACCGACGCCTGGTACCGCTGCATGCCGCCGATCCAGCGGTCGTAGTCCGCGCCCTTGCGGCGGAAGAACTCCAGGACTTGCGGGTGCGGCAGGACCAGGAAGCGTTCGTCGCCCGCGGCTTCGACCACCTGGTCGGCGACGTCGAGCGGCTCCAGCAGCTCGCCTGCCTCCAGCACCGCCTGGGCGCCGGCCCGTTCGACGGCGTCCTCGGAACGCGTGCCGGCCATGAGCAGTTCGGTGCGCACGCCCTGCGGGCACAGGCAGCTCACGCGGACGCCGCGCGCGCCGTACGTCACCGCCAGCCACTCGGCGAACGCGACCGCCCCGTGCTTGCTCACCGCGTAGCCCGCCGAACCGATCTGCGTCACCAGCCCGGCCGCGGACGCGGTACTGAAGAAGTAGCCCTCGCCGCGCTCCAGCCACCCGGGCACCAGGAGCTTCGCCGCGCGTACGTGGGCCATGACGTTGACGTCGAGGGCGCGGCTCCAGTCCTCCTCGGTCGCGTCGAGCCCCGCGCCGCCGGTCACCCCGGCGTTGGCGAAGTACAGGTCCACCGGCCCGAATTCGCGCTCGGCCGCGGCGATCAGGCGGGTGATGCCGTCGGTGGACGCGGCGTCGCCCGCGACGGCCTCGACCCGTCCCGGATGGTCGGCCGCGAGGCGCTTCGCGGTGGCGTCCAGCCGTTCGGCGTCGATGTCCGTGACGACGACGCCGCGGGCGCCGTGTTCGAGCAGGCGCTGCGCGATGGCGGCGCCGATCCCGCCCGCGGAGCCGGTGACGACGGCGCCCTTGCCGGTGATCTGCACTCGGGGTTCCCTCCTGGTTCCCTAGAAATTCTCCGCCGCTTCGCGGATGGCTTCGCGGATGCGGTGGTACGTGCCGCACCGGCAGATGTTGCGGATCTCGTCCAGGTCGGCGTCGCCGATCTCGTGTCCGGCGGCCCGGGCCTGCCGGACCTTGGCCACGGCCGCCATGATCTGGCCCGGCTGGCAGTAGCCGCACTGCGCGACGTCGCGGGCGAGCCAGGCTTCCTGCATGGGGTGCAGGTCGCGGCCGACGGTGCCGGGCAGGCCCTCGATCGTGGTGACCTCGTCGTCCGGTCCGACGTCGGCCACGCGCACCGAACAGGGGTTGAACGCCTTGCCGTTGAGGTGGCTCGTGCAGGCCTGGCAGACGCCGATTCCGCAGCCGTACTTCGGCCCGGTCACGCCGAGGACGTCGCGCAGCACCCACAGCAGCCGGACGTCGTCCTCGATGTCGACGGTGACCGGCTCGCCGTTGAGCCGGAAGGAGTGTTCGGGCACGGAGGGCTCCTAGTACGCGCGGTCGCGGCCGTCGGTGGGGGACTGCGGGACAGGCGGGACGGTCGGCTTGGGCTCGAACGCGAGCGGCCCGTTGTGGTTGATCGGGAACGTGGTCGGCATCGTCCCGGTGGCGCGGCGGTACGCGCACGCCACCGCGGCCATCGCCGCCGCGACCGCCAACTCCCCGGCCCCGCCCGGCTCTCCGGTCGTCGGCGGCATCACGACGATGTCCAGTTCGAGCGGGGTGTTCCACTGGCGCGTGTAGAAGTAGTCGTCCCAGCTCGCCTCCAGGAAGTGCCCGTCCTTCAAATGGAGGCTGGAGGTGAGGGCCAGGGCGATGCCGTCCATGATGCCGCCCATCATCTGGGCCTCCAGGCCGCGAGGGTTGACCGCGAGGCCGACGTCGACGGCGCAGACGACCTTCGTCACGCGCGGTCCGGTGACGGCGTCCCGGATCTGCCGCCCGGTGGTCTGCGGGCGGCAGTCGATCTCGGCCAACACGGCGACGACCGAGTGGTATTCGGGGTGCAGCGCGATGCCCTGCGCCACGCCGTCGGGCAACTCCCTTCCCCACGAACCGACTTCGGCGACCTTGTCGAGCACCGCCCGGGCCCGGGCGTTCCGCAGGAGGTCGCGGCGGAAGCGATACGGGTCCTTCCCCATGTCGGAGGCGAGCTGGTCGACGACGAGCTCCTGGGCGCAACGCACGTTGGGGGAGTAGATGTTGCGCATGCTGCCGGTGTTGAACCCCCGGTCGACCTCGTTCAGAAGCTGTGTCACGAGGCCGAAGTTGTACGGGGTCTCCTGCGTCAGGGTGAAGATCGCCTCGGAGAACGCCAGGTCCCCGACCGGCAGGTCGGCGACGGTCGCGGTCAGCAGCTCGCCGAGGCCGTGGCCGAAGTCGGTGAACACCGAGGTATGGCGCTGCTCGTAGCTGAGCACCTGGCCGAGCGAATGCGTCGCGCGCACCCGCGAGAGCGACATCGGATGCGTGCGGCCCTGCCGGGCGTCGTCCGCGCGGTGCCACATCAGCTTGACCGGCTTGCCCATCGCCCGGGAGATCTCGGCGGCTTCGAGCGCCGCGTCGAAGAACAGCTTGCGCCCGAAGGACCCGCCGCCCTCGACCACGTGGACCTTGACCTCGTGCACCGGCAGGCCGAGCCGCACGGCGATCGCCTCCTGCGCGGTGACCGGCGACTTGAGCGAGCCCCAGATCTCGGCGCGGTCGGAGCGGACGTCGGCGATGGCGCAGTTCGTCTCCAGCGCGCTGTTGCCCGCGAACGCGAACGTGAAGCGGAGGTCCACAGCCCGGGTCAGGATCGGCAACGGTGGTACGACGAGTGGGAGTTCCGCCTTGCGGAGCTCGGCGTACACCGAGGCGTCGGAGGCGCCTTCGGCGGTCCCCGGGCCCCAGGCGACGCGCAGCGCGCGGACCGCGTCGATGCACTGGCCGAACGTCCGGCCGCGTACCGCGACGCCTGTCGAGACGGGCACGACGTCGGTGATGCCCGGCATCGCCAGGACTTCGGGGAGGTTCGCGACCGACCGCACGGTGCCGTTGACGGTGGGCGGGCGGCACACCATGGTCGGCAGCGCGTTCGGCACGTGCAGGTCCATCGCGAACTTCTTGCGGCCGGTGACCGAGTCGCGTGCGTCGATGCGGTTGCGCGGCGTCCCGATGACGGTGAACCCGTCGGCCGACTTGAGTTCGACCGCGACCTGAAGCGTCGTCAGACTCGCGGCCTTGGCGGCGAGTTCGCCGTACGTGGCACTGCGTCCGCCCGGCGCTGCCACCACGCCGAGACGGGTCGTCAGCTTCGCGGCGGGCACGCCGAACTCCTCGGCCGCCGCGGCCAGCAGCCGCCCCCGGGCGATCGCCGCCGCGACGCGGATGGGGGTGTAGGTTGAGAAGGTGGTGTTGGAACCGCCGGTGAGCTGGTTGAAGAGCAGTTCGGGGCGGGCGTCGGCCAGCGTGACGCGGATTCTGTCGAGCGGCAGGTCCAGCTCCTCGGCGATCAGCATCGCGCTGGACGTGGTGACGCCCTGGCCCACCTCCGCGCGGGGCAGCGCGAACGACGCGGTGCCGTCGTCCTCGATCCGGATGCCGATCAGGTTCGCGGTCGGCAGCGCGGCGAGGGTGAGGATTTCGTTGAGGTCGGCGAGTTCCGACAGGCCGGGCAGCGAGGGGATCGCGGCCTCGGCGGCGGTGGGGGCGAGCAGTTGCCCGCCGAGCGGCGCGGCGACCGTGAGCGTCGACGCGCCCAGGACGTAGCCGAGGAAGCGGCGGCGGGGCACTCCGCCGGGCGGAAGATCGGCCATCGGTGCTCCTCTGCGGTGAGTTCGCGTCCGGGATCTTCTTCCGCGGCGGTGCCGCGCTCCGCTACCGCGGGACGGCGGCCCGCTGGGCGAGGACCGCCAGCGTGCGTTCGCACCAGCGGACGTTCCCGCGCTCGAAGGACAGGCCGCGCATCAGCGTCAGGTAGGGGCCGATGCGCTCCGCGCCGGCCAGGTAGTCGTCCTCGGAGCGGCCGTCCAGCATGCGGGCGCGCAGATTCTCGTACCTGGTGATCTTGGCTTTGGCCCCGGCCAGGCGCTCCCGCACGGCCTCCTGGACCGCCGCCGGATCGCCCGCGTCGACGGCCTGCACCTTGACCAGGAGCTCGTCGCGGTACGCGCCGGGGCGTGACGGCTCGGCGGTGAACGCGTGCAGGGCGGCCCGGCCCGCCTCGGTGAGGGAGAACATGCGCTTGTTGGGGCGGCGCTCCTGCTCCACGACGCGCGCGGCGAGCAGACCGTCCGCCTCCATGCGCTCCAGCTCGCGGTACAGCTGCTGCGGCGTGGCCATCCAGAAGTTCGCCACCGAGGCGTCGAAGATCTTCGCCAGGTCGTAGCCGGAAGCCTCGCCCCTGAGGAGGGTGGCCATGATCGCGTTGCGCAGCGCCATGGGGGGAGCATAGCCCGCACGCGATTATTCGCGGATGCGACTGGTCAAAAGGATGACTGGACGCTAGCGTCGCCTCCAGGTAGTCAACAAATTGATTATGGAGCGCGCCGGCATGCACCCCTTCCGCAAGGCCGTCGAGTCCGGCGAGCACGCCGCCATCGAGGAACTCCTGGCCGAGAACGTCGTGTTCACCAGCCCAGTGGCGTTCAAGCCGTACACCGGGAAGGCCATGACCGCGGCGATCCTGCGCGGCGTCATCCGGGTCTTCGAGGACTTCCGCTACGTCCGCGAGATGTCCGGGGCGGACGGCCGGGACCACGCGCTGGAGTTCAAGGCCAAGGTCGGCGGCATGGAGGTGCACGGCTGCGACTTCCTGCACGTCGACGAGCACGGCCTGATCGACGACTTCGTCGTCATGGTGCGCCCGCTGTCCGCGGCGCAGGCCCTGGCGGCCGCCATGGCCGCGCAGTTCGACCGCATTCGCGCGGAGGCCCAACGGGCTTAGGACAGGCTCCGCCCCAAGCGGACACCGCGCTTCGGAGCCGGCTCACGCCTCCGAGCCCGGCTCACCCTTCGGGGGCGGCGTACCCCACCGCCGTCTCGACCGGCGCCTCCACATCGGCCGACCCCATCGGCTCGCCCGTCATGCCCATGCGGTGCGGCAGCATCCCGACGATCGCGTCGATGAGGAAGTCGATGAGGAAGCTGATGAGGAACAGGACGCGCTGCTCCGGCTCGTTCGGCGCCTCCCGAGTGCGATCCGGTACGGGTCCTGGAGGCGCTCGGCTGCGCGGACGCCGCGGACGTCGACGTCCCCGCGTGCCGCACAGAAGCCGGCACGGGTCCTGGAGGCGCTCGGCTGCGCGGACGCCACGGACGCCGACCCCCCCCGCCCGCGGCACAGCGGGGTGGGGCGGAGCACCGGTCGCCGCCGCGGCGCCGGGTTCGCCTTCTGGACGGTGCCCAGGTCGCGGCGTGCGCGGTGCGGGTGGCGCGTCCGAGGGGCGTCGTAGGGTGCATATGTGGGGCACGAGCGTGATTTCGCGGGTGAGCGCGCCGACGCGGGTGTCGGGGCGCCGCCGGATGCCGCGTGCGCTCGGGGAGTTTCGTTGGCGGGGCCGCCGGTTGCGGCGGCGCTTCGGCCGTTGATCCGGTCGATCGGTTACGCGGAGTCGTGGTCCGGGCACGGGGCCGAGGTCGTACTGCCTCACGGCGGGCCGCAGATGCTCGTGAACATGCACTGCGACCGACTGGGCTCGGGGCCTCCGGCGGAGCCCGGGGCCGAGCGGCAGACGCGGGGTGCCGCGCTACAGGGGCCGTCCACCGGGCCCGTTGTGGTGGACCCGTCGCAGCAGCGGGCCGTTGTGTGGGTGGCCTTCCACACCGCCGGGGCGCATCCGCTCTTCGGCGTCCCGCTGTCGGCCGCGCGCGATCGGCTTGTCGGGCTCGACGACCTGTGGGGCACCGACGGCGCGGTGTTGCGCGAGAGGCTGCTTGAGGCCAATGCGGTCGGCGGGCCGCAGGCGTGCCTGCGGGCGCTGGAGGCGGCCCTGCTCGCACGCGTCGAGGCCGGCGCCGGGCCCGATCCGGCGGTACGCGCGGCCGCCGCGCGCCTCGACCGCGGAGCGTCCGTCCGGGAGGCGGCCGACCAACTCGGTTGGACGCCCCGGAGGCTGACCGCGAGGTTCGACGTGCAGATGGGGCTCTCGCCGAAGCGGTACGCGCGCGTCCGCCGCTTCCAGCACCTGCTGGCCCGCGTCAACGCCGACCCCCGCAACCCCGACTGGGCCGCGCTCGCCGCCGAGGGCGGATACCACGACCAGGCGCACCTGATCCACGAGTTCCGCGACCTGGCCGGTATGACCCCGACCGCGTACGTGCCGCGCTCCGCCACCGAGCCCAACCACGTTCCACTGGACGGGTGACGGGTCCGGTGCCCGCCGATTTCTACAATCCCCGCGGCGGGGTCGCGCGGATCATGAAGGCATGACGAACAGCGGTGACAAGAACAGCTCTGACAAGAACAGCACCGGAAAGCAGGCCGTCAACGGGCTCTACCCCCGTCTCGTCGTGTCCGACGGGCCGAGGGCCATCGACTTCTACCGCACGGCGTTCGGCGCCGAGGAACTGGAGCGCTACACCGATCCGGACGGCCGGATCGTGCACGCCATGCTGCGGATCGGCGGGGTGCGGGTCGCGGTCAAGGACGAGGCCGACGGCGATCCGTCGCCGACCACGCTGGGCGGCTCCCCGGTGATCATGGCCGTGGACGCAGCCGACCCCGACGCGACCGCCGAGGCCATGGTGCGCGGCGGCGCGACCGTGGTCTTCCCGGTCACCGACCACGACTACGGACAGCGTGGCGGGCGTGTCGCCGACCCGTTCGGCCACCTGTGGATGGTGTTCCGGACGAGCGAGGACCTGACGCCGGAGCAGATCCAGGAGCGCACCACGCGCATGCACAGCTGAGCGGCGGACGGGAGCCCGCCGGGTGGCGGGCTCCCGTCGTCGGTCAGTCCAGGCAGAACTCGTTCCGCTCCGGGTCGAGCATCACGATGAAGCCCGTGCCCATCGGCGGCTCCGGCTCGTAGCGCCGTACGCGCTCCGCGCCCAGCGCGACCAGCCGGTCGCACTCGGCCTCCAGCGCCGCCATCCGCTCGTCCCCCGTGAGTCCGGGCGCGACGCGAACGTCGAGGTGGACCCGGTTCTTGGCGGTCTTGCCCTCCGGTACCTGCTGGAAGAAGACCCGCGGGCCCCGCCCGTCCGGGTCCTCCAGCGCGGACCGGCTGTTGCGCTGGTCCTCGGGTACGCCGATCTTCGCCAGGAACTCGTCCCAGGCGGCGAGCGGGTCCGCGCCCGCGGGCAGGTCGACGCCGGGCGGCCCCGGGTGGACGTAGCCCAGCACGTCGCGCCAGAAGGACGACAACGCCCGCGGGTCGTGGGCGTCGAAGGTGACCTGGAATTCGCGGCTCATGGGATCGCTCCGTTCATCGGGAGGTGCGGGTACGAGGTGGTCTTTACAGGGTCGCCTTGCGAGCCGGCCTTGTGAGGCCGCCCCTGCGACGCGGCTCTCACGCGGTACCCGCTTCAGCGCGGGTTGTGCAGGAGGAGGTCGCGCAGCAGGCAAACCTCCGCCGTGTGGTGGATCAGCTCGCGGTGGACGTGCAGGACGAGGTCGGCCATCGGCGCGTCCGGGAACGGCTCGGCCTCGCCCATCGGGCGCCGCAGCCCGGCGTCGCCGAGGCCGCGCACGCCGTCCAGCCACAACGCCACCTGCGCGTCGAGCTGACCGAGCGCTTCGGCCGCGGTCCCGGCGTACTCCCACGACTCGTACGAGGCCGCCGGTGCGCCGAAGTGCTCGGCGTTCCTGGCCGCGAGCACACCGGCGATCAGATGCCCCAGCCGCCACGCGATCGTGGTGAACGGCGCCGGCTCCGGTCCTCGGGGGTCGTAGTCGATCCGGAAGCGGCCGGTGCCGAGGCGCACCGGCGCGGTGGAGGTCCCGACCGGGCGTACGCCCCAGGCGTCGGGCACCGGTGACCACGAGTACTCCTCATCCGTGAGGCCGTCGAGCCGTTTGCGCACCAGGTGCGTCCAGTGGAACTCCCATTGCGTGCACAACGCCTCATTCCAGGCGGATTCATGTGCGTCCATGGGGCAACCCTGGCATTGATAGCGGACAGGATACGTCCGCTATCTCTGGCAGGGTGGACGCATGGCGGACGCCGACGGGCTCGACACGACGGAGCGGGTGCTCACCCTGCTCGGCCTGCTCCAGCAGCGCAGTCTCTGGACCGGGCCCGACCTCGCGCGCCACCTCGGCGTCACCGTGCGGACCGTCCGCCGGGACGTCGAGCGGCTGCGCGCCCTCGGCTACCCCGTGCATGCGGAACAGGGGGTCGGCGGCGGATACCGGCTCGGCGCCGGGCAGGACCTGCCGCCGCTGCTGCTCGACGACGAGGAGGTCGTCGCCGTCGTGGCCGCGCTGCTGACCGGCGCGGGCGGGGTGGGCGGCGTCGGCGGGGTGGGCGGCGGGAAGGCCGGGGACGCCGCGCTGCGGGCGCTGAGCAAGCTCGACCGGCTGCTCCCGGCCCGGCTGCGGGAGCAGGTGCGCGCGCTGGCCGGGTCGGTGGCGTCGTTCGGCGGCGGAACCGCGTCCGCCGACCCCGCGGTGCTGATGCTGCTCGCGCGGACCTGCCGGGACGAGGTCGAGGCCGCGTTCGACTACCCGCCGTCCGGCCGGGCGGCGGGCGGGAGCCCCGTGCGGCGGCGCGTCGAGCCGTACCGGCTGGTCGCCTCCGACCGGCGCTGGTACCTCCTCGCCTACGACCTGGACCGCGAGGGCTGGCGCAGCTTCCGCGTCGACCGGATGACCGGCGTCTCGGCGCGGACGTTCCGGTTCCGGCCGCGCGAGGCACCGGACGCGGCGACGTACGTCCAAGAGGGCGTGGCGAGCCGGGTCTACCCGCGGCAGGCGCGCTTCCTGGTCCACGCGCCTGCGGAGACCGTGCGCACCCAGGTCTCCGCGTCCGCGGCAGTCGTGCGTCCGGCCGGCCCCGACCGCTGCGAACTCCTCAGCGGCGGCGAGCGTTTGGACAGCGTGCTCCTCCATGTGCTGCTCCTGGGCCACGACTTCGAGGTCGTCGACCCGCCGGAACTGAGGGAGCAGTGCCGCGCCATGGCCGAACGCCTGTACGCCGCGGGCCCTTCGGACGGGTGAATCGGACGGCGGCATCCGCCCTTGGGCGACTGTGCCGATCGGGGGACCCGGCGGGCTACCGGGGGAGAACGCCCGCAACGGGCGCGGGCGAGGGGCGTCCCGGTCGGCGCGGGCGCCGGGGCGGGCGACTCCGGCACCTTGGGGCCCCGGGTGGCGCTCCCGCGCGGTCACCCCGGCGGGCGCGGGCGTGCGAGCGGGGGAATCACGGCCGGTCCCGGTGGCATTCCCCCGCGACGGGGAAGCAGCACCGTATGACTGTCGCATCCGTGAACCCCGCCACCGGCGAAACGCTGAAGACCTTCGAGTCCCTGAGCGCGGAGGAGGTGGACGCGCGCATCGGGCTCGCGCACCGCACCTTCCGGGAGTACCGGCGTACCGCCTACGCCGACCGGGCGCGCCGGATGAACTCCGCCGCCGACGTCCTGGACGCCCGGCGGGACGAGATCGCCCGCGTGATGACCGCCGAGATGGGCAAGCCGATCGCCGCCGCGCGGGCGGAGGCCGCCAAGTGCGCGACCACGATGCGGTTCTACGCCGAGCACGCGGAGCGCTTCCTCGCCGACGAGCCGTTGGCCGACCCGTCGCGGGTCAAGGCGTCGGCGGCCATGGTGCGCTGGCAGCCGCTGGGTGTCGTGCTGGCGGTGATGCCGTGGAACTTCCCGCTGTGGCAGGTGGTGCGCTTTGCGGCGCCCGCGCTCATGGCCGGGAACACCGGCCTGCTCAAGCACGCGTCCAACGTGCCGCAGACCGCGCTGTTCCTGGAGGAGTTGTTCGCGGAGGGCGGGTTTCCGCGCGGTTGCTTCCAGACCCTGCTGATCGGGTCGCGGCAGGTCGAGGGCGTGCTGCGGGACGCACGGGTGGCGGCCGCGACGCTGACCGGCAGCGAGGTGGCCGGGCGGGCGGTGGCGTCCGTGGCGGGCGACGAGGTCAAGAAGACGGTGTTGGAGCTGGGCGGCAGCGACGCGTTCGTGGTGATGCCGTCGGCGGACCTGGACGCCGCGGTGGCCACCGCGGTCACCGCCCGGGTGCAGAACAACGGGCAGTCGTGCATCGCCGCCAAGCGGTTCATCGTGCACGAGGCGGTGTACGGCGCGTTCGCGGACGCCTTCACCGCCCGCATGCGGGACCTTCGGGTGGGCGATCCGGCGGACGAGGCGACGGACGTGGGCCCGCTCGCCACCGAGCAGGGCCGTACCGATGTCGCCGAGCTGGTCGCGGACGCCGTCGCGCGCGGCGCCGACGTGCTGTGCGGCGGCGAGGTGCCGGACGGGCCCGGGTGGTTCTACCCGCCCACCGTGGTCGCCGGCATCACGCCGGAGATGCGGATGGCCGAGGAGGAGGTGTTCGGTCCGGTGGCGCAGCTCTACCGGGTGGGGTCCGCGGACGAGGCGGTCCGGGTCGCGAACGCCACGTCGTTCGGCCTCGGGTCGGCCGCGTGGACCACCGACGCGGCCGAGCGGGAGCTGTTCGTGAACGAGTTGGAGGCGGGCGCGGTGTTCGTCAACGGCATGGTCGCGTCGTCGCCGGACCTGCCCTTCGGCGGCATCAAGCGCTCCGGCTACGGCCGAGAGCTGGCGGCCCTGGGCATCCGGGAGTTCTGCAACGCCAAGACGGTGTGGGTGGCCTGATCGGCCGACCGCGCGCACTCCCGACCGGGAGTCCCGGTCGAGCGCCCCGCTGCCGACGGCGCCCGCCCGGTGTCCACCGGCGGTGCCCGGAGAACCGGCGCCCGCCCGGTGTCCACCGGCAGTACCCGAGAACGGAGCCCGCCGACGCTCAGCGGTACAACTCCAGGACGGTGTGCCCGCACCGCCGGCAGCGGCTGCCCCCGTCCGGCGGCCAGTCGTGGGCGTCGTCCAGGCACGCGGCCTCGGCGCGTACGGTCACCAGTGCGCACCGCGCGCAGCGGGTCATCGCCGCGCCGGGTAACGCGCCCCAGACTTGTCCGGCGACGATGCCCGGCACGCCCGCGGTGGGCGTCCCGGCACAGGGCGGTTGGCGCGCGGTGCTGAACTCGACGGCCGCGCACTTGGCGCACGTCCACCGGTTGGTGTGCCCGCCGTCGCCGGATCGGCCCATGTACACGTGCTCCCACGTGTGCGCACACCCGGTGCTCGTCGTCATGTCCGGTCGTCTCCTTGCAGCCATCGGGCCAGCGTCGCGGTGATGGGGGCCCGGGTGGCGATCTCCTGGAAGCCGAATTCGGGATTGGCGTTGGCGTCCAGGAACCACAGTGTGCCGTCTGCGGATTCGGCGAGGTCGAAGGCGATCAGGTTGAGGCCCGCCCGGAGGCGGTAGCGGCGGAGCCTGTCCGCGGTGGAATCGTCCAGGTCCTCGGCACTGTAGCGGCAGTCGTTCGGGCGTGTGCGCCAGTCGAGTTCCGCTTCGGTGATGCGGCAGGCGAAGACCTCGTCGCCGACCAGGGTCACCCGCCAGTCGGCGGTCTTCGGGGTGACCTCGCGCTGCAAAAGGCACAGCGCGCCGCCGATGCCGGCGAGGTCGTCGCCGGGGGTGATGCGGAAGACGGGGGCGAAGTCGGTGAACCGCTGCGTGGTCGGCTTCACCACGGTCGGACCGCCCGCGATGAACGCGGACGCCTCCTGCGCGTCCGTCGTCACCAGGGTGTCCGGGACGGCAAGGCCCACCTGGTGGGCGAGTTCCAACTGCACGGGTTTGGGACGGATGCGCGCCACCGCCGCCGGAGTGTTCATCCAGTGTCCGGCCGCGGTGGCGTTGTGCAGCATGCCTTCGAGCAGGCTGGTGGTCTCGTCGGCCGCCCACGCGCGGTCGCCGGTCAGGTCGCGCGCCGGGGTCGGCTTGCGCCACCACACGGCCGCGCCCGGCGGTACGACGCGGTTGTCCACCAGGCACGGCCCGTCGGGGGCGGGCGCGTTCAGGATGGTCCCGGGGCGCAGGCGCCCCGGGTCGAGGCGGACGAAGGTTTCGCGCGGGAGCCCGCGTACGACCATGTCGGCCGTGTAGTCGTCGTCGCTGGTGACCACGACCACGCGGACGGCCCGCGTCCGGGCGGGCATTTCAGTCGTCGTCCTTCTTCGCGCCGATGGGCGGCGGATGGTTGGTGATGGTGAAGCCGAACATGACGGACCCGACCGTCTCCACCAGGACCGCGCCGTCGCCGTCCAGGACGTTCAGCCCGGCGTTGGGGTCGTAGTGGTGGGCGGGGAGCCCGGCCGGTGCCGGATCCGGCGACGGGCCGCCTCTTTCGCGCAGTGCCAGATAGCTCATGGAATTCTCCGTCTCGGTACGGGAATCGGGGCGTCGGCTGCCCAGGGCACCGCCCCGGGGGAATCGGGGCGGTGCCCTGGTCGGGTCGGGGGCTGTCGGGAGTTCCGGGGTCGGGTCGCAGGCGCGGGCCGGATGCGGCGGATGCCGCGGACCAGGTGGGCACGTAATCAAGACGCGTGAGCAGGGGGCTGGGGCTACTCGCGGACGTCCCGGGGTCGCGGTCCGGCGTCAGGTCGGGGCCGTCGGGCCGGCCGCGACCGTGCTCGGGCCGGTGGTCCGCTCGTACGCCTGTCGGGCAGGCGCCCCCGTACGCATGTGCCGGTGCCGGACATCGATCACTCCTTGTTCGGCAACAGACGTCCCTGTCAGTCCTGTTCGTTAGACGACGTTCGCTGGGCGACGGATCCATGCAGTTGGTCCGGATCTCCGGAACCACGGTCCAAACAGTTGCGGACAGCTACAGATGCAGTGCCCGGAATTGTGCTTGGCAAGCCGCGCGGGCGCGTCATCCCGCGGAACGAACATGCGGAAATCCGTGCCGACAACGGGTTGGCGGGGATCCCGGGTGCCGAGAAGCGGGCCCCACACAAGCGGGAGGGGCGGGCCAACGGATGGCCCG
>NZ_JBPKBH010000012.1:213263-236057 GCF_051388915.1 Yinghuangia sp. YIM S09857 | reverse complement strand
CAACGGATGCCCCCCCCCTCCTCGTTCCGGCTTCGGATCAGCCGCCCGACCAGTGCTTGACGCCGTGCTCCAATGCCTCGATGATGCGCGGCCGCATCTCGGACGCGCGGATCACCGCGTCCACGGACCCGACCTCGACGGCACGGCGGATGCTGTGCACGCGGTCGAACTCGGCGGCCACCTCGCCCAGCTTCTCGGCGCGGACGGCCGGTTGCAGCTCGGCGAGCTGCGCGTGCAGCGCGGCGCGCTCGGTGCCCCCGGCGGCGGCGACGCGGGCGTTCAGCCCGGTCACCCGCGGGTCGGTCGCGGTGCGCTTGTCGACCTCGCCCGCGAACACCACGGCCGCGGCCGGGGCGCCGCCCAGCACCGAGGCGAACGAGCCGTCCAGGGCCAGAACCGTCATGTTCGGGTTGAGGGCCTTGGAGAACACCACGAAGGCGCCGCCGTGGTAGCGGGAGATCACGCAGAACACGATCGGACCGTCGAAGTTGACGATGGCCCGGCCGATCTCCGCGCCGTACTCCAGCTGGAGCTTGCGCATCGACTCCGGCGAGCCGTCGAAGCCGGACAGGTTCGCCAGCACCACCAGCGGGCGGTTGCCGGACGCCGCGTTGATGGCCCGGGCCGTCTTCTTGGACGACTGCGGGAACAACGTGCCCGCGGTGTAGGTGTCCGGCCCGTCGGTGGGCGGGAAGCCGCGGCGGGGGACGGCCCGGGACTCGATGCCGATCAGGCACACCGGACGCCCGCCGAGGTACACGTCCTGCACGACCGCGGTGTCCGCGTCGGCCATGCCGGCCCAGCGCTCCAGCACCGCGTGGTCCTGGTCGGACAGCGCGCGCATCACCGTGCGGATGTCGAAGGGCTTCTTGCGGTCCGGGTTGTGCTCCGCGGAGAAGATCTCCCCGACGCAGGTGAAGTCGCTGCCCTCGACCTCGTGGGGGAACGCCGAGATGTCGCGGTCCACCGGGTCGGCGGTCTCGGCCCGGCGCGGTCCGCTCTCGCCCGGTGCGATGTACGTGTGGTCGTAGTGCGCCATCAGGATGTTGCGTGCGCCCGCCAGGTTCGGCGCCCAGTACTGCGCCTGGCCGTTCGGGCCCATCACCCGGTCGTACCCGCCGATGCCGAAGTTGTCCTCGGCCGACACGCCGCCGGAGAAGTCCAGAGACTGCTTGCCGGTCAGCACCATCGCCGAGTCCGGCGTCATCACCAGGACGCCCTTGGTGTGCATGAGCATCGTGGCCTCGGCGTTCCAGTACGGCTGCGCGCCGACGGTGATGCCGGCCACCACGATGTTGATCTCGCCGCCCTGCTGGGTGAACTCCACGATGCGCTTGAGCGCCGCGGCGACCCAGTCCATGTTCTCGGTGCCCGACTCCATGGAGATCCGGGCGCCCGCGGACAGCGCGTACCACTCCAGCGGCACGCGCATGCGCTCCGCCAGGTCCAGGGCCGCGATGACGCGGCGGCACTCCGGCTCGGACAGTGCGCCGAGCGACTTCGTCGGGTCGCCGAGCAGCACGACCCGGGTGACGCCCTCGCGGTGGCGCGGCGTGCGGGTGGTGACCACGCCGGCCACGATCGCCGCGGTGTTGCGGCCCCTCGGTCGGTCGGCCGGGACGAGCCGGTGCGCGTCGTCCAGGTCGTACTCGATGAAGTCACCGAGCATGCGCGCCAGTTCATACGGGTAGACGGTGTTGCGGGCGCTGGCCTGGAGGACCTTCTGCCGGTAGTCGTCGACCGGTTCGACCGGCTCGACGGGCGGCTCGCCGAGCACCATCTCCGCGCCGCCCGCCGCGTCGAACGTGAACCGCACGGCGGACTTGGTCAGTTCGCCGGTCTCGCGGTCGCGCTGCCGGGCGATGAACAGGATCTCCTCAAGGCCCGCACCCGCGGTCATCGGCATCATGCGCCGACCGATCGTCTCCACTTCCTCGCGCGTGAGCTCTATGGCCGGCCACACGTAGATCACGATGCGGTTGGTGTGGAACCGCTTTTTCGACGGTCGCTGCGACTGCGCACTGCGGATCGAGTCGAGGCACGCGGCGACGGTGTCCTCGGTGGTCGGCAGGGCGACCAACTTGCCGTCGTGCTCGCGCAGTTCGGTGAGGTCCCGGACTTGCGCGAAGGCCACAAGGCGGTCGTCGGACGGGTTCGTCCGCGCCACGCACCGGAACAGGTAGACCTCTTCGTCCGAGGACGGCAGCCGGGTCAGGTCGAAGCCGCTCAGCCGCTCCATCTGCATGCGCTGCGCGATGTACGGGTGCAGGCCGCGGATCAGCCGCTCCTCCGTCATCCCGCTGACCGGCGACGGACGGTACGTGAAGTGGTGGTGCATCACCGCGCCGCCGCGCCCCGCGACCGTCATGGTGATCCGGCGGATCGACGCCGGCAGCGCGTGCGCGCACAGCACCTCGTGCAGGGCCTCGGCCATGCTGTCGAAGTCCTCGGGCTGGTTCTCCCACGCGAGGTAGATGTCGGCGTCGACCGCCGACTCGTCCCCGGCGAGCGCGGCCAGCCCGCGAAGCGCGTCGTCCAGCGCGTCGAAGCGCACCGCGGTCGACGCGACGCACGAGTCCGCGCGCTCGGCGGCCACGAACGTGCAGCCGGTGAACTCGCGTGTGCGGACCGCGGTCAGGCCCTTGTTGCCGTAGTAGCGCCGGGTCAGCACCTCCAGCATGACCGCGTGGTCGAGGCCCGGGCGGACCAGCCGCTGCCCGAGCAGGCGGACCAGCGGCTCGGTGCTGCGGACCATCTCGGCCATACGCTCGGCGCGGTCCGGGGAGTCCGGGAACGCGTCCAGGTGCCGCAGGTGCTTGCGCACACCCGCGTAGACCCGGGCGCGGTTGCGGCGCAGCAGCGGCTGGGCGAACCACGCGAACACGACGCCGCGCGCGAGGTCGGCGACCGCGGGGAAGCGGACCTGCGTCGCGGTCACCAGGCGTTCGAGCGCCAGGCCGACCGGCTCGCGCAGCGCCTCGCCCGGCGGGCCCTCGCGCAGCCACTCGCGCAGCAGGGAGGTGACGATCCTGGCGTCGGCGGACGCCCGGCGCTGGGCCAGGAAGATCCGGAAGACCGCGGCCTCCAGGTCGGGGGAGCGGTCCAGGTCGGTGACGCCGTAGCGGCCGAGTGCCTTGCCGAGCCGGGCCCGGAAGGCCTCGGGCAGCGCCGCGCGGTCGGCGTCCAGGCTCTGGAGGTAGAGGTGGAAGTACTCGCGGGCGCTGTACGCGTGGCTCTCGTCGCCGTCCTCGCCGGCCGGCCGGTTGCGGCTCAGCTCGGCCAGGTCGGCGAAGGCGCCGACCAGGTCGACCTCCTCGGCGAGCAGGCGGTGCCCCTCCTCCGCGGCGGCGGCACGTGCGGCGAGGAAGTCGCCGAGGACGCGCCCCTCGTCGTACGGGTCCACGTCGAAGCCGAGGACGACGCTGCGCAGGTCCTCCAGACCGCGCAGGGCCCGCTCGTGCGCCGCGACGTGCGCGGGGCGCTCGGGCAGGTCCAGCTCCACCGGCGGCGCGGCCGCGGTCTCCTCGGCCGCGTCGTCGGCCAGCGGCTCCAGCTTGAGCAGCGGCGCGCCGGTCTCCACCTGGCTGCCGACGGAGACGACGCACTCCTTCAGGCGCGCCTTGAACGGCGCCCGGAGGACGGTCTCCATCTTCATGCTCTCCAGCACGAGCACCGGCGTCCCGGCCTCCACCTCAGCGCCGACCGCGAGCGGCGTCGCGACGACCAGGGCGGGGGCGGGGGAGCGGACCACGCCGCCCTCGTCGCGGCTGACGCGGTGCGTGACGCCGTCGACCTCGACGAGGTGGGTCGGCCCGTGGGTGCCGATGAGCAGCCGGAACCGGGTGCCGTTGACCACGATGCGGCCGGAGTGCCGGTCGAAGCGGTCCAGGTCGACGTCGGCGGTGCGCACCGAGTCGCCGGACTCGATGCCGACGTGGAAGCGGTGCGCGCCGACACGGGTGACGCGGACGCGGTAGCCGACCCCGCGCAGCCGGAGGTCCAGCGGGCGGCCGGACTCGTGGCGCACCTGCGGGCGGCCGCCGAAGGCGGTGGACAGCAGCCGGGCGCGCTCGACGCGCTCGTCCTCCTCGTACGCCTCGACCGCCGCGGCGGCCAGCGCGACGCCGGAGTGCCGGTCGCAGACCAGGCGGCCCTCGCCGCGCACCCGGTCGATCCAGCCGGTGTCGGCCGTGGCGCCGACCACCTCGGGCTGGTCGAGCAGGTCGAGGACGAAGCTCTTGTTGGTGGTGCCGCCCTCGATGACGACCGTGGTCTCGGCCATCGCGCGGCGCAGGCGGCCGAGGGCCTGCTCGCGGTCGGCGCCGTACGCGATGATCTTGGCGATCATCGAGTCGAAGTCGGCCGGGATGGTGTCGCCCTCGCTCACCCCCGTGTCCACCCGGATGCCGGGGCCCGCGGGCGGTACGAAGCGGGCGATGCGGCCGGGGGCCGGGGCGAAGTCGCGGTCGGGGTCCTCGGCGTTCAGCCGGGCCTCGACGGCGTGCCCGAGCTCGTCGGGCCGGGTGCCCTCCAGGCGGCCGCCGCCGGCGACGTGCAGTTGCAGGCGTACCAGGTCCACGCCGGTGGTGACCTCGGTGATCGGGTGCTCGACCTGGAGCCGGGTGTTGACCTCCAGGAAGGCGAACAGCTTCTCGCCGGGGTGGTACAGGAACTCGACCGTGCAGGCGCCGCGGTAGCCGACCGCCAGCGCCAGCCGCTCGGCGGAGGCCTTCAGCTCGGCGGTCTGCTCGGGGGCCAGGACCGGGGAGGCGGACTCCTCGATGATCTTCTGGTTGCGCCGCTGCACCGAGCAGTCGCGTACGCCCAGCGCCCAGGCGGTGCCCTGGCCGTCCGCGATGACCTGCACCTCGACGTGCCGGGCGCCGGTGACCAGGCGCTCCAGGAACACCACGCCGGAGCCGAAGGCGCGCAGTGCCTCCTCGCTGGTGCGCTGGTACGCGTCGGCGAGCTCGTCCGGCGAGGAGACCTTCCGGATGCCGCGCCCGCCTCCGCCCGCGGTCGCCTTGAGCATCAGCGGGTAGCCGATCTCCGTACCGGCGCGCAGCGCCTCGTCGAGCGTGGCCACCTCGCCGCGGCTCCACGGCGCGACGGGGACGCCGACCTCCTCGGCGAGCAGCTTGGCGCCGATCTTGTCGCCGAGCCGACGCATGGCCTCGGGGCTCGGCCCGACGAAGGCGACGCCGATGCGCGCGCACAGCTCGGCGAACTCGGCGTCCTCGGCGACGAAGCCCCAGCCGACCCAGGCGGCGTCCGCCTCGGTCTCCCGGAGCGCCCGGGCCAGGACCGCGTGGTCGAGGTAGGGGCGGGCGGACGCGGGGCCGAGCGGGTACGCGACGTCGGCCTCGCGGACGAATGTGGCGTTGCGGTCCGCGTCGGTGTAGAGGGCGACGGTCTCGACTCTCGTCCCGGTTTCTGCCGATAGATCCCGTACCGCATGGATCAGCCGCATCGCGGCTTCCCCGCGGTTGACAATGGCGATACGACTGAACACCGGTCGAGCCTCCCAAGTACCTACGCACCGCAGGCGACGTCCGGGTCGGAGCGCCGCCTGCACCTGGTTATCACCCTGCTTGATCACCGTAGGCCCCACCAATGCGCCGCGCCGCACGGCCCAGGGCTTCCATTTTGTAGGAACCCGACAAAGGCGTGAACGGGCCTAGGGTGTGCCTCCGGTTTTCGGCGGGGTGTCGAGCGGGGGGTCGGCCGGGAGTTTCGGGCCTGGCTTCGGGCCTGGGGCCGGATCCGGGGTCGGGTTCGGGCCGACGTCGTGGGCCCGAAGGGCGTCAGGCGTCGGCCATGTGGTCGGGGGTGCCGGGGGTGCCCGGCTTCGCCTTCGGGGCGGAGCCGTTCTCCGAGGATGCCGGAGGCTTGGGGACCGGGAGCGTGGGGGCGGTGCGCGCGTGGGTCGCGTACATCGTCAGGCCGACGAAGGCCAGCCCGCCGACCAGGTTGCCGAGCAGCGTGGGGATCTCGTTCCAGATGAGGTAGTCCATCACGGAGAAGTCGCCGCCCAGCATCAGGCCGGACGGGAACAGGAACATGTTCACGATCGAGTGCTCGAAGCCCATGTAGAAGAAGACCAGGATGGGCATCCACATCCCGATCACCTTGCCCGAGACGGACGTCGAGATCATCGCCGCGACCACGCCGGTCGACACCATCCAGTTGCACAGCACGCCGCGGATGAACAGGGTCAGCATCCCGGCGGCACCGTGGTCCGCGTACCCGACGGTCCGGCCCTCGCCGATCTTGCCGATGGCCTCGCCGACCGGGTTGGGGTCGACGGTGAAGGAGTACGTGAACGTCACCGCCATCATGACGGCGACGAGGAACGCCCCGGCGAAGTTGCCGATGAATACCAGGCCCCAGTTGCGCAGCACCGAGCGCGCGCCGACGCCGGGGCGCTTGTCGATCAGTGCGAGCGGCACGAGGGTGAAGACCCCGGTCAGCAGGTCGAACCCGAGCAGGTAGAGCAGGCAGAACCCGACGGGGAACAGCAGCGCACCCGCCAGCGCCTCGCCGGTCTGCACGGTGACGGTCACCGCGAACGCGGCGGAGAGCGCGAGGATGGCCCCGGCCATGAAGGCGCGGATCACCGTGTCGCGCGTCGACATGAAGACCTTGGCCTCGCCCGCGTCGATCATCTTCCCGACGAGTTCCGGCGGACTCACGTACGACATGAAGTCACTCCTTCGATGGGGCAACTTGTGGGTGGCATACGCCTTCTGAGGATGCCGAGATCCGGTGCGATCCGGCGATCGTGGGGACCGCGGTTTTCCCACCGATGTCAACGCGGGGAACAAGGTGTCAAGATCGGCTCACCCCCGCGACGCGCGGTGGTGAGAATCCGGGGCGATTCGGTGCGGTGCCGGGCGTGCCACGCTATCGCGGGAGTCGGGCGCGCGGCATCGGGAAGTGCCGTTGCGGGCAACACCTTTCGGCAGGTTTGTGCGGGGCCACAGCGTGCCGCGGGCACGCGTACGGCCCGCCGCGGGGGAAGGGAGCGGCGGGCCGTGCCCGGGCGTCGGGGAGGTGCGGGTCAGTGTGCCCCGGCTCCGGTGAGCGAGCGCACTTCCAGCTCCGCGTACTTCGCCTCGCTCGCCCGGTCGCGGGAGAGCATCGTGCCGAGCCAGCCGAGCAGGAAACCGGCCGGGATCGAGATGATCCCCGGGTTCTCCAGCGGGAACCAGTGGAAGTCGGTGCCCGGCACCAGCGACGTGGGCCGGCCCGAGCCGACCGGGGAGAAGACCACCAGTCCGACCGAGACCACCAGTCCGCCGTAGATGCTGCACAGCGCGCCCGTGGTGTTGAACCGCTTCCAGAACAGGCTGTAGAGGATCGTCGGCAGGTTGGCGGAGGCGGCGACCGCGAAGGCCAGCGCCACCAGGGCCGCGGTGTTCAGCTTGTCGGCGAACATGCTCAGCACGATCGCGACCGCGCCGATGGCCACCGCCGACAGCCGGGCCGCGGCGACCTCCTCCTTCTCGGTGGCCTTGCCCTTGCGGATGACGTTCGCGTACAAGTCGTGCGCGAACGACGAGGACGAGGCCAGTGTCAGCCCCGCCACCACGGCGAGGATGGTCGCGAACGCCACCGCCGAGATCACCGCCAGCAGGATCGCCCCGCCCGTCGAACCGGCCCCGCCGCCGACCTCCTCGGCGAGCAGCGGCGCCGCGGTGTTGCCGGACGCGCTGGACTCCTTGATCTCGTCCGAGCCGACCAGCGCCGCGGCGCCGAAGCCGAGCGCGATGGTCATCAGGTAGAAGCCGCCGATGATGCCGATCGCCCACAGGACGGACGTACGCGCGGCCCGGGCGGTCGGCACCGTGTAGAAGCGCACGAGGATGTGCGGCAGTCCGGCGGTGCCCAGCACGAGCGCGATGCCGAGGCTGATGAAGTCGAGCTGGGTGGTGGCGTCCTTGCCGTACTTGAGCCCGGGTTCGAGGAACTTCTGCCCCTGGCCCGACGCGTCGGCCGCGGAGCCGAGCATCGAGGAGATGTTCCAGTCGAACTTGAAGAGCACGAGGATCGTCACCAACAGCGTGCCGAGGATGAGGAGCACGGCCTTGATGATCTGCACCCAGGTGGTGCCCTTCATGCCGCCCACCGTGACGTACAGGATCATCAGCGCGCCGACCAGGCCGATGACCCAGCGCTTGGCGCCGTCTCCGGAGACGTCGAGCAGCAGCACGACGAGCGAGGCGGCGCCGACCATCTGCGCGATCAGGTAGACGATGGAGACGACGATCGTCGAGATGCCGGCGGCGGTGCGCACCGGGCGCTGGCGCATGCGGAACGCCAGCACGTCGGCCATCGTGAACCGCCCCGAGTTGCGCAGCGGTTCGGCGACCAGCAGGAGGGCGACGAGCCACGCCACCAGGAAGCCGATCGAGTACAGGAAGCCGTCGTACCCGGACAGCGCGATCAGGCCCGCGATGCCGAGGAAGGACGCCGCGGACATGTAGTCGCCGGAGATGGCCAGGCCGTTCTGGAACCCGGAGAAGGACCGGCCGCCCGCGTAGAAGTCGGTGGCGTCCTTGGTCTGGCGGCTCGCCCACACGGTGATGGCGAGGGTCGCGAAGACGAACACCAGGAACAGGCTGATGATGAGCGCGCGGTGGTCTCCGGCGTTGCCGGCGGCGGTGAGGGTCATCGCGCGTCACCCGCGGCAGCGGCCTTTCCGGCGGGGGCGGTTGCCACGCCGTCCATGCGCTCGCGCACCGAGGCGGCGGCGGGGTCGATGCGGGCGCGTGCGTAGCGGGAGTACGCCCAGGCGATCAGGAAGGTGGTGGCGAACTGGAGGACGCCGAAGACGAATCCGAGGTTCACGTTGCCGACGACCTCGGTGCCCATGAAGTCGCGGGCGTACACGGCCAGCAGGACGTACAGCAGGTACCAGGAGCAGAAGGCGACGGTGACGGGGAACGCGAAGGCGCGGAACGAGCGCCGGAGTCGGCGGAAGTCGTCGCTCGCCTGCACGTCGAGCGGCGACGGGGGCGGAGCTGACGCGGGCGGGGTCGACGACGCGTCGTGTGGAGGTACCGGGGACGCGTCCGCCGCGGGCGTCCCGGTCGCGGGCGTCTCCGTGGTGGGCGTGGGAGCCGCGGGGGATGCGGCCGCGGGGGGCGCGCCCGCATCCCCGTTCGGCGGTCCGTCGGTGCCCGGGGTTCTGCGCATCTGTCCTCCTCGACCGCGGCTCGCGGTCGGCCGGGGAGGGCCGACCGGGCCGCCAGGAAGTACGGACCGAACCTGACGCTGCGTCACGCTAGGGCGGCGGCGGGTGTCCGCGGCACCGGCGGGCGTACGCCGTGCGGCGAGCGGACCGGCCGGTGCGTTCGCCGGTCGGGCAGGTGCGCCGAACGGTCCCATCGGTGCGCCGAACGGTCAGCGCGGCGACAGCCCCAGTGACTCGGGGGCGTGCAGCCGGGCCAGCGCGCGGCTCGTCCCCGGCGGGATTGACGCCGCGTCAGGTACGACACCCCGACCATCACCGCGAAGGTCAGCGGTACCGTCCACGCCGCCGGGCGGCTCAGCAGGATCCCCGCCCACCCGTCGTCCGGCCCGCCCGCCATGGTCAGCACCACCGCCGCCATCGCCGTGCCGCCGCCCACCAGCAGCCCGGCCGCCGCGCCCTGCGGGGTCAGCCCGCGCCACCAGATGCCGAGCAGCAGCAGCGGGCAGAAGGACGACGCGGCGACGGCGAAGGCCAGGCTCACGACGTCGGCCACCGAGTAGTGGGCGGCGAGCAGCGAGAGCAGGCACGGTACGGCCGCCGCGACGACGCCGGACAGCCGCAGCGTGAGCAGTTCGCGGCGCATCGGACGGGTGCCGGTCTCGCGGGCGCCGCCGCGTACCTTGTCCGCCCGGCCCCGCTCGATCTCCTGGGCGAAGACTCCGGCCACCGACATCGTCAGTCCGGAGGCCGTGGACAGGAACGCGGCGAAGGCTCCTGCGAGGACGAGTGATCCGAGCAGGGTGCCCGGTGTGCCGCCGATCAGGCGGCCGGGGAGGAGCAGGACGGTCGCGTCGGTGCGGCCGGTCATGAGCAGCTCGGGCGTGTAGATGCGGCCGAGCAGCCCGTACAGCGGCGGCATCAGGTAGAAGACCGACAGCAGCCCCAGCACGTTGCGGGTGGTGCGGCGGGCGGACGGGCCGTCCGGGCTGGTGTGGAAGCGTACGAGCACGTGCGGCAGGCCCATCGTGCCGAGGAGGGTCGCGACGAGGAGCGAGTAGGTGGCGTACAGGGGGTGCTCGGTGCCGGTCAGGGGCAGCGTCCAGGACCGGCCCTCGCGCGGGGTTGTGCCGACCGGGTGCGGGACGTCGGCCCCGGCCGGGAACGTCGCCTTCGTGCCGTCCGCGAAGCGGTGCGTGCCGGGCGTGAGCAGCACCGGCTCGCCGGCGTACGGGCGGTCGTCGAGGTGGCCGCGCACCGTCACCACGACCGGTTCGGCGACCCGGACTTCGACGGGCTGGCGCATCGAGACGGTGGTCGTCGCGCGGAAGCGCGGCGGCGTGTCGGAGTCCGGCCAGGGCGCTCCGTCGGCGCGCCAGGCGAGCAGGAGGAAGACCACGGGCAGCGCGATGGCGGTGAGTTTCAGCCAGTACTGGAACGCCTGGACGAGCGTGACGCTGCGCATGCCGCCCCACGCCACCACCCAGACGACGACCACGGTCACCGTCACCGGGCCGGCCCACAGCGGGGCACCGGAGACGGTGCGCAACGTCAGGCCGGCGCCCTGGAGTTGAGGCAGCAGGTAGAGCCAGCCGATGAGCACGACCATGACCGCCGCCAGCCGCCGCACGCGGACCGAGCCGAGCCGGACCTCGGCGAAGTCGGGCAGCGTGTAGGCGCCCGAGCGCCGCAGCGGGGCCGCGACCAGGGCGAGCAGGACGAGGTAGCCCGCGGTGTAGCCGACTCCGTACCAGAGCATGTCTGCGCCGAACGCCAGGACCAGGCCGGCGATCCCGAGGAAGGACGCCGCCGACAGGTATTCCCCGCCGATCGCCGCCGCGTTGCGCATCGGCGAGACGGTACGGGAGGCGACGAAGAAGTCGGAGGTGGTGCGGCCGGGGCGGAGGCCGTACACGCCGAACAGCGCCGTCGCGACGCACACCAGCACGACGGCGGCGGGGGCGTGCCCGGAGATCACCCGGCGCGCTCCGCGGGCGGCGCTGCTTCGGGGCGGTCCATGAGCAGCGCGAAGTCCCGTTCGTTGGCCTCGGCCTGACGGGTGTTCAGCACCCCCAGCACGAGGAACACCGGGTGCGGCACGACCGCGACCAGCAGCCACGGAGCCGGTACGCCCGCCACCGTCGCCTCACGGAACTCCGGAACGGTCGCGCAGGCCAGGGGAATTCCGCCGAGCAGCACGACAAGCACGGCGACGACGGAGAGCCCGAGGCGGAGTTGCGTGCGCATCAGGGACTTGAGGTAGAGGTCGCCGAGGCGGGACGGGGCTCCGAGGTCGTCGGCGGTGGCGGCGTACGGCAGGCGTCCGGGGGGCCGGGCGGTGCCGGTGCGGTCCGCGGCCTCGGCCGCGCGGGAGAGGGCCGCGAGGGTCCGGGGGTGCGCGACCACGGCGCGGCGGGGTGCGGTGGTCGCCGGGAACTCCCAATCCGCGAAGGGGTATTGGGAAGTCGGAGGTATCGAACCCGTTGGTTCGTCGCCCGAAGTGTCCGGAGGCTCAGCCATGCCCCGCCGATCCCAGCGGTCCTGGCGGTCCGGTCGGTCCCACGGCTCTCGTCGCCGCGGTGCCGCCGTCGGGTCGGAAGCCGGGCGCGGTGTCCGGTCCGACGCGGACCAGGACCTCGCGGACCCCGCGCGTGTGCCGGCGGCTGATCGGCAGCACGAAGCCGCCGACGCGTACGAACGCCCGCCCCGACTCCAGGCGGAGTTCGCGCACGTGCCGCACCGCGACCAGGTGGCGGCGGTGGATGCGGATGAACCCGGCGTCCGCCCAACGCTCTTCGAGCGCGGCGAGCGGGGTGCGGACGAGATGGCTTCCGCCGGCGGTGTGGAGACGGGCGTAATCCCCTTGGGCCTCGACGTAGATGACGTCGCTGCGGCGCACGAAGCGGGTCACCCCGGCGAGTTCGACGGGGATGACCTCGTCGGCGGGCGGCGCGGCGCCGGACGTGTCCGCGGGGGTCGCGGGTGTCGCCTGGGCCACGGCCGGGTCGTGCGCGGTGGCGTCCTCGGCCGCCGCCCGCCCGGCGTGCGCCGCGGCGACCCGCCGTACCGCCTCCGCCAGGCGGTCCGGGTGGATCGGCTTGAGCAGGTAGTCGACGGCGCGCAGCGCGAACGCGTCGACCGCGAAGTCGTCGTGCGCGGTCACGAAGACGACGCTGGGCGGATCGGCGAACCGCGAGGCCACCCGGGCGACGGCGGTGCCGTCCAGGCCGGGCATGCGGACGTCCAGGAACAGCGCCCCGAACGGCCGCCCTTCGGCGAGCGAGCGGTCCAGCGCGAGGAGTGCCGCGGCCCCGTCCCGCACCGGTTCGACGTCCGTCACACGCGCGTCGCGGCGCAGCAGGTACGTCAGCTCCTCCAGCGCGGGAACCTCGTCGTCGACGGACAGAATCCGCAGCATACCGGGCAGGCTAGCCGGGCCCGGGCCGCCGCGGTACCCGTCGGCGGGCGGGCCGGTTCAGCGCGGGTCGGCCGCCGACGGGTGGAACTTCGGGATCCTCACCCGCACCTTCGTCCCGGCTCCCGGGGCGGTCTCGACGACGATCCCGTACACGTCCCCGTACAACTGCCGCAGCCGCTCGTCGACGTTGCGCAGCCCGATACCGGCGCCGGAACCGCCGCTCCGCACCGGGGCCTCACCGGCCAAAACCGCGGCCAGCGCGGCCGGTTCCATGCCGACGCCGTCGTCCTCGACGCTGATCCAGGCCTCGGTGCCCTTGTCCTCGGCGGTGATCACCAGTGTGCCGGGACCGGCGTTGCGTTCGAGCCCGTGCCGGACGGCGTTCTCCACCAGAGGTTGCAGGCACAGGAACGGCACCACCACCGGCAGCACTTCGGGCGCGATCCGCAGCGACACCGAGAGCCGGTCGCCGAACCGCGCGCGCTCAAGCAGCAGATACCGGTCCACGCACCGCAGTTCCTCGGAAAGCGAGGTGAAACTGCCATGCCGCCGGAACGAATACCGCGTGAACTCCGCGAACTCGACGATCAGCTCCCTCGCCCGCTCGGGGTCGGTCCGGACGAACGACGCAATCGCCGTGAGCGAGTTGTAGATGAAGTGCGGCGAGATCTGCGCCCGCAACGCCCGCACCTCGGCGTCGACCAGGGCGGCCCGGGACCGGTCGAGCTCGGCGAGTTCCAACTGCGTCGACACCCACCGCCCCACCTCCCCGGCGGCCCGCACCAAACCGGTCGACGCCTGCGGCGCGAACACCGCGAACACCCCTTCGACCCGCTCCGACACCACCAGCGGCACCACCACCGCGTGCTGCAACGGGCATTCCGAGACCCCGCACTCCACCTGATCCGGCCCGAGCACCGAAACGCGCCCCGCCCGCGAGGTACGCTCCGACCCGCCGCGCACCGCAGCCGCGTGCCCGTGATCACCGGCGGTCGGCCCCTCCCATGCCAGAACCTCGCCGTCCGCCCGACACAACGCCAGCGCGGGAACCCCCAGCAACGCCCGCAAATGCCGAGCCGACCGCTTCGCGGAATCCACCGACAACCCGGTCCGCAACAACGGCCCCGCCTGCGAGGCATGATGCAGCGTCTCAAACGTGGCCCGCTCAGTGGCCGTCCCCAACTGCCGCCGCCCCCAAGCCCCCCACACCCAACCCACCGCCACCCGGCCGCCCGAGATCCGACCACCACACCCTCCCGCACCCGGCCCGCCAAATGCACCCGACGCACCAACGCGCAACCGATCCGCCGCGCGGCGGCGCCGACGGTCGCGCCGCACGAAGGACGAGGGCGAGCCTCTGCGCCGAGGAGGATCGGAGGAGAAGGCCGACAAAGCGAGCACCCCCACCGCGCAGCCACACCGACGCCGAGCCGCGGCAGGCCGCGCCCAGGAGCCCCCCGCCGCAGGCGACCGCCGGATGGGCCGGAGCGCTCCGGACGGGACCGCCGAGCCGCAAACGTGTGTGGGTCTTGCGCCTGCACGCCCCGACCGGCGGTCGCAGGCGTCGACGGGGGAGTGAGGGGGCGAACGATCCCACCCGCGCACCGACTTGGTGGGCGGGTTCGCGTGCCCTGAGCCCCCTGTTGCGTGCCGTGCCTGGGAGACGGCGCGCCTTCACGGGTGGCTGGGCGCGCGCGGTCAGGCGACATGCGCAACGAGGTCGTCGGCACTCAACTCGCCTGCCGCGCAGGGATGTTGGGGCGGCATGGTTGGGCTGACCGGCGGGCGACGACGGCGCGGGGGCGGGGCTGCACGCGATCGTGGTTGGCCGTCCGCTGCACCGGCGCGCGGAAAACAAAGGCCCCGCCGCGAATCCCATCTCGGCACCGTCCCGGCCGCCGGACGGTGGTCGTCGGTTGGTGGTCGGGAGTGCGACGGCGCCTTGGGGGTCAGGGCTTGGGTGGGAGGCTCAGGAGGTGGGCGCTGACCCTGGGCCATTCGGGGCGGAGGATGCTGTAGTAGATGGCGTCTCGGCGGCGGCCGGTGGGCATGTAGTTGTAGCTGCGGAGGGTGCCTTCTTCGGTGGCGCCGATATTGCGGAGACCCTGGCGGGCTTGTTCGTTGAGGATGTCGGTCTTGAACTCGACGCGTTCGGCGCCCAGGTCGTCGAAGGCGTGGGCCAGGAGGAGGTATTTGGCCCAGCGGTTGACGCCTTGGCCGCGGAAGTCGCGGCCCAGCCAGGACCAGCCGATTTCGAGGCGGGCGTCGGGTTCGGCCATGTTGCCGTAGCTCATGCTGCCGGCGATGCGGCCGGAGGGTTTGTCGGTGACGATGAAGACGACGCGGCGGCCGGCGGCCTGGTCGGCGAGGCAGGTGTCGAAGAAGAGCTTGAAGTCCTCGTCGGTGGCCACCGCCGAGACGAAGTACCGCCAGATGTCCGGGTCCATGGCGACCGCGTGCAGGCCCTCGCGGTCGGCTTCGGTCACCGGCGCGAGACGGACGTGGTCGTTCTCAAGGACGGCGGGTGCCTTCGTTGCCCAGGTCATAGGTCAGGCTCCGTTGCTGATGTGCCGGGACAGGGCCTTGGTGACGTCGCGGAGAGTGCGCATGTCCGCGAGGTCGTCCTCGGTGAAGTGGGCGAGGTCGACGCCGGTAGCCTCGCACAACTCGGTGAGGAACAGGACCTTGTTGAGCGAGGTCAGGGCGTACGAGCCGACCATGTCCGCGTCGAGGTCGAGGGTTCCCGGCTCGATGTCGTGGGTCAGGACGGCGGAGAACTGTTCGCGGGCCGCGGTTTCCACGTCAGCGGGCATGGATTCCCTCCTCGGGGTTGTGGACGGCCTGGCGGTAGGCGTCCAGGATCTGCGGGCGCTTCGGCTTGTACTGCGAGGTGAGCAGGCCGTTCTCGATGCTGAACGGCGGGTCGGCGACGATCGCGCGGCTGATCCGCTCGTCGGGGGTGTGCGCGGCGTTGGCGGCGTCGAGGCAGGCCGCGATGGCGTTCAGGTCGGGGTCGGCGGAGGCCGGGGAGACCACCGCGACCAGGTCCGTCTGCCCGGGGCAGAACAGGACGCATTCGGCGATGGCCGGGTCGGACCTCATGCGTTCCTCGATCGGCCGTACGACGACCTTCTTGCCGTTGTCGAGCACGATGACGTCGTCGGCGCGGCCGCGGATGAAGAGGTAGCCGTCCTCGTCGACATGGCCGAGGTCGCCGGTGCGCACCGTGCCGTCCGGGGCGAACACCCTTTCGGAGTCGCCTGGTTGGGCGTACAGGTAGCGGGTGTTGACGGGGTGGTCGCTGCGGACGCTGACGACGCCGTGTTCGTCGATCAGCACCTCCTTGCCGCGCAGGACCCGGCCGACGCTGCCCTCGCGGTGCGCCTTCGGGTGGTTCTTGGTGACGATGCACGTCTCGTTGAGGCCGTAGCCCTCGTAGATCGGCAGTCCCGCCTCGGTGAAGAAGCGCAGCACGGCCGGGGCGGCCGGGGCCGAGCCCGTCCACAGGTAGCGGATGCGGTCGCCGAAGACGGCCCGGGCCTCCCGGCCCACGACGTCCGGCCCGCCCGACGCGCCCGCCCGGCGCACGCGGGCCTCGATCTGCCGCTTGGCCGTCTCGTAGAAGGCCGGGACCCCCATGACCACGGTCGGCCGCACCCGGCGCAGCGCGGCGAAGGCCGCCTCGTACGTGCTGACCGTGACGTCGTGCCCGTGCAGCAGTGCGGAGTACACCCAATACCGCTGCTGGAGCAGCGACAACGGCAGGAAGACGAACAGGTCGTCGCCCGGACCGTGTTCGAAGATCTCCTGGACGGCCAGCAGCGAACTGTCGATGCTGCCCGCGGTCGCCCCCAACCCCTTCGGCTCGCCGGTGCTGCCCGAGGTGAACTTGACGGTGGTGACGTCCGAGGGCGCCCAGGTCACCGGCGGCAGCGGCGACAGTTCGCCGTGCTCGCGGCGCAGCGCCGCGGCCGCGACCTCGCTCATCGGCACGATCCCGTCGCTCCCGCCCGGGGCCGGCGGATCGGCGGGGTCGGCGCCCGAGGCGGCGCGGTCGGTGAACAGCAGCCGGATGCCGTAACGCCGCATGAGGTCGACGCCGGGGGTGAACTTGCCCGGTTCGAGCCCCGCGGTCTGCACCTTCAGGCGCAGCGCCGCCAGGTCCAGCAGCACCCATTCCAGGCTGTTGGCCGCCAGGACGCCGATCCGGTCGCCCGGCCGGACGCCCCGCTCCCGCAGCCAGTGCGCGACGCGGCCGGACCGCTCGTACAGCTCGTGCAGCGTGATGGTCTCGGTGCCCAGCAGGCTGGCCACCGAGATCCGGCCGCCGGACGGTCCGACCGCGACGAGTTTTCCCAGGGTCTCGTCCGTCATCCCGCGGCCTCCCCCGCGGAGCCGGGTGCCGACAGGGTCGCGGGCTTGAAGAACACCGCGTCGCCCAAACGGATTTCGCTGCCCGGCGGGACCAGCTCGACCGTCTCCGGCCAGACCGCCGGCTCCGGCAGCCCGAGGGCCGCGGCCAGCCTTCCCGCGAAGCGCGGCATGACCGGCGCGGCGGCGTGCGCGAGCAGCCGGGCCGCGGCCAGTTCCAGCGCGACGGCGGTACGCGTCTCGTTCTGCCAGTACGCGCTCTGCGCGGTGAGCGCCTCCAGTCGGGAGAACCGCACCGTGTCGTCCACCAGCGCATCGAGTTCGGCCGCGGCCTGGTTCAGCGAGAAGCCCTCGCCGCCCAGCGCCGCGGTGACGGCCGCGAGCCGGGTGCCGAGCTTCGCCAGGAACGCCGACTGCTCGGGCGTCCAGTTCCCCGCGTCGGGCGCTTGGCCGCCGTAGTGCTTGGCGACGCGCGCCCCGAGGTCGTTGAGCCACTGCTGCCAGGTGCCGATGAGCCGGTCCCGCAGCGCCGCGTCGTACGCCGGGCGCCGGAAGTCGGTCCGCTCCCCCTCGGGCCGGTTCCGGGACAGGAAGTACCGCACCGCGTCGACCGAGTCCGGCGTCAGGATCTCCTTGCCCCAGATCGCGTGCCGCCGGCTGGTGGAGAACTTGGCGCCGTCCAGCAGGTAGAACTCGTTGACGTGGTAGTCGATGTCCGGCGACCAGTCCGGGTGCGCGAGCCGGTACAGAACCGGGTACAGCACCGAGTGGTAGAAGCTGTTGTCGTACCCGAAGAAGTGCACGATCTTCCAGTCCGCGCCCGGTTCGTCGGCCCGCCAGTCGCGGCCGAGCCGGCCGCCGAGGGCCTGGATGCCGTACAGGAAGCCGTACGACATCTCGGGCCACACCCAGATCACCTGCCCGTCCACGTCCGTCTCCGCCGGCGGAACACCCCACGCCGAGGGGTGGCTCAGCGGGATGTCCAGTTCGGGCCGGGTGAACAGCCGGTCGGCCAGCTCCCGCAGCCGGGCCGGGACGCGGCCGAGGCGGTGGTGCGCCGCGACGTCGTCGCGGAACTCGTGCAGCGGCAGCGACCAGCGGGCGAGCGGCGCGCGGCGGGGGTCGGCGGGGGAGACCTTCGACCGCGGGGAGTCCAGGTCCACGACGGTGTTGGGCTCGCCGCAGTCCTCGCAGATGTTGCCGCCGGTCGGCGCGCCGCAGCCGGGGCAGTCCCCGCTGACGTCCACCTCGTAGAGGTACTGGCCGCTCTCGGCGTCGAACAGCGCGTCCCGCTCGGCGACCGCGGCCCACCCCGAGGCGACCATGCGGGTGAAGAAGTCACGCAGGCCCTCGCGGTACCCCGGGTCCACGTTGGTCACGGTGTACTGGTCGAGCGGAATGTCCATCAGCGCCAGCGTCTCCGCGATCTCGGCGCTGTAGTGCGCCGCGGTCTCGGCGGGCTCGCGGCCCTCGGCGCGGGCGCACGCGATCACGTAGCTCTGGTAGTCGTCGCTGCCGGTCAGGTGCCACGCCTGGGTGCCGTTCATCCGCTGGAACCGGACGAACGCGTCGGCGCCCAGGTAGGGGCCGGACAGGTGCCCCAGGTGCAGGTCGCCGTTGGGCGTCGGGGGCGTCGAGAAGACGAACACCGGGCGGCCGCCGAACCCGGTGCGCTCCCGGTTCCCGGCCGACGCGAGGGCCCGGCCGGGATCGCGCCAGTACTGGGTGAGGAAGACCAGGTCGGTGTCGCCGGTGTTCTCCAGCACGTGCGACTCGAACGGCTCGAACAGCGCCAGCGTGCCCGGCCGCGCCTCGTGGCGGCGGCCGTCCACGACGAACTCGCCGCGGCCCTCGACGATCACGAAGAACTCGGTCTCGTCGTGCTGGTGGCTCGACGACGCCTGGCCCGGGGCGACCCGGCCCCAACCGGCCCCCACGCCCAGCCCCTCAATGTCGCTCATGCGGATCCCGAAGGCCGCATGGAGGGCTTCGGGATCGTACCGGTTGTAGATCATGTCGCGGTCCTTTCGGATCGGGGGACGTCGGCGCGGTCGGGGGACGCCTTGGCGAGCAGCCGGACGGTCGCCGCGGCGATCGCCGGGGCGAAGCGGTAGCCCGAGCCGGTTGCGGCGCCCGCGAACACCACGCGCCCGTCGTCGCCCACCGGGCACACCAGCGGGATCCGGCCGGGGGCGTACGCGTCGCAGAAGACCCGGCCCGAGACGGCGCGGTCGACCAGTCCGGGCGCGAACCGGCCGAGCACGTCGAGGGCTTCGGCGAGGTTCGCCGCGGTCAGGGCCGGCTCGACGGTGTCGGGGTCGACGTCCCATTCGGGACAGGTGTAGCTGAACAGCCAGTGCCCGCGGTGCCGGTACGGCAGCAGGAACGCGTCCTCGTCGTGGAGGACGACCGCCCCGTCGTCCTCCGACACCGGGTGCTCGATGTGCAGGGCGACGATCTTCTTCACCCGCGCGCCCAGCGGTTCCAGCAGGTGCCGCCACGCGGGGGCGGCCAGCCAGGGACCGGGCGCCAGCACCACCCGGTCCGCGGTCAGCGTGTCCCCGGTGCCCAGGGTCAGGCGTACGCCGTCCCCGTCCGACGCCATGCCGGTTACCGCCAGGCCCTCGAATAACCGTGCGGAGGACCGGAGTTCGACGGCGAGGGCCTGGGTGAGCGCGGCCACGTCCGCGTAGTGGCAGCCGTCCCCGGCCCAGGCCGCCAGGCCCTCGGGCAGCGCGGCCCCGTCCGGCGGGAGCGCGGCGCCGCCGATCCGCCGCAGGTTCGCCTCCGGAAGGTAGACCTCGCGCAGCGCCGCCTCGTGCGCGGCGGGCGCGACCACCGTCATGCCCACCGGATGGATCGGCAAGTCGGGGCGGGCGGCCAGGAGTTCGGTGTAGTAGCGCTGGCTCTCGGCGGCCATCGCGCGCGTCTCGGGTGTGGTGCCGCGGGGGAAGTGCAGACCGGCCGACCGGCGGGTCGCGCCGCCGGCGACGAGGTCGCGGTCCAGGACCGTCACCGCGGCCCCCGGGTCCGCGGCCAGGATCTCCCGCGCGATCAGGCACCCGATGACGCCCGCGCCGACGACCGCGGTCCCGGTGGCGTGCGTCGCGCTCACGCCGCGCTCCCCGGCTGCGGGCCCGGCTTGGTGGACCACTCGATGAACGAGGGCAGTTGCTCGGTGCTCGACTCGCGGCTCAGCCGGTCGGCGATCCGGCGGCTGCGCCAGGCGTTGAGGCTGAGGTTGGGATCGGCGAGGCCGCGTTGGCCGCGCGCCGCGTTCTGCACGAACACCCGCCGGTCGTCCGGCCCGTCCCAGTACACGGCATAGTCCTCGTCGATGCGCAGTTCGTCGCCGTCGCGCTCCAGCCGGTGCGCGATCGGCTCCAGGAAGTCCATCCGGGTGGGCCGGAACCCGGTCGCCCAGATGACCACCTCGGCCTCGAAGACCTCGGTCGCCTCCGGGTTGTCGTTGTGGCGCGCGGAGACCTGCCAGTCGCCGTACAGCCCCGGGCTGACGTCGAAGACCTCGCGATTGGGGTACAGACCCACCAGGTCGACGTTGCCGTCCACGAAGCGGTGCAGGTAGGTGCGCTGGTAGATCTCCCGCAGGGTGCTCAGCGATATGCCGTCGCTGGTGAGGACGTGCTGCCGGTTGAACGCCTCGCGGGCCTCGCGCTCCAGCCCGAAGAAGTACTCGGCGTGCGACGGCATGTAGTAGTCGTTCGTGAAGGGCGTGTCGTCGATCGGGAAGTAGTTGCCGCGCCGGGAGATCCACGAGACCCGGCGGGGCAGCGCGCTGCCGTGCCGGGAGATCATGTCGAGGAACGCCTCGGCCCCGGACTGCCCGCCGCCGATCACCACCACCCGCTTGCCGCCCAGGGTCCCGGACGTCTGCAAGTAGTCGCTGACGTGGAACTGCTTCGGCCCGAGCTTCTCGCCGAGCCGCCCGGGGACGTGCGGCTCGCTGCCGACACCCACCACCACGTTGTCCGCGGTGACCGTGCGCCGGTCGGTGCGGATCCGGAACACGTCGTCGAACGTGACCTCGCGCACCCCCTCACCGAACACCACGTTCTCGTTGCACCGGCTCGCCCACGCAAGGTAGTTGCGGAACTCCGCCCGCGGCACGGCGTCGAACTGGGCGTTCAGGAAGTGGTACAGCCTGCCGTTCTGGTGCAGGTACGCAAGGAACGTGAACGGGTTCCTCGGGTCGGCCAGCGTCACCAGGTCCTTGAACAGCGAGACCTGGAGCGCGTTGCCCGGCATCTGCTGGCCGTCGTGCCAGGTGAACGACTGCTTCCGGTCCAGGAAGAGGTTGCTCACGTCCGGTCGGCCGTACAGCAGTGACGCCAGGCTCAGGTTGGCCGGTCCCACCCCGACGCCCAGGCAGGTGTAGTGCGTGGGACCGGATCGATCGGGCTCGTGCGCCATTTAGGCCTCTCCTTCGGGCGGTTCGCCGCGCTCGATGGGGTGTGACGGATCGGTGGGGAGGTCCGCGGGCTTCCGGGCCCCGGCGGCTGCGCTCCAAGGATCACGGCGTGCCTCCCGGTGCCTCGGGAAGCGAGTCGTCGAAGGCGGTGCGGATGCCGTGGCGGTGCAGGAACGCCAGCCACCGCGCGGCCTCTTCGGCCGATTCGGCGGCTCGGTTGAGGCCCGGCGGGAGGGCCCCGTCGAGGACGCGGGACACGCCGAGCGCGAGCGGCACCGACACGCACCGGGCCATGGCGCTCTCCGCGGCGTCGCCGGTCAGGTCCAGCAGGTATGCCCCACGCCACCGGATGCCGCCGTCGGCGTCGCGGACGGTCAACTCGACGGCGAGCACCACCCGGTCCCGGTCCGCCTCGGTGGTGGGGTGGCGGTCGGCGAGTTCCTTGGCCAGCGCCCGGATCCGGGTCTCGTCGCCGGTCAGGACGGTCTCGAAGACCTCGTGCCAGGCCGCGCGCCAGCCCGCGTTGCGGAGCGTGCCGCGGATGAACGTGGTGGGCCGCCACCGGGCCGGGAAGTCGTACTGCGCGAGGAAGGACAGGCTGTCGCGGTTCGGGTACGCCTCGAACTCCTCCCCGGCGAGCACCAGCAACCGGGTTGCCTGCCAGGGGTGTTGGGCGGTGCGGGTCTCGCCCTCGCCGATGTATCGCGCGGGGGAGGCGAGGGCCGAGAGCACCCCGTACGGCGCCCAGCTGAAGCGGTAGCGGAAGTCGTTCGGCACCGCGGGCAGGCCGCCGCAGTACGAGGTGAACTCCGCGGACGTGCCGCCGTCGCCGACCTCGCGGCGGGCGCGGTCGACCAGGACGTGGGCCATCAGGTGGTCGATCCCGGGGTCGAGCCCGGCTTCGGTCAGGACGACGAGTCCGGCGTCGGCCGCCGTGGCGGCCTGCTCGCTCAGCGCGTCGGTGGTGTAGCTGGTGCACGCGAAGTGCGCGCCGCGCGCGACGGCCAGGCCAAGCAGGCCCGGGTGTTCGGTCGCGGGCAGCATGGAGACCACCACGTCGCCCGCGCCGACCTCGGCCTCCAGCGCGCCCGGACGCAGGCCGCGCACCTCGGCGCGGTCCGCGAGCCCGAGTGCGGCGAGGCGCTCCGCGGCACGTTCGGCGGTGCGGTCCCACAGGACGACGCGGCTCGCCCGGTCGCAGACCAGGCCGAGGCCGGTGCGGCCGGTGGACAGGCCGGTGCCGACCCAGTGGACGGTGCCGCTTGCGGGAGCGATCCGGTCACCTGACACGGGCGTCCTCCTTGGTCTCGGTTCCGGCTGCCGCGTGCTGCCCGTCCGGGTGCCGCCCGTCGCTGTGCGGCACGTCTCCGTGCTGCCCGGCCG
>NZ_JBPKBH010000012.1:194383-213135 GCF_051388915.1 Yinghuangia sp. YIM S09857 | reverse complement strand
CCCCCCCCCGCCGCCCGGCCCGCCGCGTCCTGGGCGTCCGCGTCGCGGTTCACCGCCTGCGCGAACGCGCCCCGGCAGCGGGCCCACGCCGGGTCGTCCGGGCCGAGCTTCACCAGCAACGGCCACAGATCGGCGGAGAACGCCCGGCTCGCCTCGCCCGGCAGCAGCGACGGCAGGTTGTCGATGGCGATGAGGTCCACCGGGCGGCCCCCGTCCCGCAACCGCCGGACCGGGTGCTCCCAGTCGGTGACGGCCTCGTAGACCGGCAGGACGTTGCACTCGGAGCCGACGTCGCACGTCACGTCCGCGATCACCGAGATGCGCCGCCCGGGCTCGTCCAGGTCGGTCGGGACCAGGAACGGCGGCACCGGGCGTGTGGACAGCACCGTGTTGACCAGGATGTCGGCGGCGAGCAGCGCGTCCCGGTCCAGGTCCCGGGTCTCCGCCAGGTCCCAGCGCAGCGGGCTGATACCGGCCGTCTCCAACGCGTCGCACGCCCCGCGCCCGCAGCGCCCCAGCGCCCCGACGACCAGAGCGTCGCCGCCCGCCGCGGCACCGTCGCGCAGGAGCCCGTCCAGCGCCGCCCGGTCCAGGGAGCGCAACGGCGGGTCGAGCAGGCCGCGGCGGTGCAGGACCGCGAGTGCGGCGCCCGCGTACCCGGCCCAGTAGCCGAACGCCGCCAGGCGCCGCCCGTGGTCGTCGGTCAGGTATTCGAGATCGAGCAGCGCGCCGCCGCCCGCGGTGAACCGGGCCAGCAGTTCGTGCGCGCCCGACTGGCCCTTGTAGGCGTGTCCGAAGTAGATGTGCCGGTGGCGTAACGCCTGTGGATCCGGCGGAAGTTCCTTGAGTCCCAGGATGTACGCCTGGGCGGGCGCCTCCGTCCAACTGCCCTCGGGCGCGGTGTCGCAGCCCGCACGGACGTAGGCGGACAGCGGGAAGACCCGCTGCCGGCAGTCCTCGACGGTGATCCGGACACCGCCGGCGACAAGGCGTGCGGCGTCCTCGGGTACGAGCGGCGCGCGGCGTTCGCCCGCGCGGGACTCGCACCGCAGCCAAAGGCGGGGCGCGTCCGGCACCGGCGGCACCGCCTGGATCGGGTGCGTCAACCTGGGCCTGCTTTCGGAAAGAGGTTCGGCGGGTGCGGCGAATTCGGTGACCGGTCGGCCGGGTGGGTCGGCCGGGCCGGGTACGGGCCGGGTGGGCCGGTGGGTCGGGAGCAGTGGGGCCGGATGGGCCGGACAGCCGTGGCGCCGGATGAGCGGCGCGGGCCGTCACCCGCCGCGGTCGGCCCGGCGCATGTCCAGGCCGTCGGCGAGCGCGAGGCGCAGCACGTCGGTCGCGCCCTCGTAGATGCGCAGCGAGCGGATCTGCCGGTACAGGCGTTCGGCGGTCCCGCCGCGCACCACACCGGCCGCGCCGGACAACTGCACCGCCGCGTCGACGATCTCCTGGGCCGCCTCGGTGGCGTAAACCTTGGCGATGCCGGAGTGCCGCGCGAAGCCGCGGCTGCCCCGGTCGGCCTCCCAGGCGGCGCGTGCCACCAGCAGCGATGCCGCGTTCAGGCGGATGTCCATGTCGGCGAGCTGCGCCTTCACCAGTTGCAGGTCGAACAGCGTGCCGCCGTAAGCCTCCCGGCCCCGCGTGTGCGACAGAGCCGTGTCCGCCGCCCGCCGGGCGAACCCGACCGCGGCGGCGCCGACCGTCATCCGGAACCGCTCCAGCAGGTCCATGGCCACCACGAAGCCCCGGCCCCTGCGGCCCAGCAGGGCGTCGTCCGGCACCGGGCAGTCCTCGAAGCGCACGTGGCCGAACGATCGCGGCGCGATCGCGTCGACCGGCTCCACATGGATTCCGGGGGTGTCCGCGGGCACCAGGAAGGCGGACAGGCCCAGCGGGCCCGGGCCTTCGCCGGTGCGGGCGATGACGACGAACAGGTCGGCGATGGTCGCGTGCGCGATCCACGCCTTGCGGCCGGTGAGCACGTGGCCGCCGTCGCCGGTGCGCCGCGCGGTGAGCCCGACCGCGGCGACGTTCGAGCCGGCTTCCATTTCCGAGACCGCGAAGGCGCCGATCAGCGTGCCCGCGGCCATGCGCGGCAGGTAGCGCGCCTGCTGCTCCTTGTCGCCGAACCGGGCAATGGGCGTTGCGGACAGGGACTGGATGGAGTAGGCGAAGTCGGCCAGGTCCTCGGCGTAGGCCAGCGCCTCGCGGGCCAGGCACACCGCGCGCAGGTCCGCGGGCAGGTCGTGCGGCGTCTTGTCCGGGTCGAGGCCGGACAACCAGCCTTCCTCGCCGAGGAGTTGGACCAGGCGGCGGCCCGCCTCGTCCGGGTGCGTGCGGCGCACCGTCTCCCACAGGTCACCGTAGATGTCGCACCAGACGCCGATCTGGTGGGCCAGGCGGCGGTGGCCGTCCTCGTAGAAGGGGAGTCCGAGGATCTCCGGGTCGTGGCTGCTGTTCAGGTCCACTGCGGCACTCCTTGCGGACGCGGAGCGGGCGTGCGGACCCGACCCGTGCGGTGGCGGCGGCTCATGTCCCTGGCGCGGTGGCCGGTTGGTGATCACCGCGCCAGCACCGCCCTGGCGATGGCGTCGGCGTCCTCAAGGATCACCGAGCCGACCCAGGGGCGGATCCCGGCAGCGGTCGCCCAGTGCACGGACTCGGTCGGCACGCCGTAGGCGAAGCAGCGCGGGTGCGGCCTGCCGGAGGCGTCCACCACGCGGTACGGCCGCGGCGTGACCTCCAGCCCGCCGGTCTCGTACTCCGCGCCGTCCGGGTCCGGGATGCGGTACGCCCGGCACTGGCCGGTCGAACGCATGTGGCGCAGCAGCGCGTTCGTGGTGCGTCGCAGGTCGGTGTCGGGGATCCGCGCCTCGATGAGCGTGGTCGCCGCGACCTCCGAGCCGGGGATCGCCGAGGCGCCGATGAGGAACGCCGCACCCGCCGGGTCCGGCCGCACCCGGGTGCCGGGCCCGACGACGTGCAGCACACCGCACTCCATCAGCGCGGTCATCTCCTCGATGCGGGACAGCGGCGGGCCGATGGAGAGATACGAGTTGAGCGGCGTGAACCAGCCGGTCACCTCGTCGCGGTAGGAACTGCCGGTGACTCCGGCGTGGTCGATCGCCAGCCGGACTTCGTTGCGCATGTCGCGCAGGACGTCGAGGGCGGCCTTGAGCGGGTTGCGCACGTTGCCGCCGCGGGCGTGCCGGACGTCCTCGCGCAGGTGCCCGAGCAGCCAGCTCCCGAACTCCGCACGGTCCGCGAATACCCGTTTCCCCCAGGGGTGTTCGACCTGATCCCAGTCCCATTCGTCGGCCGCCCCGATGCCGTGGCGGCGCAGCACGCCGGTCCGGCCGGCCGGGTCGGCGGCGGCGAATTCGGCCGTGAAGCGGTCCGCGGCCGGCCTGCCGGTGCGCTGCACGATGACGGCGTGGTGGTAGACCGCCCGCACCTCGGCGTCCAGGAGAGGCCAGACGTGCTGCCTGAAGGTGGCGTTCGGGGTGGCCCGGATGCGCGCGACGGCGTCCAGGGTCAGGAACAGCGGCTCGTGGCGGCCCGCCGCGCCCTTTTGGTTCTCGCCGCGCGAGTGGTAGGGCACCCCGCGTCGCGATCCGGCGTGCAGGACGGGTTCGTGCCCGGACGGAAGGTAGTGCAGGCCGTCCGGCCCGGAGACGTACTTGCCGCCGCGGCCTTCGGTCAGCAGGGCGAGCACGTCGAAGAACGCCAGCCCCAGGCCGCGGATCCCGACCGCCTCGCCGACCCCGATGCCGTCGAGGTCGAGGTCGGCGGGGTTGCCCGGACGGATGTACCGCAGCCCATGTTGCCCGGCGAACGCCGCCAACCGCATTTCCTCGGAGGTGGGCTCGTTCGAGCCGTGGCCGAGCGCCAGGACCACCGCGTCCAGCCCGGCCAGCAGCGTGCCGTCGTCCAGAGTGACGCACTGGCCACTCGCGTCCTGGTTGAGCGCGATGGCCGTGCCCCGGTGCACGAGGATTTGGACGGTGTCCGGGGCGGTGGCCTTGATGTGGCCGAGGACCCATTCGAGGTACCGGCCGAACTGCGCGCGGGACGGGTAGTCGTCGGGGCCGAGCCGTTCGGCGCCCGCCCAGATGTTGCCGGCGCCGAACTCGACCGGCTGGAGCCAGTCGTACAGGCTCGGGCCCGTACGCACCGGCCCCGCGCAGTTGACGCTGCCGTCCGTGAACTGGCTGATCTGCGAGGTCACGGTGTTCATCAGCAGGTGGTGGGACTGCCGGGTACGCCACGTGCGGCCGGCCCCGGGCGGGTAGGGGTCCACCACGTGGACCGACAACCGGCGCTCACCCGTGTGGTTCGCGCACAACCGCTCCAGGACCGCGAGGCCGCGGGGACCGGCGCCCACGACGCAGATTGCCTCGGCCGGTGGGGACACGGTCACTCCTCCTTCTGTCGGTTCCGTCAATCGGTCGGCCCGTCACGGGACGAGCGCCGGGGGAAAGCCGGGTGGATCCAGGGACGTGCGAAGGAAATTCCCGGCGCAATGCCCGGGCGGTTTCCGGCTCCTATTGACCGCTCTTGCGCCGCGCCGCTTCCTCGGCGAATTGGCCGAAGGTCATCGTCGCCAGCGTCTCCATCTCGTCGTCGGTGAACTCGACGCCGAATTCGTCGAGTTGCATCACCAACTCGGCGAGCGAGAGCGATTCCAGTTCGAGCCCGCCGTCGCCGAGAGGTGTCTCGTCGGTGAGCGAGTCGACTTCAAAGTGCATGCTGCGCAGTGCATCGACCATGACTTCCCGCAGGTCGGCAGGCATTGTGTGGACCTCCTGTGATCGGGGTGCGGGTGGTGCGTAGGGCCCGTGGTCAGACGTCGATCTCGACGTCGGTGAGCGGATAGGCGACACAACTGTGCGCGAACCCGAACTTGGTGTCGGCCATGCGGAGTTTGGCCTCCTGGGCGTGGAAGACCTCGCCGGAGCAGACCCGGACCCGGCACAGCGAGCATTCGCCGGAACGGCACGACGGCTCCTGGGAAATGCCGTTGTCCTCCAGCGCCTCCAGGATGTTCCGGCCGCGCGGCATGCTGAACGTCTTGCCGCCGCGCACCGTGACCGAGACCTCTCCCGCCGGGTCCAGGCCGGCGGGCCAGCGCGGGTCGTCCCCCGGCTGCACGGCGACGCTGTTGTCCTCGTACCGGATGCGCCGTCGCGGGTGGCCGAGCGACGTCAACTCCCGGATGAGGAAGTCGTATTTGCCCGGCGGGCCGCACAGATAGGTCATGCGGCCGGCCAGCGGGCCCACCAGGGAACTGACGAGCTTCGCGTCGAGGGGGGTCACCGCGCCGGTCCAGTCCGGACCGGGCTGTGCGATGACGTGGTGCACGGTCAGGCCGGGGAGCCGGTCGGCCAGGTCGTCCAGCTCGTCGCGGAAGATGACGTCGTCGTCGCGGCGGGAGCCGTACACCAGCGTCATCCGGCGGGCGAGGCCGTTGTCGGCGATGTCCTTGATCATCGACATCGCCGGGGCGACCCCGGAGCCGCCGGCCAGGAAGACGACGTCGTCCCCGTGGTAGAGCGGGTCGTGGAAGAAGGTGCCGATCGGTCCGCCGCTGACGAAGCGGTCGCCCGCTTTCGTCGTGTCGAGCAGGTGGTTGCTGACCCGCCCGCCCGGCAGTCGCCGCACCGTCAGGTCGTAGTGCTCGCGGGCGTTGGGCGAGGACGAGATGGAGAACGCGCGGCTGGTCAGGACGTCCCCGACCCGCACGTGCAGGTTGATGTACTGCCCCGCGAGGAACGGCGGCAGCGGACCGCCGCCGGTCTTGGCGAGCCGGAAGGTCTTCGTGGTGACGGTCTCGTCGACGACCTCCGCCACGGTGAGGTCCAGGCGGCGCGGGTGCAGCGGTTCCAGCTCGGCCCAGGCGTCGGACGGGTGGTCCGCCTCCCCGGCCTCCTCCCGCTCCCGCATCCGGGCGAGCACTTCGTCGGCCCCGTCCAGCAACCGGGCCAGCGGATTCGCTGTCATATCGGACTCCGTTCTGGATTACATGGACAAGATCCGCTGGCACACCCGGGCCGCCATGACGATCATCGAGTTGTAGCCGCCCGCGCCCGTCCAGTTGCTGATGCACACCAGGCCCGGCACGTTCGGCGCCAGGTCCTCGTTGCGGAACAGCCAGCTGTCCGAGACGTCCTGGTCGAAGCCGTAGATGGTGCCGCCCGGCTGGCTGAGGTACCGCTTGAAGGTCAGCGGCGTGGCGACCTCGGCCTCCTCGATCACGTCCTGGACGCCGGGGGCGATGGCCTTGAGCAGTTCCAACTGGGACTGCGCGTACGCGAACTTCGCCCGGGCGTACTCCTCCGGCGACAGCGCCTCCCACGGCCGCCCATAGGCGAGGGAGGCGAGCGCCACCTGCGAGGTGCCGGGTGGTGCGTAGCCGGTCGGCCGGACGTCGTAGCAGGTCGCGACCAGGTAGCGGGCCGGTTCGAGGGTGCGGTTGGCCCGGTCGAGGTTGCGTTCGTCCAGGTCGGCGGTGATGAAGTTGGTCGACGCGTGGAAGCCCAGCTCGGCGGCCGGTGCGTCGAGTCCCATGTAGAGCACGGTCGCCGACGGGCCGAGGGTGCGACCCCGCAGGTCCTTCAGCACGCGCTCGGGCACCACGTCGTCGTCGAGCATCGTGGTGTACGTCGCGACGGTCGGCGCGTTGGAGATCACCATGCGCGAGGAGATCTCGGTGCCGTCCGACAGCCGGACCCCGGCCACCGCTCCGCCGCTGGTGAGGATCTTCGCGACGTCGCTGTTGAACTTGACCTCGCCGCCCGCCTCCAGGAACGAGGCCAGCATCGCGGACGACATCGACATGCTGCCGCCGACCACCTGGTACGGCTTGTACTCGATGTAGAGGGTGAGCAGCCGCGCGAGGTCCATGAACGGGCACTGGGAAGGCACCTGGCCGTTGTAGCTCCAGTAGGACGCCAGCACGTGCTTGAGCCGGTCGTCGGTGAAGAACTCGTCCAGCACCGCCTGAAACGACTTGAGGGCGTAGCGCCGCACATCCGACATACCCGACAGCCACTCGATCTGCTCCTGCATCTTGTGCAGGTTCGCCCGGGCGACCAACTGCCAGACGCCGGTGTCCCGGACCAGCTCCATGAAGCGCGTGAGCTGCGCGCGGTTACCCGGATAGTGGCTGTCCAGCGTCTCGACGATTCCCTGCCAGTCGCAGGGCAGCGTCACGTCCAGGACCCCGGGCACCACGGTTCGGTAGAGGTCGTCGTCGACGATGAACTCCAGCCGCCGCGTGACGTCCAGCATGTCGAAGACGGCGCGCAGCGGACCGTTGGCGCCCTCGTCGCCCATGCCGGCGAGCTGGTGCAGCGACACCTCGAACTCGAAGCGCCCCCGGACGAACGAATGCGCCGCCCCGCCCGGCACGTTGTGGCGCTCCAGCAGGAGCGTGCGCCTGCCGCCGCGCTGCATGGTGGCCGCCGCGCTCAGCCCGGCGTTGCCGGCGCCGATGACGATCACGTCGTAGTCGGTCATGACCTTCCTTCCTGAGGGGACCGCGGCGGCGCCGGAGACCGCCCGCCGTGTGCGGTCCGGGTCAGCGGCAACCCTCGACCAGCGAGTTCGCCTGCTCGCGGAGGATGCGCTTGAGGACCTTGCCGGTGATGCCGACCGGGATCTTGTCGTCGGAGACGATGACGGTGCCCGCCACCTCGGGCAGGCCGTGCTTGGCCAGCGCCGCGTTCACCCAGGCCGTCGGGTCCTCCGGCGAGGCGGCGTCGGGGGCGAGGGTGACCAGCGCGTACGTCTCCGCGACGCCCTCGTCCTCCCAGCCGAACTCCACGCCCTCGTCGGCCACTCCGACCACCGTGACCTCGTGGATCTCGGCGTACTCCGAGAGCAGCAGCTCCTCGGTGTAGGCGCTGAACACCCAGCCGTCCTTGGTGCGGATGGCGTCGGACGTGCGGTCCAGGTGGTAGAAGGTGTTGCCGGGGTCGCGGTAGACCAGGTCGCCGGTCAGGAAGTAGCCGCCCAGCCACTGCTGGTGCCACCGCACGTTGTCGTTCCAGAAACCGGGCGTCAGGGACTTCGAGCGCACGCCCAGTCGGCCGACCTCGCCCGGCGGCAGGACCTCGCCGTCCTCGGAGAGCGCGACCGCCTCGGCGAAGCGCATCGGCCGGCCGATGCAGCGGCCGATGTTCTCGCCGCCGACACGGTGCACGTAGTCGAAGAGCACGTAGCCCATCTCGGTCGAGCCGAACATGTCGATGAAGATCGCGCCGGGCGCGATGTGCTGCTTGAGGTCCCGGCCCGTGTACGGGCTCCGCCCCTTCGCCAGCAGCTTCTTGATGTGCACCAGGTGCGCCGCGTCGCCGGAGGCGTAGTACGCCGCGACGCAGGACAGGTCCCGGTCGGTCAGGTCCTCGGCGGCCATCTCGGCGAAGGTGTGCGTGAAGCCGAAGACGATGACCGGGCGGTGCTTCTCGATCCCGTCCAGGACGGCCTTGCCGCTGGGGTCGGTGAAGTGCACCACCGGCGCGCCGAGCAGCAGGCCGAGCAGCGTGTTGGACATCGCCGACACGTGGTGGCCCGGCAGCGCCAGAAGGCGCTTGCGGGTGCTGCAATCCTGGCCGTCGGACAGGCGGCTGAGCGCACCGTGGAACAGCGTCTCGTGGGTGTGGTACGCCGACTTCGGGATGCCGGTGGTGCCCGAGGAGTGCGAGATCAGGATCGGGTCGACGGGCGTGTGCCGGAAGGGGTACTTGGCCGGGAGGTGCGCGCGGTGCGCGGGCGTGACGTCGGACTGCATCGCGACGAACTTCGGCGCCGGGTCGTCGTCGACGTGCGTCAGAAGACCCTTGTGCCACGGCTCGCGCGTCATGATGCCGGTGACCTGCTGGCGGCGGATGTACTCACGGCGCACCTCGCTCGGCATGTGCGCGCTCACCAGCGAGGCGACCGCGCCGAGGCTGGTCAGGGCCATCAGGTTGATCGCGAAGTCGGTGATGGACGTGGACACGATGGCGACCGCGTCCTTGGCCCGTACGCCCGCCTGGCGGTAGAAGCCGGCGTACGTCTCGACGACCGCGTGCAGCTCGCCGAGCGTCAGGACCTCGGGGTACTCGCCGGAGGGCGCCTGCCAGGTGCCGTCCAGCCACAGGACCTCCTCGTCGGCGGACCGGCCGTATTCGGGGAGCCGGTGCACGACGTTGCCGGCCCCGAGGGACCGGTCCGCGAGGATCTTCCGGCGGTGCTCGTCACTGATCAACATGGGGACTTCTCCAATCGTCCGAGCGTTGGGCGGTTGCGTTCCGCGTCGGACCCGGCTCCGACGTGTTGGTCCGGACGTCCCGCGAACTGCCTTGCGGGCAACGGGCGGTGCGTCCCCGAGGACCCCGGCTCGGGGAGGCGCCAGGCATGCGGGTGCAGGGGTGCGGCAGACCCGCGGACGACCACGGCGGTGACCACCCGCGGTTGCGCAGCGGGCGCGGCGGAGCCGGGTGCGCGAGGTTCGGGAGGGGCACTTGCGACGGCGCCGGGGAGCGTGAACAGGTCGGTGCGGCCGGACCATTGCTCCACGTCGCCCTCGATGCCGAGCAGTGCGCAGTGCCGGGCGCCCGGGGGGCGGTGCAGGCGTACGTCGCCCGCGCCTTGTGCGAGACCGCGACCGGTCGCCTTGACCGCGGCCTCCAGCAGGGTCCAGGCCGACAGGAACGCTTCGGGCCCGTCGACGTCCCCGAGCGCGGCGGCGTCCGGGGAGAACCGGCGCAGTACGCGGGCGGGGGACATGACGGGACGCACCGCCTCGACGTCGGCGCCGACCGGGCCGCCCCGGTTCAGCGCGACCAGCAGCACGCCCGCCGATCGGGACCAGCTCACGTGCCAGTCGGGGTGGTTCGGCAGCACCGGGGTTCCGTCGGGGGCGGCGGCGACCAGGTGCCCGGCGGGGGAGCCGCCGAGCACGCGGGCGAGCACGCGGCGGACCGCGGCGCGGGAGCGGACGTAAGCGCGCGCGGATGCGGGGCGCAGGCGATCGGCCCGCCGCAACTCCTGCGCCGACAACTCGGCGCGGCACGCGTCGTCGTCCCAGAGGCCGTCGTCCCCGCGCAGGTCGATCAGCCAGCTCTCCGCCTCCCCGCTCATGCCTCCTCGCCTCCGGGTGCCTCAACCGTGAAGACCTGCGGCGCCGCCGTGGTCGCCGGGCCCAGCAGGTGCATGTCGCCGTGCGCCGGGCGCATCACCACGACCGCGACCGTGCGTTCGCGGCGGATGTCGCCGTTGTCCGGGACGAAGATCGGCGGGGTGGACAGGAGGTCCAGGTGGTCCCGCGGCGAGGCCGATTCGGCGAGCGCGTTCAGCCGCACCCCGCACGCCTCCAGGCGGCGCAGCGAGCCGTTCTTCGCGAAGACGTTCAGCTCGTCGAACGGGATGAACTCCCGGTGCAGGAAGTGGTTGGTGTGCAGCAGCCGGTACCCCTCGACCACCTGCATGCGCCCGTCCATGAACTCCGCGTACGCCGCCCCGCGCCGGTCGCACAGCATCAGCGACCGCGAGCTCGCCAGCCGCAGCCCGCGCAGGACCTCCAGGCCCTCGGCCACCGACCCGGCGTTGTCCAGCACGTGCCGGACCGCGAGATACGGCGGCAGCCCGGCCCGCCACCTGCCGCCAAGCACCAGGTTGATCCCGACGGCCAGGCCGTCGCTGTTCATGCCGAGGTAGCCGAGCAGTCCGCCGAAGCTCAGCACCAGGACGTCGCGCCGCGACCCGGCCTTGCGGACCGAGAGCACCCCGGTCTGGTCGTCGAGGTTGCCGTTGAGGTCCACGGTCTGCGCCAGCACGGTGTCCGGGCCGTTCTTCGCCACCCGGGCATACGTGGTGCAGTCGCCCTGCGGGCGGTGCGTGCTGCGGTAGCCGACGATTTCCCGGCGCATTTGCAGCAGCAGCGCCTCGGGGTGGGTGAGGCCCGCGCCCTCTGCGAGCCCGCGGATCTCTTCGGCGAGATCGGGGGCGCCCGCCTCGATCTCCGCCTGGAAAGCGGTGATCATCGGCAGCAGCGCGGTCATCGGGACCGGCTCGTCGCGCAGGTGGTTCGTCCGGGCGAGCCCGTCGGCGAGGAAGTCGTGCAGCGCGGCGGCGCGGGCGGCGCCGTGCTGCCGTCCGAGCTCGAAGGGGTCGCCGGTCAGTTGCAGGAACGGGGCGGTTGCGCCCGCCGCGTCGCCGCGACCGCCCGGGTCGGGGGCGTGGGGCGCGGCCGGCGGCCGGGCGGGGTGGTCCGCCTCCACGCCTGGCACCATGCGACACCTCTCTTCGACGTCGCGCGACCTCTCCTCGACGTCACGCGATCTTGCGGAGCAGGACTCCGTGCCTGGCTCCGGGCACGCTGGAGGCCAGCAGAAACAGCCCATCGATCTCCTCCTCTCCCGACGCTCCGGACGCGGCGAAATCGACGAGGTTGATGAGCGGGTCCGCGGCGAAGCAGTGGCCGACGCGTTCGATGTTGCGCGTGTGCACCTGCTGTGCGGTGAACCCGGCCTGGCGCTCCTTGAGGGTGACCAGCGGCCGGACGAGGTTGGCCGGCAGCAGGGCGGTGACCTTCTCCAGCGGTATGCCGGTGGCGCGCTGCAACCGGTCGTTGACCGCCACCGCGAGGCGGGGGTCGATCTGGTCGTGCCGGCCCATGACCGTGGCGTCCTGCGCCGAGGCCGAGGCGAGGATCTGGTACGCGTCCCGACCGTGTTCGTCCGCGCTCACCAGGCAACTGGCCGCGCCGTCGCTGAACAGCGCGAATTTCTCCAGGCGTTCGGCCTCGTCGGTGATGCGGTCGGCGGTGACGACGAGGATCGTGCGCAGGCTGCCGTTCTCCACCAGCGACCGGGCGACGTGCAGCGCGGCGAGCAGGTTGTTGCACCGGTTGAGCGTCATGCCGCAGGCGAACGACACGGCGGACAGCCGGAGTCCGTCCAGCACCGCGCCGAGGAACCCGGCGTGGTCGTCGACCGATTCCGGGAACGCGCTGGTGCACACGATGAGTCCGTCCACCGACCCACGCGGCACATCGGCCGTGCGCAGCGTGGACTCGCCGCTGGCGACCGCGAGTTCGACGGGCGTGCGGGCGGTGCGGAAGAAGCTGCCCCAACCCCAGGCCCGGGGCGCCATGGGGATGCCGTACTCCGCCACGCGGGCCGCCAACTGCTCCACTGCGGTGTGCGGTTGCTCGCTCTCGCCCAGGACGTACCCGGGTGAGAGCAGGTAGGCGGGAGAACTCATCGGCCGTGTCCTCCGTCGGGGGTGTCCGTCATGACGCCGGCCGTACGACCGCGCGGGCCTCGCTGAGGACCTTGGCGCCGCCGCAGGTCACCACAAGGTCCACGCGGACCCGTCCGCCGTCGAGCAACGCGCCCACCCGGCCCCGGATTTCGACGTCCGTGCCGCGGTCGTCGTCGGGCACCGGGACCGGCCTGCTGAAGCGGGTGCGGTACTCGACGATCGCGCCGGGGTCGCGCACCCAGTCGGTGACGGTGCGGGCGGCCAGCGCCATGGTGAGCATGCCGTGGGCGATGACGTCCGGCATCCCGGCCTCGCGCGCCACCCGGGGGTTCCAGTGCACGGGGTTGAAGTCCTCGGACGCCCCGGCGTACCGCACCAGGTCGGCCCGGGTGAGGGTGACCGTCCTGGCCGGGAGTTCGGTGCCCACCTGGGCGTCCTCAACGCCGATCGTCATCGGGGCCTCCGCCTTCCGTCGCGTTCATGGCGACGAGGGTCATGTGCGTGGTGACCACGTGCCCGCCGTGGGCGTCCGCGAGGTCGGCCCGCAGGGTGAGCACGTCACGGCCGCGCAGCGTCCGGGCGCCGGTGATCTCCAGGGTCGTGACCAGGCGGTCGCCGGCGTGCACGGGCCGGGCGTACTCGAACCGCTGGTTGCCGTGCACGATGTACGTCGGGTCGAACCCGATCTCCCGGTAGTCGAACACCTCGCGCATCGCACGCGCGACCACGACGAACGGGAAGGTCGGCGGCGCCAGGACGGCCGGATGGCCCAGCGCGTGGGCGGCCTCCGGGTCGGTGTAGACGGGGGCGGGGTCGCCCACCGCCTCCGCGAAGCGCCGGATCGTCTCGGATTCCACGGGATACGGGTGCGAGGGCGGGTACTTCGCGCCCACGCACTGCGGGTTCAGCGCCATGTCACTCCATCCGCCCGTCGGCGTTCTCGGAAGTCGGTCGGGACCGCGCGGTCGCCCGGCACGGTCAGGCGTCCCAGTTGTCGACGACCCGGCGCCGGACGTCGGCGGGGTAGGCCTGCGCGAACGACGCGTGGTCCAGACGCCCTTCGCCCCAGGCGGGGAGCAGCCCGTCGTGCAGGACGCCGGGGCCGCGCATCGCCTTGCGCTCCTCGTCCGTGTAGCAGGCCATGAAGGGCAGGACGACGGTGTCCCAGGCCTCGCGCCGGTCGCGCGGGTGCAGCCGGGTGGCGAGCGCCCACAGCAGGTCGGCCTCGTTCGCGGGGTCCACGTCGTCGTCCAGCACGAAGGTGGTCGGCATCATCGCGCTGGGGCCGCCGCTGTTGTGGATGACCTCGCCGATCCGGTGCACGAACTCGGCGGTCCCGACGCCGGGGAGGACCGTGCGCCAGTTGTCCGGCACGGTCACCACCGTCCAGTGCATGGCGGCGGGGAAGGGCATCCACACGGTCGTCACCGGCAGGCCCGCGCGGCGCAGCCCGTGCAGGACGTTCGCGGCGCGGCCGGTGCCGGTGACCGTGTGGTACTCGTCGGCCGGGCGGCCCTCCGCGACGATCGGCCACACCGGCGCGTCGCGGTGGGTGATCGCCTCGACCGAGAACACCGGCTGGAGGGACTGGTGGTTGGATGCGTACCCGGCGTACTCGCCGAACGGGCCCTCCATGCTGTCCCGGCCCACCGACAGGTGCCCCTCGATCACCACCTCCGCGTGCGCGGGCACGTCGAGGTCGACCGTCTCACAGCGCACGACGTCGACGGGCGCGCCCTGCAACGCGCCGATGTAGCCGCCCTCGTCGACCCCGCGCGGCAGCGGGATGCCGGCCACGAACGGGATCGCCGGGGCGCCGCCCTGCACCAGGGCGTACGGCATGGGCTCGCCGCGTTCCGCCCAGGCCTGCCACACCAGGCCGAGGTGCTGCGGCGGGATCACCAGGCCCGTCATGCGCCTGCCGTCCAGCATCATGATCCGGGTGATCGACCAGTTGGTCCACGAGCCGTCGGGCATCTTGGCGACGATGACGCCCCACGTGTTGAGGTAGTGGCCGCCGTCCTTCTCGTGGATGCGCGGCACGACGAAGCGGTCCAGCGTGGCGTCGTCGCCGAGCAGGATGTTCTCCTTGCAGGGTGCGCCTTCGGCGGGCACCCGGCGCGGCGGCACCGGTTCGGCGTCGCGGGTGCGGACCAGGTGGTCGACGAGGTCCGCGGCGCCCGTCCCCGGCGGCAGTCCGACGGACAGGGCGAGGCGGGCCAGCGGCATGTCGGCCCGCGAGCTGACGCCGACGGGTGCGCCGAACATCCGCATGCCGATGCGGTCGTCCCGGATCGTGGTGAACAACGGGGCGGGGGCCCGTAGTTCGTACGACCGTCGGGTGTGGGCGGCGGCCTCCAGATCGGCGCTGACCGGCCGGTCGATGGTTCTCAGGTCGCCGATGGCGGCCAGGGCGTCGAGGTAACTGCGCAGGTCGGCGAGGTGGCTCATGAGGTCGTCCCCCGGGAGGCGTTCGCGGTGACGGGGCGGCGGCGGCCGGAGCCGTCCGCCGTCGGGCTGGGGTTCGCGTCCGGCAGCCCCTGCCAGCGGCGCGCGCGGTGCGCGGGGATCCCGAACTGGTCCAGGACCCGGGAGACGATGTGGTCGACCATGTCGTCCACGCCGGAGGGGCGGTTGTAGAAGGTCAGCATCGGCGGCAGGATCACCGCGCCCATGCGCGACAGCGCGAGCATGTTGTCGAGGTGGATGTCGTTGAACGGGGTCTCGCGCGGCACCAGGACGAGCTTGCGCCGCTCCTTGAGCGTGACGTCGGCGGCCCTTCCGACCAGGCCGTCCGCGTACCCGGTCCGGATCCCGGCCAGCGTCTTCATGCTGCACGGCATGATCACCATGCCGTCCACCGGGAACGATCCCGAGGAGATCGCCGCCGCCTGGTCGTCGGGGGAGTAGGCGACGTCGGCGAGCGCGCCGGCCTCGGCGGTGGTCAGGCCGGTCTCGACCGTCAGCGTGGAGCGGGCCCAGCGGCTGATCACCGCATGGGTCTCCACGCCGTCGTGCAGCCGCAGTTCCTGGAGCAGGCGTACGCCCAGGACCGCCCCGGTGGCGCCGGTGATGGCCACGACCAGTCGCATCGTTCGCACCTCGCTCCTTCGCTGCGGATCAGTCGTCGGCCGTCGCGGTCGCGGCGGGTTCGTCGTGCTCCGGCGTCAGGCAGGCGCGGAACCGGCAGACCGCGTCCCCGTCGCGCATGCACTCGACGACGGAATCGACGGCCGGGACCCGGATGCCCTCGAACCAGCCGGCGCGAAGCTCCAGGCACGGGCACACGTAGTTGTCCAGCGATCGGCCGGCCCTGAGCATCTTGAGCGCGTAGTGCTCGCTGACGACCGTGTCCCAGGTGCCGTCGTCACCGAAGTCGGTGGACTCCAGGCGCACGGTGCCGGCGAACATGAGGGCGGCCAGCGCCTCCAGGGTCCCTGCGGTGTCCTTGGCGGAGGCGGCCGTGTCGGACGGGCGGAGGCGGGTGAGGCGGGCGTACAGCGTCGCGACGCGGCGGGCCACGAACTGCATGACCTCGGCGTTGAGTTCGTTGGCGGCGTCCTGGCCGAACCGGGTCTTGACCGCCTGGTACCAGCGGGCGTCGTGCAGCCACCAGAACTGCCGCAGCAGTTCGATCTCGGTGGCCGCCGGGATCGGGGTGCCCGAGGGGGATCCGCTCACCGGGCGGCCCCGCCGTCGGTGGCCTCGTCGTGCCCGGCCGGGTCGGCTGCCTCGGACGGCGGGGCTCCGGTCGGCGTGCCGCCGGTCACCAGGAGGCCCCGGGCGCGGTCCGGCTGGTCGTCGCGGGTGGCGAGTTCGACCAGGACCAGGAGCACGTCGTCCGCGCTGCCGTCCTCGATCAGCAGTTGCGCCAGGTCCATGCCGTCGGCGAGCGCGTCCCCCGCGGGGCTGATGCAGATCACCGGCCCGCCCAGGCCCCAGCGCGCGGCCACCACACCCAGCACGGCGCTGGGCACCGACTGGTAGAAGAGCAGCGGCGAGGCGGGTTTGCCGGAGTCGACCGAACCCGTGACGGCCGCCTCGGTGGCCATGTCGCCGAGCCGGGTCACCAGCACGACGGCGGTACGTTCGCCGCGCTCGGGCGGCGCGGGCGGCTCGCCGTGGTGCGCCCCCAGGCAGCGGTCCGCGACGTGCGCGATGATCGGGCCGAACGGCGAGGCGGTGAAACCCGGCAGCTTCGGCGCCTCGGCGTCGTCCGGCGCGGGCCATTCGGTGTGCGCGAGGGTCCTGGTCGGGAGGGCGGGCGGGGTCATGCGGCACTCACCACCAGCGCGGTGTTGGCGCCGCCGAAGGCGGCGTTGAGGCTGAGCACGTGTCGGGTGTCCCGCTGCCGCGGGCCGTCCAGGACCAGGTCGAGGCGGCAGTCCGGATCCGGGCCCAGCCAACCGGAGTTGACCGGCAGGCTTCCGGACCGCAGCGCCAGCACGCAGATCACGAACTCCACGAGCCCGGCGGCCTGGAGCGCGTGCCCGTGCATGGACTTCGTGGAGCTGACCGGGATCTGCTCCGCGTGCGTCCCGAACGCCCGGTGCAGCGCCGCGGTTTCCGCCGCGTCGTTGTAGGGCGTCCCGGTGCCGTGCGCGTTGACGTAGTCGAGGTCCTCGGGACGCAGCCCCGCGCGGTCCAGCGCGGCGCCGATCGCCCGGGCCATGCCCAGCCCCTCCGGGTGCGGCTGGCAGACGTGGTGCGCGTCCCCGGCCATGCCCCACCCGGTGAGGCGGGCCAGCGGCCGCATCCCGTCCCGGCTGTCCGCGGCCTCCAGGACCACCGCCCCGGCCCCGTCGCCCAGCAGCAGGCCCTTGCGTCCGGCGCTGAAAGGCCGCAGCCGCCCGTCCGGGGCCAGCGCCTTCCCGGCGTTGAAGGTGGTGAAGGACTCCGCGTCGACCAGGTGGCCCCCGGCGACCACGACCCGGTCGTGGCGGCCCGCGGCGATCATCGCGGCGGCGTCGGCCAGCGCGGCGCTGGCCGCCACGCAGGCATTGATGTACGTGCGGCCCGCGCCGCCGAGGCCGCAGGCGGCGGACAGCATCTGCGCGGTGTCGCTGATGGGCCGCGACTCCTGCTCCGTCCGGGGCAGCCGGGACACCTCGGGGTCGGCGTGCCGGGCCAACACGACCGGGGCGTCCGCGCGTTCGTCCGCGGAGAGCCCGGCCTGCCGGCACGCCTCCTCGGTCAGCAGCACGAGTTCGCTGTCGAGGTCCAGGCCCGCGTCGGCCTGCGCGGCCACACCGACGCGGTACCTGGCGGTGTCGAACCTGGTCACCGGAACGAAGGCCGGGACGCCGGAGTAGATGCCGTCGCGCAGCGCGTCCACCCCGTGCCCGTAGCCCGTGGTGATCGCCATGCCCGTGACGGCGACCGCCCGGCCGGTCCGACGCGGCCCGGATTGCGTGTTCACGTACACCCTCCCGACATCGCCAGTGGGTCATCTCGGCGTGGGGCGCGCATCAGTGCCCCATCGCCATGCCGCCGTCCACCGGGATGACCACGCCGGTGATGTACGAGGCCTCGGCGGAGGCCAGGAACTGCACCGCGGCCGCGACCTCGTCCGGGGTCGCCATGCGGCCCAGCGGGATCTGGCCGACGATCTTGTCGCGCTGCGCCGGGGTCAGAGCGGCGGCCATGTCGGTGTCGGTGAGCCCGGGGGCGACCACGTTGACCATGACGCCGCGCGGCGCCAGCTCGCGGGCCAGCGAGCGGGCCATGCCGATCAGGCCCGCCTTGGACGCCGCGTAGTTGACCTGCCCCACGACGCCGCTCACCGCCGCGGTCGAGGAGATGACGACGACACGCCCGGCCTTGGCCCGCATCAGGTGCCGGGCGGCCCGGCGGACCACCCGGTAGGTCCCGGTGAGGTTGGTGTCGACGACCGAGGTGAAGTCCTCCTCGGTCATCCGGATCAGGAGCGTGTCGTTCGTGATGCCCGCGCTCGTCACCAGCACCTCGACCGGGCCGTGCGCCGCCTCGACCTTGGCGAACGCGTCGTCCACGGCCGCCGGGTCCCGGACGTCGCACTGCACCCCCAGCAGACCGTCGGGCGGCGGGCCCGTACGGTAGGTCACCGCGACCCGGTCGCCGCCGGCGCCGAGCCGCCGGGCCACGGCCAGTCCGATTCCGCGGTTTCCACCGGTCACCAGGACAGAACGGCTCATCAGAAGGTCTCCAGCCAGACGGTCGGGGGATTGCGCGGCCCGGATCCGCGCGATGGGGCAGAACCATCCCCCACGGGCGTTTCGTATGCCTTCGGGGGATGGGAAAATCTCACCGCCAGGACTCCCGAAACGCCACGTCTCGTGCTGTGCCTCGGTGCTGCCTCGTTACGGGCCAGTAGGAAAGGCACCCCCAAGGCACAGGGGCACCCGGGTGCTCCGCCCGGCGGCGGTGCTGCACACTGGCCGCGAGCCGGCGACCGCGCACCGCGCTGCCCTGTGAGTGCCGTGCGTGCGGCGTCGAGCCGGCGTCGGCATGTCGGCGCGCCCGGG
>NZ_JBPKBH010000012.1:190567-194111 GCF_051388915.1 Yinghuangia sp. YIM S09857 | reverse complement strand
CGTACCCCGCCCAGCAGGGTCGCCGCCCGGGCGGCGGTGTCCGCGGCCGCCACGCCGTCCCCGAGGGCGACCTGTGTCTCGGCGGCCCGCAGCATGTACATGGCGCGTGCGGCCGGGGGCAGCGGCAGGCGGGTCGCCTCAGTGTTGGACAGCACCGGCGCGAAGTGCTTGATGGCGCGGTCCGGTTGCCCCAGATCCAGCAGCGAGACCCCGTCCATCAGGCGCAGCCAGGCGTGGCAGCGGATCGGCAGGATCGGGAGGTTCCCGGAGGCGACTCCGGTGTCCAGAGCCTGTCTTCCCGAGGACAGTGCCCGCCTGCGGCCCAGATCGTCCCCGCGCATCGCGTGGATGCGTGCGGTCTGCGCGTGCATGAGCGCCACCAGCGCCGGGTCCTTCACGCTGATCTGGTTGTCGTTGAGCAACGCGCCCACCGCCGTGACGAGTTCCGCGGCCTCCTCGTGCAACTGGAGGTCGAGGTACTGCCCTACGTGCAGGGTCACGATCGCCGCGGCCGTCTCGGCGTCCGCGGCGGCCGTGGCGCACCGCAGCGCGGCGAGGTAGTACCGCTGCGAGTTGATGTGCTCGCCCTGGAGGCGTGCGATGAACCCGCACACGGCCAGACCCTCGGCCGCGATGATCAACAGGTCCGGGCCGGTGCGCAGCGTGTCCGGTGCGGCCAGGAAGTGGTTGGCCAGCGTGCGCAGTTCCATCTCGCTCGCGTGCACCAGCCAGTCCGCGGTGAACCGCTTGGTGAACGTCTGGAGTTCGCGCAACCGAGTGCAGGCCTCCAGCACCGACCCGGACTCGTTGTCACCCGGCCCGCGCAGCAGTGCGGAGGCCTCCCGGCGGGCGTCCTCCGGGGCCTTCGCCAGCGCCTCGGACATGGCGTCCGTCCAGGCCTCGGCGAGAGATCTGGCGGCCTTGCCGGTGGCGAGGAGATATTCCTGCTGGATCAGCTTCCGGCCGATGACCGCGTCGAGTATGGCCTCGGGAACTGCCGCACTGGTCCAGGGCAGTTCGAGCTGGCGCGCGTCCCCGATGGCCAGGTGCAGCCAGTCGGGCCACTTGCGGGTCATCACCTCTTCCTGGGGGACTGCATGGATGTGTGCCATCGCGAGCTGGGCGGTGAGCTCCGGCACCGCACGACCGGCCTCCCACCGGGAGACCTTCTCCCGTCGCGCGGCCATCTGGCCGAAACCGAGTTCGGCGTGCGTTTTGGCGATCAAGTGCGCGTACTCGCCGTGTGTGTAGCCTGCCTTGGCCCTTAAAGCCGCCAATGGATGGCGGTACCGGGCGGTGGACGCAATACCTATGACGTCGCTCAACCTCGTGCCCCTCACTGAAGTCGGCCGTCGGGGGAAACCTAGTGTTTGTTTCGAGACCTTCACCTTGCCTTGTGGCCTCGCAACAGGTACGGCCCGCGGGGAAGGGCGGGTTCACCATGAACGGGCCGTTGCGGGCCACGCCGGCGGAGCGGGCTCCGGCATGTTCCGTCGGCGCCTCACATGACGATAATGTGAACTCCGTATGACGAACTCTATTGACAATAACGGTGATTGGACATATGTCCCGCCCCTCTGTCGGCCGCCAGCCCGCCGGTCGGCAGGTTCCCTGACGAAGCGCAACCAGCTACCGCAGGCGCCGACAAGGAGATAGAGACTTGCGCGAGTTCAGCGTGCCATCCCTGTACGACGTTCCCCCAGACGGAAATCTGACAGAACTGGTGCTGCGCAACGCGGCCGAGTATCCGGACCGTGCGGTGCTCGCGCGCAAGGTATCCGGGCACTGGCAGGATGTCACCTCGGCCGAGTTCCTGGCCGAAGTGCGTGCCACCGCCAAGGGCGTCATCGCCTCCGGCGTGCAGCCCGGCGACCGGGTCGCGCTGATGTCGCGCACCAGGTACGAGTGGACCCTGCTCGACTTCGCGCTCTGGTTCGCCGGCGCGGTCTCGGTGCCCATCTACGAGACCTCCTCCGCCGAGCAGATCGAGTGGATCATCGGCGACTCCGGCGCGGTGGCGTTCATCGTGGAGTCGGCGGAACACCAGGCCGTGGTCGAGGAGATCCGCGACCGCCTGCCCGGGCTCAAGAACGTCTGGCGGATCGACGCCGACGCGGTGGGCGAGCTGGTCGAGGCCGGCCGCGACGTGACCGAGCCCGAGGTCGACGAGCGCCGGGCCTCGGCCAATGCCGACTCGCTCGCCACCATCGTCTACACCTCGGGCACCACCGGCCGCCCCAAGGGCTGCAAGCTCACCCACCGCAACTTCCTCGCGGAGTGCGGGAACACGATCGCGCTCAACAAGCCGCTGTTCTCCGACGACGCGTCCGTGCTGCTCTTCCTGCCGCTCGCGCACGTCATGGCCCGGGTCGCGGCACTCGTCGCGATCATGGCCCCGGTCAAGCTGGGCCACCTCAGCGACGTCAAGCACGTCACCGACGAACTGGCCGACTTCAAACCGACGTTCCTCCTGTCCGTGCCCCGCGTCTTCGAGAAGGTCTACAACTCCGCCCGGGCGCAGGCGCGGGCGGGCGGCAAGGGGAAGATCTTCGACCAGGCGGTGGAGACGGCCATCGCGTACAGCCGGGCGCTGGAGACCCCGTCCGGTCCCGGACTGACCCTGCGCCTGCGGCACAAGGTGTTCGACCGGCTCGTGTACGCCAAGCTGCGCGCGGTGCTGGGCGGGCGCGCCACGCACGCCATCTCCGGCGGGGCGCCGCTGGGGGAGCGCCTGGGGCACTTCTACCGGGGCCTCGGGTTCACCGTCCTGGAGGGCTACGGCCTCGCCGAGTCGTGTGCGGCCAGCACGTTCAACCCGCACGACCGCCAGAAGATCGGCACCGTCGGCCTGCCCATGCCGTGCAGCGGCGTGCGGATCGCCGACGACGGCGAGGTCCTGCTGCGCGGCGACCACATCTTCACCGGCTACTGGAACAACGACAAGGCGACGGCCGCGGTCTTCACCGACGAGTGGTTCCACACCGGCGACATCGGCGCCCTGGACGACGAGGGCTACCTGACCATCACCGGCCGGAAGAAGGAACTCCTGGTCACCGCGGGCGGCAAGAACGTCGCCCCGGCGGTGATCGAGGACCGCATCCGGGCACACGCGCTGGTGGCCGAATGCATGGTCATCGGCGACGCCAAGCCGTTCGTCGCGGCACTGGTGACGCTGGACGAGGAGTTCCTGCCGCGCTGGGCCCTCCAGAGCGGCAAGCCGGAGGGCATGAGCGCCGAGGACCTGCGCACGGACCCCGACCTGCTGGCCGAGATCCAGCAGGCCGTCGACGACGGGAACGCGGCGGTCTCGCGCGGTGAGGCGGTCCGCAAGTTCCGGATCCTGGACATCCAGTTCACCGTGGCCTCCGGTCACCTGACCCCCTCGCTCAAGCTCAAGCGGCACGTGGTGATGGCCGACTTCGAGGCCGAGATCGACGCGCTGTACGCGTCCTGACCGACAGATCGGCGCGGGCCCCGGACACCGTCCCTGGGCCCGCGCCGAGCCGTGAAGCACAGCTCGGGCCCCTGAAACACCGCCCCTGGG
>NZ_JBPKBH010000012.1:184836-190543 GCF_051388915.1 Yinghuangia sp. YIM S09857 | reverse complement strand
CCCGGACACCGTCCCTGGGCCCGCCCCGACCCGTGAAGCACCCCTCGGGCCCCGGACACCGTCCCTGGGCCCGCGCCGAGCCGTGAAGCACAGCTCGGGCCCCTGAAACACCGCCCCTGGGCCCGCGCCGAGCCGTGAAGCACAGCTCGGGCCCCTGAACACCGCCCCTGGGCCCGCGCCGAGCCGTGAAGCACACCTCGGGCACGACCCACCCATGGCAATGCAGGGTTCCGGCCGCCACAACCCGTGGGACGGGCGCTCGCAGGGCCGACGGGCTGGGAAGCTTTGCCGCTTCCCGACGTCCGGTGCCGTGCCAGGCGGCGCGGGCCCGGCGGGAGTTTGCAGACAGTGACTGGGGCTTTGCCCCGATTCCATCGGAGCAACCGGGTATGCGCACGTACGACACCATTGGCGCCGGTGCGGGGAGCGGCTGCGCGCGTGCCGGTATGGGGGCTCGCGCGGACGACTGCCGCCTGGCTCCGGCGCGGGTGCCGGTGCGGCCCCGACTCAGGGCCTGGGGACCCCGATCGGGTTCGGCACGGGGAACAGGCCGTCGTCGGAGATGCGCCGCCCGAGGCGCAGGGCGAGTCCGACGGCCTCCGCCACGCCGTCCGCACCGAGCCGCTCGACCGGGCCGCAGGCCAGGCGGTCGGTCGCCGCCTCCACCGACGCGCGCAACTCCCGTCCGGCCTCGGTGAGACGCCCCTCGCGGTCGAGCAACCCCCGCTCCGCCAAGCGTTGTTCGGCGTCGGTCCACTCGGCGTCGGTCCAGCCCCGCGTGCCCTGGATGATCTCCCGGGTCACCTGGCCCGTCGCCACATGGGCGACACCGGCTTCCAGGCCGGTCAGCCCGTGGTGCGCCACCGCGACGATGTGCCCGTCGCCGCGGTGCTCCCGCAACACGGCGGTCGCGAGCCAGAGGCGGCCTTCGAGGTCGTCCGGACGCGGTACGCCGGACCAGGCGGCGGCCAGCACGCGGCCCTCGTACGTACAGCCCTCGACGGCGCGTTCCAGCAACTCGACCAGTCGGGCGAGGTCTTCGCGCGACACGGACGGGGAAGGCGCGGCTGCGGCGGGGGCGCCGGCCTCCTCCTCGGGCGCAGTCCCGAGCACCAGCGGCGGACGGCCGGACGACCCGGGCACCTCGGTCATGGCCCGGCCCAACGCGGCGGATACCGCGTCCAGCCGAGCGCGCACCGCCTTCTCGGGCGTGGTGATCGCCCACGCCTCCGGCAGCGCACCGGCCACCCGGCGAGGCGCGAACGCGAAGCTCAACGCCTGCGCCACGGGCGCGTCCACCGCGCCCACGGGCGCCAGACGGCCCACGAAGTAGCCCATCCAGTAACCGACCAGCCCCAATGACCGCGATGCCTCGGCCGGTTCGGGCGCGTAGTAGGCCACCCCGTGCACCGGCTCGATGGCCCGCCACAAACGCCTGGCCGAATCAGGCAAGTCCGCAGTAGTCATGCCGCCAGTATGAGCCGCCCCCGCGCCCGCTGGACAGGGGTAACAAGCGGAAGCGGGAAGGGAGTTCGTGGGGTGCGTGAAGATGAGGGGTGGCGACGGGTTGGGGCGCGCGGCCGTCCGGCAAGGGGACCGGCGGGGCGTCGACCGCCGCGCAGGTGCGACGCGCGGGACCCACTGCGGGAGACGGCGGGGCGTCCCCGCTTTCCCGCGACCGGACCGGGACCGCCCATTCGCCCCGCACTCAACCTCGGAAGCCCTCTGTCCCAGCGCACGAAACTCACTGCCGGCTGCGGGGGAGCCTTTGCGGTTGTCGGATCCGCGCCGCTCTCTCCGTACGCATCTCGGAGGGGCCCCTGCCCATCCGCGGGCGGCGGCAATTGCGGTGGAGGACTGTGGCGCGCCACAGGCTTCGGGCGGAGGCGGCATTGGCCGCCGATTTCCGCGCGATCTGTGGCACCCCACAGGGTTTCCGCGGGGGCAGTATTTGCTGCCTTCTTTCGCGCGGTTTGTGGCGTGCCACAGGATTTTCGCGAGACGGCTGTTCGTCGGCTCTTTCCGCGCGGTCTGTGGGTCGCCACAGAGTTTCCGGCCTGTATCAGGCTTGAAGGGCGTCTACAAGTTGTCGACGAATCGTCTACTCGGGGTCGTTAGCATCCGTCGCGGGGGACGGAGTGCTTCACAGGCATGCGAGGGGGACTTCTTGACGCCGTTCAACGTGCTCGGCCCCTTGGAAGTCAGGCGAGACCGCGCTTCTGTGCCGCTCGGGGGCCTGCGGCGCAGGGCAACGCTGGCCTACCTGCTGCTCCACGCCAACCGCACGGTCCCCGTCGACCGCCTCGTCGACGCGTTGTGGCACGAGGAACAGCCGCTGAGTGCCCGCAAGATCCTCCAGAACGCCGTCTCCAGCCTGCGCCGCTCCGACGACCTGCTGTGCTCCATCGTCACCTGCCGGGACGGCTACCTCCTGCGCGTGGCCCCGGAGCACATCGACGCGTCCTGCTTCCGCGACCTCGCGGACCGCGGCAGGGCCGAACTCGTCGGACGCCACTGGGAGCAGGCCGGCGCGACGCTGCGCCGGGCACTCGGGCTGTGGCGCGGCGAGGCCCTCGCCGACCTGCTCGAAGTCGGCCTACGCTGGCCGGAGTTGACCGAGCTCAACGAGGCCGGCGTGGCGGCGTTCGAGGACCGGGTGACGGCCGACCTGATGCTCGGACGGCACACCGACGTCGTCGCCGAGCTCGCCGTCGCGCTCGACACCGACCCCGCACGCGAACGCATGTGCGGACAACTCATGCTCGCGCTCTACCGCAGCGGACGGCACACCGACGCGCTCGACGCGTACCGGCGCACCTGCCGGTCGCCGGCCGCGGACCCGGGGCTCGCGCCGTACACGGAACTGCGGCGGCTGGAGAGCGAGATCCTGCGGCACGACCCGGTCCTGCACACGGCCGACGCGGTGCTCAGGTTCGTCGACCGGCCGCGCCGCACGCCGGACGGGAGGCACCAGGTCGGCCGCGCGGTGATCAACGGGCTGCGTCATACCGCGACTTCGTGACCGGCCCGGGGTCATCCGGCCCCGTGACGCCGCACTCACCGGCGAGCACCTGCATCGCCGGGCGGTGATCAACGGGCCTTTTCGCAAAGCGACGTCGTGATCGGCCCCCGCGCCGCCGCCCCGGCTCCGTCCGCCCCCTACCTGGAGGCACCGATGCAGCACGGCACGCGATTCACGCTCCTGGGTCCGCTCGCCGCGGAGCGGAACGGCACCGAACTCCCGCTCGGCGGGCCCCGGCAGCGCGCCACGCTCGGCTACCTGCTGCTGTACCCCAACCAGGTCGTGGCCACCAGCCGCCTGATCAGCGCCCTGTGGGGCGAGTCCGCGCCGGTCTCCGCGCGCAAGGTGCTCCAGAACACCGTCTGGCGGCTGCGTCGCCTGTTCGATGCCGACGAGCGCCGCGACCGGCTCACCCGCGCCCGCGTCGAACTCCTCACCCGCGCACCGGGATACCTGCTCCGCGTCGCCCCCGAACAAATCGACCTGCACCGCTTCCGCGGACTCGCCGCCGAAGGACGCCAGGAGTTGGACGCGGGCTCCCCCGAAGTCGCCTCGCTGCTCTGGCGCGACGCGCTCGCCCTGTGGCGCGGCCCGGTGCTCGCCGACCTCGTCGAGGACGGCGTGGCCTGGCCCGAGCTCAAGGCCATCGCGAACGCCCGGCTCGACCTGCTGGAGGACCACTTCGACAACGAACTCGCCCTCGGCCGCCACGAGGCCGTCGCCGCAGAACTCCAGGTCACCGCACGGGCCGAGCCCCGCCGCGAACGCCTGCTCGGCCTGCTCATGCTCACCCTGTACCGCTGCGGGCGGCACACCGAGGCCCTGGAGACGTTCGACCGTGCCCGGCTGGCGCTCATCGAAGATCTCGGCCTCGAACCCGGTCACGAACTGCGCGACCTGCGGCAGTCCATCCTCGTCCACGACCCGGCACTGCTGTACGCCCCGCGCTCCCGCATCACCATGGTTCCGCTGCCGGGCCCCACCGCGGCCGGCGCTGTCGCGGCTGCCACGCCGGTCGATCCGCCGCCCGCCGGACGCGTCGCCCCCCTCCCCGCTCCCACCGCGAGCCCCCCGGTGCGCCCGAGCGCGCGGGACCGCCGGGACGACACCGCGGTCACCGAACACAAGGAAGTCACCGCCCTGTTCGTCCGCGTCTCCTTCGCGCCGCACGCCGAGTACGCCGACCCCGAGGACATCGAGGCGGCCGCCGAACGTGTGGACGGCGCCGTGCGGTTCGAGGTCGCTCGCTTCGGCGGCGTGCTCACCACCCGCCTGGGATCCCTGTGGGTCGCCGTGTTCGGCGCGCGCCGCACGCGCGACGACGACCCGGTCCGCGCGGTGTACGCCGCGCTGGCCGTCCGGCACCACGTGGAGGCCTCGTCCGGCATGGTCCCCGGGGCCACCGTCCGAGCCGCCGTCGCCACCGGGCCCGCGCTGGTGCGCGACCGCCCCGCGGCCGGGGCGGCGCCCCGGGTCACCGGCGCGATCCTCGACATGTGCCACTCGGTCCTGCCGCTGGTCGCGGCGCACGAGGTCTGGGTCGGCGACGAGACCCGGCGGCAGACGTCCAGGACCATCGGCTACCGGCGCGCCGGCGCCGCGGCGAACGCCTGGGCCGCCACCGGGATCCTGTTGCCCGGCGCGGGCCCGGCGGACCGCGTGCTGCTCGGGCGGTCGCGCGAACTCGATGTGCTGATCGACCTGTTCCGCGCCGGCAAGCGCCCGAGCCCGGCGTTGGTCGTGGCCGACGCGGGGATGGGAAAGAGCCGGATGGTCGACGAGTTCGAGCACGTGCTGCGCACGAGGTCCGGCGCCGGACCGCGCCCGCTGGTCGTACGCCTGCCGCCACGCCTGGTCGACGCGAGCGTGCTCCCGCTGATCGCCGACGGCCTGTGCGACTGCTGCGGAATCACCCCCGGCCACACCCCCGAGGAGGCCCGGGAGCAGCTGCGCCGCACGATCGGCCGCGCGGTCCGCACCGAGCGCGACGCCGAGTGGATGGTGGCCCGGTTGCACGCGGCGTTCGGCAGCGTCCCGGAGTACGGCGGCCCGACCGACCTCGACGCGATCGTCACCGCGTGGTGGCGCCTGCTCGAACACACCGCGCTGGAACGCCCGGTGGCGGTGGTCATCGACGACCTGCACACGGCGGACGACACGATCCTCGAACTCGTCGGACGGCACGTCACCCCGTCCGCCGCGAGCGAACTGTTCGTGCTCGCCACCGCCCGCCCCGAACTCGCCGAGCGCCGCTCGCTCCACACCGCCGACGAGCGCAACGTCACCACCGTCGCCATGGCCCCCCTCCCGGACGCCGACGTCGACCGCCTGATCCGGAACCTGTTCACCGAACACGGCCTGCCCGACGACGCGGACGACCCGGCGAACACCGACGAAGTGGCGTGCGCGGCAAGGGCGCTGCTCGTCGGCCTCTGCGCCGGAAACCCGTTCCTCGCCCACGAGCTCGTCGACGCCTTCGCGCGCCACGTGCGGGCGGGGGAGCCGTGCGCGGTGGACCGTGAGCCGCACGATCTCGCGGTTCGCTTGTTGCCGAACTCCGTGCGCCGGATCATCGCCGCCCGCCTCGACCGACTTCCCGACTACGCGCGCAGCGTGCTGCGCGACGCCGCGGTAGTCGGGGACACCGTGTGGCCGGGCGCGGTCGCGGCCGCCTCCGGACGCGAA
>NZ_JBPKBH010000012.1:162663-184696 GCF_051388915.1 Yinghuangia sp. YIM S09857 | reverse complement strand
CCCCCCCCGAAACCGAGGCGGCACTCGAAATGCTGGCCCACCACGGCCTGTTGACGCGCGTCGAGATCGGCGAGGTGAACGGGGAGGCGCAGTACGTCTTCCGCGACGGCCCCGTGCGGCACGTGGCGTACACCCGCGTCCCGCGCGCGGTCCGCGTCGGCGCTCAGGCCCGGGTCGCGCAATGGCTGGAGTCCCAGGAGGACCCGGACTCCCTGCGCAAACTCACCGCGTCCGGCCCGGCCTCGCGCGAACTCCTGCACCTGGCCGCCCTCGCCGAACGCCTCCGAACCCGCCGGGCACGCGACAGACCCGGCGCCACCTGGCACGGGGACTTGGGCACGGTTTGATGCGCCCCGGGCGCCGACGACGTGAACCCTTGGACACCGCGGACCCGACCGACCGCGGCGGCGACGCCCGGGGCACGCGCCCGAGCCCCGCCTACTCCTCCAACGCCGCCTTCAGCCGCTCCAACGTCACCCGCATCGTGCGGCGGTTGTGCGTCGGGCGGTCCCGGACGCCGGTCACGATCGTGCTCAGCACGTGCATCAGCGGGCTGCGCCGGTCCGTCCACGTCTCGGTGACCCGCGTCGCGCCGCCGTCCCCTTCCGGCTCGAACTCGTAACGCCACGAAGAGATCGCCAGACCGCCGGACTTCACGTCGTACGCGAACACCCGGCCCGGCTCGGCCGCGGTGACGGTGCACTGCGTGGACCAGCGGAACCGCCCGTTGCGGTTGTGCCCCGTAAACCGCGTGCCCACGGCCGGCGGTACCGACGAGCCGCGCAGGGTCACCGCGACCGTCTCGGGGCTGCGCGTGCCGACCGTGCGCACGTCGCTCACCGCGGCGTACGCCGCGTCCGGCGGCACCGCGACGGTCACGGACTCGGAGACTGCTCCGGATGCGATGGTCCCTCCCCAGAGACGGCCGGCGCGTCATCGCGCCAGGGGTCAGGCGACGGCAGGTAGTCGGGCAGGTCCTTGCCGACCTGGCCCGGGAAGACCGGATCGCGGCGCGAGAGGAACGCGTCGAAACCCTCGGTTGCGTCCGGGCTGCCGAGGCTGTCCGCCATGAGGCGGGAGTCCAGCACATGGGTCGGCAGCGGTGACGCCATTGTCCCCGTCCGATATACCATCCGCCGGATCACCGCGACAGATACCGGCGCCGTCTTGTCCACGATCGCCTTCGCCAACTGGTAAGCCTTGGGCAGGAGTTGGTCCGGCTCGTGGATGCTGTGCGCGAGGCCGGAAGCCAGCGCCTCCTGCGCGTCGAACGCCCGTCCGCTGATCAGCCAGTCCAGCGCGCACCCCAGACCGACCAGGCGCGGCAGGAACCACGTGGAAGCGCCCTCCGCGAAGATCCCGCGCCTGCTGAAGACGAACCCGAAGCGCGCGTCGGCGGCCACCAGCCGGTAGTCGGCCGGCAGCACAATCGTGGCGCCCGCGCCGACCGCCGCACCGCGGACCGCCGCGATCACCGGCTTGTCCATCGCGAAGATGCGCATGGCACAGTGCCCGGCAGGTTCCTGCCAGGTCTCCCCGGCGGACGAGTCCGGGACCTTCTCGGAGATCAGCCCGATTTCCTCGGCGGAGAGGTCGAGCCCCGTGCAGAAGTGGTCGCCCGCACCGGTGAACACCACGACCCGCACATTCTCGTCGGCGTCCGCCCGGCCGAAGGCGTGCACGAGTTCCTCGGACATGCGCAGCGTGTAGCCGTTTCGGGCGTCCGGCCGGTTCAGCGAAATCGTCGCGATCCGGTCCGCCACCGAATACGTGACCTGCGTGTACGGCGCCGCGTCGTTCAGTTCGTCACTCGCCATGGCCGCCAAGGTAACGCCGGGCCGCCGGATTCGGCCCATCGCCCGTTAACCGCGCGTTCGCGGCCCCCCGAAACCAGGCGATTACCCGGGAATGGACGGCCCGCCCGGCCCGCTCGGTAACTTGACCGACGTGTCTGCCGACAATCGACGAATCAGCGAGCGGAACGGCGTGCCGAACATGATGGAACGCTCCGACATCATCGACCTGTACCGCAAGCATCTCGGCGAAGGCCAGGGCCGCGTCGCGACCATTCTCAACCTGCCCGTCGAGGAATCCGCGAGCGGCGCCCGCGTCCGCACCATCGACGGCCGCGAGATGCTCAACTGCGGGGGCTACGGCGCCTTCTTCGTCGGTGCCGGCCACCCGGCCGTCCTGTCCGCCGTACGCGCGCAACTCGAACGCCAGGCGCTGTCCACGCGCGTGCTGGTCAACGAGGCCGCCGCCCGGGCCGCCGCGGCCCTGACCCGCGTCGCGCCGCCCGGCCTCGACAAGGTGCACTTCTCCTGCTCCGGCGCGGAGGCGGTGGAGACCGCCATCAAGATCGCCCGGGCGAACGGCCGCACGCGCCTGGTCTCGATGACCGGCGGCTACCACGGCAAGACGATGGGCGCGCTGACCGTGACCGCCCGGTCCGTCTACCAGGACCCGTTCCGGCCGCTGCTGCCGAACGCCGCACACGTCCCCTTCGGCGACCCGCAGGCGCTCGCCGACGCGCTGGGCGACGACGCCTCCGACGCCTGCCTCATCCTCGAACCGGTGCAGAGCGAGGGCGGCGTGATCATGCCGCCGGACGGCTACCTCAAGAGCGTGGAGGCGATCTGCCGCGAGCGCGGCGCGATGCTGGTGCTCGACGAGGTCATGACCGGCCTGGGGCGGCTGGGCGCGTGGTGGGGGGCGGACCTGGACGGTGTCGTCCCGGACGCGGTCCTGGTCGGCAAGTGCCTCAGCGGGGGCATGGTGCCGGTCGCCGCCACCCTCGTCTCGCCGGAGTTCTTCGCGCCGTTCGACGCCGACCCGTACCTGCACACGTCCACCTACTCGGCCGCGCCCGTGGCGATGGCCGCCGTCCGCGCCACCGTCGAGACCATCGAGGACGAGGGCCTGGTCGAACGCGCGCGGCTGCTCGGCGAGCGGCTGGTGGCCACGCTGCGGCGGCTGACCGCCGCCTACATCCCGCACCTCGTCGCCGAGGTGCGCGGCCGGGGCGTGCTCATCGGCATCGAGTTCGTCGACGGCCACCTGGCCGCGGAGTTCCTGATGGACCTGATGGACCACGGCGTCATCGCCAACCACTCGATGAACGCGCTCCCCGTCATCCGCTTCACCCCGCCCGCGGTGATGACCGAGGACGACGAGAAGCGGCTCACCGAGGCCGTCGAGGCGGCGTGCGCGGCCTGCGCCGAGCGCTTCCCGCGCCCGGCCGGAGCGGGCGCGTGACCGCCGCCGGAGCCGGGCGGGGAGCCCCCGGGCCCGGCGGCGGCAGCGCGGTGGCCGGGAAGACCGTCCTGGTCACCGGCGCCAGCGGCGTGGTCGGCACGGCGGTCCTGCGCGAGCTGGAGGGCTACGACGTCGTGGCCGCCGTGCACCGCCGCCTCCCCGCCGGATCGGCGCGCGTCGTGCAGATCGACCTGACGAGCCCGCGCCTGGGGCTGGACGCGGCCGCGTACCGCCGCCTCTGCGCGGAGGTCGACGTGGTGGTGCACTCCGCCGCCATCGTCAACTTCACCGCCGACCAGGCCGAGGTGGACCGCGTCAACATCGAGGGCCTCGGCCGCGCGGTGGAGTTCGCGGCCGACGCGGACGCGCTGTTCGTGCAGGTCAGCACCGCGTTCGTGATCCGCCACGTGTCGCAGGGCGGTTCCCTGGGCGGCACGCTGTCGGAGTCCAAGTCCTCGGCGCGGCCGGACGAGTACGTGACGTCCAAGCTCGCCGGCGAGAACATCGTGCGGGCGAGCGGGCTGGACGCGGTGATCGTGCGCCCGTCCGTGGTCGTCGGCGACTCCCGGACCGGCGAGATCCGCGAGGCCCAGGGTGCGCACAGTCTCGCGGAGGCGACACTGAAGGGCACCGTCCCGTTCATCCCGGCCGTCGAAGGCGCGCACGTTGACGTCGTGCCGTGCGACTACGTCGCGATGGGCGTGCGGGCGGTGCTGGACGCCGGGTTGCGGGACGGGGACTACTGGCTCACGGCGGGCGAACACGCGCTGCCCATCCACCGGTTCGTCGAACTCGTCCAGCAGGTCGGCCGCGACCAGGGCCTGACGGTGCCGGAGACCCGGATCGTCGACCCCGCGATGGTCGACCGCCTCGTGCGGCCCGCGTTCGCGGAGGTCCTGAGCGCGGAGGACCTCGCCAAGCTCGACGGCCTGCTGGCGGTGTGCAGCTGTGTCGTGATCCCGGAGAAGCTGCCGAGCTCGCTCGCGGCGCCGTTGGGCCTCCGCGTGCCGCTGGACGCGGAGGACTTCGAGGAGGCGTGGCGCGTCTCGGTGCGCCGGCTGATCCAGGAGATGAACGCGCCCGCACGCAGCAAGCCCGCGTTCGCGTGGGACGCATGAGACGGTCACGACCACGGGTCGGGAAAGGGAATCACCCATGGAATGCTCGGTAGTGCTGGACGCCCGGTTGCCGGGGCAGGACCCGGACGCCGCCTTCGCGCTGGTCGCCGATTTCGAGCAGTACCCGCGGTTGACCGAAAACGTCCGCACCGTGCAGGTCTTCCACCGCGCGGACGGCGACCTGGAGTCGACCTGGGAGGTCAATTTCCGGCGCGGCATCCTGGTGTGGACCGAACGCGACGAGGTCGACACCGCGGGCCGCCGTCTGGAATTCACCCAGACCAAGGGGGATTTCGCGAAATTCGCCGGAACGTGGGAGGTGGAACCGACCCCGGACGGCGCGCTCATCACCTTTACGAGCCGATTCGACCTGGGAATCGCCTCGCTGGCGTCGCTGGTCGACCCGGTCGCCTGCGCCGCCTTGCGCGACAGCATCAGCGAGATTCTGCGGGGCCTGTTCGGCGCCGCGATCGAGATCCGGGAAATAGAGGCTGCTCCGATCACCGCCTGAGCCCGCGACACTGTCCGTAAACCGCCCGCCCGGCCACGTCGGGACGGGCGGTTCTGCGTGCCAGGGGAGAAACGCCAGACCCGGCCCGGGGTCGGACACGGCGCCCGAGGACGGACACGCGACACGGCCGGAGCCCGAAGGGCCCGAGCCCCCGGCGTTCGGCCCCGCCCGTTCCCCGGGCGCCACCGGCAAGGACTCGCGCAGGAGCCCGCCTCCCTGCACGGGCCGCAGGACATGGCACGGTCCGGTGCCTTTCTGGCAGCGCCGCCGCCGGCGACCGTCCTACCCGGCGGCGGGGAAGAAGTCGTCGTCCAGGGCGGCCGCGTCGATCTTGTCGGCGGTCGAGGTCGGGCCCACGCGGGTGAGGATGCGTTCCAGGCTTGCGGTGAGCCGGGTGCGGGCGATGGTGTCCAGGGACAGCTTGCCGAGGGCGGCTTCCAGGCGGTCCAGCTCCTCCAGCACCGCGACGGCGGTCCCGGCCGCGCCGGGGGCGAGTTCGGAGCCGAGGAACGACGCCATGGCGTCGATCGTCGGGTAGTCGAAGACCACCGTGGCCGGCAGCCGCAGGCCGGTGACCGCCGAGAGGCGGTTGCGCAGTTCCACGCCCGAGAGCGAGTCGAAGCCGAGGTCGACCAGGCTGCGCCCGGTGTCGACGGCGTCCGGGGACGCGTGCCCGAGCACCGCCGCGACGTGCGACCGCACCAGGTCCACGAGCAGGCGTTCGGCCTCCTCGGGGCCCGCGTCGGCCAGGGACTCGGCGAGGTCGGCCGCGCCCTCGCCCCCGCCGCGGCGCCCCGCCGGGACCCGGACCAGGCCGCGCAGCAGCAGCGGCACCGCTTCCTCGCCGCCGGTCTCCGCCTGTCCGGCCAGCGCCGCGAGGTCGAGGCGCACCGGCACCTGCACGTCGTCCCGTACGCCCAGCGCGGCGTCGAACGCCGCAAGGCCCTCGTCGGCCGACAGCAGCGCCATTCCGCTGCGTGCCGCCCGACGGGCGAGTGTGTCGCCGGTGCGGTCCGCCATGCCGCCGGTCTGCTCCCACGCGCCCCAGGCCAGCGACAGCGCGGGAAGCCCCGCAGCGCGGCGTACCTGCGCCAGTGCGTCGGTGAAGGCGTTGGCCGCCGCGTAGTTGGCCTGGCCGGGGGAGCCGAGGATGCCCGCGGCCGACGAGAACACCACGAAGGCGACCAAGTCGCGGCGATCCTGCGTGAGTTCGTGCAGGTGCCAGAGCGCGTCCACTTTGGGCCGCAGTACCGCGTCGAGCCGGTCCGGGGTCAGCGACTGCACCAGGCCGTCGTCGAGCGTGCCCGCGAGGTGGAGCACCGCCGTCAACGGCCGCTCCTCCGGGATACCGGCGATCAGGCGTTCGCACTCCACACGCACCGCCGTGTCGGCCGCGACGGTACGCACCGTCGCGCCCGCGGCGGCCATCTCTGCGGCGAACTCGGCGGCGCCCTCCGCGTCCGGCCCGCGTCGGGACGCGAGGAGCAGGTCCCGCACGCCGTGCGCGACGACCAGGTGCCGCGCCAGCAACCGTCCGAGCGCTCCGGTGCCGCCGGTGACCAGCACCGTGCCGTCGCCGAACGCGGCCGAGGCCGGCTCGGCCGCCGTCCGCTCGACGCGGGCGAGGCGCGGCACCAGGGCCTCTCCCGCCCGGAGGGCCGCCTGCGGTTCGCCGGTGGCCAGGACGCCGCCGAGGGCGCCCGCCGAGCGTTCCGTCCCGTCGGTGTCGACCAGCACGAAGCGCCCGGGGTTCTCGGACTGCGCGGAACGCACGAGCCCCCACACGGTCGCGGCCGCGGCGTCCGTGACCGGTTCCCCGGGCGCCGCGGAGACCGCCCCCGAGGTCAGGAGTACCAGGCGCGCGTCCGCGAAGCGCGCGTCGGCCAGCCAGCTCCGCACCAACTCCAGGGCTCGTAGCGAGATTTCGTGCGCCTGAGCGGCGGCGTCGCCGGTCTTGGCGAGCACCGGGTCGGTGGCGACGGGGACGATCACGGTGTGCGGCACCGGCTCCGGCAGGGCGTCGAGCCCGGCCGCGACCGGTACGCCCAGGCCCGCCCACACCTCGGTGAGCGCGGTCGGGGAATCCTCGACGACGGCGAACCGGCCGCCCTTCGGGGTGCCCCGGCCCTGCGGGGTCCACTGCACGCGGAAGAGGCTGTCCTGCGCCCCACTTCCGGACGCGCGCAGCTGCTCGACCGCGACCGGCAGGAACGCCAGTTCGCCGACCGTGGCTACCGGCCTGCCCTTGTCGTCCGCCACCGTCAGGGCCACCCGCTCGCCGTCCAGCCGGGTCAGCCGGACCCGGAGCGACGCGGCCCCGGCGGCGTGCACCTGCACGCCCGTCCAGGCGAACGGCAGGGACACGCGGTCGTCGTCGGGTTCGCGCCCGATCCCAACGGCGTGCAGGGCCGCGTCCAACAGCGCGGGATGCACCGCGAACGACCCGGCCTGCTCCCGCAGTTCCTCGGGCAGCCCGACCTCGGCGAACACCTCGTCGCCGCGCTCCCAGGCGGCCGCCAGACCGCGGAAGCCCGGACCGTAGCGGTAGCCGCGCTCGGCGAGCGCGGGGTAGAAGCCGTCGAGCGCGACCGGCACCCCGCCGGGCGGCGGCCAGACCGCCAGGCGGCCCGGCATCTCGTCGGAGTCGTCGGAGCCGAGCCGGCCCGTGGCGTGGCAGGTCCACGCCTCGTCGGCACCGGCTCCTTCGACGCGGCCGTGGACGGCGATCGGGCGCAGCCCGTCCGCGTCCGCGGACCGCACCACGACACGCAACTGCACGAAATCCTCGGCGGGCATCACCAGCGGTGCCTGGACCAGGAGTTCGCGCACCTGCTCGCAGCCGACCCGGTCGGCGGCCTGCACGGCCAGCTCGACCAGCGCGGTCCCGGGCACCACCACGGAGCCGAGCACGGCGTGGTCGGCGAGCCACGGGTGGGTGTCGAGCGACAGGCGTCCGGTCAGCACCAGGCCGTCGTCATCGGGGAGTTCGACGAGCGCGCCGAGCAGCGGGTGGTCGGCGGAACGCTGCCCCGCGCCCGCCACGTCGCCCGCCCCGGCCCGAACCTTCCGAAGCCAGTACGGCGTGCGTGCGAAGGCATGCGGCGGCAACTCCGCGGACCGGGCGCCGCGGAAGACCGCCGCCCAGTCCACCCGGCCGCCACGGGTGTGCAGCCGCGTCAACGCCTCGGTGAACGCCGCCGGTTCGGGGCGGTCGGCGCGCAGGAGCGGGGTGGCGAGCGCGGGTTCGCCGGCCAGGCAGTCCTGGATCATCGCGGTCGCGGTGCGCCCGGGGCCCAGTTCGACGTACGCCCCGGCACCCTGGCCGCGCAGCCACGCGACACCCTCCGCGAAGCGGACGGTCTGCCGCACGTGCCGCACCCAGTGGCTCGGCATCGCCAACTCGCCCGCCGAAGCCCGCCGTCCGGTCACGTTGGACACGATCGGCACCGTCGGCGCGGTGTACGACAGCCGCTCGGCGACCCTTTCGAACTCGCCCAGCATCGGGTCCATCAGCGGCGAGTGGAACGCGCGGTTCACCTTCAGGCGCTTGATCAGCCGCCCCCTGCCACGCCATTCGGCGGCCAGCGCGGCGACCGCCTCCACCTCGCCGGAGAGCACCAAGGACGCGGGGCCGTTGACGGCCGCGATGCTGACGTTTGGGCCGAGGCCGCCCGCCACGCGCACCTCGTCCTCGGTGGCGCGCACCACGAACATGGCGCCGTCGGTGGTGAGTTCCTGCATCAGGCGACCACGGGCGGCGACCAGGGCGGCGGCGTCCGGCAGTGTCAGCACGCCCGCGACATGGGCGGCCGTCAGCTCGCCGATCGAGTGCCCGACGAGGTAGTCCGGCCGGACGCCCCGTGCGGCCAACAGCCGGTACAGCGCCACCTGGAGTGCGAACAGGCCGGTCTGCGTGTAGACGGTCTCGTCGAGGAGTGCGGCATCGGAGGATCCGGGATCGGCGTACACGATGTCCCGCAGTGGGCGGTCCAGATGCTCGTCCAGCGCCTCGCAGACATCGTCCCAGGCGGCGGCGAAGTCCCGTGATGCGTCGTGAAGTTCCCGTCCCATGCGGATTCGCTGCGAGCCCTGTCCGGAGAACGCGAACACGACCGGGCCGTCGCCGCCCGGCCCCTCCGCGACCGCGGGGTCCGCCGACGGCGCGTCGGAGTCGGCCAAGGTGCCGAGAGCCGAGAGCAGTTCGGCGCGCGTTCCACCGACCACCGCCGCGCGGTACTCCAATGTGGAGCGCGTGGTGGCGAGCGCGGACCCGATCTCGACGGCGCAGACGTCCGGCCGGGAGGCGGCGTGCTCGTGCAACTGCCGTGCCTGGGCCCGCATGTCGGTGCGCGTGCGGCCGGACAGCAGCCATGGCACCGGGAACGCGCCGGAGCGCAGCTCGGCCGGGGCGTCCTCGGACCGCCCGCCCGCCGGAGAGTCTTCCGCTGCGCCTTCCTCCACGATGACGTGGGCGTTCGTGCCGCTGATCCCGAACGACGAGACGGCGGCCCGCCGCGGGCGACCCGCCCGCGGCCACTCCCGCTCCTCGGTGAGCAGTTCGACCGCCCCGGCGGTCCAGTCGATCATCGGCGACGGCGCGTCGACGTGCAGGGTCCTCGGCAGCACCCCGTGCCGCATCGCGAGCACCGTCTTGATCAGCCCCGCGATGCCTGCCGCGGCCTGGGCGTGGCCGATGTTGGACTTCACCGACCCCAGCCACAGCGGCTGTTCGCGGTCCTGGCCGTACGCGGCCAGCAGCGCCTGCGCCTCGATCGGGTCGCCGAGCCGTGTGCCGGTGCCGTGCGCCTCCACCGCGTCGACGTCCGCGGGGCCGAGTCCCGCGTCCGCGAGCGCCTGGGCGATCAGCCGCTGCTGGCTCGGACCGTTGGGCGCGGTGAGGCCGTTGGACGCGCCGTCGTGGTTGACCGCGCTGCCGCGCACGACCGCGAGCACCGTGTGCCCGGCCCGCCGCGCCTCGGACAACCGCTCGCACACCACCACGCCGACGCCCTCCGACCACGCGGTGCCGTCCGCGGCGGCCGCGAAGGACTTGCAGCGGGCGTCGGGCGCCAGCCCCTGTTGGCGGCTGAACTCGGTGAAGACCACCGGGGTCGCCATCACGGTCACGCCGCCCACCAGCGCCATCGAGCACTCGCCCTGGCGCAGCGACCGACAGGCCAGGTGCAGCGCGACGAGAGAGGACGAACACGCCGTGTCGACCGAGAACACCGGGCCCTCCAGGCCCAGCGAGTACGCCACCCGGCCCGAGATCACGCTCGTCGCGTTCCCGGTCATCAGGTGGCCCCACAGGTCCTCGGGCACCTCCTCCGCGCTCAGCGCGTAGTCGCTCTGCACCACGCCCGCGAAGACGCCGGTACGGCTGCCGCGCAGCGCCGCCGGATCGATCCCGGCCCGCTCCAGCGCCTCCCACGACGCCTCCAGCAGCAGCCGCTGCTGCGGGTCCATAGTGACCGCCTCGCGCGGCGAGAGCCGGAAGAACTCGGCGTCGAACTCCGCGGCGTCGTACAGGAATCCGCCCTCGCGCACGGCGGACTTCGGGGGCCGTCCGGGAGCGGCGGCGAACAGGTCGTCCTCGTCCCAGCCGCGGTCTCCGGGGAACGGCCCGATGGCGTCGCGGCCTTCGGCCAGCATGCGCCAGAACTCGTCGGGCGTGCGTACCCCGCCGGGGAAGCGGCACGCCATCGCGACGATGGCTATGGGGTCGTCGGTCGGCTCGCCGGCCCGGTCGGCCTCCTGAGCCGGACCGGCGGCCGGGCCCGGAACCGCTTCCGCGGGCGTCCGCGAACCGGACGCAGACGCAGACGCCGATGCGGCCTCCGCGTCGGCTTCAGCCCGTGCCTCCGCCTCTGCCTCCAGCGATGCGAGTTCGGCGCGCAGGTATTCGGCCAGCGCCACCGGCGTCGGATAGTCGAAGACCAGCGTCGCCGCGAGCCGCAGGCCGAGCGCGGCGCCCAGGGACTCCGCGAACTCCAGGGCGCTCAGCGAGTCGAACCCCTGTTCCTCCAGGCTGCGTTCCGGCGGAATCGACTCGGCGCCGGGCCGGTCGAGCACCTCGGCGGCCTTCTCGCGCACGATCCGGACCAGCGCTCGGGCCCGTTCGGCGTCGGAAGCGGCCGCCGGCCCACGACGGAAAGCAGAAGAAGCAGAAGACCCCACGGCATACCCCACGGAAGATCCCGGCATCGACGACGCCACCTCCCGCGGAAGCTACCGAGATTCGCCCGTCGGGCACCCATCTGCCGGTAACCGGTCGGCCCCCGGCCGCGGAGACCGGGCGGTGACCGGAAGATGGACGACGGCGCCGGTCCGAGCGGTAGCTTCCTGCTCCGACGCAGAGTTCGGGCACTGTTCCGACACCGGTTCGGGGCATGGTGCGGGGAGGCGTGGCAGTGAGCACGTTCATCGAAACCATCGTCGCCGTGGCGGCCGAATCGCCGAAAGGCATGACGACCGGAGAACCGCACAAGCCCGTACGGCGCCCCTGGGCGGACGTCATCCGGAACGCCCGCGGCGGCGCGGCGGAACTCGTGGCGAGCGGACTGCGCCCCGGGGACGCCGTGGCGATCCTCGGCGCCGAACTGTCCCAGACGGTGCACGCCGCGGTGTCCGTGTGGCTGGCCGGCGGCAGCACCACGATGCTGCACGAACCCGGGCACCGTGCGAACCCCGAGGCATGGCAGACCTCGACGCTGCACGCGCTGCGGACCGTCGACGCGAGCCTGGTGCTGCTCGGCCGCCCTTACGAGGCGGTCGCGGAACTCCTGCGCGCCCGCGGCCACGACGCCCGGCTCATCGAGGAACTGGAGCGCCCGGACGCGGACTTCGCGTTCACCCCGGTGGACGTGGGGGAGGACGCCCCCATCCTGCTGCAACTGACGAGCGGGTCGACCTCCGAGCCCAAGGCCGCGCGCATGACGCACGGCAACCTCATGGCGAACCTCCGAGACTTCACCCGGGCCCGCGATTTCGGACGCCCCGACGACGTCATGGTGTCGTGGGTCCCGCTGTTCCACGACATGGGCATGGTCGGCTGCTTCATCGGGTCACTGGTCTCGGGCATGGAACTCGTCGCGGTCACTCCCCTGGAGTTCATGCAATACCCCGGCATATGGCAGGAGTTGATACACCGGCACCGGGGGACCATCACCGCCGCGCCGAACTTCGCGTACCTGCTCATGGCGCGCCAGCTCGCCGCCGCGGAGCCGGGTTCGCTGGACCTGTCGTGCGTGCGCATCATGGGCAACGGCGGCGAGCCGATCGACCCGGACGGAATGCGCGCGCTGGAGGCCGCCGGCGCCCGGTTCGGGCTCGACCCGCGCGTCCTCGCGCCGGTCTACGGCGCCGCCGAGAACGGCGTCCTCATCACCATGTCGGCCGAGGGCGAGGGCGTCGTCGTCGACGCCATCGACGCGGCCGCGCTGGAGAAGGAGCGCCGCGCGGTCCCGGCCGACCCGGACGCCCCGCCGACCGAGGTCCGCCGCTTCACGCTGCTCGGGTACGTGCTGCCGTCCGTCGACCTGCGCATCGTCGGCGAGAAGGGCGAGATCCTCGGCGAGCGCGAGGTCGGCGCGATCCAACTGCGCGGCTCCTCGGTCACCGACGCGTACTCCACCGAGGACGGCGTCGTGTCGTCCCGGACCGCCGACGGCTGGCTCGACATGGGCGACGACGGCTACCTCGTGGGCGACCGGCTCGTGGTCTGCGGGCGGCGCAAGGACGTCATCATCATGGGCGGCCGCAACATCTTCCCGACCGACATCGAGCGCTCCGCGACCGCCGTCGAGGGCGTCCGGGCCGGCAACGTGATCGCCGTGCGCGTGGCCGAGGACGGCGTGGGCGGCATCCACAAGGAGGGGTTCGCGGTGCTCGCCGAGTCCAGGCAGCACGCCGACCCGGCGGCCGCCGAGCGGATCCGCGAGGCGGTCGCCGCACGCGTGCTCTCGGACGTGGGAGTGCGCCCGGCCCGCGTGGTGGTGCTGCCGCCGGCCACGCTCCCCAAGACGTCGTCGGGCAAACTGCGCCGCTCGGCGGCCCTCAACCTGCTCTGACTGGAGGGTCACGCATGCGATCCCTGGACCACGCGCGCGAGACGTGCGAGGGCTACCTGCCGGGACTCCTGGACGGGCTCGCCCGCGTCCCGCTCGCCGACCGCGAGGCGCCGGGCAGCCCGGCGATCGAGCTGTTCCGCAAAAGCCGCGGCCCCGCACTGGTGATCCCCACGGAGTACGGCGGACTGGGCGCGGGCCCGCTGGAGGCCCTGCGCGCGCTGCGGGCCATCGGTGCCGCGTCACCGTCCCTCGCCGTCGCGTCGACGATGCACCACTTCTCCGTCGCCACGCTCTTCACGCTCGCCGACAGCCTCCAGAAGTCCGGGCTGGAATGGGCGCTCCTGGAGGCCGTCGCGCAGGAAAACCTGCTGGTGGCCTCCGGGTTCGCCGAGGGCCGCACCGAACAGGGCATCCTGTCGCCGACCATGAGCGCCGTCCCGGTCGACGGCGGCTACCGCGTCAACGGCGCCAAGAAGCCGTGCAGCCTCGCCCATTCCATGGACCTGCTCACCGCCGCGCTGACGGTGCCCGGCGAGGACGGCAAGCCCGAACTCGCGGTGCTGCTCATCCCGTCCACCGCCGAGGGCATCACCCGGCACCCCTTCTGGGGCAGCCGCGTGCTGGCCGGTGCGGAGAGCGACGAGGTGCGGCTGACCGACGTGTTCGTCGAAGAGCAACTGGTCGTCCGTACCGAGGCCCGCGAGGGCGACGGCCTCGACGAACTCCAGACCGTGGGGTTCCTGTGGTTCGAGCTGCTCATCTCCGCGGGCTACCTCGGCGCGGTCAGCACGCTCGTCGAGCGTGCCCTGACCGAGAAACGCGGATCCGCCGTCGAGCGGTCGGCGGTCGCCTGCCGCCTGGAATCCGCGGCCCTTCTCCTCGAAACCGTCGCGCAGCGCATCGCCGACGGCGCCTCCGGCAATGAGGCGCTGGCCGAGGTGCTGATCGCCCGCTACGCGGTCCAGGACGCCCTCAACGACGCCGGCGCCAAGGCCGTCGAACTGCTGGGCGGCATGGCCTTCATCGGCGGGGACGAAGTGGCGTACTACGCCGCGGCGTACCACTGCCTCGGCTTCCACCCGCCGTCCCGGTCCCGGACGGCGCCGTCGCTCCTGGACTACCTGGAGGGCACCGGGCCGGTGCTGGTCGGCTGACCACCCCCCGCACCCTCCCGCGCCTCCCGCACCGCACCCCCTCACACCCCTCACACCCCTCACACCCCTCACACCCCTCACACCTCCCGCACCTCCCGCACCCCGCTCCGCCGAGGCACCACCGACGCGCATCACCGACGCGCACCACCGACAGCGCGCACCGCAGACAGACAGGAGCCGGCAATGACCGAGCGCACCGGACCGGACGGCGCCATCCGCAAGTACGCCCCGGAGGCGGACTGGGACACCGCCCGCACGCTGTTCGACGGGGGCGACGAACTCGTGCTCACGGCCGAGCAGTGCGGGCTCCGCTACTGGTTCGACAACGTGCCGTACGGCACCCTGCGCGGGCACGCCGAGGGCCACCTGCCCGAGGTCACCACCCCCGACGTCGTGCGCGAGCCGGGGCCGTTGCACGACGTCCTGATCCGCGAGGTGGCCTTCCGCACGCTCGCCGAGGAGCGCGCCGCCGGATCGCTCGGCTACCTCGTGCTCGACGCGCCCGACCTGGCGTGCATGGAGTTCTACGCCACCCAGCTCATCGACGAGACCCGGCACGCCATGGTCTTCCGCGAGCACCTGGTGGACCTCGGCGTGCCGCGCGAGGAGGTCCAGGCCCGCCTGGACGAGCTGAACGCCGACGACCGGGCGAACATCATCACGCCGCTGGAGGAGTACGTCCTGCCGGTGATCCGCGACCAACACGACTTCCACGGCGCGGTCGTGCTGCTCACGACCCTCGTGGAAGGCGTGCTGGCACCGGCGTTCGAACAGAGCGAGCTCAAATGGCGGCCGATCGACCCGGTCATGGCGGACATCCAGAAGGGCGCCGGCATCGACGAGGTCCGGCACCTCGCGGTCGGCAGCTCCATCGTGCGCCGTCACCTCGCCGACAACCCCGGCGAGACCGAGCGCATCGCGGAGATCGTCCGCGGCGGCATGCACCTGTTCTACGAACTCCCCGTCGTACCGCAGCAGCAGGCCTGGGAAACGCTGTTCCAGGAGGGCATCGAGCAGCACGCCGACCTGCTCGCCGACTACGAACTCTGGCCCGGCCGCAGGCTCCTGGACACCACGCCCGACGAACGGATCGGCAAGACGCTGGAGATGACCTTCCGGATCCACGAGAACCGGCTCAAGGACATGGGCCTCGCCTCCGCCCTCACCTGACCGGCACCGTTCCCCCCAAGGAGGGAAGAGCACCGTGACACAGCCCAACGGCTCCACACCGTTCGCGGGGGACGCGGTCGAGGAGGCCCGGCCCAAGCCGCGCTTCCTCACCGAGTTCACGCCCACCCGGGCCACCAAACGTCTGCATCCCGGGGCCCGCAAGCCGGCCGTCGCCAAGCTCGGTGAGCTGTGGCACGTCACCGCGCAGCGCAACCCGACCCAGACGATGATCGTGGACAGCCCGCCGGGCATCGACCCGGACAACGGCTGCACCCGCACCAATGCACAGTGGGCCGAGCTGGTCGACAAGATGGCCTCCTGGCTGCACGCCGCGGGGGTGCGGCCGTGGGACCGGGTCGCCATCATGAAGGCCAACCACTTCGACATCTTCATCACCGCCAGCGCGGTGGCCCGCCTCGGCGCGATCCCGGCCCTGCTGTCCGGGACGTACGCCCCCGAGGTCGTGCAGACGCTGCTGGAGCGCCTGGAGAAGCCGTTCCTGCTGACCGACCGCGAGCACATCGAGCGGTGCGGCCTCAGCAAGGAGGTCGTCTCGACGTACACGCTCCGGACGATCAGCGTGGACGGCGCCCCCGACCGGCCCGACATCGAGGACCTGTCCGCCCTGCACGGCGCGCCGCCCGCCGTTCCGCGACTGCGCGAGTACAAGGAACCGATGATCATCACCCACACGTCGGGCACGACCGGCTACCCCAAGCTGGTCATGCACTCGGCGGAGTCGGTGTACTCCATGGGCGTGGTGGAGAGCAACCGGTGGCCCCGGTGGCTCGGCAAGAAGGACACCATGCTCTTCTGCGACCCGTTCACGCACGAGCGCCTGACCACGTTCACGCTGGCGGTCGCCACGACCACGCCGCGCATGCTGTGGGTGGGCGACCCGTCCATCGAGACGGCCCGCCGGATGTTGGCCGAGTACCGGCCGAACCTGGTCGAGACGCTGCCCAACATCTACATGTCCTGGGAGCCACTGGCCCGGGACCCGGCACGGCTGTTCAAGCAGGTGCGGCTGTTCCTCAACTCGTTCGACGCGATCCACACCCGCACCATCCGGCTGTTCATGAGCGCGACCGACGTCAAGCTGCCGTTCTGGGTGCAGTCGTGGAGCCAGAGCGAGAACGGCGTCCTGTGCATGCGCCCGTACCTGCGCTTCATGGTGCGCAAGCGCGGCCACCTGCCGCCGCCCACGCAGTTGCTCGGCTGGGCGCTCTACCCGCACTGCCGGCTCCGCGCGGTGGACCCGACCACCGGCCGCAAGCTCAAGCCCAACCAGATCGGCCTGATCGAGATCAGCCAGCCCGGCCGCTGCCTCGCCTACGTGGCGGAGCAGGAGCGCCACGACATCAAGGTCAACGGGAAGTGGTGGCACACCGGCGACCTCGGCCTCATGAACCGGTGGGGCGCGGTGCGGCTGGTGGACCGGGAGATCGACCGCATCGACAACGAGAACAACGACGCGATCAGCGGCATCGCCATCGAGGACGTGATCCTCGACCGGCTGCCGCAGACGTCCGAGGTCGTCATCCTGCCGCAGGCCGGCGAGCTGCCGGTGCCCGTCGTCAGCACGTACGACGACGTGCCGATCGGCGACGCCGAGTGGGCGGAGGCCATCGTCGACCTGCCGAAGCTGGCGGCCCGCATCCAGGTCTCGTGGGACGAGATCCCGCGCACCGGCACCTGGAAGGTCAGGCGCCTCGACCTGCGCGAACAACTCCTCGGGGCCAAGGGCATCGGTATCGGACGCTGGACCTGACGGGATGCTCGACCTGCTCGGACGTCTCGCCTACCGGCGCCGCCGGGCGTTCGTCGCCGCCGCGGTCCTCTTCGCCGCCCTCGCGGGCGTGTGGGGGTCCACCGTCTTCGACCACCTGACCGGCACCGGGTTCACGTACGCGGACAGCGAGAGTTCGCGTGCCGCCGAACTGCGCCGCGGCGTCGGCGGGTCGGCGGACGCGGACGTCGTGGTCGTCTTCCGGAGCGAAAGGACGACCGTCGACGACCCCGCGTACGAGCAGGCGGCCCAGCGGGTGCTGACCGGTCTGCCCGCCGAGCACGTCCAGGAGGTCACCTCCTACTGGACGGCCCGGCGGGAGGACCTGGTCAGCCCGGACCGGCACACCACATTCGCCGCGCTCCAGATGGTCGGCGGCGACGAGGCCGAGCGCACCGACAACTACACCGAGATCCGCGACCTGCTGGAGTCGCCGGACCTGGAGGTCACCGTCGGCGGCCCGGCCTCGCTCTACGACGAGGTCAACACCCAGGTCCGCAAGGACCTCACGCGTGCCGAAAGCCTCGCGCTGCCCGTGCTGTTCCTGCTGCTCGTGGTGATCTTCCGCAACGTGCGGGCCGCGCTGCTGCCGGTCGTCATCGGCATCCTCGCGATCATCGGCTCGCTCGCCGCGCTGCGCTTCCTCACGTACGTCACCGACGTCTCGGTGTTCGCGGTCAACATCGTGACCTTGCTGGGCCTCGGACTGGCCATCGACTACAGCCTGTTCGTGGTCAGCCGGTTCCGCGAGGAGATGGCCGCGGGCCTCGGCGTCCCCGAGGCGCTGCGCGCCACGATGCGCACCGCGGGACGCACCATCACGGTCTCCGCGGTCACCGTCGCAGTGGCGCTGTCCAGCCTGTTCGTGTTCCCGCAGACCTTCCTGCGCTCCCTCGGGCTGGGCGGCATCGCGGCGGTGCTGCTCGCGGTGGTCTTCTCGCTCACCGTCATGCCGGCGCTGCTGGCGATGCTCGGACCGCGCGCGGCGGCCTGGCGTCCGCGGCGCGAGCGGGCCGAGTCGGCGGACGACCGGGGGAATTGGGAGCGCATCGCGCGGGCCGTGATGCGGCGGCCGATCGCGGTCGCGGTGTCGGTGACCGGGGTGCTGGTCGTGCTCGGACTGCCGTACCTCCACGTGTCCTACGGGTGGGTGGACTCCCGGATCATGCCCGCGAGTTCGCACAGCAGGCAGGCGCAGGAGCGGCTGGACTCCGACTTCGCCCGCAACATCACCAACCAGGTCGAGATCGCCGTCGAACTGGCGGCGCCGGCGCGGTCCCCGGAGGGCGGGGCCGCGCTCGCCGAGTACCTGGAGCGTGTGCGGGCGGTGCCCGGCATCACCGGGGCCGAGGTGACCGGCGCGGCGGGCGACACCGCGAAGATCGACGCGAGGTTCGGCATCGAGGCCATCTCCGAGGAGGCGAGACAACTCGTCCAGGAGGTGCGCGCGGTGCCGGCGCCGCCGGGCGGCGAGGTCCATGTGGGCGGGAACACCGCGGTGTTCGCCGACCTGCTCGACGTGCTGGCCGAACGGCTGCCGTGGATGCTGGCCGTCATGGTGCTCGCCACCTTCGTGCTGCTGTTCTTCTCCTTCGGATCGGTGGTGCTGCCGGTCAAGGCGATCCTGATGAACATCCTGAACCTGCTGGCCGCCTTCGGCGTCGTGGTGTTCGTGTTCCAGGACGGCAACCTGACCGGCATCCTCGACTTCACCCCGACCGGCAACATCGACGTCGTCCAGCTCATCGTGATCCTGGGCGTGGCCTTCGCGCTGTCCATGGACTACGAGGTGTTCCTGCTCTCCCGGGTGCGGGAGCAGTACGACATCACCGGCGACAACCGCGAGGCAGTCGCGGTCGGATTGCAGCGCAGCGGGCGGATCATCACCGCGGCCGCGCTGCTGCTCGTGGTGGTGATCGGCGCGTTCACGACCGCTGACCTGCTCACTGTGAAGATCATCGGCGTGGGGCTGGCCACCGCGATCATCGTCGACGCGACGGTGGTCCGCGTGCTGCTGGTCCCGGCGACGATGCGGCTGCTGGGGGAGTACAACTGGTGGGCGCCGCGGTTCGCCCGGCCGTGGTACGCCCGTTGGGGGGTGCGCGAGTCGGACGGCGAGCCGGCGCGACGGCGCGAGCCGCTTCAGGAGTCGCCGAAGTGACGTGACATGACGTGGGGGTGGTCGTGTGGCCTGGGAACTGTCCGAGCGGGACGCCCAGATCGATGCGGGTCTGCTGTCGCCGGTGCGGGCGGGCACACCCGTCGAGGCCGCGGTGAGCGACCGCGCGTGGCTGGCCGCGATGTTGGCCGCCGAAGCCGCGCTGGCCCGGGCGCAGGCCCGGCTCGGGGTGGTGCCGCCGGACGCCGCCGACGTGATCTCGGCGGTCGCCCGCAGCGCGGAACTCGACGTCCGACAACTCGCGTTGGCCGCCCGCGAGACGGCGAATCCGATCGTCGGACTGGTGCGCGCCTTCACCGACCTGGTCGCCGAGGTCGACCCGGTGGCCGCCGAGTACGTGCACCGCGGATCGACCAGCCAGGACGTCTTCGACACCGGCGCCATGCTGGTCGCGGCCGGGGCGCTCGACCTCGTGCTGGCCGATCTGCGGTCGGTGGCGGCGGAGTTGGGCCGCCACGCGGCGGAGCACCGGGACACGGTCGTGGCCGGACGCACGCTCGCCCTGCACGCGGTGCCGACCACCTTCGGCCTCAAGGCCGCCGGGTGGCGCGAACTCGTCCTCGCGGCGGGCGAGCGGCTCGGCCGGGTCCGCCGGGAGGGCCTGCCGGTCTCGCTGGGCGGCGCCGCCGGGACGCTCGCCGGGTATCTGGAGTTCGCCCGCGTCGACAACCCGGCCGACCCCTCGCCGCAGACCTACCATGCGCGCTTGGGCCGGGAGTTCGCCGCCGAGACGGGCCTTGTCCGTCCGCGGCTGCCGTGGCACACGCTGCGCACCCCGATGGCCGACCTCGCGGCGGGGCTGGCCTTCGCCGCCGGGGCGCTCGGGAAGTTCGCCGTGGACGTGCAGATCCTCGCCCGTACGGAGGTGGGCGAGGTGAGCGAGCCGGCAGTCGCCGGGCGGGGGAGTTCGTCGGCCATGCCGCACAAGCGAAACCCCGTGCTGGCCGCGATGATCCGCAGCGCCGCGCTCCAAGTCCCGGTGCTGGCCGCCGGATTGACGCAGTCACTGATGTCCGAGGACGAACGCTCCGGCGGCGGCTGGCAGGCCGAATGGCAGCTCCTGCGCGAATGCCTGCGCCTGACGGGCGGCGCGGCGCACACCGCGGTCGAGTTGGCCGCCGGGTTGGAGGTCCGCGCGGACCGCATGCGCGCGAACGTCGACCTCACCGGAGGGCAACTCGTCTCGGAGCGCGTCGCCGCCGTCCTCGCACCGCTGCTCGGCAAGGCCGCCGCCAAGCGGCTGCTGTCCGAGGCGTCCGACACGGCACGGACCTCGGAACGGCCGCTCGGCGACGTCCTGGCCGACGCGGTGGAGCTGAGGGGCCTGCTCCCGCCGGAGGAACTGCGGGACCTGTGCGACCCGGAGCGCTACACCGGCGCCGCGGGCGCCCTCGTGGACGGGGTTTTGCGCGACGAGCCGGGTGAAGTGGACTGAGGCGTGGGAGCGTTCGTGCGGTCGGGGTTCGGCGGCACCGCGGCTGCGGCGGCCGCGGCGCACCGGCCGGGACCGGGGCAGGCGCCGGACGGCCAAGCGGGTGCCGTCTCGGAGGTGGGCGCGGGCAGCTCCGCGGGAAACGTTTCCGCGTACGGCTGCTGCCCGGTCAGCACGAGCCGGTGCACGCGGCGCAGTCCGGGACCGGGATCGACGCCCAACTCGTCGCGCAGCAGGTGCCGGAAGTCCTCAAGGGCGGCGACCGCGGCGGCCTGTCGGCCCGAGCAGTAGAGCGCCAGGACGTGCAGTTCGCGCAGGCGCTCGCGTAACGGATTCTCCGCCACGAGCGCGGACAGCTCGGCCGCCGCGCGCACGTGTCGCCCCAACTCCAGCTCCAGCGACAGCAGTTCCTCGGTCAGGGAGAGCCGCAGGTCGGCCAGGGCCGCTCGCCAGGACGCCGCGAACTGGCCGGGCACCCCGGCCAGCGGGGTTCCCGACCACAGCGCGAGCGCTTCGCGGAGGCACAGCGCCGCGAGCGCCTTGCCGCCCTCCTCGCGGGCCGCCTGGGAGCGCGCGAGCCAGGCGTGGCAGCGCGCGAGGTCGACGTCGTCGGTGCCGACGCGCAGCGCGTACCCGTCGCCGATCGACGCGATCAGGTGCTCGCCGCCTCCGTCCAGGACCTGCCGCAGCCGGTAGATGTACGTGCGCACGGTCGCCGCCGCCGAACGGGGCGGGGCCGCACCCCAGACCGCGTCGATCAGCCCGGACGTCGACACCTGTGCGCCTTCGCGCAGCACGAGCGCCGCCAGGACGGCCTGCTGCTGTGGAGCCCCCGTGCGGAGTTCGGAATCGCCGCGCCAGGCCCGAACCGGACCGAGCACGGCAAAGCGTATTTCCCCGGTCATGCGACGCCCCTCCCGAAGGACCACGGACATACCCCAACCAACCATAGTTAATGGTTAGTAACAAGCGCCCCGCCCGCAGTCTGGGGGCGCCCCCAATCTTTCGCCCGATCCTCAACCCCGAACCGCCGATGCGCTACCAGAGGAGCGCACCGACTTTCGACGACAAGGGACTTCGGACGCAGGAAGCCAAGGACGCCATGCACCGGCCCGAAGGCCGGGACGAGGAGGCCGTGGCGAGGGCGCGGTGGATGCGGAGGCCGAGCCGAGGCGCGGTCGGGGTCGGGCTCGGCGCGAGCGGACACGCCCCCGCTCGCACGCCCCTCCGCACGCCCCGGCCCACGGGCTGCTCCGCACGGTCCGCCCTCGGCGGGGCGCCCGAGCGGGCATATGAGTTGGAGACGGGGGCAGTTGGTGCTCGGGGCGGGGCACGAGCGACAGGGGCTCGTGCCCC
>NZ_JBPKBH010000012.1:126041-162531 GCF_051388915.1 Yinghuangia sp. YIM S09857 | reverse complement strand
CCCCCCCCACCGCCCACCGCCGCGCTCCGCGCCACGCCCCTATCGACTCGCCCCGCGCTCCGCGCGCTCCGCGCCGCGGTCGCTCGCCTGTGTCTCGCGCCCTGTGTCCCGTGCTCCGCGCTGCGGTCGCTCGCCTGTGTCTCGCGCCCTGTGTCCCGTGCTCCGCGCTGCGGTCGCTCGCCCGTGTCCCGCGCCCTGTGTCCCGTGCTCCGCGCGCTCCGCGCCGCGGCCGCTCGCCTGTGTCTCGTGCCCTGTGTCCCGTGCTCCGCGCGCTCCGCGCCGCGGTCGCTCGCCCGTGTCTCGTGCCCTGTGTCCCGTGCTCCGCGCTGCGGTCGCTCGCCTGTGTCTCGTGCCCTGTGTCCCGTGCTCCGCGCGCTCCGCGCCGCGGCCGCTCGCCCCGTGTCTCGTGCCCTGTGTCCCGTGCCCCGCGCGCCTCGCGCCTCGGCCGCTCGCCCGTGTCCCGCGCTCCGCCTACCGCCCTGCGGCGTCTCCCGCCGGTGCGCGTTCCGCCTACCGTTCCGCGCTCCGCACGGGCGGTTCGGGTGTCGGTGCGGTGGATGCGTTCGGGGCTCGTGGGAATCGTCCGGCGGGCGGGGGTGTTGGGCACGGGTACGGCCTTGGGGTCCATGGGCCGTCGGGACTGTTGGGAGTGGGGAGCGGGTTATGGGCATCGCGGGGCACGTCGTCAAGGCGGTTGCCGGGACGGGACATGTGACGGTGGCGATCGGCGGGCGGGTGGTGGCCGAGTCGCGGCGGCCTGTCCTGGTGCACGAGACCGGCATGCCTGTCCGCTATTACCTCCCGCCGGAGGATGTGGCCATGGACGCGCTGGAGCCGACCGACACGCGCACGCACTGCCCGTTCAAGGGCGACGCGTCGTACTGGTCGTACCGTGACGAGGCCGGGCACGTGACGAGCGATGTGGCCTGGGCGTACCAGGAGCCGTTGGCGGAGGTTGCGGCGATCAAGGGGCACCTGTGCTTCTACGGCGACAAGGCCGACATCACGGTCGACGGCCAGGCGCAGTAGTCCCGGCCCCTGAAACAGTGGCGGCATGAGACGTGTGATCGCCGCCGCGCTTTCGGCCGCCGGGCTCCTCGTGGCCTCGTCCACTCCGGTCGCCGCCGAGAGCGACGGCAAGGTCGCCACCATCTCGGACGCGCGCGTCACCGAGTCCAGCGGCCTCGCGGCGAGCCTCCGGCACCCGGGCGTCGTCTGGACGCACAACGACAGCGGCGGCAAGCCCCAGTTGTTCGCGATCGGCCCGAACGGCGCGGTCAAGGCGACGATCACGCTGGCCGGTGCCAAAGCCGAGGACTGGGAGGCGCTCGCCCTCGGCACCGACGAGAGCGGCCGACCCGCCCTGTACGTCGGGGACATCGGCGACAACAAGGCACAGCGCACCGATGCGGCCATCTACCGCGTACCCGAGCCCGAGGTCCTGCGGGACGCCGAACTGACGCCCGTGCGCTACCGCATCGCGTACCAGGACGGCCCGCGCGACGCCGAGGCGCTGTTGATCCACCCGTCCACCAACCGCGTCCTGGTCGTGAGCAAGTCCCTGATCGGCGCCGGGATCTACACCTCCGCCGGACCCCTGCGCGCGGACGCCGCGAACACCCTCACCCGTACGGCCAAGGCACCGGCCATGGTCACCGACGGCGCGTACTCGCCGGACGGTTCGCGGTTCATCCTGCGCTCATACCTGAGCTCCGACATGTACTCCGCGCCGGGCAGGCGCGTCGGCGGCGTCGACAGCCCGGTGCAGCCGCAGGGGGAGTCGGTCACGTTCCGGCCGGACGGTGCCGCGGTGCTGTTCGGCAGCGAGGGCGCCGACAGCGTCATCTGGCGCGTCGTGCTGCGCGGCGCCAACCTGCCGGACTCCGTCCGTGCGCCGGTCGCCGCGCCCCGGCCCCAACCCGCCGCACCGCCGCCACCTTCGCCTTCGCCCACAACGGCACCGGAGGTTCCCACCACCCCCGCCTCTCCGCCTCCCGCCACGTCGGAGCCGCCCGCGCCCCCATCCGCCGACGCCGCGGCCCCCGTTGCCGCGGACGTGTCCGACGGCGACACATGGTTCGACGCGGCCAACCCGTGGCTCTGGCTGTGCCTCGCCCTCGCGGGGCTGCTCGGCACCGGAGCCGTCCGCCTGCGCCGCGCGGCCCGGAACGGGTGAGCCGCCGGCGCGGCGGGAACGGTCCGCGCGCCGACGGCTCGACGCGGTCGTGCCCCGGTCGGCCCCCGTACCCCCGCCGTCCCACGAACCGCGGCCGTGGGACGGCGAGTTGCGGTCGGCACGCCCGGGGTCAGGCGCGGTGGACGCCCGGCATGCCGTCCTGCACCACGAGCGTCGCGCGCGTGCTGATCGGTGAGCCCGGGCGCGTCACGTAGTCGAGGACGCGGTAGTCGGTGCGCCACTGGTCGGGCGTCACGGTCACCGAGGCGTAGCCGCGCTGGGCGTTGAAGAACTTCATGTGCGGGTTGGCGTCCAGGAAGGCCTGGCCCGCGGTGCCCACGTCGTAGCCGTCGCCGCCGCTGGTGATCGACGTGCCGACGAACTCCGAGCCGACGACCGGTGATTGCGGGTCCGCGTAGTCCAGGTGCAGATCGGCCGCGTAGTTCTGGTGCCGGTCGCCGGTGATGACCACCAGGTTGCGCACGCCGCGGTCGCGGGCTGCGGCGAGGAGCCGGTTGCGCTCGGCGACGTAGCCGTCCCACGGGTCGTACCAGACGTCGGTGACCGCCGGGTCGGGGTTGCGGTCGGTCTGGATCATCGGGGCCTGGTTGCCGAGCACCTGCCATCGGGCGCGCGACGTGCGGAAGCCGTCCAGCAGCCAGTCGCGCTGCTTGCCGCCGAGCATCGTGCGGTTCGGGTCGAACCGGTCGCCGCAGGTGGTGCCGCCGCCGTCGCCGCAGGGCTGGTCGGAGCGGTACTGGCGGGTGTCGAGCATGGTGAAGTCCGCGAGGCGGCCGTACGGCAGGCGCCGGTGCAGGCGCACGCTCGGGCCCTTGGGGAGCTGCCCGGCACGCAGCGGCATGTTCTCGTACATCGCCTGGAACGCGTCGGTGCGGCGCTTGAGGAACCGCTCGGTGGTGTCGTTGCCCTGCTTGGGGTCGCGGTTCTCCGGGATGTCGGAGGCCCAGTTGTTGTCGACCTCGTGGTCGTCGATCGTCTGGATCCACGGGTGCCGGGCGTGGGCCTCCTGGAGCGGCGCCTCCGCCTTGTAGAGCGCGTATTGCAGGCGGTAGCGGGCCAGGTCGACGGTCTCGGTGTGGAAGCGGGGGTCGGTGACCACGCCGCGCTTGTTGGTGCCGACGCCGTACTCGTAGAGGTAGTCGCCGAGGTGCACGACGAGGTCGAGGTCTTCGTTCGCCAGATGGTCGTACGCCGTGTAGTAGCCGTCCTGCCAGGCCTGGCAGGACGCGAAGGCGAAGCGCAGGCGGCGCGGCATCGAGGACGGGTGGGGCGCGGTGCGGGTGCGGCCGACGCGGCTGATCTCGTTGCCGACGCGGAACCGGTAGAAGTACTCGCGCCCGGGCGCGAGACCCGACACCTCGGGGTGCACCGAGTGGCCGAGCTCGGGCGTGGCGACGACGCTGCCGCGCCGGGCCACCGCGCGGAACCGCGGGTCGTGGGCGACCTCGTACGCCACCCGCACCGGCCGGTCCGGCATGCCGCCGCGGCCGTCCGCCGCGAACGGGTCGGGCGCCAGCCGGGTCCAGAGCACGACGCCGTCGTGCGTCGGGTCGCCCGAGGCCACGCCGAGGGTGAAAGGGTGGCCCAGGCCCGCGGGCGCCGCGTAGGCGGCCGAGGCCGACCAGGCGCCGGTGCCGAGCATGACGGCTCCGGTGCCCGCTGCCGAGATTCCGAGGAAACCGCGACGGGAGAGTTGGGGTCGTGACATGGAACTCCGCCTCACTGTCCGGAAAACAGGGTTTCGCCGGTGATCACATCGACGCAAGGAGACGGACGGCTGGCGTCGGAGCGAACCCGCCCCGACGTCTGATCGAACTTCCGGGACGTGGGGCGAGAGGGGAATCGGATGATTTGCTGTGATTTGGGGGAGAGGGCGGGTAGCCCGGGTGCTGTCGCCGGGAACCGGTGAACGTTCCCGGTCGAGTCACCAGGTTCGGTCCGGCACGGCCTCCTCGCCCCCGACTCCGTCCGCGCCGGTGCCGGCCTCGATGAACACCCTCTGCGCGAAGAAGAAGCAAGGATGACCGGGGCCATCACGAGCAGTGTCGCGGCCATCGTCAGGTTCCAATTCGTATGCTGCGCGCCCTTGAACGACTCCAGCCCGTGCGACAACGCCCGCCACCTGCCCGGCTGGCACGCCCCCGGCGACGCGCGGCGGCGGGAATTGGTGCGCACGGGTTCGGGATCGGTCGAACCCGCGCGGGGGTTCGGCCGTACAGGAGGGCGGCACGAGCCGACCGGCCCGCTGGACTCGCCCAACAGGGGCCGGTGGCCGCCGTGTTGCGTGCGCGACACCGGAAGAAGCGAGATCGCACAGGGGGTTGCAGCATGTCGGCCACCGCGACGAGTGCTCGCGAGGGCGGCCCGACGTGCGCCGCGCGGGCCCGATCCGGGCCCCTACCACTGCTGCCACTGCGCCCGCGTACGAAGACGCCCGCAAGCGCCTGGACTTCGCCTCCTGTCCATTCCGACGCCCGCCTCCGTTCCGGACGGGACCGCGCTGCGGGCATACGCCCGCGCCCGCGTCGTACGGCACCACCGCACACCCGGCACTCGAACACCTCGCGACGGCCGCGATGAGCACGGAACTCCCGCTCGCCAAACGGAGTGCCCTGCACCGGCGCACGGCGCCGACCCACCGGTTCCACTCCGAGGTGCCGCAGCGCCACGACACGGCGGGGCGAGCGGACGGGCCGACCATGACCGGGAATTCCCCGGAAACCTCAAATCGCGCCCAGATGAAGCCGGTGCGCAACGTCGCGTCGCTACGTTTCGCGGTGATGTTCCGCCGAGGCGAGGGGACGTGGCGACGTGACACAACGAAGGAAGCATGCGCGCCGGCGCGATGCCGCCGCGATCGTGGAGTCGCTGTACAGGGAGTACCGGTCGCCGCTGCTGGCGTTCTGCCTCAATCTGACCGGTGGGGACCGGCATTGGGCCGAGGACGTGGCCCAGGAGACGATGGTCCGGGCCTGGCGTCGGGCGGACGAACTGGACCCCGCGGCGGTGTCGATGATGCCGTGGCTCGCGACGGTGGCCCGCCGGATAGTCATCGACGACCTGCGGGCCCGGAACGTGCGTCCCCAGGAAGTCGGCCAGGAGCCCTTGGAGTTCGTTCCCGGACGCGACCTCATCGAACCGATGCTGCGCCGCATCGTGGTCACCGACGCGGTACGGGGGCTGCCGCGGCCGCAGCGCGAGGCCGTCGTCGAGACGATGCTGCGGGACCGCAGCGTGGACGACGCCGCCCGGCACCTCGCCGTCCCGGTGGGCACCGTCAAGTCCCGCGTGCACTACGCCGTGCGGGCGTTGCGGGTGTCCCTGGCCGAGCCCATGGCGAGTTGAGGCGGTACGGGGGAGCGCCGCTGAATCGTGCAAACCAAGATCGCCCCCAATCGGGAACGGTCCCGCGACCCGACCCGGGGCTTCCGGGGGGGCGGCCTGCCGTGCTGGAGCCCGACGTTCGGGACCCGAGGAGGCGACGCGAGGTCCGGGGCGGCCTGTCGTGCCCGGTCTCGGCGTTCCCGATCGGGTGGGGCGGTGCGTCGGGCACGTCGACCGATGCCGCGGCCGGGAAGGCTCCCGCGGCGGGGCTGCGACACGCGGTGTGGGGCATCGCCGCGCCCGAGACCGATGCCGCGGCCCGAGACCGATGGCGCGGCCGGGAAGGCTCCTCCGGCGGGGCTGCCCCGTCCCGGAACCGACACCGCGACCTGGAAACCGCAGCATCTCCGACGAGGGGGCCAGCCAGGGCATGAGGAACACCGATCCTTTCGAGTTCTTCCAGGACCACCGGGACACGATCTTCCGGTGGTCGGCCATCGCGGGCATCGTCCTCGCGCTGTTCCTCGTCGTGCGGCTCCTCGCGATGCGGCTCGGCGGCTGGCGGGCGGCGTGGCGCCGCCTGTGCCGCGAAGTGGCGCTCACCGCCTACGCATTCGGCGCCCCGGTCCGGGGATGGCTGCGCCACCGGCGGGTGCTGCGGATCCTCGTCCGGCACCTCGCCCGGGCGGCCACCTGGCGCGACGCCGAACGCGCGCTCGTCGACGCGAGGTTCGCGGCCGCCCCCGCGCAGCCGTACGCGGTACGAGTCGCGGACGATGCGGTCACCGTGCACCTAGCGGGGCGGAACATCCCTGAGGCAACCGGCATTTGGGAAGCGGTCGCGGATGCACCGGGTGCGTGGACCGCGCCGCGCGGTGCGCTCCCCGGGGTCGTTCCGGACGCGGAGGGGACCCGGCCGATCGTGGTCGCTCTCGGCGAGGCAGACGGCGGCTGCGTGTTCCTGGACCTGGCGATCGGACCGCCGATGGTCGCCGTGGAGGGCGAAAAGCGGTCGCACAACGCGCTGTTCCAGGCCGTCGCGGCACAACTCGACGCACGGCTCCCGGCCCCGCAGGCCGTCGTGGCCGAGGGGGTGCACGCGGACTACGCGGGGGAGCCGCCGCGCGCGGCGTACCGCACCGCCCGGGCGACGCCGCCCCGACTGGGCGTCCCGGCGTTCCTGGTGACCGCCGCACTGCCGGATCCGCTGCCGCCGGAACTGGCCGAACCCCCGGACGGCGTCCCGGCGATCCGGATCCTCCTGAAGGGGCCCGGGCGCTCCTACGTACGAACTCTCCTGACCGACAAGCGGGGTCAGGTCGCGATACCCGGAACCCCGGTCGTCACCACCTGCCACGCGTTGGGCGCCGCCCTCGCCCGCGTGCTGCCGGACATCCCGCCCGTGTTGCCGCCGGCTCCCGCCGCCGACCCGGAGTCGGCGGCCGCCGAACTCTTCGAGGAGTCAACGGAAGCCGCCCGCGCCGTCGTTCCCGAACCGGTGGGAGTGGCCGCCCCGATTGCGGACCTGTTCGAGGAGACGTCCGCGGCAGCCTCGACAGCCGGGCCCCCGCTCCCACGCCACGCGGAACTCTTCGAGGAATACGGCGAGGCAGGCACCGCGGCAGTCGGGACGACGGCGCAGGACCCCACTCCGCGGCCAAGTCCCGCCCAATTGCCGGAGGCTGAGGCCGAGGAGCGGCGCCCCGCCACAACCACGGACAACCCTTGGCTGTCCATGGCTCCGCGTCGGCCGGGGCCGCCCCTGACCCCCGATGCTCCTCCGGCGCCGAACAGCGCCGAAGAGCAGCCGACACCCGAAGTGCCGTCGCCGGCGTCTGCCGCGGCCCCCGAACCCGAGCCGCACGCGGGCGAGTTGGAGCCCACTGCACCGCCACCCGGGCGGGCGACCCCCTCCGCCGCATTCCCACCCCCACCCGGGCGGGCGACACCCTCCACCGCGCTCCCACCGCCCACCGGCGACCCCGTCGACCTCGCCCCGCCCCCGCCCACCGGTCGCCCGTACGCCGACTACCCGCCACCCCACGCCGTGCCCGACGAAACCGCCGAGGACTCCTCACCGCCCGCGGTCTCCGCTGCCGACTTGGCGCGGGAGGCGTCGTCCGGGGCCGGTGGCGGCGGGCGGGGCGGGTCGTGAGCCGGGAGGTGCCTCCCGGCACAGCGGATACGTGTTCCCGTCCCTTCGAGCGACGAGTTGGACGCCCGTGAACCTCACCGTCACCACCGCCGACCCGCACGGCGTACGCGCCGACCACCTTCTCGACGTCCCCGAAGGCGCCACCGTCGCCGAACTCGCCGCCGTGCTCGGGTCCCCCGACCTCTACCTCGGCGACCGGCCGCTCAACCCCGACCAGCGCGTCGCCGCCAGCGGCATCCGCGCGGGGGCGGTGATCGGTCTCGGTGCCCCCGTGCCGGCCGCGTCCGCGCGGCGGGCCTGGGTGCCGCCCGCCGGGGACCCCGCCCTGGTCTCGGTGCGCCACGTCTCCGGGCCGCACGCCGGACGGGTCTGGCTGCTCGGACCCGGCCGCCACGAGGTCGGCACCGACCGCGCCTGCGCGCTGCGCCTCGAAGGCGGCGACGCGCCCGCCCAGGGCACCTGGATCACCGTCGGCGTGCACGGCGCGGTGACCGTACGCCTGCCCGAGGACGCCGACCCCGAGCGCTGCGGCCTGCGCAGCCTCACCCCGCCGCCCCCGGTCGACCCCGTCACCGGCACGCCGCTGACCCCGGAGGAGCCCGCCGGGCTCACCGACGGCGGCCCCGGGGGCCACAGCACCGAGCCGCCCCCGCCCGGGCCGGACGGCCGGCCGGTCGTCCCGCCGCCGCCCCCGGTCGGCCACCGCCCGCCGCCCGACGACGGCTCGCTCGACTGGCCCGCGTACGCGGACCTCTCCCTCGGCGACCACCTGCTGCGCGTCGGCCCGCCCGACGAACCCGCCGCCGCGGTCCGGCCGTCCGCCGACGGCTTCGGCGTCGAGTACAACCGCCCGCCGCGCATCGCCCCGCACCTCGACGCCGAGCCCATTCGGATGATGGGGCCGCCCACCGACAACACCCGGCGGCCGTTCCCGTTCCTGATGGTGATCTTCCCGATGCTCATGGGCCTGACCATGATGGCCCTGTTCCGCAGCCTGTTCTTCGTGGTGTTCCTGCTGTTCACCCCGATCATGGCGTTCGGCAACTGGATCTCGGGGCGCCGCTCCGGGCGTAAGCAGTACGAGGAGTCGCTGCGCGTCTACCGCATCCGGCGCGGCATGCTCGAACTGGAGATGCGCCGCGCCACCGTGGACGAACGCGGCCTGCGCAACGCGACGTTCCCCGACCCCGCCGCGCTCTCCCTCATCGCCGCGGGCCCCGGCCTCGGCCTGTGGCAGCGCCGCCGACGCGACTCGGACCACCTCACGATCCGGCTCGGCACGCTGACCCGGGCGTCCCTCAAACGCATCGACGACCAGGCCCGTGAGAACCACTACCGGCAGGTCAACTGGCGGCTCGCGGACGTCCCGTTCGGCATCGAACTCGCCGACTTCGGCCTCGTCGGGATCGCCGGCCCCGGCGGCATGCCGCGACGCGTGGCGCGCTGGGTGGTCGCCCAGGCCGCGGTCCTGCACAGCCCCCGCGACGTGCGGATCGTGATCATCACCGAGGACGAGCACGCCGGGGACTGGCAGTGGACGCGCTGGCTGCCGCACCTGCGCCCCGGTCGGCCGGACGCCGCGGTGGTCGCCCTCGGCACCGACCCGGAGAGCACCGCGCACCGGGTGAACGAGCTGATCGCCGACATCCAGGCGCGCACCGACGCGTCGGCGTCCGCGCTCGGCAAGACCCTCCAGCGGGAACCCGACGTCCTGGTCGTGCTGGACGGCGCCCGCCGCCTGCGCGACGTGCCCGGCGTCGTCGACATCCTCACCAACGGCCCCGCGGTCCGCGTGTTCAGCGTCTGCCTGGACGAACGCGAGCACCTGCTGCCCGAGGAGTGCAACGTCGTGGTCGTCGGGTCCGGCAACCGGCTCGACATCAAGGCCTCGCACGCGCCCGAGGTACGCGACGTACGAGCCGACCTGGTCGACCCCGACTGGTGCGAGGAGGTCGCCCGCGCGCTGGCACCCGTGCGCGACGTCACCGTCGAGGCCGACGCCGGGCTGCCCTCCGACGTGGCGCTGCTCCCGATCATCGGCCAGGAGCCCCCGGACGCCGACGCCCTCGTGCGGCAGTGGGCCCGCCGCCCGGCGTCCACCGCGTTCGTGCTCGGCAGCGGGTACGACGGGGTGCTCCGCCTCGACCTGGTGCGCGACGGCCCGCACGGCCTCATCGGCGGTACCACCGGATCCGGCAAGTCCGAGCTGCTCCAGACCGTGATCGCCTCGCTCGCCGCCGCCAACCGGCCCGACGAACTCACCTTCGTCCTGGTCGACTACAAGGGCGGCAGCGCGTTCCGCGAGTGCGCCGAACTCCCGCACACCCTCGGCATGATCACCGACCTGGACGGCCACCTCGTGAAGCGCGCGCTGGCCTCGCTGGACGCCGAACTGCGGCGCCGCGAGACCGTGTTGCAGGAGGTCGAGGTCAAGGACCACACCGAGTACCGCGCCAAGCGCGCCCGCGAGCCGCACCTGCCCGCGCTGCCCCGACTCATCCTGGTCATCGACGAGTTCGCCACCCTCGTACGCGAACAGCCGGACTTCGTCCCGGGGCTGATCAGCCTCGCACAGCGCGGCCGGTCGCTCGGGCTGCACCTGCTGCTGGCCACCCAGCGGCCCGGCGGCTCGGTCAGCAACGAGATCAAGGCCAACACCAACCTGCGCATCGCGCTGCGCGTCACCGACCGCTCGGAGAGCCAGGACATCATCAACAGCGTGGAGGCCGCCGGGATTTCGCCGAACAATCCGGGCCGCGCGCTGGTGCGCCGCGGCGAGTCGCCGCCGACGCCCTTCCAGACGGCGTACGTCGGCGCCGAACGCCCGGGGGCGGTGCCGGCCGCCGTCCCCGAAGACGCGGACGCCGCGCAGCCGGTCCGCGGCGTCGAAATCGAATGGCAGCGCCTCGGCCGCCCGTTCGACTTCGGGGACCACGAACTCGGCGACGTCGAACCGGCCGCGGGCGGGCACGCCTTCCCGGCCGAGGAGCCGCCCACCGACCTGCGCGCGCTCGTCGACGCCATCCGCGAGGCCGCCGACCAGCTGGTGGACTACCGGCCGCAGCCCAGCCCCTGGCTCCCGCCCATGGACGGCCGCCTGCGCCTGGACGACCTCCCGCCGATCCCGGACCCCGAGCCGGGCGCGCTGCCGATGGTGCCGTACGCCCTGCTGGACGTCCCGCAGTTGCAGAGCCGCCGCCTCGCGACCATCGACTTCACGACCTTCGGACACCTGTACGTCATCGGCGCGCCGCGGTCCGGGCGCACCCAGGTGCTGCGCACCGTCGCCGGTGCCGCCGCACTCACCATCCCGTGCTCCGACCTGCACATCTACGCCATCGACGGGGCGGGCGGCGGACTGGCCGTCCTGGACACGCTGCCGCACTGCGGCGCGGTGGTCTCACGCCACGACAGCGAGCGCATGGAGCGGCTGATCACCCGCCTGGCCCGCGAACTCACCGACCGGCAGCGGCTCATCGCACAGCACGACTGCGCCGACATCACCGAGCTGCGGGCCCGGCTGCCCAAGGACCGGCGCCCTGCCCACCTGCTGTTCCTGATGGACGGCTGGGACGCGCTCAGCGCCATGCTCGACGACTACGACGGCGGACGCCTGTTCAACCTCATCGTGCGGCTGCTCCGCGAGGGCCAGGGCGCCGGGATCCACGTGATCGCCACGTCCGAACGCCTGCTGCTGGGCGGCCGCCTCGCCGCGCACAACGACCGGAGGCTGCTGCTGAGGCAGGCGGACCCGTCCGACTTCACGATGATCGGGATACCGCGCAACAACGTCCCGACCAACGTGGCCCCGGGCCGGGGATGGCTCGCGCCGGGGGCCGTCGAGGCGCAGATCGCGCTGCTGCCGGCCGCGGAGTCCGGAGCGCCGGGCGGCGGCACGGGGAGCCGGGGCGCGGCGTCCGCGGCCGGGAACGGGGCGTCCGCGGCCGGGAACGGGACGCCCGCCGATTCGAGCGACCAGGCCGAGGCGTTGCGGGAGTTGGCCCGCCGCGCGACCATCCGGGACACCAACGTGCCGCCGGTGCGCCGCCCGTTCCGGGTCAACGAGATGCCGGCGCTGATCGGCTTCCAGGAGGTGCACGACCGCGTGCCCGCGCGGCAACGGCGCCCGCTGTGGGCGCTGTTGGGGGTGGGCGGCGACGCGGTCGAGCCGATCGGGCACGACTTCGCGCACGGCGGCGGCTCGTTCATGGTCGCCGGGCCGCCGCGCAGCGGGCGCAGCACGGCCCTGGCCGCGATGTCGGTCTCGCTGCTGATGAACGGGACCCGGCTCGTCGTCATGACGCCGCGCGACTCGCAACTGCGCAAGCTCGCGGCACACAACCTCGCCCAGGTACTCACCGACCCGGACCCGTCACCGGACGCGCTGGTCGAGGCGATGGCGGCGGCCGAGGGGCAGCCGTTGGTGATCGTGGTGGACGACGCCGACATGCTGCTGTCCGCCGCCGCGGACAAGGTGCTGAGGGAGGTCGCGGTCTCCGGCCGCGACCACGGCCGGAGCCTGCTCCTCGCGGGCCTGCCGGAGTCCATGAGCGCGCTCGGCTGGGTCGGGATGGCGCGGCGGTCGCGGCAGGGCGTCCTGCTGGGGCCGAAGAGCATCGCCGAGGGCGACCTGATCGGCGTCCGCCTGTCCGGCGACCAGATGCGCACCCAGCTCGCCCCGGGACGCGCCTGGACGGCCGGTGACGCGGGGGCGGCGATCGCGGTGCAGATCCCGCTGACGGTGCTGGACGGCTGAACCGGGGCCACGCGGATCCGCGATCCCCGAGCACACGACCCGCGGGCGTCCAACCCGCGCGTACACGACCCGCGGGCGTCCAACCCATGTGCCCACCACCCGCGCACACAACGATCCGCCGGGCCCGACACGGAAGGGCCCGGCGGATCACCTCGATCCACGGCAGCGGTCGGGCCAACGCGGCCTGCCTGTCCGGACGATGATCCGCAGCCCGCAGCCCGCAGCCCGCAGCCCGCAGCCCGCAGCCCGCAGCCCGCAGCCCGCAGCCCGCAGCCCGCAGCCCGCAGCCCGCAGCCCGCAGCCCGCAGCCCGCAGCCCGCAGCCCGCAGCCCGCAGCCCGCAGCCCGCAGCCCGCAGCCCGCAGCCCGCAGCCCGCAGCCCGCAGCCCGCAGCCCGCAGCCCGCAGCCCGCAGCCCGCAGCCCGCAGCCCGCAGCCCGCAGCCCGCAGCCCGCAGCCCGCAGCCCGCAGCCCGCAGCCCGCAGCCCGCAGCCCGCAGCCCGCAACCCGCAGCCCGCAGCCCGCAGCCCGCAGCCCGCAGCCCGCAGCCCGCAGCCCGCAGCCCGCAGCCCGCAGCCCGCAGCCCGCAGCCCGCAGCCCGCAGCCCGCAGCCCGCAGCCCGCAGCCCGCAGCCCGCAGCCCGCAGCCCGCAGCCCGCAGCCCGCAGCCCGCAGCCCGCAGCCCGCAGCCCGCAGCCCGCAGCCCGCAGCCCGCAGCCCGCAGCCCGCAGCCCGCAGCCCGCAGCCCGCAGCCCGCAGCCCGCAGCCCGCAGCCCGCAGCCCGCAGCCCGCAGCCCGCAGCCCGCAGCCCGCAGCCCGCAGCCCGCAGCCCGCAGCCCGCAGCCCGCAGCCCGCAGCCCGCAGCCCGCAGCCCGCAGCCCGCAGCCCGCAGCCCGCAGCCCGCAGCCCGCAGCCCGCAGCCCGCAGCCCGCAGCCCGCAGCCCGCAGCCCGCAGCCCGCAGCCCGCAGCCCGCAGCCCGCAGCCCGCAGCCCGCAGCCCGCAGCCCGCAGCCCGCAGCCCGCAGCCCGCAGCCCGCAGCCCGCTTACGCGTTCGGCTTGTTGCCCTCCGCGAACTCCGCCTTCATCTCCGCCACCGCGGCGTTGATCTCGTTCATGAGCTTGGTGTCCGAGTCGGCGAGCGACGTCGCGATCTGGTTGAAGTTGTCGGCGTAGGACTGGATGTTCGCGGCCGAGGTCTTCATCTGGCTGCTGAACGTGTTGTACGCCTCCTTCAGCGCCGGGCTCGCCTTCTCGAAGACCAGGCCCTCCTGGAGCAGGCTGCTGACCTTGTCCTCCAGGTCGGTCAGCTCGTTGGAGATGTCGCTCAGCTTGGTGCCCATGGTCTTGGCGGTGGTGGCGATTTCGTCGTAGTTGATGTTGACGTCGGCGGTGGCCATCGGAACCTCCAGCGGGGGAGCGGCTTGTCGGTGTCGCGCGTCGGACGGTCGTGGACTGCCGGTTCAGGAGGCGGAGTTGACCTTGTCGGCGATGTCCTTGTCCATGTCCTGGACGGACTGCATGATCTGGCGGAACTGCGTCGCGTAGCCCTTGATGCTCTCCGTCGCCGCGGTGAGCGCGGTGTTGAACTTCTCGTACTGCGCCATCAGCGCGGGACTCGCCTTGGTCAGTACCAGGTTCGTGGTGAGCAGGTTGTCGACCTCGGCCTTGGCCTCGTTCATGCGCGGCACGAGGGTGTCCTCGACGCTGGTGTCGAGGAGGTTGGACACCCGGGTGATCTCGGCGTACGTGAGCTTGATGTTGGCGGCCATGCGGTGGATTCCCTTCGCCTGGGAGTGCTATTCGTCCGGGTCCGGATAGGCCGGATCCGGTTCCCACTTGTCCGTCGGGCCCTTGCGGATGTAGTGCTCCGTCTTGTCCCCGCCCGTGACGACCATGGTTCCCGAGCCGTCCTGGGCGACCACGACCTCGGCGGTGCTCTTGGAGCCGTCGCCGTACGTCGTGACCACGGTGTAGTCGCGGACGTCGTAGCGATCACCACCGCCCGGCGGTTCGACCCACTCCGGTGCCCCCTTGTACGTCGTCGTGGTCTCGAACTTCTGGCCCTGGGGGTTGGTTATCGACGACGTCTCCTTGATGATGTTGTTGTTCTCGTCGAGTTCGACCGTCACGTCGATCGTCCCGTTGTCGTCCTTGTAGTTCCACGAAGTCGGCGGCTTCTCCGGCGGTTTCGGGGGCGCGTCGCCGGGATTGGGCGGCGCGGTGTCCTCGCCCTTGGCCCGCCACGCCTCGCACCACGCGGGCGCGTCGTCCGCGTGGCAGGTCCCGCGGATGCTCGCGTCGGGGTTGTCGCGGAAGTAGTCCGTCGCGCCGATGTCGGCCAGATAGGCGTCCCACTCCTCCTTGTCCTTCGCCCACTGGTCGTACGCGGCCTTCTGGTTCTTCCACTCGTCCAGCTTCAGGCCGGACGTCAGCAGCCCCGCCGAGCCGGAGATCTGCGAGTCGGCGTCGAACCACAGGTCCGACACCGCCTTGAACGTGTCGGCGAGTTCCGTCAGGCCCTCTTTCGCCTTCGAGGTCCGGGACTTCGAGTGGTGGTAGAAGAGGTTGAACGAGTACGACAGGCCGCTGCTGCCCAGGCACGCCTGCCGCTCGCTCGACACGGCCTCGCCGAGTTCCCTGAAGGCGTTGGACCCGGAGTCGTCGGCCTGCGCCGCCAGGCTTCTGAGCTTGCTCTGAATGGTGTACAGGTTGCTGTAGTCGATCGAGAAGTCGGGCATCCGGGGCCCTCCCTCGCGCGGTTGCGTCGGATTGAACCGGCCTTCACCCCCGTACGTACCGGAACCGTCCGGGGTTCAACTCACCTCGTCGCGAACGGGATTGAACCCACCGGACGAACCGCGCGTACAGGAAGCACTGTTGGCGGAGACGCGAGCGAGGGGACGGTCCGATGGCCCGACCGGCGGATTGGAGCGCGCTCGGCCTGTCGGGCGACCCCACCCCCGGCGATCCGGACCGCATCGACCGGGTGATCGCGGCCGAGTTGGAGTACATCGAACTCGCCAAGACCATCGACTCCGGCCTCACCGAGATCAAGAACACCGCCGACGGCGTCTTCGTCGGCAAGACCGCCGACGCGCTGCGCGGTGTCATCGACGGCAACCTGCGCAACTACATCTCCACGTACAAGACGGCGCACGAGGACGTGCGCGGCGCGCTGATCGTGTACGTCGCGGCCATGCGCGAGCAGCAGCGCATCGCGGACGCCGCGCTGACCGCCGCGAACGGCCTTGCCGAGGATGACGAATCGGGCCGCGAGACGCAGAAGACCGTCGCCGAGAACGCCAGGGAGACGCTGGAGGACGCCGCGGGCGTCCTGGAAGGCGTGCTGGACAGCGCCGCCGAGTCCATCGCCTCGCCGGTCGACGAGTGCGAGGAGTTCTGGAAGGCGCTCACCTGGATAGCCATCATCCTGATCGTCCCGGCGATCATCTTCGGCGGACCGATGGCCTTGCTCGCCATCGGCCTCAACGTCGCGCTGCTCATCAAGACCGCGATCGACTTCGCGCACGGCAAGGCCGGCGTCACCGAGCTGGTCCTCGCGGTTCTGGGGGTGATCGCCCCCACCACCAAGGGACTTCACCTCGGCAACCTGTGGAACGTCATCAAGGGTTTGGGCAGCAGGGGCCTCATCGGCACCAAGAACTTCTTTCTGGGCGGGGCGAATTCGTTCGGCCTGTTCGCGCGGACCGGGCTCGGCATCGACAGCGCGTTCGCCGCCGCGGGCTCCTGGATCCGGGGCGGCATCCAAGGGCTCAAGCTCGGCCCGGTCTTCACCAACGTGCCGGAACTCGCTCGCTTCGGCGGTTCGTTCAACGGCATCCGGTTCTTCCCGCTGGCCACCGAACTGACCGTGATCAACCTGGCCGGCGCGAGGACGTTCTTCGGGCTGCGCAGCATCATGACCACGATCAACAGCTTCAAGTCGCTGGGCAGCACGATCGCCCACGGACTGAGCGGCGCCAAGGGCCTGCGGCTGTTCCTGCCGGTCGCCGCCGACGAGATGGGCACGGGGCTCGGCCTCGCCTTCCGGATCGGCTTCATCGACCGCGGCATCTTCGGCATGTACCGGTACGGCGCCTTCATGAACGGCCATTTCCTGGGGGCCGGTTCGAAGATCTCGGGCGGAGTCGGGGGCGGCATCGGCGCGTTCGGGCCGGGCGGCCAACTGGTCCCGCTCGGGCACGTGAACGTCGGCGGTATGGGTGCCAACGGCATCGGGGCGTTCGACACGCGCTTCGACATCCCGCCGATCAACACGCGGTTCACCAGCGGCTTCGACAACTTCGGCAAGGTGACCGTCCCCAACGGCCTGGGCTCGTTCGGCGGGAACTTCAACGCCGGGAACTTCCCGCCGCTCGGCACCTTCCTCGACAACTCCGGTAATCTCGGCGCGCTGGTTCCGTTCGGCGGCCTCGGCGCCAAGTTCGCGGACATCCCCGCGCTGGGCCTCAACAACCTCGGACTGACCAACTTCGCCGGGAACCTGGGCGTCCCGCCGAGCGTCAACGGCCTCGGCGCCGCGGGGCTGAACCCGGTACCGTCCGCGCTCGGCCACATCAGCATCACCAACCTCGACACCGTCGCCAACGGCGCGGCGAAGATCGATCTGGGCATGCCGACGTCCACCCACCTCGTCAACGACCTCCCGACCCCCGGCGCCCTGGCCGCCCCCGCCGACGGCCAGGGCCTCAACGGCGCCGCGATGCCGCAACCCGGCCACCCGGCCGCACCGCAACTCGGCCAGACAGCGCTGCCGCACGCGGCGATGCCGGACGCGCACGCCACCCCGGCGGCGGACCTCAACGGCTCGCCCACCCCGTCCGTCGGCCACCCCGCCGGGAGCAGCCTCCAGACCCCCGGGCTCGGCAACATCCAGCTCCCGAACGCCGACGCCCAACTCGTCGACGTCCCCCCGCTTTCCGCGCACAACCTCGGCTCCCCGGCCACGCTCGGGCTCGGCGACAACGCCGTCGTCAACGCGCACGGGCTCGGCGGCGGCGCCGTCGTCAACGTGCACGGGATCGGCGGCGGCGCGCAGTTCGTCCCCGCCAACGCCGGAGCCCGCAACAACGTCAACGTTTTCGCGCTGACACATGTCGAGTACGACTTCGCGCACACCTTCGACCGGATCCCCGGCCTTGCGGGCGTCGAGGTCCGCGTCACGCCCGGCACGCAGTCCGGCCGGGCCGTGGACATCGACATCCAGCCGGTCAACGTCCGCGACGACGTCAGCGCCGCGCACCTCACCGTCGGGGACCAGAACATCCTGCGCATCGAACGCGAGCTGGGCGACGGCCTCGTGCAGCGCTGGGACTACGAGCTGAACGCGCGTAACGACCACCAACTGCTGAACGAGCAGGTCTTCGACGCGGATGCGCCCGGCCAGGTGCCCGGCCCGCACGGCGGGTCCGCGCTGCCGCACGTCCCGCACACCGGGATCGACCCCGTCCCGAGCCGCTACGCCGAGCTGTACGAGATGACCACGCCCGCCCCGGGCGGCACCGACCTCACCGTCGCGATGATGAGCGGCACCCACCTCGCCGGCGGCACCGCCGCCCCGGTCCGCCACCTCATCGACCTGCCGCACCTGCCCGGCGGCCGCATCGAGGTCCAGATGGACGGGCACGGCGGCGTCACCGGCATCCAGCCGCGCGGCACCGGCGGCGGCGCGGTGCCGAACGTCACCACGACCCACGCGGCCAACCCGGCCGGCGGCACCACCGTCCGGGTCGACGAGATCGTGGTGCCCAACGTCGAGACCCGCCGCTGGACCGTCGACATCGACGGGAGCGGCGGCACCGTAGTCCGCACCGAGCGGATCTTCACCCTGCACGGCGGCCCGCACGACAACTCCGTCGTCAACGTCACCGTCGACGGGCACGGGGCGGCCACCTGGGTCACGCACACCAGCGGCGGCACCCCCGTACCGCAACCGGGCGGCCGCGCAACGGAGTTCAATGCCGCGGGCATCGTCGTACCGCAACCGGGCGGCTTCCGCGTCCACGACCCGGCGACCGGGGCGCCGTCCGGCACCGGGCTGCAACTGGTCGCCGGGAACGGCACGCCGCTGAACCTGCACGTTCTCACCCCCGACCACGGCGGCGGCGCCACCCTCGTCGGCGCCGACGGCACCGGGAGCCTGGGCACCGTCACCACGCCCGCACACACCAACGGCCAGTTCCACGTCCTCCCGAACGGCACCGGCCCGACCGTCCGCGTCTTCGACTCCACTGGGCACTTCTCGCACGAGTCGCTGCCGCTCGCCAACCTCGACGGCCTGCACGTGCCCGGCGGGCACATCCGCAACCCGCACGGTGCCAACCCGCAGCTTGCGGGCCCGGACGGGCAGCCGGTGCCGCACACGGCGGTAGCCACGCAGATCAACCACGAGTTCCGGATCACGTACGCGGGCGGGCAGTTCCACGTCGACGCGGCCGGCAACCGCGCCCACGACGTCGTGCCGCTCACCGGGGCAGGTCCCGCGGCGGGCCAGTACGTCTTCACCCCGGCGGCGGGCGGCAGCCCGCTCCCGGTCCCGCGCGACGCGAACGGCAACCCGTCCGGCACCGTCACCGTCGCGCACGTCGACAACACGTTCCACGTCAACACGGGGCAGGCCGACAACACCCTGTCGGTGCACACCCCGGGCGGCGCGTTCTCGCACAGCGCCATCCGGCTGATCGGCGGAGGGGCGCCCGGTGGGTTCATCCGGCTGCCGGACGCCGCCGGGGGCAACGTCCCGCAGCTCACCCGCGGCAACGGCACCGCGATCGCGAACACCACGGTCACCCCGCAGCAGGCGGGCGGCCACCTCGTCCAGCACCGGCACGGAGCCATCGCCGTCGACGCGGGCGGCACGCACACCCACAACGTCGTCCAGGCCATCGGCCTCAACAACACCCCGCTCGGGCAGTTCGTGCACACGCCCGTCGGCACGCACGCGCCGGTCGCGAACCCCGCGAACGTCCGCGGCGTGCCCGACGCCACCGTCACCGTCACCCGCGCCGGCGGCGAACTGCGGCTCACCGGCGCCGGCGGGTCCTTCACCGCGCACGGGACCGACGGCGCCCACCGGTTCACCGCCATCCGAGTGCAGGCCGGACCGATCGGCGGGAACTTCGTCCGGGTCGACGCCGCCGGAACGCGGCTCGTCAACCCGCACCTGCGGCCCATCAGCGGGGACGTCGCGGCGCAGACCGGGCTGCCCGGCGGCGGCTTCCGCATCGATCGCGGCGCGGGCGGGCACCTCGTCGTCGACCCGCGGGGCGTGGCCCGGTTCGACGTCGTCGGCCTGCGCAACGCCGACGGCACCGCCGCGAACCAGTTCGTATTCACCCCGTCCGCGCATGCGCCGGGCGCGATCGGCGGCCCCGCCGCCGCGCCACTCCCGGCCCTGCACGGGCCCAACGGCACCACACTGGGCGGCTTCACCGTCGGCACCCGGCCGGACGGCAGCCTCCAGATCACCGACGCGTCCACCATCCGCGTGCACGACCCCGCGGGGGCGTTCGACTTCCGGGCCACCCGCCTGACCACGCCCAACGGCACGCACCTGGGCGAGAACATCCGGGTGCTGCCCAGCGGCACGGCGCACCTCGTCGACGGCAACTTCGTGCAGATCCCCGGCAGCGTCGTCCGGCCGCGCACCGGCGGCGGCCACCACATCGACGCCAACGGCGGCTTCCGGCTCTTCGACGCCAACGGCCGACTGGACTTCACCGCGACCCCGGGTCAGATCGCGCACGGCGGTCGGAACATCAACGTCCTGCACATCGCCGACGGCACCGGGACCCACCGGTTCGACGCGCTGCGGCCGTCCGACGGGCAGATCACCAACCCCGCGCAGGCCCAGCTCGTGGACATCACCGCCGGCGGCCTCCGCCTCCTCGACGGCGACCTGACCGTGCTGCCGAACACGGTGACCGCTCGGCCCGGCGGCGCCGGGTACCAGGTGAACGGCGTCGGCGGCCAGGCCGGGGAGTTCCGCCGCTTCGACCCGGCCGGACAGTTGGAGTTCCAGCGCATCAACATGGTCCGCGGCGACGGACGGCCGCTCACCACACGCCACTTCGAGGTCACCTACGCCGGCGACACCGGCACCTGGGCGACGGTCAAGCTCAACGTCACGGGCCACGTCATCCCCACCCCGGGGGCGCCCAAGTGGTTCGAGGGCGGCACCGTCGACACAGCGGGCGCGGGCGCGGGCCGCGTCCACCTGGTCAGTCACACCGGCACCACGGTCTTCGAGCGCCGCTTCCTGCCAGGGCCCGGCGGCGGCGTCCTGGACGCACACCACTCCACCGCGTCCCTGGGCGAGTTCAGCCACTTCAACCAGCGCGGCCCGTGGGCCGAATTCGACGCCAACGGCAACCTGGTCGCGCACGGCACCCGGCACTGGGGCGAGAGCACGCGCAGCTACCACGACGTGCGGAGCGTCCTCGGCGTCAACGTCCGGGTACGGCACTTCCAGGCGAGCGGCGACGGCGGGCACGTCCTCGCGACCATGAACAACACCCCGGCCACGCAGTCCATCGCATCCGGGCCTTGGGTGCGCTTCGACGCCGACTTCCAGCCCGTCGCCACCGGCACACGCCACTGGGGGCCGGGCCGCGGCTTCACCGACACCATGCCGCATCCGATCACCAACGAGACCGTGAAGGTCCAGGAGAAGTTCGGGCGGTTCCAGTTCGGCCTGCACGACGTGCGCCGCTTCCACCAGGTCGAGATGGGCGCGGACGGCGTCCCCAAGCGCGACTACCTCTCCCGCCACCCGGACGGCAACCCCAACGGCTACGGCAAGACCCTCCAGAACGGCGACTTCCTGGAGTACAAGCGCTTCGCCGAGCAGCGGCCCCCGGTCTGGTTCCGCGAGATGTTCAACAGCACGCTGCGCAACACCGACCTCAACGCGAACGCATGGCTGCGCGACAGCCGCATGCGCGTGGGCAGTTGGAGCCAGGAGCCGGCCGGGGGCGGGCCGCGTACCGTCGGCGCGCACTTCATCGCCAACAACAAGGCGACCTTCGAGGTGGCGTCCACCGGCGACATCGTGCGCGAGACGCGGACCCTGCTGAACGGCAGCACGCTCACCGTCGGCGACGTCCGGCTGCCCGTCAGCACCACCACCGGCAACCAGGTCGCCCACCGGAACAACTACCTCCCGTGGAACGAGGGCGCCGGCAACCTGAGCGGGCACCGCACCTACGTGGCCGGCGACTTCGTCAACACCCCGGGCACGGGCACGAAGACGATCGCCTGGCAGGACCGCTACACCACCAACCTCGGCGACGGCGACTGGTACACCCCCAACGCGGCCAAGAACTGGCACGTCATCCGCACCGGCTTCACCGACGGCACGTACATCGACTACCGCCCCCAGCCGCTCGTACGCCCCGACGGCGCCGCGGGCAACGCCGGACAGGTGTTCCGCGGCAGCGTCAACTCCACCAACAGCGACTGGACGATGTACGACCCGCACGGCGTCGTCGTCGCCCGCTCCGACACCTTCCCCGACCCGAACGCCACCGGAGCGGGCAACGCCACGATCACCGTCGTCGGGACCATGGGCGCCGACACCCGGCACTTCCAGTGGCAGTCCGGCGGCGCCACCGGCGTGCGCGTCACCTCGTTCGAGAAGCAGATCAGCCCCTGGCAGTTCGACCGCGAGTCGTTCCAGGACTTCGACGGGGCCGGGCGCCTCATCCGCGACCACCGGCAGCTCGGCGAGGGCATGTCGGTCGACGCCTGGCGGGCCGGTGTGGATGCGCACGGCAACGAGGTGTGGCGCTGGAACAAGTACGACGCGCACGGCAACATGCTCGACTTCGGCGGCGGCGTCAACAACCGGGTGCGGCACTGGTTCGACGCCCAGGGCAACCAGCTCACCCGCTGGCAGGAAGGGGCCCGCTGGTCCGACCGGTTGCCGGCCATGGGCAACCGGGTCGTCCAGGAGATCCCGGCGCCGAAGCCGCCCGCGAGGTCGATCCGGGCGTACTTCTCCGACGTGCCCTTCCGGGTCCGCGACTACAGCCCCACGATCAACACGCACACGCCGTTCAACGGCAACATCTGGCAGGAGTCCGACCAGGGCATCATCACCCGCAAGAAGGTGCGGCTCGGGGACGGCACCTACCTGGAGACCGAGGCGTTCAACAAGCACGCGCGCCGCTACGACGTCAACGGCATCACCCCGGTCAACGACCGCAGCATCAGCGGCTACATCTCCGAGTACAACTTCAACGGCGGCACCTCGCACATCGGCCGCGAGACCCACTTCACCGGCATCCTCAACGAATACCGCGGCAACAACCGGGTGTTCCGCGAGGTCAACCGCTGGGAGTTCGGCCCGTCGATGCAGGGCGAGGCGGTGGACACCCCGTTCGCCCTGAAGGCGATCGAGTCCATCGGCATCGACATGACGCACGAATTCCTGCTCGACTTCACGATGAACCTCGTCGTGCTGACGATGGTCCGCATCCTGGGCGGACGCCTGCCGGACACCATGGACGTCGCCCGCGCCGCGTTCGGCGCCGCGATGAGCTCGATCGGCAAGGGCGCCGTCGCCGGGGCGCACATGGCGGCGCACCGCGGCGGCTGGAAGGTCCACTGGTCCAACATCGACTACGGCCAGCCGGGGAGCTGGCGCCCCAACGACGACAGTTGGAACACCGAGTGGGGCGCGATCGAGCGCCCGACCCGCTGGCGCGGCGGCCTGTACGAATACTCGCTCGGCCTCGGCACGGGCGCCCTCACCAGCTTCGTCAGCGGCGCCTCGCAGGCCGCGCTCTTCGGCGCCCGCACAGCCGACGGCGCGCTCGTCACCTACACCGGCGGCGGCGCCGCGATGGCCGGCCTCACCTCCGCCATCACCGGATTCCTGGACGGGATCTCGGTCGGCGCGCTCCGCACCCTGGTCCAGCACTCCGTCGGCAGCCGCTGGATCCACCGCCAAGGGCCCGGGGACATCTTCGGCATGGGCGCCATCGGCAAGTTCGGCGAGAAGACGTTCGCACTCCTGGTCCTCCAGCCCGCGGTGGTCAAGTGGCTCGGCCTCAACCGCGACACGTTCATCATCCCCGTCCCCGGCACAGGAGGATGACGGTGGCCGCAGCCGAGACCGTCCGCGTCGCGTCCAAGGGCCGCGGCACGCACCGCACCATCGCCGCGGCGGTCGCAGCCGCCCCGACCGGGGCCGAAATCGCCGTCGCGCCGGGGGAGTACGCCGAGAACCTGCGCCTGACCCGGCGCGTGCTGCTGCGCCCGGACGAGGGGGCGGGAAGCGTGGTCGTACGCGCGCCCTCCGGCGTCACGCTCACCGTCGCCGCCCCGGACTGCGTGATCCGCGACCTCGTCCTGCGCGGCGCCGAGCCGGGCGAGCCGGTGGTGTGCGTCGAGGACGCCGCCGGGCTCACCGTCGACACCTGCACGGTCGAGCACGGCCGCATCGACGTCCTCGGCTCCGGCGCCGGGAGCGGCCGGGCCCGCAACGCCGCCCTCACCGCGGACGCCGACCTCGCCGCCGACCTCGCCGACCCGACCTGCGGCGGCGTCCTGGTGGTCCGCGGCTCGCGCCTGCGCGGGGCCCGGCACGCCGCGCTCGTCCTGCACGGCGACGCCCGCGCGCGCGTCGAGGAGACCTCGGTCGACCGGGTCGACGGCATCGGCGCGGTGCTGTCCGGGCACAGCGTGCTGCTCGCCGTCCACGTGCGGGTGCGCGACGCGTCCGGCTCGGGCCTGCGGGTGCGCGGCGACGCGCGGCTGCTGGCCCGCGACACGGTCCTGGCCCTGGTCGGGCGCAACGGCGTGCTCGCCGAGGACCGCGCCGAAGTGCACCTGGAGGACTGCCGCGTGCTCGCCCCGGGACGCAGCGGCGTCCAGGCCGAGCACGAGGCCCGCGTCCACCTGCTGGACTGCCGTGTCGCGGACGCCCGGGGCAGCGCGCTGGCGGCCGAAGGCAGCGCGCAACTCACCGCCCACGGCTGCCGCGTGGTCGCGCCCGGCGGGAACGGCGTGATGGCGGTGGGGGACGCGAGACTGGCACTGATCGCGTCGACGGTCGCGCGCAGCGGCTACACCGCCGTCCACCTCGGCGGCCGCGCCGAGGCCGAGATCGGCGGATGCCGGGTCGACGGCAGCGACGAGCACGCGGTCGCCGTGGTCGGCCGGGCGCGGGCGGTGATCACCGAGACGACGCTCGCCGACGCGCGCATGTGCGGGATCCACGTCGCCGACGACGCCGCGGTGTCGGTGCTCGCGGGCCGCGTCCAGGGCGGTGGGACCGGCGTACGGCTGCGCTCCACCGCGGAGTCCGAGCTGCGCGAATGCGTGGTGACCGGACAGCAAAAGGCCGGGATCGAGATCGGCGGCCCGGGCCTTGTGACCCTGCACGGTACGCGCGTCGCGGAGACCGGCACAGCCGGCATCGTGGTCGACAACGGCGCCCGCATGCAGATGGACGGCGGCGGCGTCTTCACGGTGTCCGGGAGCGGGCTCGTGGTGGGGCAGAACGCCGAACCCGTGGTGCGCGGCATCCGCGTCGACGGCGTCGCCAAGAACGGCATCCTGCTCGGCCCGGGCGCGAAGGGCGTCTTCGAGCACGTCGACATCGCCTCGTGCGCCTACCCGGCCGTGCACGTGGGCCGGGACGCCGCTCCGCGCTTCCACGGCTGCCGGGTCTTCGACTGCGCCCAGGACGTCGGCCTCGCCGAGGGCGCGCACGCGGTGTTCGAGGAGTGCGTGTCGGTGCGCGTCGTCGCGGCCGCGCTGCCGTCGGTGACCGACCGCATGCCGCCGTCCCCGCGGCAGCCGGCCGAGCCGGCCAAGCCGGGCGCGGGACCGCGCGGCGCCGCCCCCGTGCCCAACGGCGCCGAACCTGGGCGTCCGGCACCCGCCCTGGTCGACCTGTCGGACCTGGGGGAGCCGCCGCCGCAACCCGAGACGCTGGAGGACCTGCTCGCCGAACTGGACGAACTGGTCGGCCTGGACGGGGTCAAACGCGACGTCGGCGGCATGGTCAAGCTCATGCAGACGGTGCGCAGGCGCCAGGAGGCCGGGCTGCCCGCCCCGCCGCTCAGCCGCCACCTGGTCTTCGCGGGCAACCCGGGCACCGGCAAGACCACCGTGGCCCGGCTGTACGGGCGCCTGCTCAAGGCCCTCGGCCTGCTGGAGCGCGGCCACCTCGTCGAGGTCGACCGCAGCTCCCTCGTCGGCGAATACGTCGGCCACACCGGTCCGAAGACGATGGAGTCGTTCAACCGCGCCCGCGGCGGCGTGCTCTTCATCGACGAGGCCTACGCCCTCGTTCCCGCGGGTGTCGCCAACGATTTCGGCGGCGAGGCGATCGCGACGCTGGTCAAGCTCATGGAGGACCACCGCGACGAGGTCGTGGTGATCGCCGCGGGTTATCCGGGGGACATGGAGCGGTTCATCACGTCCAACCCCGGCCTGTCCTCGCGGTTCACCCGCACGCTGCTGTTCGAGGACTACGCCGTGGACGACCTCGTGCGGATCGTCGAGCACCACGCCTCCCGGCACCGGTACGACCTCAGCGGGCCCGCGCGCAAGGTGCTCGGCGAGCTGTTCGCCGCGATGCCGCGCACGGCGCAGTTCGGCAACGGCCGCACCGCGCGGCAGGTGTTCCAGCAGATGACGGAGCGCCAGGCGCTGCGCATGGCGGAGATCGACGCGCCGGACGAACAGCAGCTCGTGGTCCTCGACGAACAGGACATCCCGCGGCTGGTCGGCGCGGACTGACAGCGCCCGCCGCCCGGTCGCCACGTCCCCGAAGGAGAACCCCCGTGTCCACAGGCAACGAACCCACAGCGCAGGGCGGCCCGCCGCCGCGGCGCCGCACGCTCGCGGAGGCGTACGCCCGGCGGCCCGCGCGCCCGTCGCGCGGCCTGGTGCCGGGACGGCGGGTCTGGGTCACGCTCGGTGCCGGGGCGAGCGTGGCGGCGGTGATCGGCCTGGTGGCGGCGGTGACCCAGGGCGGCGACGAGGGGACGCGCCCGAGCGCGGTCGCGGCGCCGCCACAGCCGGTCTTCAAGTACGAGGTGCCGACCGACCCTTCGTACGGCCTGCCGGCACCGACGGGGACCGCCGCCCCGTCCGCCCCCGCCACCCCGTCCGCTCAGGCGAGCGAACCGCTCCCGGCCGCCGAGTCGCCTGCGGCCGTCGAGTCGCCTGCGGCTGCCCCGCCGGCCGCCGCCGCTCCGCCGGCACCCGCCCCGCCCGCGCAGGCCCCCGCGGCCCGTCCCCCTGTGTCGGCGGCCCCCGCGCGCCCCAACACCCCCGCACCGCCGGCCCCGGCCGCTCCCGCCGCCAAGCCCCAGACCCCCGCCCCGCCCGCCCCCAAGGCCCCCGCCCCGCCGCCCCCGCCCGCGCAGCCGGACTTCCCGGGCGTCCCGCTCTACAACCCCGCGTCGGGCAAGTGCCTGAGCGGCTCCGCCGGTTCGGACGGCACACACGTGATCCTGTGGGGCTGCAACGGCAACGTGAACCAGAAATGGGACATCAGGTCCAACGGCACGATCCAGATCAAGGGCGTCCTGTGCCTGGACGCCGCCTGGGGCGGCACCGCCAACGGCACCCCGGTCCAAATCGCCTATTGCAGCGGCAACCCCGCCCAACAATTCACCCTCCGTGGCAACGCCCTCTACTCCCGAACCGCCAACAAGTGCGTGGACGTGGCCAACCGAGCCACCCACGAAGGCGCCGAAATGGTCCTCTGGGACTGCCACGGCGAGTCGAACCAGATCTGGCTCCGCCGCTGACCCCCAGCCCGACGGAAACCCCGCCCCCCAACCCGCGAACGCACCTTCGCGCCTCCCCACCGCCTCCCCGCGATCCCGTCCGCCGCGCTCACGCGTCCTCTCCGCGCTTTCCCGTCGCGTTGCGGGGGTGGCTGGGGGCTGCTGTAGTCGATTTATTCTGGTTTGTCGCGCGGAAAGCGGGTTCACCATGGACATCGAGCCGACCCCCACCCTGGACGGCATCTGGCGGGAACTCGCGCGCACCGCGTGGCAGGCGGTGTTCGTCACCGGGCTGCTCTCGCTGGCGCTCGGCATCATCGTGTTGGTGTGGCCCGGGCCCTCACTGCGTGTCGTGGGCGTGCTGTTCGGGCTGTACCTGCTGATCAGCGGCGTGTTCCAACTCGTCTCCGCGTTCGGCACGCACACCACGACCGGGATCCGCGTGATGGCGTTCATCAGCGGTGCCCTGTCGATCCTGCTGGGGCTCTTCTGCTTCCGCGGGACGCTTCAGTCGATCTTCCTGCTCGGTCTGTGGATCGGCATCGGCTGGCTCTTCCGCGGAATTGCGGAGGCGATGGCCGCCGCCTCGGCGCCCGACATGCCCGGTCGCGGCTGGCACGGATTCCTCGGTGCCGTCACCGCGATCGCGGGCGTCGTGCTGGTGGTGTCTCCGTTCGAATCGGTCAAGGTGCTGACCGTGGTGGTCGGCTGCTGGCTCATCGCCGTCGGGATCGTGGAGATCGTCACCTCGTTCCGCATCCGGCGCGAGGGGCATCAGGTCGCCGCCGAGTGGAGCGCCCGCGGCGCCGGTGCCCGGGTCGAGTGACGTCCGGGACCGCGGCGCCGGTCAGCGGACCGGCGGCGGTTCTCCGCCCTCGCCCGGCGCGGCCGGACCCGCGGTGTCGCCGGGTGGACGTCCCGGCTCCCCGGCCGGCGCCCGCGTCGGGGTGACCCGCGGGTCGGCCTGCCACTCGTTCGCGGCGGCGTGCCGGTCCGCCCGGGCGCGCAGCTCCGCGTCGGTCGTCCGGTGCATGCCGAGGCGGCGCCGGGTGCGCGGCCAACTCGCCGCGAGGGCCAGCCCCGCGCAGAAGATCAGCGCGATCGCCAGCCCGGACACGAAGATCGCCAGGCTGTTGAGCGTGACCATGTCCTGGTCGAACATGCTCACGGTGTACTCGGGTCCGCCCGAGGTGTTGTACGCGATGAGCAGCGCCGCGAACGCCGCGGCCGCCGCTGCGATGAGGAGTCCGAGGAAGATCATCTTTCTTCCCCTCTCTGGTGCGTGTCGTGCGCGTGGTGCGTGTGCTGCGTCCGATCGGTCTTCTGTGTCCGATTCGTCCGGTCCGTCGCCGCGCGGCTACCCGCCGACGCCGCACCCATGCGGCGCGCTCCGCGAACCGCATGCCGCGGGAGCCTGCGGGTAGGTGCGGGGCGTGACCGGCGACAACTCCGGCGCGCAACCCGATGCCCGGACCGCGGAGACCCCGTCCGACGACGCCGGGACGCGCCTGACCGTGTGGGTGGCGCTCGCCGCCAACGTCCTCATCGCGGCCGCCAAGGCCGTCGCCGGTGCGGTGGCGGGGGCTCCCGCGCTGCTGTCCGAGGCCGCGCACTCGGTCGCGGACTCGGTCAACGAGGGGTTCCTGCTCGCGTCGCTGAGCAGGAGCAAGCGTACGCCCGACGCCGAGCACCCCTTCGGGTACGGCAAGGAGCGCTACTTCTGGTCCCTCCTCGCCGCGGTCGGCATCTTCGTGATGGGCGGCTGCTTCTCGTTCTTCCAGGGCTTCGAGGCGCTGCGCGAGAAGGGAGAGCCCGAGACCGGCGCGTACCTCGCCGGAATGGCCGTGCTGGGCGTCGCGCTGCTCGCCGAGGGTGGGTCGCTACTGCGCGCGCTCGCCCAGCTGCGCGGCCAGGCCCGCCGCGCCGGGGTGCCGGTCGCCCGGCAGGTGCGCGAGGCGGGCGACCCGACGCTGCGCACGGTGCTGGCCGAGGACGGCAGCGCGGTGCTGGGCGTGCTGCTCGCGACGGCCGGGCTGGGGCTGCACATGGCCACCGGGAACGCGGTCTGGGAGGCGGCGGCCTCGTGGTCGATCGGCCTGCTGCTGGTCTTCATCGCGTACCGGCTCGGCCGCGCGGCACGCGGCCAGTTGATCGGCGAGGCGGTGGACGTCGGGTTGCAGCGCGCGATCCTGCGCTACCTCGCGGAGCAGCCCGAGGTCGACGTCGTCACGCAGTTGCTCACGATGCGCCTCGGCCAGCACTCGGCGCTGCTCGCGGCGCGCATCGACCTGGTCGACGGACTGGAGAGCACGGATGTCGAGGCGATGTCCGAACGACTCAAGGAGACCATCCGCTCCACCTGGCCCCACGTCGACCAGGTGTTCCTGGACGTCACCCGTGCCGGTGCCGCCGACCGGCGTGCCGCCCGCCGCCACCGCGCGGAGTTGGACAGGGCCGTGGGCGATCGCGACCGCACGTAGCGCCGCCGCCGAACACGTGTACGGGCGCGCCGATCGGGCAGCGGCACAGCGCCGGGCGCAGGCCCGGACAGTGAGGAGCGCAGGGCTCATGACCAGCCACGACGACCGGGTTCGCTACTTCGAGGTCTTCCACCGGCACGACTTCGACAACGACGGGGTCCTCAACGCCGAGGAGCTGATGGCGGCCCTGAGGGACCTCGGGCGCGAGGAGGAGGCCGCGGGGACCGAGCACCTGCTGCGGACGTACGACGCGGACAACTCCGGGTCGATCGACTTCGACGAGTTCCTGGCGCTGATGGACCGGGCGGGCACCGACTTCTCGCCGCAGTTGGGCACCGATGTCCGGGACGCGCGCCGTGACGAGGGTGGCAACGGCGGCGAGGGGTGATTGCGCGGCCCCCGCGGGCGGGCCTGCGACGGGACGGTTGCTCTCAATGGGGGAGTGCTGCCTAGCCCCACCGGGTGAAGGGTGAGGTGTCGGGTCGACCGGGCGGTTGGGGGATCGCGATCATGGCCGATGTCCGACCATCCCCGGGGGACGCGGAGACCGGATCCGCCAGCCCAACTGCCCGTCCAGGAGCCTCCCTTGCACCTCCGCCGCGCGACCGTACGCGTTCTCGCCACCGCCGCCGCCCTGATGCTCGCCACCGCGGGCACCGCCACCGCGACCGCCGGTGCGGCCCCCTCGCACCGCGACCCGTGCGGCTTCTACGAGACGGGTTCCGACGCGTACTACAACCACTGCACGTCCGACGGCTCGCGCATCGTGATCCTGGTCCGGGTGGCCTGGGCGCCTGACTACGAGCGCTGCGTCGCGCCGGGCCGGACGTGGCTCGGCAGCGCCGACAAGATCCAGGGCGCGGAATACACCGGACGCCTCTGCTGACCGGACGACCGGTCGAGCCGAACGGTGAGCGGAACGGCGCGGCCTGAACGGCGCGGCCTGAACGGCCCGGCCTGAACGGCCCGGCGGGGTCGGTCCGGCGGGGTCGGTCCGGTGGGTCGGCTCGGCCGGATCGGCCCGGTGGGATCGGCCTGTCGGGATCGGCCAGGCGGGCTCGGCCCGGTCGGCTCGACCCGGCCGGATCCGCCCGGGCCCGACACGGCTTTGGGGACCGGGCGGGGAGCCGTGCGCACCATCGGCGCGGCTCCCTGTCCGGTCCCCAATTCACTGCCACCGCGGCCCCACGCGGCGGTCAGCCGGCCGCCGTCTTCACCAGGTCCGCGATGCGGCGCTCGTCGGCCGCGGTGAGCTCGGTGATCGCGAACGCGGTCGGCCACATGGCGCCGTCGTCCAGCGCCGCCACGTCGTTGAAGCCGAACGTCGCGTACCGCGCGTTGAACTTCTCCGCGCTCTGGAAGAAGCACAGGACCTTGCCGTCCTTGGCGTACGCCGGCATGCCGTACCAGAGCTTCGGGGCCAGCCCGGGCGCGCTCTTCTTGACGATCGCGTGGATCCGCTCGGCCATCACGCGGTCGGCGTCCGCCATCTCGGCGATCTTCGCGACGACCGCCGCCTCCGCCTCGGCGGCCTTCTCCGCGGCCGAGCCGCGGCGGCGCGAGGAGGCCTTCATCTCCTGGGCGTGCTCCTTCATCGCGGCGCGCTCTTCGGCGGTGAAGCCGTCGTACGACGCGTCGGCCGAGGCGGCGCGCTTGGCAGGGGTCTTCGCGGCGGTCTTGGCAGTGGACTTGGTGGTCTTCGAGGTGCCGGTCATGAGGTTCTCCTTGGGGTGTCCGCCGCAGGTCCTGCGGAGTGGTGTCGCGTGTGCGGTGGTGCCGCGCTGGACAGGTCAGGGGTTTTGCAGTGATTTGCGCAATTCCATGTTCGGGGAAGCAGTGCCCGGGATCCCCGGATGCCCTCCGCCGCGCGTCAGCCCCAGGCCCCCGCGATCTGCCGCGTCGTGGCGTTCAGCCGGTTGAACATGTTCGTCACACCGATCATCAGGATGATCGCGGCGAGCTGCTTCTCGTCGAAGTACGTCGCGGCCGCGTCCCAGATGTCGTCGCCCACCGGGTCGGGTCGGTCCGCCAGCCGCGTGGCGGCCTCGGCGAGCGCCAGCGCGGCCCGCTCCTCGTCGCTGAAGTACGGCGTCTCCCGCCACGCCGCGACGGTGGCCAGCCGCTCGTCGCTCACCCCCGCCTTGCGGGCCGTCTTCGCGCCGCCGTCGACGCACGCGCTGCACCCGTTGATCTGGCTGACCCGCAGGTGCACCAGCTCCAGCGTCTGGCCGGGGACGCCGCCCGAATGCGCGGCCTTGAAGATGTCCTGGATCGGCTGCATCGCGCCGGACAGCACCATCGCGGGGTTCTGCATACGAGACTGCATCTGGTGTGCTCCACTTCTGGTCCCGGATCCGTCCGCCGGACCCCGGTTCTCCGGACCCGGTCTCCCGGATCGGCCCCGTGTTCCCGGGGTGTGGTTCCATCACAGCCGGGCCGCCGCCGCACGGCGACGGCGATGGGACATCGTGGGACACCCGGAACAGGCTTGACCAGCGACGATGCCGCCCGCAGAGTTTTCCCGGGGGCGGGACAGAGAGGCGGGAAACGATGGACGCGCGACCGCGCGGGACGGCCGAGGAGCCGCAGGAGGAACTGGCGGCACGGCTGCGCGGGCTCCAGGAGCTGTCCGGTCTCGGCGTGCGGGCCCTGGCCCGGGACGCGGGGCTCAGCTCCTCGTCCCTGTCGCGCTACCTCGGCGGCCGGACCGTGCCGCCGTGGCCGGCCGTCATCGCACTGTGCCGCCTCGTCAAGCGGGACCCCCGCCCGCTGCGCCCGCTGTGGGAGCGCTGCTCGAACCCGCTGCCCGCGCCGCCGAAGGCCAGCCGGCAGGTGCCGCCCCCGCCGCGCAACGACCTGCCCCGCGACGTTCCCGACTTCACCGGACGCGAGGCGTCCCTGACGGCGCTGCTCGCCGCGGTCGACAGCCACCGCGTGGTCGCGGTCGACGGCATGGCCGGGGTCGGCAAGACGTCCCTCGCCGTGCACGCCGCCCACCGACTCGCCGAGCGCTTCCCGGACGCGCAGCTCTACGTCGACCTCCACGGGTTCACCGAGGGCCAGGAGCCCATGGGCGCCGATTCGGCGCTGCGCATGCTGCTCGGTGCGCTCGGCGTCCCCTCCGAGCGCGTCCCGCAGGAGGGCCTTGAGCCACTCGCCGCGTGCTGGCGCGCGGAACTGGCGTCGCGCCGCGCGGTCGTGGTCCTGGACAACGCCGTCGACGTCGACCAGGTCCGTCCGCTGCTCCCCGGCGCCGGAGCGTCCGTCGCGCTGATCACCAGCCGCAACCGCCTGCTCGGCCTCGACGAAGTGCCCCCGGTGTCGCTGGACGTGCTGACCCCGGAGGAGAGCGCCGAGCTCCTGGCCCGCGCCAGCGGCGACCCCGCCGGGCCGGAAGGACGACTGTCCCGGGACCCGGAGTCCGCCGCCGAGGTGCTGCGCCTGTGCGGCCACCTGCCGCTCGCCCTGCGGCTCGCCGCGGCGCGGCTGCGGCACCGCCCGGGCTGGACCGTGGGCGTCCTGGCCGAGCGGCTCTCGCACGGGACGGACGAGGTCGACGCCGCGCTGGCGATGTCCGTGCGGCAGTTGGACCGCGCGCAGGCCCGCCTGTTCCGGACGCTCGGGCTGCTGCCGGGGGCCTCCTTCGACGAGTACGTGGTCGCCGCCGTCGCCGAGGTGCCGGTGCGCACCGCCCGGGCCGTCCTCGAAGACCTGCTGGACGCGCACCTCGTCCAGCAGCCGACCGCCGGCCGCTACCGGCTGCACGACCTGGTGCGCGGGCACGCCCGCCGGGCCGCCGCCGAGCAGGACCCGGCCGCCGACCGGGAACGGGCGCTCGGACGGATGCTCGACTACTACGTGCACGCGGCCGCCGCCGCGGACGCCGCGCTGGCCTCGCAGTCGCCCGTACGCCCGCCCTCCGCGGGCCACCCGCCGGCCGAACTGCCGCCGTTCGCCGACAAGAACGAGGCTCTGGCCTGGCTCGTCGCGGAGTACGAGAACCTGATCGGCGTCTTCGAGACGGCCGCGGCTGTCGGCGCCGACACCCACGTGTGCGAACTACCGCGCTACCTGCGGGCATACTTCGCGCGCCGCTGCGGCACGACGCACCTCAACTACCTCTTCGAGAGGTCGCTCGACGCCGCCCGCCGCCTGGACGACCCGCTGCACGTCGCGGAGGCGCAGAGCGACCTCGGCTTCGCCCGCTACAACGCGGGACGCATGGCCGAGGCGGTCGCCGCGTACGAGGCCGCCGAACCGCGGTTGTCGCAGGCGGGGGCCACCCGCAAGCAGGCCGAACTGGCCATGCGGCGCGGCTATCTGACCTGGGATCAGGGATACGCCGACGAGCCGCTGGAACTGTTCCGGAAGGCCGGGGCGGCGTACCGGGCCGCGGGCTGCCCGACCGGTGCGGCGCACGCGTCAGCCTCCGAGGCCTGGGCGCTCCTGCAACTTGGGCAGCGCGAGGACGCCGCGCGCCTGGCTCGGGACGTCCTCGACATCCCGCACGCCGACCCCGCCTGGCCGCCGACCCTCACCGCCCGCATCACCCTGGGCGTGGCCATCGCCGACGACGAACCCGAGGAAGCGGCCGAGCACTTGCACCGCGCGCTGGCGCTGGCCCGGGCCGACGGACACATGAACAACGAGGCGTGGTGCCTCAATTGCCTCGGCGTCGCGCTGCGCCGGATGGGGCGGTACGACGAGGCGCTGGCCCGGCACCGGGAGGCGTTCGAGCTGCTGGACAAGCTCTTCGAGGAGCACTGGAAGGTGCGCTTCCTCAACGGCTACGCCGAGACGTGCCGGGCCGCGGGCCTCACCGACGAGGCGCAGCGCCTGTACCGCCACGCGCTCAAGGCCGCCCCCGAGTTCGGCTACCGGCACGAGGAGGCGCAGGCCCACGAGGGCCTGGCCGCGCTGCTCGACGCCACGGACCCGGAGGAGGCCGCCCGGCACCGCGAGGCGGCGCGGGCCCTCGTCCGCGACCTGATGCCGAGCCCGGCATGACCGCGTTCCGGCATGACCGTGCCTCGGCCGCCCCGCGACACCTCCGTGGGTTCTACGCCGTTCCCAGGGCCTGCGCCAGCGTGAGCTTGCCGGTGGCGATATGGATCCCCCGGGACACGATCCGGGCGTTGGTCGTGTCCAGGGCGGACAGACGCGTCAGCGGGGCCGGTCCGTCGTCGTGCAGCGCGCAGCACAGCAACAGTATGGTGCGCAGCGGCCCCTCCTCGTACGGCGAACTCGGCCGGGTGACCAACTCCCGCAGCACAGGCCACAGAACGGACGCATAGCGCCCGTCGTCGGACCATTCGAGGCACACCGCGTACAAGTCCGCCCGCCGGACGAACGAACCCTCCTCGGTGAGGATGTACGCCGTGGCCTCCGCCGCCGGCTCACCCTCCGCGGCCCGATACAGCGCCGCCTCGATGACCTCCGAAGACAACGCGGGAACGGCGGCACCCGGGTGCGGCCGCTCCCGCCGCGCACCCGCCGCGGCGGCCCTGGCCTGCGCCGTTCCACCGACGCCCCGGCGCCGTTCGCCGCTCACGAAGTGCTCCCGGTGCCCGGCGCGCGCATCAGCACGATTCCCACGACCATTCGTTCTCGGCCCTCCCGCCCCGTCCCCTGCGCGAACATGCGGCACCCGCCGGAGTAAAACAACAGGGGTCCGGCATGTTACTACGCGGAACCACACGAACGACCCCACAATCGCCGTGTCGTGGACTCCCAACGCCTCAACGAACGTTCCGGTCCGACCGGTTCATCCAGTAGAGCTGCTTGTGGTGCCCACCCGTGGCCTCAAGAGCGGCAAGCCGCTCCCGAGCCTCGTCCTTCGTCTCATAAGAAGCAATCAAGAACCGAGCCCCATTGTCATCCTGCCGCCAAACCTGCCACCGCACAGACGTCCCCATACCCCCATCCTGCCGCCCCCCAGCGCAGCATCCCCATTGGGGCGGACCGGCGTCGGGCGGGGGTGGGTCGCTAGCCGGGGCGGGGGCCTGTTGGGTTGCGGCCGGGGGCTGGGCCGGAGGCTCGGTGGCGGCCTGGGCCGGTGGTGTTGCGGCGGCGGGGGTGGAGGAGGGTGGTGAGGGCTTCGAAGAGGCCCACCGGGTCGCCGCGGCGGGGGGATTGCTCGGGGGACGGTTCGGGGGGTTGTTCGCGGTGGGTCGGGGCCAGGCGGATCCAGCAGGATCCGTGGGTGGGGTCGTCGGCGTCCGGGAGCACCGGTTCCGCGTCGGCGAGGTCGCCGGTCTCGGTCAGCCGGGCCCGGGTGCGTTCGACCGCGTCCACGGGGCCGATCACGACGATGTCATGCTGTTCGTCCACGGACGGTCCAACGACGGAAGTTGCTGTCAGGTTCTGCTGAATCTTGGATGGTGTGTCGGTGGATTGTGCGGTCCGCGCGAGTGGGTGTCCGGGGTGCCCGGGGGCGGGGCGGCTCGACGTCGGGGCGGCGAGACGAATGCTTATGCAAACGGGCTTCTGAGCCATGGGAAGGCTCGCTCGGGCTCGCTTCAATGAGACGCATGGATACCTCGACCGCAACGCCACGCCGCACCGGCCGCGACGCCCTCGACGCCGTGCTCATCGCGTCGACCGTGCTCATGGGCCTGATCGCGGGCGTCTACTACTGCTTCACATGCGCGATCATGCCGGCGCTCGCGGGCACCGACGACCGCGTCTTCATCGACTTCCTCCAACGCGTCAACGACAAGATCGAGAACCCGGTCTTCTTCCTGAGCTTCTACGGCGCCTTCGTGGGGCCGTTGGTCGCCGCCGTCATGCAGCGCCGCCGCGGCGGCGGG
>NZ_JBPKBH010000012.1:112375-125887 GCF_051388915.1 Yinghuangia sp. YIM S09857 | reverse complement strand
CCGGGCCGATCGCGCGGTGGATCGTCGTCGCGCTCGTGCTCTACACGCTCAGCGCGTTCACCACGGTCGCGTTCAGCATTCCGCTCAACAACGACCTCGACAACGCCGGCGCGCCCTCGGCGATCGCCGACCCGGCGGCCGTCCGCGAGGACTTCGAGGACCCGTGGATCGCCTGGAACATCGTCCGCACGCTGCTGGCGACCGCGGCCGTCGGAGCGATCGCGTACGCCGTCCTGCTGCGCGGGCGCGCCCGCGCCCTGTTCACCGCCGGCCGGGCGTGACGCGGGCGCCACGTGGCCCGGCCGACCCGCCGCGACGTCGGCACCGGTCAGTTCGTCCCCAGTTCGCGGGGGCTGCCGGTGCCGACGTCGTGCAGTTTGTCGGGGTTGGCGACGTTGTGGACGGCAACGATGCGGCCCCCGGCGTCGAAGTCGAACGTCACCGTGGCGATCACCCGGTCCGGAGCGCGGAACACCACGCCCGGACCGCCGTTGATCTCGGCCAGCTTGGCCGTCATGTCCGCGGGAGCCACCCCTTGGTACGTGACCGTGCCGATCGCCGCGAACCAGGCGGCCACCGTCTCCGCGCCGGAGACCGGGCGGAGCGCCTGCCGCACCCTGCCGCCGCCGTCCGTCCACAACGTGACGTCGGGGGACAGGAGTTCCATCAGCGCGTTCACGTCGCCGCCGGTCGCGGCGGCGAAGAAGCGCTCGGTGACCTCGCGCTGCCGCGCCCGGTCCGCGGTGAAGCGCGGCCGCCGCGCGCGGACGTGTTCGCGGGCCCGGTGCGCGGCCTGGCGGACCGCGGGCTCCGAGCGTTCGACCGCCTCCGCGATCTCCGCGTGGCCGAAACCGAAGACCTCCTTCAGCACGAACACCGCGCGCTCCAGGGGGCTCAGCGTCTCCAGGACCACCAGCATCGCCATCGACACGGACTCGGCGCCGGCGACCAGGTCGGCGGTGTCGGTACTGGTCAGGACCGGCTCGGGCAGCCAGGGGCCGACGTACGTCTCCCGCTTGTGCCGGGTCGAGCGCAGCCGTTCGAGCGCGACGTTCGAGACGATGCGCGCGAGGTACGCCTTCGGGTCGGCCACCTGCGCGCGGTCCGCCGCCGCCCATCTGAGCCACGCGTCCTGGACCGCGTCCTCGGCGTCGGCGGCGGTCCCGAGGATGCGGTAGGCCACCGAGAACAGCAGGTTGCGGTTCTCCTCGAACACCCGGGCGTCGTCGTCGGGCCGGTTCACCGGGCGGCACCCCGGGTGCGCGTGAAGCGCCCGCCGCGCGGCCACAGCGCGCCCGAGGCCGGCATCTTCTTCATGCGGCCGAACGTCGGCCATGGTGCGGCGGTCACCGTCTCCTTGTACCAGACCGCTTTTCGGCCGGTGAGGTACGCGCGTCGCGGGCTGTCGTCCGGGCGCGTGAACTGCACGACCGCGTCGCCGCGGCCCAGGCTCACCGGCGTGTGGTAGTAGCCGAACCGGAAAGGCCTGGGTCGCCTGCCCTTCAGCTCGCGGAGGATCGACAGCGCGGCGTGCACCCCGGTCGGCATCCCGCCCTGGCAGGTCCCGTGCATCACGCCGTACCCCTGGCGGACGGACGCGGCGTCGCCCACCGCGTACACCGCCGGGTGCGAGGTGGAGCGCAGCGCGGCGTCGGTGCGGACGCGTCCGCGCTCGTCCACGGCCAGCCCCGCGGCCGCCGCCACCGCGGACACACGTGTGCCGCCGGTCCAGAGCACGGCGTCGGCGGCGATGCTCTCCCCGTCCGCGAGTTCGACGGCTTCGGGTAGCACCTTCGCCACCTCGGCCCCGGCTCGCACCCGGACGCCCAGGCGGTCCAGGGCGGTGTGCAGGTACGCGCGTGCCTTGGCGTTCATCGCCGCCCCCGGCTCGCCGCGGCCCACCAGCACGACGTCGAGCCGCGGGCAGCGCTCGGCGATCTCGGCCGCCGACTCGACGCCGGTCAGCCCGGTGCCGACGACCACCACGGTGCCGCCGGACAACTGGGACAGCCGACCCAGCCGTTCGGCCAGCAGCTCGGCGTCCTGGGGGCCACCCAGTGTGTACGCGTGGTCCGCCGCGCCCGGCACCGCGGACACGTCGGCCACGCCGCCGAGGGCGTACACCAGCGTGTCGTACGGCAGACTCCGCTCGTCGTCGACCCGCACGACCCGGGCGTCCGCGTCCAGCCCGGTCACCCAGCCGCGCACGAATTCCGCCCCCGTGCCGTCCAGCAGCTCCCGGATGTCGAACGCGGCGACCTGCTGACCGGTGGCCGCCATGTGCAGCCGCATCCGCTCGGTGAAGTGCTCCTGGGGGTTCACCAGGGTGACCCGCACGCCGTCGCGCCGTCGGGTACGCGCTGCGAGCTGCACGGCCGCGGACATCCCGGCGTAGCCGGCGCCGAGGACGACGATGCGGTGGGGGGTGTGGGTGGGCGCCGTGCTCTTAGTGGCCATCGTTCCGCTCCTTCTGCGTTTGCCGATGACCCCCCAGATGGAAGTTGCGCCGCGATTCGTGACATGGGCGTGGGGTGACCTGGGTCACGCGGTGTCCGTCGACCGGGTCCGGACGTCGGGCAGCAGGGGTGAAGCGCGGTGACCCGGGTAGCCCCAGGACGCCTGGGTAGCCGCCGGGCGACGACCCGCGGCGGCTTCGGTGGGGCTTCCGATGGGGCTTCCAGGGCGAGAGGGCGAGAGGGAGAGAGTTGCGATGAACACCGCGAAGATCGCGTACAAGCCGGTGGGCCTGCTCGTGGGGGCACTCAGCGGGATGGCCGCGGGGGCCGTGTTCAAGCAGGTCTGGAAGGCGCTCGGGCACGAGGACGACGCCCCGGACGCCACCGACGAGGACCGCCGCTGGCGCGAGGTGATCTTCGCGGCCGCGTTGCAGGGCGCCATCTTCGCGGTGGTGAAGGCGGCCACCGACCGGGGCGGGGCGACGGCCGTACGGCGGCTGACGGGGACTTGGCCCGGCTGACGGAAGCCCGACCGAGGCTGACGGACGTCCCGCCCGAGAGTGTGACCCCACCACCGGCCCGAGAGTGTGACCCCACCACCGGCCCGGGACGCGCCGGGCCCCGCGGACCCCGCGGAACCGGATCCCGCGGACCCCGCGGAACCAGTCGAACGCAGACGGTACTTCGCCAGTCGAATGCAGCGGTACCTCGCGAGAGCCCGGGGCCCACCCGGGCCAGAACCACCGCAAGGCAGATCACCACCGCAAGGCAGACCAAGGCAGACCGGGGCCTACCCGGGCCAGAACCGCGGGAACTAGCCGATCGCAGGCAGGACTTCGCGCCGGTAGAAGTCGAAGAACCCCTCCTGCTGCGGGCCGATCTGGCCGACGTACACCTCGTCGAAACCGGCGTCCACGTACGCCCCCACCGCCGCCCGGTGTTCCTCGGGGTCGTCCCCACACGGCACGTTCCGGCCCACCCTTTCCTCGGTCACGAGTTCGGCGGCCTGCTCGAAATGCGCGGGCGTCGGGAGGATCTGGGCCAGTTCCCCGGGGAGTTGCTCGTTTGGCCACAGGCGATGGACCGTCTTGACGGCCTGGGTGCGATCGGTGCCCCAGCACACCTTCAGACCCCCGATGACCGGCTTGCCCTCGCCGCCGGCCTTGCGGAAGCGCCCGATTGCGTCGGTGTCCGGGCCCATGGTGACGAACCCGTCGCCCACCCGGCCCGCCATGTCCGCGGCCTTCGTGCCGAACCCGGATACGTACAGGGGAAGTTCGCCGTTCGGGGGAGTGTAGAGCCGGGCGTTCTCGACGGTGTAGTGCCGACCGGAGTGGCTGATGTTGTCGCCGGTGAACAGCTTCCGCATCACCTCGACGGCCTCCTCCAGCATTTCCGCGCGCGTCGCGAAGGGCGGCCACGTGTCGCCGAGGATGTGTTCGTTCAGCGCCTCGCCGGTGCCCAGGCCCAGGCGGAACGCGCCGTCGAGGAGGACGCTCGACGTGGCCGCCGCCTGCGCGGTGACGGCGGGGTGCAGGCGCACGGTCGGGCACGTCACGAGCGTGGTGACCGGCAGCGAGGTCGTCCGCGAGAGCGCGCCGATCACCGACCACACGAAGGGGCTGTTGCCCTGCTCGTCGTTCCACGGGTGGAAGTGGTCGGAGATCGCCAGGCGGGTGAACCCGGCGTCCTCGGCCATCCGGGCCTGGTCGAGCAGCCGGGCCGGCCCGAACTCCTCGGTGGCGAGAAAGTATCCGAACGAAACCACGGGGCACCTCCGGGGGTCGTGTCCGTGCTGGGCGGCTAGCCGTGACCGGCCCCCCGAAACGTCGTGCGACGTGCCCCTGGGGACGCGGCGCGGGGAGGACGTCGCGGAGGCCGCCGCGACGCCCCGCGTGTCAGTTCGCCGGAGGCGGGTAGCGGCGCGGCACGAGGAGACGACTCCGCGTGTCGGCCCCGCAGCGGCCGGGCGGCGCGCGGCAGGCGTACGGAACGGAGGCACACGGATGACCAGCCACGACCAGCGCGACAGGGCTCGGCGGCGGTACGGGCGCGGCGACATCCGTACCGGCAACGCGGGCCACAGTTCGGCTGCCTGGATCGGGGTCGCCGTGATCCTGGCGGGTTGCGTCGTCGCCGCGGTGGCGCTGCCGATGGACCGGCCCTGGCTGTTCTGGACGGGCATCGGCGTCGCGGCGGTCGGGGCCGTGCTCGGCAAGGTCCTGTCGATGTTCGGGTTCGGCGTCCCGCCGGGCTACCACCAAGAGGGCGACGCCGAGCTGCGCGACCGCTACGTGGCGGCGAGCGGCTCCGGCGCGGACGGCCCCCTGGGCGGCGGCGGCCCCGAAGAGGGCGGCGGCGCCCAGCAGTGGTCCGCCGAACGCGACGCCGCACGGCGGCGCAGGTAGTACGTGGCCAAGGACACCCAAGTACGTGGCCAAGGACACCTGAACGTGGTCAAGGACATCGGAACGCGTCCGCACACCATCACTCGGGGATCGGCTACTCGGGGATCGGCCGGCCGACGGGCGGCAGCGGCCGGTCCCCACCGATACCGCAACGGAGAACGCCGCCCACAGCCCGGGGCGCGACCCGGCCGGCCGCCTGTCGGGCGTGCGTCCGCGACGAGCGAACGCCCCTCCGCCGAAGGAGTGTCGTGTCCATCCGCATCGGGGTCGAGGAGGAGTTCCACATCGTGGACCTCTCCACGGGCATGCCGGTGTCCGCGGCGTCCGGCGTGCTGAACGGCCTGCCGGACCGGACGTTCGTACGCGAGCTCCAGCAGTCCGTGGTCGAGACCAACAGCCGCGTACACGACACCCTCGACTCGCTCCGCGCCGACCTCGTCGGCATGCGGCGGCTGCTCGCGAGCACCGCGGCACCGCTGGGCCTCGGCGTCATCGCCGCCGGCACCCCGCCGCAGACCCGGACCGGCACGCTCGACGCGACCCCGACCACGCGCTACGCCCGGATGATGGAGGACTACGCGGCCGTCGCGGACGAGCAGCAGATCTGCGCCGCGCAGGTCCACGTGGACGTGCCGGACCGGGACACGGGCATCCGGGCGATGGCCTGCCTGGCCCCGTGGGTGCCGGTGCTGCTGGCGCTCTCGGCCAGCTCGCCGTTCTGGCTGGGCGCGGACACCGGGTACGCGAGCTGGCGCAACATGGTCATGCAGCGGTGGCCGACCTCGGGGCCGCCCGGCGCGTACGCCTCCGCTGCGGAGTACGACGCCGTGATCGACGAGCTGATCCGCGCGAAGGTCATCTCCGACCCGGGGATGGTCTACTTCGACCTCCGCCTCTCCGACCACCAGGACACGTTGGAACTGCGCGTGTGCGACGCGTGCCCGCGCGTGGACACGGTGGTGATGATCGCGGGGCTGTTCCGCGCGATGGTCGTGGACGCGTGCGCGGCGGTACGGGACGGCCTCGGCGCGGCCGGGTCCGGTACGGAGGCCGGGGCCCCGACCGGGCCGGGCCCCGAGGCCGCGCCGCCCGGACCGGCGCCGATCGGCTCCGTCCCAGGCACCACCATCGGCACCGCCCGCTGGCCGGTGCGGCCCGAGTGGTTGCGGGCGGCCACGTGGCGCGCGGCGCGGTCCGGACTGCGCGGCGACCTGCTCAACCCGCTCGACCGCACGGCGATGCCGGCCGCGGAGGTCGTACGCGCCCTGCTCGGATGCGTGCGCGGAAGTCTGGAGGCGTCCGGCGACTGGGCCGCCGTCTCGGCCCTGGCCGAACGCGAGATCGCGGACGGCGGCGCGGCCCACCGGCTCCGGGTGACCGCGCAGGACGCGGGGCTCGGGGACGTCGTGGACCTGCTCGTCGGGGACACGCAGGGGGAGGTGCGAGCGGAGCCGGAAGGGCGGCCCTGACGGGGCGACCGCGTATCAGCCGGGACAAGCGGGGTAGCCGCGCGTCGAACGAACGCAGACGGCCGCACAAGCGGCCCCGCAGACCCCCGTACCAACGACAACACAGTCGACAACACAGACCACAACGCAGACCACAACACAGGCAGCGACTCAGACAGCGAGACAGATTCCGATACGGATGGAGGCCCGTCATGCCGGGACGCACGATGCCGAAATCGCAGACGGCGCCGTCGGGCGTCACCAGGGTCATGTGGTACCGCGGGCTCCCGGTGAACCGCCGCGCCGACGACGACGCCGAGGCCGACCGCCTGCTGGGCGTGTACCTCGGCGACCACTTCGCCGGGGCGACCGGCGGCCTGGCCCTCGCCCGGCGGATCGCGGAAGTCCACCGGGACGAGGCCTACGGACTGCCGCTGTCCGCGTTCGCCCAGGAGGTCGCCGAGGACCGCGAGGCGTTGCGGCGGATGATGACCGACCTCGGATTCCCGCTGCCCCAGGCCAAGTCCGCCCTGGCCCTGGTCGCCGAACGTGCCGGGCGGCTCAAGCCGAACGGCCGCTTCGTCGGCCGCTCCGCACTCAGCGGCGTCGTCGAACTCGAAGCCATGCGGGCGGGCGTCGAGACCAAGGCGGCGTGCTGGCGTACCCTGCGTGCCGTCGCCGAGCACGACGACCGTTTGTCCGAGGCGGAGTTGCACCGCCTCGTGGACCGCGCGGAGGACCAGGCCAAGCGGCTGGAGGAGATGCGGCTCGGCATGCTCGTGCCGACGTTCTGCCCGAGCGCGAAGGAAGTCCGGGACGCGGAGGCCGCGCAGGCGGGTGAAGCCGTGTGGGAGAGCGCGCGAGGCGAGCGGACCCGGCAGAACCACGAGTGAAGCCCCAGAGGTGAGCCGCTGAGCGAGCCCCCGCAAGCGAACGCGCACGACGAACCCGAACCACCCCCGCGCCGGTGCGTCGACGCACCTCTGTGCCTACGCGGGCAGACGCCGGGGCGTCGCGACAACGGACGGACGGGCTGTGGCGCAACCACTGTCCGCGGGTGTGGGCGCACACCGTCCCGGCCGCGCTGGTCCGCCACCCACGCCGTTCGGTGACCGGCGTGCCTGGCGGACCACCACCGTCCCGGCCGCGCTGGACCGGCCGTTCCGTGACCGGTGTGCGTGGCGGAACACCACCGTCCCGGCCTGGACCGGCCGTTCGGTGACCGGTGTGCGTGGTGGACCGGTGTGCGTGGCGGACCACGCCGCGCGGGTCGGACGCCGGCTGCCCCGACCCGCGCAGCGGCGACGGCGGCCGCTCAGGAGGACGCCAACAGGCCGTCGATCGCGGCGAGTTCGCCGTCCGTGAAGTCGAGGCGGGCGCGCGCCGCAAGATTCTCCTCAAGCTGCGCGACGCTACTGGCGCCGATGAGCGCGGATGTCATCCGGGGGTCGCGCAGCACCCAGGCGATGGCCATTTGGGCGAGCGTCTGGCCGCGTTCGGCGGCGAGTCCGTGCAGCCCGCGCAGCTTGGCGCGCAGCTCCTCGGTGACCCGGTCCGCGGAGAGCGAGTACCCCTGCGTAGCGCGCGAGCCCTCGGGGATGCCGTCGAGGTAGCGGCTGGTCAGCAGGCCCTGGGCGAGCGGCGAGAAGCTGATGCACCCGACGCCCTCGTCGCCCAGGACGTTGATCAGGTCCGGCTCGATCCAGCGGTTGAGCATGGAGTACGCCGGCTGGTGGATGAGCAGCGGCGTGCCCAGGTCGCGCAGGATGCGCACGGCCTCGCGGGTCTGCTCGGCGGTGTAGGAGGAGATCCCGACGTACAGCGCCTTGCCCTGGCGCACGGCGCGGTCGAGCGCGCCCATGGTCTCTTCGAGCGGGGTCTCGGGGTCGGGGCGGTGCGAGTAGAAGATGTCGACGTAGTCGAGCCCCATGCGGCGCAGGCTCTGGTCGAGGCTCGCGGTGAGGTACTTGCGGGAGCCCAGGTCGCCGTACGGGCCGGGCCACATGTCCCAGCCGGCCTTGGTGGAGATGACGAGCTCGTCGCGCAGGCCGCGGAAGTCCTCGCGCAGGATGCGGCCGAAGTTGGCCTCCGCCGAGCCGTACGGCTTGCCGTAGTTGTTGGCCAGGTCGAAGTGCGTGACGCCGAGGTCGAACGCCCGGCGCAGGATCGCCCGGGAGTTCGCGAGCGGCTTCTCGTCGCCGAAGTTCTGCCACAGGCCGAGGCTGATCTCGGGGAGCTTGAGGCCGCTGCGCCCGGTCCGCCGGTAGGCCATGCGGTCGTAGCGGTCCTCGGCGAAGCCGGCCGTCGTCCCCGCCGTCATCGGTCCTGTCATCGGGCCGTGCCCTCCTGGTGCCGGCGCGGGCGCGGGCCCGCGGATCCGCCGCGTGTGCTGCGCGGTCTGCGCGGGATCCCTCGGGGATCCCCGGGCCCCAACGTATCCGGCCCGGGGGCCTCGGCCCCGCCCCTGGGCGCGCGCCGCGCGGCAGCGGTACGCGTCGCGTGGCAGTCAGCCGGAGTTCCTCCGACGGCCCGTCACCCGGACGAGGTCGCGTAGACGCCCGCGTGTGTCGCCGCGAGGGCGGCGTCCGCGGCGCGGTCGGCGACCGCCTCGTCGAGTGGGTCGCCGCTGGCGAGAAGGCGGTAGTAGAGCGGGGCCGAGACGGCGCGGATGACCTCGTGGGTGTCCGTGTCGGCGGGGATCTCCCCGCGCGCCACGGCCTGTTCGACGCAGCCGGCCCACTCGGCGATGCGGGTGGCGTAGAAGCGGCGCAGCGCCTCGGCCGTGCGCTCGTCGCCCGTGGCGGCGGCGATGACGGCCTTGAAGAGCGGGCCCTGCCGCCGATCGGTCAGCGTGCGCACCACGAGCCGGGCGTTCTCCCGCAGGTCGCCGTGCAGCGTCCCGGTGTCGCTGCGCGATACGGACTGCTCGGCCATGTCCGCGAGCAGGTCGGCGACCAGGCCGGTGGTGGTGGACCAGCGCCGGTACACGGTGGTCTTGCCGACCTCGGCGCGGCGTGCGACGTCGGCCAGGTCGAGGCGCTCGAAGCCGTGCTCGGCGAGTGCGTCGCCCGCGGCGCGCAGCACGGCCTCGCGGACGCGGGCGGTGCGTCCGCCCGGTCGGGTGGTGCCGGGCTCGACGTCGGAGGTCATAACGGGACTCCTGTTCCATTAGATCGTTCGATGGTGCTACGGTGATGCCATCTTAACGGAACGGAAGAACCGTTAAGGGCTCGGCTTCCGCTTTCCTGCTCCCGCTTTCCTGCTCCTGCTTTCGCCGGGCCGTCCGTCTCCGCCCCCGCGTCTCTCCTGCGATCCGACGCACGCCCGAGAGGGAATCTCCGCCATGTCCGCAATCACCGGCCCCCGCGCCGCCACGGCGTCGCCGACGCCCGCCCGGCCCACCGCGGCCGACGTACCCCCGACCACGGAACCGACCCGCATGACGGGTCGTCAGAAGCTGGTCCTGACCCTGCTCCTCGGTGCCCAGTTCATGGTCGCCGTGGACTTCTCCATCCTGAACGTCGCCCTGCCGGTCGTCGGCGAGGGCCTCGGCTTCTCGCTCGCCAACCTCCAGTGGATCGCCACCTCGTTCGCCCTCGCGGCGGCCGGATTCACCCTGCTGTTCGGCCGGATCGCCGACCTGATCGGGCGCAAGCGCCTGTTCATCGGCGGCATGGCCGTCCTCGGGCTCTCGTCGGCGCTCGGTGGGCTCGCCACCTCGCCCGAGACCCTGCTCGTCGCCCGTGTCCTGCAAGGCCTCGCGACCGCCGCCGTGACCCCGGCCGGACTGGCCCTGCTCACCACGGCGTTCAAGGAGGGACCGCTGCGCGAACGGGCGTTGGGGCTGAACGGCGCGCTCATGTCCGCCGGGTTCACGGCCGGGGCGATCCTCGGCGGGCTGCTGTCCGACCTGCTGTCCTGGCGCTGGGCGTTCTTCATCAACGTGCCCGTCGCGGCGCTGATCGTGGCGCTCGCACCGTCCGTCATCACGGACTCCCGGCCCGCCCGGCGCCCCCGCCTCGACGTGCCCGGCGCCGTCACGGTGACCGGCGGACTGCTCCTGCTGGTGTTCGGCCTCACGCAGGCGGGCGAGCACGGCTGGACCACGCCCACCACCCTGCTCTCGCTCGTCGCCGGACTCGCCTTCCTCGTCGCCTTCTGGTTCGTCGAGGACAAGGCCGCCGAACCGCTCGTGCCGACCCGCGTCCTCAAGCGCCGCAACGTGATCTGGGGCAACTGGGCGGGCCTGATCGCCTTCGTGACCGAGACGTCGCTGGTGTTCCTGCTCACGCTCTACCTCCAGGAGGTCCTCGGGTACTCGCCGCTCGCCACGGGTCTCGCCTTCGGTGTCCTCGGTGTTGGGACGGTCCTGGGCGGCACGCTCGGCGGACGTGCGGTCGGCCGCTTCGGCAACCGCGCCACGATCGTCTTCGGCGGCGTCGTCCAGGCCGTGGCCACGCTGGCGCTGGTGGCCCTGGGCACTTCGGGTGTGTGGATCTGGCTGCTGCTCGTCGCGACCTTCGTCGGCGGCATCGGCAACATGCTGGTGATCGTGGGCTTCATGGTCACCGCCACGTCCGGACTCCCGGACGACGAACAGGGGTTGGCCACCGGCCTCGCCACCATGACGCAGCAGGTCGGCATCACGCTCGGCATCCCGGTGATGAGCGCGATCGCGACCGCGGCCATGGGGACGCGCACCGGATCGGACGCGGTGCTCTCGGGCGTCACGACCGCGATCCTCGTCAACGCCCTCCTCGTACTCGCGGGCGCGGCCCTGGCCGGACTCTTTCTCGGCGGCCGGCGGCGTGCCGAGGCAGCGGACAAGTGACGTCCACCACCGAAGGAGCAGCCATGACTTCCCCCGTCTCCTGGGAGCCGATCGTGATCGCGACCGGTGACCGCGACATCCGCGGCCGCATCTACCGGCCCGAGTCCGACCTCGGAACTCCCGGCGATCTCGGCAACACCATTGCACCGCAGGCACGTTCCGGTGAGCCCGGCGTCCTGGTCTGGGCCCACGGCGGCAGTTGGCGAGCCGGGTCCGTCGCCGAGTGGCACCCGGCTCTCGCGCACCTGGCCTCGCTCACCGGCGCGACCGTGGTCGGCGTCGACTACCGCCTCGCACCCCGACACCCGCACCCCGCACCGCTCTTGGACGTCCTCGCCGCCCTCGACTGGGCGGCCGGAATCGCGGACGGCGCCCCGGTCGCGGTCGGCGGCGACAGTGCGGGCGCCACCCTGGCGGCCGCCGCCGCACTCGTCCGCCGCGACACCGGGCGGTCGCCGGCCGCGCAGGTGCTGGCCTACCCGCCGGTCGATCCCGCGTGCGGGGCGGCCTCGTACCGCCGGGACCCCGCGGCCTTTCCGAGGCGCGCCGACCTGGCCGCCGCGTGGCGGGCGTACCGCGGCGACCGGGGGCCGGACGCGGGCCACTACAGCACCCCCGCCGACGCCGCCGACGTGTCCGGTGCCGCCCCCGCCGCGCTCGTCGTCGGGACCCTCGACCCCGTCGTCGACGACGTCCGCGCCTACGCGGCCCGGCTCGCCGCCGCCGGAGTGCCCGCCGCACTCCACGAACTCCCCGGCACCGGGCACGGCGCGTTCCTCGGGTCGCCGGAGTTCCGGAGGCGACTGGCCGCCGCGTACCTGGCAACACTCCACGCCCACACCCCTGTTGTCGACACCCCCGTTGGCCGCACCTCTGTTGCCCGCATCTCCGTTGCCCGCACCCCCGATCGGAGCGCCCGATGACCCACCACGCGTCCCTGCTCCGCCACTTCGCCGATCTGCGCGACGGTACGCACGGGCACGAGCCCGCCCCGCCGGAGCGCACACGGCGCGGCAAGGAGCGATTGTTCTCCGAGGCGGTGCGCCTGCTCGACCCGTACGCCCGCCGGGCACTCGCCGACCTGGACGCCGAACTCCTCCTGGGCGCAGGCGAGATCACCGCGACCGGCACCCGCCGCGCCGCGGACGGCGGCCTCGAAGCCCGCTGGGAACTCGCCTGGCCCGAGCAGCGCGAAGCCGGACTCGCACCCGTCCTCCTGCACGCCGTCTACGGCGCCGGATTCCACCACCCGCATCTGCAAGGCGGCACCGTCGGCCAATGGCCGCTCAACGTCTTCACCGCCGCGCAGGCCGCCGCCGAACTCCCGGTCCTGCGTGCGATCGCCGCCGCCGACCTGCACAACCTCGTCTTCCTGCGCGACCACCGCATCGTCCCCGCGACCACGAAAGAAGGCCCCCGATGACCGGCATGCCGCGGCTCCGCCTCTCCGTCCTCGACCAGTCGCCCGTCGGCGAGGGCAGCACCCCCGCCGACGCCCTCGCCGCGACCGTCACGCTGGCCCGGGAGGCCGACGAACTCGGCTACCACCGCTTCTGGACCGCCGAGCACCACGGCACCGCGGGCTTCGCCGGGACCGCCCCGGAAATCCTCACCGCGATCCTGCTGGAGCGCACCCGGCACATGCGGATCGGCACCGGGGGAGTGCTGCTGCCCCGCTACGAACCGGCGAAGGTCGCCGAGGTGTTCCGCGTCCTCGCCGCGCTGCATCCGGGACGCGTCGACCTCGGCGTGGGCCGGGCGGGCGGACCCGCCCACGACTTCCCGACCCGCGTACGCGCCCTCCTCGACGGCCTCGCGCCGGAACCGGACGACCCCGTCCCGTCACCACCGGTGTGGCTGCTCGGGGCGGGCACACGCTCCGCCCGGCTCGCGGGCGAACTGGGCACGAACTTCGCGTTCGCCCACTTCTTCAACCCGGGTCTCGGGGCGGCCGCGTTCGAGGGCTTCGGGGAGTCCGACCACGGGCGCCGGGCCCTGGCGGTACGGGTCGTCGCCGCCGACACGGACGCCGAAGCCGCCGCGCTGGCCGACGCGTACCTCCTGTGGCGCAGCCGCAAGGACCTCGGCCACGACGAACCGCACCCCTCGGTGTCCGTCGCCGCCCGGCACCGCTGGACGGACGACGAGACCGCCCGCGCCGCGGTCAACCGGCGCGCGATCGTGCACGGCACCGGGGACGCGGTGGCCGAGCAACTGACCGCCCTCGCCCGCGCGCACGGCGTCGGCGAACTGGTCGTCAACACCCTCACGCAGGACCCCGAAGTCCGGCTGCACTCCTACCGGTTGCTCGCGAAGGCGCTGCTGTGACGTGCGGGTTCGGCACTACGCGGCGCGCCCCGTCATGACGG
>NZ_JBPKBH010000012.1:104828-112269 GCF_051388915.1 Yinghuangia sp. YIM S09857 | reverse complement strand
CCCCCCCCCCCCCCCCCCCCCCCCCCCCCCCCCCCCCCCCCCCCCCCCCCCCCCCCCCCCCCCCCCCCCCCCCCGACCCGGTGGTTGCCCGGGAGATCGAGGTGTGCGAGTCTCGGACGTCGTCCCCCGGAAAGGACTCGGTCGTGACAATCGGCATGGTTCTCGGCGACCACTCCCCGCGCGCTTCGACGCGGGAGCGGTAGCCCCGGCCGGTCTGCCGTGCCCCGCCCCCGCCGGGCGGAGGCCTCCGGCGCTCGCCCGCTCCTCCTCGAAGTGCGCTTCGTGCCCCGCACGTTCGCCCGCCGAGGAGCCTGCCTTGCCCGACACCGTGTCCGACACCGACCGCATCCACTGGACCGACGAGGCCACCGCCCGTTCGGCCCGATGGCATTCCGAGAACGCCGCACCGCCGCTGCGCCGGGTCGTCGTCGCGGACGACCGCACCAAGGCGGACACGGCGTACCGCCTGGCCTGCGAGGGCACCGGGCTGCTGTGGCGCGGCGACTTCCACAACGCCCGCCAACTGCTCCAGGCCATGGGCCGCCGCGTCGACCGCAAGGCCCCGCGCGGCGGCGACAACCTCGCGGACGCCTTCCGCGCCCACCGCAGGGCCCGCCGCCACCGCGCCCGAGTGCTGGGCCGACTGATGGTGCTGCTGGACGCCGGCCACCGCCTGGACCTGCGCCGAGCGCCGGACGTTCGGCAGGCGTGCGCGGAGGCGTACGGCCCTCCCGTCGAGCCCACCGCCGTCTCCCTCACGGAGCTCCTCGGCGTCGTCGGCGCCCACGAGTGGCGGCGCCGCGGCGTCGAGATCCCGGCCCTCGGGGCCCGCATCCACCCGCACTACGGGGTGTTCGCCCCGGTCCGCGGCGAGTACGTCGACCTGGTCGCCCGCGCGCGGCTCCCGGAACCGCGGCACGCCTCCGGCGGCACCGCGCCGCGCACCGCGTTCGACCTCGGCACCGGGACCGGAGTGCTCGCGGCGGTCCTCGCCCGACGTGGAATCGAACGCATCGCGGCGACCGACATCAGCCCGCGCGCCCTCGCCTGCGCCCAGGACAACGTGCACCGGCTCGGCTACGCGGACCGCATCGACATCGCGGGCCCGAGCCTCTTCCCGCCCGGACGCGCGCACCTCGTCGTCTGCAACCCGCCGTGGCTCCCGGGCAGTCCGACCTCGACCGTGGAACAGGGCGTGTACGACCCGGACAGCGGCATGCTCCGGAGCTTCCTCACCGGCCTCGCCGACCGCCTCGAACCGGGCGGCGAAGGCTGGCTGCTCCTGTCCGACCTCGCCGAACTCCTCGGCCTCAGACGGCCCGACGAGCTCCCCGACCTCATCCACTCCGCGGGCCTCCGCATCCTGGACAGCACCCACACCACCCCGACCCACCCCAAGGCCCGCGACTCCAAAGACCCCCTCCACCAGGCCCGAGCCCAAGAGACAACCACCCTGTGGCGCCTGTCCCCGGCTTGAGCTCCGGCGCCCCCTGAGCTCCCCGTCCTGGTGTCCGCATCGATCATCGGCGCAACGCGGCGCCCGGCATCGTCAAAGTGCCGGGCTCTTCGGGCGAGTTGCGTCAGCCGCGGACGGTGGCGAGCCAGGTACGGATCGAGGCGGCGATGCGTTCGGGGTGGGTCAGCGGGCCGAAGTGCGAGAGGTCGGGGTGGGATTCGAGCCGGGCGTCCGGGAACTGCTCGGTCAGGCGGTCGTATCGGCCGGACGGGGACTCGACGCCCTGGACGACCACCACCGGGCAGCGCACCTCCGCCATGGCCGCGTAGATGTCGGCGACCAGGGACGAGACGTAGACCTGGGCCTCGTCCAGGGGGCGGCACTTGAGGCGCACGTGGTCGCCCGCGTCGGCGAAGCCGTGATCGACGTACGCCGCCAGCACCTCCGGGTCGAAGGCGTCCATCGGCGGCTTCGACGCGTAGTTGCGCGCGGCCTCGGCGCGGTCCGGGAACGTCGGGCGCCGCCGTTTGGTCGGTTCCACGAGCGGGTTGGACTGCACCTCGCCCGCGGCGGGCGGCGGGAACGCCGCCGGTTCGTACAGCCACAGCGAGTCGAACGTTCCCGGGCGGGACGCCTCCGCGAGGACCAGCGCCGCGGCACCGCACGAGTGGCCGATCCCGACCAGGCCCCGCCGGGTCGCGTCCGCACCGAGGCCGTCGACCACCGTGAGCACGTCGTCGCCGAACGCCGCCCACGGGAAGTCGTAGCCCTCCGGCATCTCCGTGTCCCCGTGCCCGCGCAGGTCCAGCGCGTGGCAGTCGACGCCGGGCAGGCGGCGGGCGGTCGCCTCCCACACCCGGCCGTGGAAGCCGGTGGCGTGGGCGAGCACGGCCGTCACGCGGTCCGACTCGGCCCCGACACCCTCGACGGACGCGGACAGGCGGTGTACGGCGGGGAGCACCTTCTCCTGGCGGTCGATCTTCATGGACGAAGTCAACCATCGCCCGCACCCCGGCTTCCGCGCACCCCCGCCGGCCGCCACGCACGCGCGTCCACCCCGCCGCGAGCACCGTCGCCACCGACGCCCGCCCACGCGCGTCCACCCCGCCGCGAGCACCGTCGCCACCGACGCCCGGCCACGCGCGTCCACCCCGCTGCGAGCACCGTCGCCACCGACGCCCGCCCACTCGCGTCCCGCCCTCGTCCGCACTACCGCACACGGCCCGCCGCCCACGCGCACCGTCGCCACCACGCCGGCCCACCCGCGGCCCGCCCCGTCCGCACTGCCACACACGGCCTGCGCACGTGCTGACGCCGCCCGGCTCACGCGCCGCGCGAGGAGTGGTCGGACCTCCCGCTGGACGCCGTGTGCGTGGTCGACCCCATGGCCGACGCCCCGCTGGTCGACGACTTCCGCACGGCCGGGACCCCGGTCGTGACCGACCGCCGGGTGGAGGGCCGCGGGCGGCTACCGGGTCGAGACCGACTACGCGGCCGCTGTCGTCGAAGTCCTCGACCAGGGCCTGACCGAACCGTGCGGGGGCGCGGTCCCCACATGGGTGGACATCCGGGCGTCGTCGCTACGGGCCACCCACTGGAAGGCTTCCGCCTCCCGATAGTTCGCCGCCTCGGTCACGGCGCGCGCCAGATGTTGTCGAACGCGGCCTGCTCGATCGCGCGGCGCTGGCGTACGGCCTCCAACTCGGTCACCGCGTTCTCGACCGCCACGAGCACGACACCCACCGCGTCCTCCGGCGCGACCGGCGTCGCCGTCTCCTCGACCTCGTCGCCCGCCTCGGCACCGCTCGTGCCGCGCAGCCCGGCCGACCTCGCGAGCGAGGAGAGTGCGCGTTCGTCCGCCACCGGCGGGTTCCGCGGGTCGCGGCGGCGGGCCGCCCGGCCCTCCTCCTTGAGAGCGTCGGCGTAGGCGGCGGCCAACTCCTGGCCGCGGCGCCACAGCCAGTCCTCGGCCGTCTCGTACGGCTCCTGCCGGACCACCGCGGCCGCGGCCTGTGCGAGCAGCGGGTCGTCGAACGGGACGACCGCGTCCGGGAGGATCCTGTCGACGTCCAGCCTCACCGCCGACAGGGCCAGCAGGTCGACCAGCTCGGCGCCCGCGAGCGCCAGGGACAGTTCGCCCTGGCCCACATCGCGGCGGCCCGCCTCGTCCAGCGCGGTCGTGATCAGGGTGCGGGCAGTCGTCATGAGCGGCTCCACATCGGGGACGGCCGGAAGGCCGAGGCGGGGTGCCGGGCTCCGGAGCTTCCGATGACGAGCCTACGTAGCCGTCCCGCACGCCGCATCAGGCGGACGCGGACGTCGGCACCGGGGCAGGAGCGTCCGGTTGCGGTTCGGCAGGGCGGATCGTCTCGGCCGGCGGGTTGGCCGTGCGGCGTGCCCAGAGGTAGTAGACGACCGAGGTGAACGCCAGGCCGACGATCCACGACACGTCCGCGCCGTCCAGCTCCTCGGTGATCGGACCGGTGTAGAGCTTGGTGGCCAGGAAGGGGATCTGCACGCCCACGCCGACGACGTAGCAGGTCAACGCCGTCACGTTCCACCTGCCGTAGCGTCCGTGCGGGTCGTACAGCGCCGGGATGTCGACGCGCTCGCGTGAGATGACGTAGTAGTCGACCAGGTTGATGGCGCTCCACGGGGTGAAGACCATCAGCAGCATGAGGACGAAATTCTTGAAGTTGTCGAGGAAGTCCGCGCTGGCCGCCATCGCGATGGCCACGGACACGGCGGTGAAGCCCACGATGTAGGCGGCGCGGGCGGCGGAGGAGATGCGCGAGCGGCCGTCGAAGGCCGTCACGATCGTCAGGATCGACATGAATCCGCCGTACGCGTTCAGGCAGTTCACCGTCAGTTTGCCGACCACGATCACCAGGTAGATGAGGAACGCGAGGAAGGCCGGGCCCGCCAGGTCGCCGAGGAAGCCGACCTGGTCCGGCAGGAACGCCTTGCCCGCGACTGCGGCGGTCAGCGCACCGAGCGTCATGGCGATCTGCGACCCGATCACCGAGCCGCAGAACGTCGACCAGAAGGTCGCGCGGTCGCTGGTCTCGCGCGGCAGGTAGCGCGAGTAGTCGGCGACGTACGGCCCGAAGGTGAGCTGCCACCCGGCGCCGAGGCCGACTGCCAGCAGGAAGGTCGCGGCGTCGAAGCCCTTGTCGCCGACGTGCGCGCCGACGTCGTACTGCGTGAACAACCGGATCACCAGGTAGCCGAGGCCCAGCACGCCGATGACGGTCGCGACGCGGCCCGCGAGGTGGATGAGCCGGTAGCCGGTCACAGCGATCACCGCGGTCAGGGCGCCGAAGATGAGGATGCCGACGTTGGTGTTGTCGATGTGCAGCATCTCGCACACCGCCTGTCCGGCGAGGACGCTGCCGGTGGCGGCGAAGCCGAGGTACATGAGGATCACCAGCAGCAGCGGCAGCACCGCGCCGTAGACCCCGAACTGGGCCCGGCTGGAGATCATCTGCGGTACGCCGAGCCGCGGGCCCTGTGCGGAGTGCAGCGCCATGACGATGCCGCCGAGCACGTTGCCGACGAGTAGCGCGGGTATCGCCCACAGTGCGTCGGCGCCGAAGACGACCGCGAGGGCGCCGTCCACGATGGCGGTGATCTGCATGTTGGCGCCGAACCACAGGGTGAACTGGCTGCGCGGCGTGCCGTGCCGCTCGGCGTCGGGGATGACCTCGATGGTCCGGCGCTCCATCGCAAGGCGCGCCCCGGAATCTTGTTCGACCGGCATGGACTCACTCTCTTCGCGAGGCGAAGCGGCGACCGCTTGCTGGGGACCTGTGTCTGTCGTCCGCCGAATCTGGCATGCAGATAGACAGACATCAAGATCTTGAATGAATAATTTCAGCAATGGGGTGGTGCGAATGCCAGCAATTCAGGGCATTGCGCTGGGTCGCCGCTCCGCCTGCGAGAGCTCCGCCTGTCGGCGGTCAGCCCGCGATCGGTCAGTCTGCGATCGGTAGTCTGCGATCGGTCAGCCGGCGGTCAGCCCGCCGCGCGGGCCACCGGCTGGCGGAGGATCGTCCGCGGGTTCGGATCGGTGAAGTCGCTCAGGTAGATCTCGTGGTGCAGCCCGTTGCGCAAAAGGCCGTGCTCCGCCATGAAGGCGTCCATCAGGTCGAGGGACTTCTTCTCCTCACTGAACGGCCCCTCGTGCAGGAGCTCCACACACTCGCCCTCCGCGAACGAGACGAGCTGCACCCGGTCGACCGCCGCACCCGATCCCCGCGCCCGCTCGCGGGCCCGGTCGGCGGCACCCGGTTCGGGGACGGTGTCCAGCGGCAGCAGGAGGTGCCAGCGCCACTGGTCGCGCGGTACGTCCAGCGGGTCGCGGTCCGGGTCCTCGGCCCACCACCGGCCTTGCAGCGGTCCGGCGGGGCCGCCCATCGCGCCGGCGACGGCGTACAGCGCGCGGATCGCCGCCAGGTGCTCGGTGCCGCCGGGTTCGCCCATGCCGGTGACGTTGAGGCAGGTGACGGGTTCGGCGTGGACGAGTTCGGGGGTCATGTCTCCTCCAGGGGGATCATCAGGTGGGTGACCAGCCGGTCGGGCGGCGTGGTCGCGGGGTCGGACACGTACACCTCGCGGAGCGGCCCGCGTACGGGATGGCGTCGCTCGGCGCACCAGGACAGCAGCGCGTGCGCGGTCAGCCCGATCTGGTCGTACGGGCCGACGTGCGTCGCGCGGGCGAACCGGCCGCCCGGCAGGACGTCCGGCTCGGCGCCCGGCACCGGCCGGTCGCCGACCAGCGCCACGGCGACCGGGATCGCCTCGCCGAAGTCGAGCGGGAACAGGCCGATCAGCTCGGGCGGCCCGGCGGGCGCCGCGGCGGCCAGCAGCCGGGCCACGGCGGCCGACGTGGCCCGGCCGAGGTCGGTCTCGTCCGCCGCCGTCTCCCGGACCACCGCCACGCGCCGCGCCGGTTCGTCGGCCACCGTGACCGGCGCGGACGGCAGGCCCTCGGCCATGACGCGCTCCAGCGCGGCCAGGGTCGAGCGGCGGCGCGCGAGTTCGGCCTCCAGGCGCTCGTGCACGCCGTCCAGCGCGCCGGTCGCGCCGTCCAGCACCTGCGCGATGGCGGCCAGCGGTACGTCGAGCGTGCGCAGCAGCCCGATCGACAGCGCGTCCCGCGCCTGGTCGTGGCGGTAGTAGCGGTAGCCGGTCTGCTCGTCCACGTACGCGGGCACCAGCAGCCCGAGTTCCGCGTAGTAGCGCAACTGCTTGACGCTGAGTCGGCTGAGCCTGGCGAACTGCCCGATCGCCAGCAGGTCGTCGTCCATGGCCTCAGCATGGGGTCTCCCCGAGGGGGAGAGTCCAACGCGGCACGCCAGGGTTGCACGTGACTGTATTTGTCCGTATGTGTCGGCACGTGTCGAAGTACGGTCGCCGCGGGCCTGGTTGTTGCGGGGACGCCGCCGTACCATGCGCGGGTGATCCAGGGGTTCTCGCACATCCAGCTCGTGGTCCGCGACGTCGCGACGAGCGCGGCCTTCTACCGCGACGTCCTGGGCCTGCGCGATCTCGCCTCGGGCGTCATCGACTCGGGCCCGTACGCGGCACTCCGCCATCCGGCGGCGGGCTTCGTCGTCGGCATGCAGACGGCCGCGCCCGGGGACCCGTCCGGGACCGCCACACCGGGCATCGACCACCTCTCGTTCGCGGTGGCGGACCTGCCCGCGCTCGAACACCTCCGCACCGACCTCGCCGCCCGCGGCCACGAGGTCGGCGAGATCTTCGAGGAAGCGGTCAGCCACAACCTGCGCCTGGCCGACCCGGACGGCCTGGTCCTCGAACTCACCGCCCCGAAGGTGCCGCTCCGCGAGGCGTGAGTGGCCGGCGTCACCGCCGAGGCGCGGGAGACGTCGGCACGGGGGCGGCGGGCGTCTGCCGCGTGCTCGGCTGTCGTGAACGTGCGGCCGGGTGGCGGTGCGGGCGGCCTCGGCGCGGCGGGCAGTG
>NZ_JBPKBH010000012.1:78241-104711 GCF_051388915.1 Yinghuangia sp. YIM S09857 | reverse complement strand
CCCCCCCCCCCCCGCGCCCGGGCCTCGTCACGTCGGATCGGCGCTGCGGCGCCGGGTGGCGGCCTCCGACCTTCGCAAGTGACCGGCCCCGACGCCGGGTTCGGCGGCAAGTCGACTTCTTCCCGCGCTGAAGCGTGCCGTGTTCGGCGGGTGCGTCCGGGGTGGGCGCTCTTGACAGGGGACTCGAATCGATCGCTACGATTACAGCTAGGCCGATAGCATTTTGACATTCTGAAACCGCGTTCTCGAACAGCGGAGGTCCCGGGGAGCACCGGGGACCACCGCCGCACGCACCGCGCGGCAGCCCGCGTGGGGTGGCAAGACACGCGGGTGGCACACCGCGCGCGTGGCAGGGCACGACGAAGTTGGCACGGCGAAACGGCACCGCTGAACGGCACCGCGGCACGTCCCCCGGCAGCGCACCCACCGGCGAGGAGAGGCACCCGTGACATCGATCGAGGACCGCTGGCTGAAGCTCGCGCCCATCCGTGTCGGCTGGCTCGGCATGGAATGGCGGCGGTTCGAGCGCGAGATCACCCTCGCGTTCGACGAGGCAATCGAGCGCGGAGTGCTGGACCGCCGCTACGAGTTCCTGTACGAGGACGACGCCGGGCTCCCGCAGGGCACCGCACGCGGCGGCGTCGAGGCGTTCCACCGGCTCGTCGACGCGGGCTGCCTGGCCGTGGTCGGCGCCAACTACACCGACTCCGCGATGGCGCTCGCCGCGCACGCGAACGAGAGCCAGGTGCCGTTGATCAGCATGGCCGGGACCGACGCGTTCCACGGCGAGTACTGCTTCCGCATGGGCAACGGCGACGTCGGCGGCGACCCGGCCCTGATGGTCAACTGGCTGAGGCGCGAAGGCCACCGCCGCGTCGCCGTGCTCGCGCCGTGGTCACCGATCGGCGAGGAGTACTTCCGGTTCTTCCGCCAGGAGTGCCGCCGGAACGGCATCTCCGTCGCCGCCGTCGAGATGACCACCAACGCCACGACCACCGACGAACTCGCCGCCAAGTTCCGCATTCTGCGTGACGCCAACGCGGACGCGCTCGCCTGGCTCGGCTACGGCGGCCTGGTCGTCTCCGGCGCGGTGCGCGAGGCGCTGGAGAAGCTCGACTGGGACCCGCCGCGCATCATGACCACCGCGTTCATGCAGTACATCTGGGGCTTCGAGCAGCTCGAAGGCTGGGTCGGCATCGACCAGTGGTGCCCCGAGAACCCGCGCATGCACCGCTTCCACGAGCGCTTCGTCGCCCGCTACGGCGAGGACCCGTGGATGTGGCCGAACGCCATCCCCGGACTCGCGTACGACATGGCCGCCGCCGTCGCCGAGGCCCTGCACCGCGCCACCGTGCTGACCGGCCCCGGCGTCAAGGAGGGCCTGGAGCGCATCCGGTTCATGCCCGCGGTGACCGGCGGCCCGAACACGCACATCGCCGGGGGACCGTACGACCACCAGATGTTCAAGGGCGACTGGCTGCACTTCGGACGCGTCCGCAACGGCGCGTTGGAGTTCGCGGGGCTGTACGAGGCGACCGAGGACCACTGACCTCCGTCCAGTGGTCTCCGGGATCCCGGGTGGTCCGCGCGGACGGCCGTGTACTTCTTCGGGTCCCGGGTTCATGATCGGGGCGGCACCCGCCGCCCGGCGCTCCGGCCGGGCGGCTCCGTCCCGAGGAGGAACCCATGTTGTCCGGCGAAAAGATCCTGGTCACCGGCCCGGCGGGGCAGATCGCCTTCCCCCTGACGCAGTACCTGGCGCGGGACAACGAGGTCTGGGGGATCGCCCGCTTCGGGACGCCCGGCGAGCGCGAGCGCGTCGACGCCCTCGGCGTCACCACGCGCCGCGTCGACCTCGCCTCCGGGGAGTTCGACGGACTCCCGGACGACTTCACCTACGTGCTGCACCTCGCCGCGTTCCTCGGCGAGGGCCTGGACTACGACCACGCCCTGCGCGTCAACGCGGAGGGCACCGGACTGCTGCTCCAGCACTGCCGCAAGGCCAAGGCCGCGCTCGTGATGTCGACGGCGTCGGTGCTCAAGCCGCACGAGGACCCGCACCATGTGTACCGGGAGGACGCGCCGCTCGGGGACGCGAACATCGCGTACGCCCAGACGTATTCGGTGTCCAAGACCGCCGAGGAGGCCGTCGCCCGCTACTGCGCCCGGGCGTTCGACCTGCCGGTCGTGATCGCGCGGATGAACGCGTCGTACGGCTCCTACGGCAACGGCGGCCTGCCCGGCATCCACCTCGCGGCGGTGCGCGCCGGGGAGCCCGTCGTCACCCGCTGGGACCCGTGCATGTACAGCCCCATCCACCAGGACGACATCAACACCCAGACCGAGGCGCTGCTCGGCGCCGCGTCCGTCCCGGCGACCGTCGTCAACTGGGGCGGCGACGAGCCGGTCAGCGTCCAGGAGTGGGCCGCCTACATGGGCGAACTGACCGGCAAGGGCGCCACGGTGGAGGTACGCGAGCAGCCGGGCACCCTGCGCGGCCAGGTCCTCGACCCGACGCGCCGGCGGTCGATCACCGGGCCGTGCGCGGTGGACTGGCGCACGGGGATCCGGCGGATCCACGACGAGACGGCGTGAGGCCGACCGACCACGCGGCCGGTCGGCCGGGGGCGGCCGGGGCGGCCCGCAGCGCCCGGCCGGGCACTGCGCGTGCCCCGGTCCGGGCGCTCCGGGCGCGGGGGATCAGCCGAAGACCACCGGGATCTCGGTCGCGCCGCGCTCGTACATGCCGATGAACGTCGGCGGCTCCACTTCGGGGTCCAGGCGCAGGTTCGGCAGCCGGTCGAGGAGCGCGCCGATCCCGACCGCCATCTCGGCCCGGGCCACGTGCGTGCCGAGGCAGACGTGCGGGCCGCGGCCGAAGCCGAGGTGCGAGCGTCCGGGCCGGGTCGGGTCGTACTCGTCGGGCGCGTCCCAGCGCAGCGGATCGCGGTTGGCGGCGCCGATGCACAGGTGGATCACCGACCCGCGCGGCAGCTCCATGCCGTGGAACTCGATGTCACGCGCGACATAGCGGGAGAACATCGGGTCGGTCGGCATCCAGCGCAGCGACTCCTCGATGGCGGGGCGCAGCAGCGCGCGGTCCTCGCGTACCGCGTCCAGGATCCGCGGGCGCGCGAGGAGCGCGGCAAGGGTGATGCCCATCTGCTTCCAGGTCGTGCCCGACCCGGCCACCAGGAGCAGGTACGCGAACGACATGATCTCCGCGTCGGACAACCGGTGCGCGACGCCGTCCTCGTCGGTGAACTCGGCCTCGACCAGGACGCTGATCAGATCGTCGCCCGGTGCCTCGTGGCGCGCCGCGACCACCGGGGCCACGATGCGGGCGAACGCGTCCGTGTCGATCTGGCCGGGGATCATCGAGGCCCGCAGGTCCAGCGCCTGGGACGCGGGGATGCCGAGGCTGCCGGTGATCGTCAGGGTCGGGATCGCCGCGCAGAAGTCGGTGTTGAGGTCGGCGCGGCCGGACGCGGCGAAGTGGTCGATGAGGGCGTTCACCGTGGTGGTGATCCAGTTCTCGATCCACCACTTCGCGCGCGGCGGCACGAACGACGGCTGCACGAGGCCCCGGTAGCGGCGGTGCTCCTTGCCGTTCATGTACAGGATGCTGCTCTGCGGGCCCGCCACGCCGTGCTCGAACTCCCGCCCGTCCGCGGCGCTTTCGGAGGACACGAACACCGTCTCGTCGCGGAACGCCGCGTCGCACGCCGCGTACGTGAAGGCCGAGAAGTGCTCCCGCTCGGGATGCGGCAGACCCTGGAAGAACGCCGGGCCCGCGTAGCCGGTCAGCTCGTGCACGATCCCGCGGTGCACCGGCGCCTCCTCGCGGAGGCGGTGCCAGACGGGGTAGGGGTCGTCGCGGTAGCCGGCGCCGCTGTGCTCGTTCATGCCGCTGCGGAGGTCGAACAACTCCTTGATGCGGACCGGGTCGAGATCGTCGACGTCTGTCGCCATGGTGGTGACCGTCCTTGTCGTCTGTCGTCGGGGTTCCGCGGCCGGGCTCCGGTGTCCGCTACTGCGCGACGAACCCGCCGTCCACGGGCAGGAGGACGCCGGTGATGTTGCGCGCCGCGTCGGAGGCGAGGAAGAGCGCCGCCGCGGCGCAGTCCTCCGCGGTGATCGGACGGCCGAGCGGATGCGCCGCGCCGACCGCGCGCGCCTCCTCCTCGGCGATGCCCTGCGAACCGGTCGAGGCGTCCGGCACCATGAAGTTCGTGGCGGGCATCGCGGCCGGGCAGATCGCGTTGACGCGGATGTCGTCGGCCGCGCATTCCACGGCCACGCCGCGTGTCAGCTGGTTGACCGCGCCCTTGGTGGCCCCGTAGACGGTGCCGCCCCAGCCGACCATCCCGGCCACCGAGCCGGTGTTCACGATGACACCGCCGCCCCCCTGGGCCCGGAACTGCCTTACGGCCGCCTGGCAGCCGAGCACGATCCCGCGGATGTTGACGGCCAGCAGCGCGTCGATCTGGTCGAGCGTGTGGTCCTCGGTGCGCATGCCGAAGACGGGCGTGGCGATGCCCGCGTTGTTGAACATCACGTCCAGGCGCCCGAAGCGCTCGACCGCGGCGGCGACGGCGGCGTCGACGTCGGCCGCCACGGTGACGTCGCAGCGCAGCGCAACTCCGGTGCCCTTGGCTCCGGGTGCCTCGGCGGCCGCCTCGGCGATCTGGCGGACCGTTTCCGCGGCCCAGTCCTCGCGGACGTCCGCGCACACGACCTGGGCGCCCTCGGCGGCGAAAAGGAGCGCGGACGCGCGCCCGACGCCGGATCCGGCTCCGGTGACGACGACGGATTTGCCGTCCAGCAGCACTGTGTTCTCCCAACGTTCGGTGGCATACGGGTGGGGCGGATGGAGCGGAGCCGGGCCGTGTCCGCCGGATCTTTGTGCCGCTCCCAGCCCCTGGACACCGCGCCTCGCGGCGTCGCGGACCCTTGCGAGTACGACTGAGTACGAGCTTCGGGCCTGCGCTTGAGAGGGCCGCCAGGCCCCGCGAGCGATGCACGGCACCGGAGACCGGGAGCGGCACAAAGTCCGACGGACACGACCCAGCCCGTGGTGCTGGTCGGCGGTGCTAGCCGGCGGTGTCGAGCGGGCCGAGGACCAGGTGTTGGATCTCCTGGTATTCGCGCAGTCCGGCTACGCCGCGCTCACGTCCGATGCCCGACTGCTTGATGCCGCCCATCGGCGTGTACGCGTTGGCGGACGGCCGGTTGACCAGCACGGTGCCGGCGCGGATGCGGCGGGCGACGTCGAGCCCGGCCCGGACGTCCGCGCTGTAGACGCCGCCGGACAGGCCGTACTCACTGTCGTTGGCGATCGCCACCGCCTCGTCGAGGTCGCGGTAGCCCTGGATGCTCACCACCGGCCCGAACGCCTCCTGCTGCGCGACCGGGTTGGCGTTGTCGTCGACCACGAGCACGGTCGGTTCGAGGTAGTGGCCGCGCGGGAGGTGTTCGGGCCGGCGGCCCCCCGCGGCGAGGCGCGCGCCCGCGCGTACCGCCTCGTCCACCAGGCCGGTGACGCGGTCGTGCTGGGCGGCGGAGATGAGGGGGCCCACGACGGTCGCGGGGTCCTGGGGGTCGCCGACGGGCAACGCGCGGGCCACCGCGCAGGCCTGCTCCACGGCGGCGTCGAGGGCGTCGGCGGGGACCAGGACGCGCGACTGCGCCGAACACGCCTGCCCGGCGTGCGAGGCGAAGACGGTGCCGACTCCGGCGGCGACGTTGCGCACCGCGTCCGGTAGGTACAACTGCACGGACTTGCCGCCGAGTTCGAGGACCAGGCGCTTGACGGTCGGGGCGGCCTGTGCGGCGATTCGGCGGCCGATCGCGGTGGACCCGGTGAACGACACGCAGTCGACGCGCGGGTCGGAGGTGAGGAGTTCGGCGCCCTCGGCGCCCGGTTCGGGGACGACGGAGAGCACGCCCGGCGGCAGCCCGGCGCGGTCGGCGGCCACCCCGAAGGCGAGGACCGACAGGGGGGTGAGCGGACTCGGACGCAGGACCACCGAGCAGCCCGCGGCGAGCGCGGCGAACACCTTCCACACGGCCGGTTGCAGCGGGAAGTTGTACGGCGTGATCGCGGCCACCACGCCGCAGGGCTCGTACCGTCGGACGCTGGTGAGGACATCCCGCCCGGTCGCCCCGGCGATGTGCGACTCCAGGGGCAGCTCGTTGTGCTCCCACTCGGGCAACGTGGCCAGCAGCGCGGGGAGTTGCCGGGCCTGCTCCAGGGCCATGTCGACCTGCATCAGGCCGGCGATGCGCACCGGGGTGCCGGTCTCGCGCACGACGGTGCGGACCAGGTCGTCGCGCATGCCGTCGAGGACGTCCGCCATCGCGGACAGCACGCGTACGCGCTCGGGCAGCGGCACGGAGGCCCACACACCCGCGTCGAAGCTGCGTCGCGCCGCGGCCACCGCCTCGTCGAACTGCTCGGGGGCGGCCGCGGGGGAGTGCGCGAACTCCTCCTCGGTCGCCGGGTCTTCCACGGCGAAGGCCGGCGCGCGGCCGTCGACGAATTTTCCGTCCACGTACAGTTGTGCGACTTCGGGGTGGTCCGCCACGGTCGGTCTCCGGTGTCGTGTTCGTCGAAGGCGTCGGTGCGTTGCCGGCGTGGTCAGGTCTTCGGGGAGCAGGTCCGCAGGGGTCGGTCTGCGGGGGGCAGGTCTGCGGGGTCGGGTCCGAGGATCAGGTCTGAGGACCAGGTCTGAGGGCCGAGTCTGAGGGCCGGGTCTGAACGGTCAGGTCTGCGGTGTCGGTCGCGAGCCGCCCTGGGGAACGTGCCCGGGGACATACGGTTGCGAGTGACCAACCCGGGCGGCGGCTAATAGTATATTAGCGAGACTGCTGCGATACTAGCGTCGAGCTGACATCGCTTGTCAAGGAGTCCCCATGCCTCTGGTCGCCTCGCCCGCGGTGCTGCGCGCCGTCGACATCCTGGAAACCCTGGCCGCCGAACCCAGCGAGGCGATGACGGTCAGCGAGGTCGCGCGCATCCTCGACATGCCGCGCGCGAGCTGCCACACCGTCCTGCTCGCACTCGCCGAACGGGGGTACGCGGTACGCGGCGACGGCGACCTGCGTTACCGCCTCGGCCCCGCGTGCATCGCGGTCGGCGAGGCGGCCCGCAGCATCAACTCCGCGCTGGCCGTGACCGGACACGAGGCCGAGGGGCTGGCCAAGGACACCGGTACCTGCGTCGGCGTCTCGGTGCGCACCGGCGACGAGATCCGGGTGGTGGAAGTCTTCGACCACGGCGCCCCGTTCGCGGTACGCGGCCATGTCGGCCAGGCCATCAGGCTGGCCCCGCCGTTCGGCACCGGCTTCGTCGCCTGGGCGGACGACGCGGGCGTCGAAGCCTGGCTGGACGCCGCCGCGGCCCCGCTCGGCGAGGCCGCCCGCGCCCGCTACCGCGCCGCCCTCGACGCGATCCGCACGCGCGGCTACAGCGTCACCGTCGCCACCCCGCGCAACCCCGAACTCCACGAGGCCCTGGCCACCCTCGCCAACACTCCGGACGCCGAGGAGGCCCGTCGGGTGCGCGACGAGGTCGTCGTCGAACTCACCCACAGCGAATACCTGCCCACCGACCTGGACGCCGACCGCCCCGTGCGCATGTTGCAGTGCTCCGCCCCGGTTTTCGACGTCCTCGGCAACGTCGTCGCCAAGATCATGGTCTTCGGCCCCAACTATGACCTGACACCTGGTGAAGTGGCGGCGCTCGGCGAGCAATTGCGCACTGCGGCGGAACGGGCCACCCGAAACATCGGCGGCCGGGTCCGGACCAGGAGTTGAGCCCGGGTCCCGTCGAGTCGAGGCCCGGGGCCGGTCGAACGTGTTGTCGAACTCGCCGCGGGGTCTCGTTGGTTCGGGTGATTGGGGGGTGTGTCCGGCACCTTCGGGTTTTTGCGGACGTTCCCGAGGTATGGAAGGGGCGGGCGGAGGATGGGACAGGGCGGGGGCGTTGCCGGCGGCGGGATCTCGCGGGCGGAGTCCGATCGTTGCGATGGAGCGGCTGAGCCGGTGGTCGGGCAGGGGATGGGGGCCGAGCCCGAGGCGGTGCCGGTGGTCGGGCAGGGGGCGGGGGCCGAGCCCGAGGCGGTCGCTTCGCCGGGCGCCACGTGGCGCACGTCCAGTGCCGCGACGCCGGCGGGTGGGGTGCGGGTGGGGTTTGTGGCTCCGGAGGCGGCGGGGGAGGTTGCCGAGCTTGTGGCCGCGGGGGCGGGGTCGCTGTGGGTGGGCGGGCACGTTGCGTCGGTGAATCCCAGTCCTGAGCCGCTGGTGTGGCTCGCGCGGCTGATCGAGCAGACCGCAGGCGTCGCGGTGGGCACCGCGACGCTCGCCCTGCCGCTGTATCCGCCGGGCCTGCTCGCCAAGCAGCTCGCCGACCTCGACCGGGCGTCCGGCGGCCGGATCACCGTGGGCGTGGGGGTCGGCGGCGAGTACCCGGCGGACTTCGCCGCCTGCGAGGTCCCGCTCGCCGAACGCGGCGCCCGCGCGGACGAGATGATCCCGCTGCTGCGACGCTTCTGGACGGCCGCACCGGTCACCCACGACGGCCCGCACCACCGGTTTCGGGACGTACGCATTCACCCGGCACCGGCCCGCACCGGCGGCCCGCCGCTCGTGGTGACCGGCCGCCGTGCGCCCGCGATCCGCCGCGCGGCCAGGCTCGGCGACGGCTGGATGCCGTACCTCTACTCGCCCGAGCGCTATGCCCGGGCCGCGCGCGACATCCACGACGAGGCCCGCAAGGTGGGGCGCGACCTTGCGGGCTTCGGGTGGTACGCGTATGTGTTCACCAGCGTCGCCGACACCACCGGGGAAGCACGCAAGCACATGCTGGACTTCCTCGGCGGCACCTTCCGCCAGGACGCCGAAGCCATCCTGGATCGCGTCGCCGCGGCTGGAACGCCCGACGAAGTTGCGGCACGGCTGAGGGCGTTCGCGGCCGCGGGAGCCGAACACCTGATCCTCTGCCCCTGCGGCCCCGACCCCCACGCCACGGCACTGCGCCTTCTGGAGGACGTGGTCCCGGCCGTGTGAGGGCCGGCGGCCGCCCGGCACCAGGTGCCAAGTTCGGCCGCCAACCCGCACATCCGATCGCCGCGCCACGGTCCCGACCGCCGCCGGTCCGTGCCCGCCCCGACCCGGGCCGTGCCCGCGCCGGGCCCGTGCCCGGCCCGGCCCGCCCCCGGTTCGCGCCGTCCGTGCCCGACCCGGCCCGTGCCCGCCCCGACCCGGCCCGTGCCCGGCCCGACCCGGCCCGTGCCCGGCCCGACCCGGCCCGTGCCCGGCCCGACCCGGCCCGTGCCCGGCCCGTGCCCGACCCGTGCACGGTCCGCGTTCGACCCGCGCCTGACTCGCGCCCGACCTGACCCGGCCCGTGCCCGGCCCGGCCCGGCCCGTGCTCGCCCCCGCGCCCGACCGATCCGACCCGCGCCCGACCCGCGCCCGACCCGCGCCCGACCAGTGCCCGGCCGCGTTCGACCACTGCCCGGTCCGCGCCCGGTCCGCGCCCGACCCGGTCCGCGCCCGGTCCCCGCCCGCGTCGGCCAATGCTCCGGCGCCGCGGCCTCCTCTACCCTTCCACCGCCTCCAACACCACCACCGGAATCCGCCGTTCCGTCCGTTCCTGGTAGGCGTCGTAGTTGGGCCACAGGCCCGTCATCAAACCCCAGAGCCGATCGCGTTCCGCGCCCTCCGCCGTCCTCGCGACGGCCGCAAAGCTCTTGTCCTTCACCTGGACCTGGACGCGCGGCTGCGCCAGCAGGTTCCGGTACCACTGCGGGTGCGTCGGTGCGCCGCCCTGGGAGGCGACGACCACCAGACGGTCCCCGTCGGCGCCGAAGATCAGTGCCGACGTCCTCGGCTCGCCGCTCGTGCGCCCGGTCGTGGTCAGGAGCAGCGCGGTCACGCCGTTCCACTCGTAGCCGACTTCGCCGCCCGTCTCGCGGTAGCGGCGTACGTGCTCGGCTCCCACCAGCGTCAGATCCGGCGCGCGGTAGGTCGCGTCGCCCGGTGCGGGGTCGTTCATGCCCCTCCTCTGGTCTGTGTGCTCGGACAGGTGATTGAGTAAATACCATCACCATGATGCAATACCATCAACCCACGGGGAGGAGAGACATGCACCGTCCCGAGCCCGCGCTGACCGAACGCACCGCCGAATACTGGCAGTCGGGCGCCGACGGCGTCCTGCGCATCGCGCGCTGCGGCGCGTGCGGGACCTACCAGCACCCGCCGCGCCCGCTCTGCCCGCGATGCCACGGCGCCGACATCGCGTTCGCGCCGGTGAGCGGCAAAGGCAGCGTCCACTCGTTCACCGTCAACCGCCACCGCTGGACGCCCGAGCTCGACCCCCCGTACGTCCTCGCCGAAGTGGAGCTCCCCGAGCAGCAAGGGCTGCGGTTGATGAGCGCGGTCGTCGGCTGCCCCGTCGACGCGGTGCACATCGGCATGCCGGTCACGGTGCACTTCGAACCGGCCGGCCGCGCGTTCATACCCGTGTTCCGCCCATGAAGCCGCCCGAGGAGTACGCCGCCATCACCGGCGTCGGCGCGTCCCGTATCGGCCGCCGACTCGGCACCGATCCGTGGCGCCTCACCGCCGACGCCGCCCTCGCCGCGATCGCCGACGCCGGGCTCACCCCCGCCGACATCGACGGCCTGTCCACCTACCCCGGCGCCATGGGCTCGACCCCGGGCATCACCGGCGCCGGCGTCGACGACGTACGTGCTCTGCTCGGCCTGCGCCTGCGCTGGTACACCGGCGGCAGCGAACTCCCCGGCCAACTCGGCGCGGTGGTCAACGCCGTGCTGGCCGTCGCCGCCGGACTCGCCGAGCACGTGCTGTGCTTCCGTACGGTCTGGGAGTCCAGTGCCCAGGCCGAACGCGGCAGCCGGTCCGCGACCGTGGCCGCGAGCGCGGCGCGCGAGCGCACCCAGTGGACGGCCCCCTACGGAGCCGGATACTCCACGTACGGCGGCCTCCTGACGCAGCGATACCTGTACGACAGCGGCTCCACGCGCGAACAACTGGGCCAGATCGCCGTGACCGCCAGGGCCAATGCCGTACGCAACCCGGAGGCCGTCTACCGGACCCCCATGACCCTCGACGACTACCTCGGCGCCCGGATGATCTCCGACCCGCTCTGCCTGTACGACTGCGACGTCCCCGTGGACGGCTCGATCGCGTTCGTCGTCTCACGCAGGCGGGGCGGTGGCGGTGGCGTCGACTCCGGACGCGCCGTCACCATCCAGGCCATCGGATCCGCCTCCGGCTTCGACCAGGCCGCCGACATGATGTGGTCGCGGACCACGCTGAAGCCCGAAGACGTCGACGTGGCACAGCTTTACGACGGCTTCTCCGTGCTCGCCGTCCGCTGGCTCGAAGCACTCCGCCTCTGCCCCCGCAACGAGGGCGGCCGGTTCGTCGAGGGTGGCCATCGCATCGCCCTGGACGGTGTCCTGCCGCTCAACACCGGTGGCGGGCAGTTGTCCGCAGGACGCATGCACGGGTTCGGCGGGTTGTACGAGGCCTGCCGCCAACTCCGCGGCGACGCCGACGGTCGGCAGGTGGAACCGCGGCCGCACGTCGCCGTCGTGTCCAGTGGCGCCGAGGACTTCACCTCAAGCCTGCTCCTCGCGCTCTGACCGCCACGCACACACGCCGCCCGTCCCACGCCCAAGCCGCAGTCACCGCGGAGCGCAGCTCAACGCCCGCAGAGCCCAACCTCCGAACCCCTCGCAGAGCGCAACCTCCGAACCCCTCGCAGAGCCCAGCCCAATGCCCGCGCAGAACGCAGCACAAAGCCCCCAACAGAGCGCATCCCCAAGTCCCCACAGAGAAAGGCAAGCCCTCATCGTGCTTCCCGACGGCGCCAAACTCATCTCCGCGGACGACCACATGATCGAGCCACCGCACCTGTGGGTGGACCGCGTTCCGGCCGCGTACCGGGACCGCGCACCGCGCGTCGTCCAGATCGACGGCCGTGACGCGTGGCTCTACAACGACCAGATCACCCACATCCCCATGGGAAGCTGCCGCCCGCTCCCGGGGCACCCCGAGACCGGCTACCCGCCGGCCCCCGGCACCGCCAACTTCGAGGAGATCCGGCCCGGTTGCCACGACCCCGTGCACCGGCTCGCGGACATGGACATCGACGGCGTGTGGGGGCAGCTCACGTTCCCCAACTTCGCGCGCTTCGCCGGGCACCGGTTCTTCCTCGGGGTCGACGACCTCGACGCGGGGCTGGTTTTCCTGCGCACGTACAACGACTACCTGCTGGACGAGTGGTGCGCGACCGACCCCAACCGCCTTTACGGGGCCGCGATTCTGCCCCTGTTCGACATCGACCTCGCGGTGGCCGAGGCGAAGCGCGTGGCGGACAAGGGCGCGAAGGCGATCGCCTTCTCGGAGAACCCCACGGTGCTGGGGCTTCCGTCCTTGCACACGCAACACTGGGACCCGCTCTGGGCGTTCCTGAACGAGGCACGGCTGCCGGTCTGCCAGCACATCGGCAGTTCCTCGCGGCTGGTCACCACCTCCGACGACGCTCCGGCGGGCGTCCTCGTGACCCTCAACGGCGTCAACTCCATGATGGCGGCGGCCGACTGGCTCATGTCGGACGTGCTGGACCGCTTCCCCGGGCTCCGCGTGATCCTCTCCGAGGGCGGCGCCGGGTGGATCCCGTACCTCCTGGAACGCGCCGAAAAGACCTTCCACGACGGCCGGTTGGGCCGCGACCTGACGATCGGCCAGGCCGGCATGGGCAGTCGGCCGCCTCGCGAGCGCTTCGCCGAGCACCTCTTCGTCTGCCTCGTCGACGAACGGTTCGCGCTCAAGTCGTTGGGGGACGTCCCGGTCGACAACCTGCTCTGGGAAGGCGACTTCCCGCACGGCGACGGGCGCTGGCCCAACAATCGCACCGAACTCGCCGAAGCCCTCGCGGACGTCGCCGACGAGGACGCGCTGAAGATCGCGGAGACGAACATGCGGAAGCTGCTGGGCGTATGACGTACGACCTGCTGCAAGGCGTCAAGGTCGTCGAGGTGGCGATGTACGCGTTCGCGCCGTCCGCCGGGGCCGTCCTGGCGGACTGGGGCGCCGACGTCGTCAAGGTCGTGCCGCCGCGCACCGCCGACCCGATGAACGGCAACCCCGTGGCCGCGCTGCCGGACAAGGACGTCGGCGTGCGGTTCATGTGGCAGATCCTCAACCGCGGCAAACGCTGCATCGGGCTGGACGTCTCGTCCGCCGCCGGCCGGGGCGTCCTGCACGATCTCGTGCGCGAGGCCGACGTGTTCATCACCAACCTGCTGCCCGGCGCTCGCGGCCGGTTCGGTCTGGACGCATCCGACCTGCACGCCGTCAACCCCGCGCTCGTGTACGCGCGGGCCACCGGCCACGGCGACCGGGGACCCGAGCGCGACCGGGGCGGCTACGACATCACCGACTTCTGGAGCCGCGCGGGCGTCGGCCACGCGGCGTCCCAGGTGGCCGACGAGTTCGTGCCGCTCGTGTCACCGGCGTTCGGCGACCTCACCTCGGGCGGCTTCCTCGCGGGCGCGATCGCCGCGGCGCTCTTCCGCCGCGAACGCACCGGCGCGGGCGCCGTGGTCGACGTCTCGCTCCTCTCGTCGGCGATGTGGGTGATGTCGCCGAACGCGGTCGCGGCGCAGCTCTACGGTGTCGACGCGATCCCGCGCTTCCGGCACGCGGACGCCCGCAACCCGCTCGTCAACGCCTACCGCACCGCCGACGACAGGTACATCTACCTCTCCGGCGTACTCACCGAAGGCTCCTTCGCAAAACTGTGCGCGACACTCGGCCGCGACGACCTCAATTCCGACCCGCGCTTCCAGGACAGTGCCGCGTTGGCCGCCAACGCCGGCGCGTGCATTGCGGAGTTGGACGCGGTGTTCGCGTCCCGGCCGCTCGCCGAATGGTCGAACGTGCTCGCCGATCTGCCGATCCCGTGGACGGCCGTACGCTCCGCCGGAGAGACCGCGTCCGACCCGCAGGTCCAGGCCAATGGCTACCTGGTCGAAGTCGAGGGCCCAGAAGGGGTGTTCCCGTTGGTCGCCAGCCCGGCCCAGTTCGACGACGTGCCGCAGACCCTCCGCCGCGCCCCGGAACACGGTGAGCACGGCGACGAGATAGTCGGCGAACTGGGCCGCGCCTGGGACGACATCGTCGCGATGAAGGTCGCCGGGGACCTGCTGTGAGGCGGCGTCTCCGGTCGGGACGGGGTCGCGACCTACGCGACCTACGCGTCCGGGCTGCCCGCCGCATGGTCGCGGAGCCAGGCAAGGGCCGCCGGGGCCTGGTCCAGGACGGAGACATGGCCGTCGTCCGCGGACAGCCGTAGCTCGGCGGTCGGGCAGTGCCGCGCAAGCCACTTGCCGTGTGCGGGCGGGACGATGCGGTCCTGCTCGCCGTGCACGACGAGGAGGGGCGCGGTGATGGCGGCCGGGTCGAAACCCCAGGGGGACACGAACGCCAGGTCGTCGTCGATCAGCGGCCCCGTGCCGAACTCCACGGCAGGGCCGACGACTTCGTTGAACCACGACCAGGTTCCGGCAAGCGCCGCGTGATCGGAGGGGGTGAACATCTCGGGGTCGTAGCGGGCGTTCGCCTCGTGGGTCTCCTTGGCCGCGCGTCCGGCCGCCGCGGCGCGCAGGGAGGCCGCGGAGGACTCGCCCATGCCGGCGTACCAGTCGAGCCCTTCGGCGTCGAACGGGGCGAGTGAGGCACCCGCCACCACACCGCACACCCGGTCCCGGAGCAGCGCGGCGCAGGCCAGGGCGTGGGGGCTGCCGCCGGAGTGGCCCATGACCGCGAAGCGGTCGATGCCGAGCGCGTCCGCGACGACCGCGATGTCGGAGGCCGCCGACGCGACGTCGCGGCCGGGGAGCGCGGTCGAGCCGCCGTACCCGGGTCGGTCGTGGCCCACCCAGCGGATCCTGTGTCGGACGGCGGCCGGGAACAGCGGTCGCGGCGGCGGGCCGATATTGGGCGTGCCGTGGTGCCAGAACACCGCGAGGAGGTCGGCGCCGGGGTCCGCGCCTGTGTCGTAGACGTGCAGGACGCGGCCGTCGCCGGTGGTCAGGTCGATCTCGTCGATCTCCATGGCCTGAGCGTACCCACCCGCACTGTCACAAAGGTGACAGGCCGGGCGTGGCGGGGGAGGTGCGCAGAGCGGCCCAGATGCACTTGCCCGACTCGGTGAAACGGGCGCCCCACTGGTCGGCCATCATCGCGACCAGTTGCAAGCCGCGTCCGAACTCGTCGTCGAGGCTGGGGTGTCGTACGCGGGGAGTGGCCTCCGACCCGTCGTACACCTCGCACACGACAGTCGCCGCCGGCACCGGCCCTGCCGCATCATCGTGTCGGCCGGGGGCGGCCTCCGACAGGTTCAGCAGCCGCAACCGGATGACACCCGGGCCATCGGCCGCCGCCGCCGCGCCCGCCTCCACGCCCGGACCCGGCTCCGTTTCCGCCCCGAGCCCCACCGCGTGCCGCACCGTGTTGCCCACGAGTTCGCTGACCACGAGCGTGGCCGCGTCCGCAAGCTCCTCCAAACCCCAGGACTTCAGGACCGATGACGTCAACTCCCGTGCCCTGCCAGCCGATTCAGGGGACCAAGGGAGATCCCATGCGGCGGTCCGCCCGGCAGCGAAGGGCTCCGTGCCCAGGACGAGCAGCGCGGCGTCGTCGGGGCTCGCGTTCGCCGACCGGTCCGCGGATCCTTTCCCGGGCTGATTCCCGGACGTTTCCCCGGACCCTTCCTCGGGGCTTTCCTCGGACCCTTCCATGGAGCTTTCCCTGGCCCTTTCCCCGGGCCGATTTCCGCCACGTTCCTCGGACAGGGCATCACACAGCGACTCCAGCCACGCCGACCGGTCCGCCACCGCGCCGAACGCACCTGCCGCGTCACGGTATCGGGCGATGCGATCCTCCAGTCCGGCGGCGTCCGCGCCTCCGGCGCCGAGCAGCCCGTTCGTGTAGAAGACCAGGACGGAGTCGGGTTCGAGCGTCATCTCCACGACCTCGGCCGGGACCTGCGCGAGCCCCAGCGGCGGACCGGCCGGCACTTCCAGGGAAACCGGAGCCGCGTCCGGCCGGAGGACGACCGGCGGCGGATGGCCCGCGCTGGCGATGCGGCAGAGCCCGGTGGTGGCGTCGTGCACCGCGAACAGGCTGGTGGCGTAAACCAGTTGGCCGTCCGCGTCGGAGCTCAGCCGGGCCACCACGTCGTTGAGCCGCGCCATCAGCTCGTCCACGGGGGTGTCGAGGGCCGCGATCGCCAGCACCGCGTGGCGGATGATGCCCATGGTGATCGCCTGTTCGAGCCCGTGCCCCATCACGTCGCCGATCACCGCGAGGACGCGGCCGCCGGGCAGCGGAACGACGTCGTACCAGTCGCCGCCGAACTCGTGTCCCGGAGCGGTTTGGTAGCGCGCGGCCGTGTGTACCCCGAAGGCCGTGGGCAACTCGCCCGGCAGCAGCTCCTGTTGAAGGCGTTCGGCTTGATTGCGGGCCTGTTCGTACAGCCGGGCGTTTTCCAGAGCTTGCGCGATGAGGGTGGCCAGGTTGGCGGTCACCGCCTCGTCGTCCGCGCTGAACGGGTGGGACCGCGACCAGGCGACCGCGCACGAGCCGACCAGTCGCCCCGCGACCCGCAGCGGGAGCACCGCCCAGGCCTGTTTGCCGGTGGCCTGGGCGAGTTCGCGGAGCTCGTCGGCGAACGGCCCGCCGGCCTCGGCCGCCGAGGGCAGCCACCGCGCGGCGTCCGTGGCGATCAGCTCGTGGCCGCCCTGCCCCGCGCCGCCCGCTCGCTCGCGCAGCTCCGCCACGAACGAGGCCGGATAGCCGCTGGACGCGATCAGGCGCGGCCGTGAGCCGGTCAGGTCGTGCAGCAGGAAGCCCTGGGCCCCGAACATCGGCAGCAGGTGGCTGGTCACCACGCCGACCACGTCGTCGGTGTCCAGCGCACGCACCAGCGCGGCGTTCAACTCCATTACCCTGCGCAGGCGTTCGGCGGTCTCGCGCTCGGCGCGGCGTGCGTCGGTGATGTCCGCCCACTGCACGGTGACGAGTCCGCCGATCTGGACGGCGCGTACCACCAGGAACGCGCTCTGCCCACCGCGGTCGGGGTGCAGCCGGCGCGGGCGGCTCGGGCGCGCCTCCACCTCGGCGGTCATGGGTGCTCCCGGTGTCGCGCGGGCCCGGGCGAAAAGCTCCTTCAGGCCCTGGTCGCGCAACTCCTCCACGGTGTCCCACAGGGGCGCGCCGACGAGGTCGGCGCTTCTGTCACCCGCCATGTCCCGGGCGGTCTTGTTCGCCCACTGCACGCGGTCGGCGGCGTCGATCACGTGGATCGGGTCCGGGTGCAGTTCGAGGACGCCGACCAGCCAGTCGAGTTTGTCGCGGCGGGCGGTGACGTCCCAGGCGGTGCCGACCATGCGGACGGGGGCGCCGGTTTCGTCGTACTCGAACGTGCCGCGCAGCTCCAGCCAACTGATCCGGTCGCCGCCGCCCAGCACCCGGTACTCGACCGCGTACGTCTCGCCGGTCCGCATCGACTGGTCGATCGCCTCCTGGACGCCCGGCCGGTCGTCCGGGTGGATGCGCGTCATCCAGGTCTCGATCCGGCGGTCCCACGAGTCGGGGTCGAGGCCCGCGGCCTCCAGCATGTGGTGCGTCGCACCGTCGATGTCGAGCAGGCCGGTGGCCAGGTTCCAGCTCCACGTCCCGACGGCGACCTGCTTCATCACCTCGCGCCGCTCGGTCAGCGGCTCCTGCCACCACGGCGCGGTGCCCGAATGCCAGCGGCGGGCGTTGCGCAGCAGGCGTCCGACCAGGGACGCAAGGCGCAGCAGGAACGCCTCGCAGTCGGGCGCGGGCCGCCGCGACGCCAACACCGAGAGCACGCCGACGGGTACGTTGTGCACCTCCACCGGCACGGACAACATGCCGGTCCGTGCCCAGCGTTCCCACTGCGGGTCGGCCGCGACGGCCGCGGGGAGGGTGTCGTGCCACGCGGCACGGCGTCGTTCGAGCGCGACGCCGTACGGCTCCGCGGGCGCGTGGCGCAGAAGCTCCCACGACCTGGCCATCCGGGCGGGCAGTCCCGCCACCGCGGCGAGCCGCAGTGTGCCGGGCTCCGCACCGCGCAGGTGGACCAGCCCCACGGCCGCGCCGATCGCGGACGTCGCCTGCTGCGCGGCCAGCCGCAGCACCTCGGCCTCGCTGAGGTCGTCGGTCTCCGCGAGGACCGCCCATCTGAGCGCATCCGCGCCGCCGCCCTCGCCGGGCGGATCCTCGGACGCGGGCGCGGCGCCGTCTCCACCGCCGGCCCCGCGCGGGCCGGGCCGGTTCGGCGGAGGCGTCGGGCGTGCCACACTGCCCTCCAGATCCACGGGCTGGACGAACAAAACGTACCGAAGCATCACCATTACACACGTGACATGCCGGACCGGCAGGCCGCCCGTGCGGATGACCCGGCCGCCTTCACCCGTACGGCCCGGCGCACCCCGCACCGACCCGCATCCGCGGCAAACACGGGCGGCGTCCCGAACGCGGCCCTGCCGTCGCGCAGTTCGCCGCCGACGGTTAGGACGCGTCGTCCTCCTGCACCGCCTGGCAGAAGCGGGCGAGCAGCGAGCGTAGCGTGTCCCGCTCCTCGGGGGTGAAGGCGTCCGAGATCCGCTGCTCGATCGCGACCGCGCCCTTGTCGGCGGTGCGCAGCGCTTTCGCGCCGTCGGGGGTGAGCCGGGTCTCCAGGATCGCCCGGTGCCAGGGGTGCGGCGTGCGCGTGACCAGGCCGCGTTCGTCCAGGGTCTTGAGCAGGGCTGTCATGGCCTGCGGGGTGACCATGCAGCCGCGGGCCAACGCCGCGGCGGACATGCCGGGGTTGTCGGAGAGCAGAAGCAGCGCGGCGTATTGCGGGACGGTGAGCCCGGCGGCGCGCACGGCCGAACTCTTCGCGGCGAGCAGGGTCTGCTCGGCGCGCTTCACGTCGAGCCCGAGGCGCTGATCGGCGGGCATGCTCATGCACTCAGCCTACGCACCCATTCAGACCTTGACGAGTATCAAACCTTTGATACTGTGCCGCACATGATCCCAGAGACGCACGCCGACCTGCTCGACCGCCCGCTGTTCTGCCACCTCGCCACGCTCGGTCCCGACGGCGCCCCGCACGTCAACCCCGTGTGGACCGTGTGGGACGGCGAGTTCCTCCGCTTCACCACCACGACCGACCGCCGCAAACACAAGAACGTCCTCGCCGACCCCCGGGTCTCCGTCTCCCTCAACGACCCCGACCGCCCCTACCGCTACCTGGAGATACGCGGCGTGGTGGAACGCGTCGACCCCGACCCCACCGGCGACTTCTTCGACGTCCTGGCCACCCGCTACGGCCTGCCTTACGACAAGCCGGTAGGCGACGCCCCCCGCCGCGTCGTCCTGGTGGTCCGCCCCACCCGCACCACCTCGCAGTAGCCCAAGGACGAGGTGCCGTCTGCGGCGACCCGCGCGCGGAGGCCGCGGCGGGCGGGACGGAGATAGGGGCGTCGTCGATCGTGTGCTCGTTCCGCGCTTCCGCGCTTCCGCGCTTCCGCGCTTCCGCGCTTCCGCGCTTCCGCGCTTCCGCGCTTCCGCGCTTCCGCGCTTCCGCGCTTCCGCGCTTCCGCGCTTCCGCGCTTCCGCGCTTCCGCGCTTCCGCGCTTCCGCGCTTCCGCGCTTCCGCGCTTCCGCGCTTCCGCGCTTCCGCGCTTCCGCGCTTCCGCGCTTCCGCGCTTCCGCGCTTCCGCGCTTCCGCGCTTCCGCGCTTCCGCGCTTCCGCGCTTCCGCGCTTCCGCGCTTCCGCGCTTCCGCGCTTCCGCGCTTCCGCGCTTCCGCGCTTCCGCGCTTCCGCGCTTCCGCGCTTCCGCGCTTCCGCGCTTCCGCGCTTCCGCGCTTCCGCGCTTCCGCGCTTCCGCGCTTCCGCGCTTCCGCGCTTCCGCGCTTCCGCGCTTCCGCGCTTCCGCGCTTCCGCGCTTCCGCGCTTCCGCGCTTCCGCGCTTCCGCGCTTCCGCGCTTCCGCGCTTCCGCGCTTCCGCGCTTCCGCGCTTCCGCGCTTCCGCGCTTCCGCGCTTCCGCGCTTCCGCGCTTCCGCGCTTCCGCGCTTCCGCGCTTCCGCGCTTCCGCGCTTCCGCGCTTCCGCGCTTCCGCGCTTCCGCGCTTCCGCGCTTCCGCGCTTCCGCGCTTCCGCGCTTCCGCGCTTCCGCCGTTCCGCGCTTCCGCGCTTCCGCGCTTCCGCGCTTCCGCGCTTCCGCGCTTCCGCGCTTCCGCGCTTCCGCGCTTCCGCGCTTCCGCGCTTCCGCGCGTACGAGCGGCGGCGGTGTGGGGGCGACCGGAATCACGGGGCGGTCAGGGCCTCGGTTGGAGGCTGCCGGGACGCTCTTGTCGCCGGGTAGAGGCCGGCGAGAGTGCCGGTGGCGAGGGTGGCGGCCAGGGCGCCGGCCAGGGCCCACGGGGGGATCGTGGGGGGCCAGGTTCGGTAGGTGGCGTAGGTGGTGGTCACCGCGGTTCCGACCAGGAGGCCGGCCAGGCCGCCCAGGGTGGACAGAAGGAGGGATTCGACGAGGAACTGGGTGCGGATCTGGCCGCGGGTGGCGCCGAGGGCTCGGCGGAGGCCGATTTCGGCCCGGCGTTCGAGGACCGAGATGACCATGGTGTTCGCCACGCCGACGCCGCCGACCAGGAGCGCCACCGCGCCGAGGCCGAGGAGGAGGCCGTCCAGCGCGTCGTCGGCGGCCTGCTTCGCGGCCAGGGCGTCGGACGGGCGGGACACCGCGGTCTCGCTCGGGTTCTCCGGGTTGGCCGTGGCGCCCAGGACGGCCTGGACGTCGCCGACGGACGCCGGCACGGTCCGCGCGTACACGGTCGTGGCGTACCCGTCGAAGCCCAACTCCCGCTCCGCGATCGGCCAGCCGACCAGTGCCGCGGTGTCCAGCTCCGGTGCCAGCGGGGTCGGGGACAGCAGACCCACCAGCGTGAACCACCGGTTGCCGAGCCACACCTGTACGTCCGGGCCGGGCCGATGCACGCCGAGCCGCTGCGCCGCCTTGGGACCCAGCACCACCGCCGGGTACGCCTCCTGCGCCGGGTTCAGCCACGCCCCGCCGACCACCGCCGTACGCACGGTCGCCGGCAGGTCGAGGCGCGCCGCGTACACCCCGATCCCGCCCGACAGCGCCGGGTCGATCCGGTCGTTGCGGTAGACCTTGGCTTCGGTGCGCCCGATGGCCGACACCGACTCGACCGGCCCGATCCGGGCCACCATGTCGACCGCGTCGCGCGCCAGGTGCGCGGCCGGGCCGCTGAACGACTGGCCCGGCGCGACGGTGAGCAGGTTCGTGCCGAGGACGTCGAGCCGCCGCGCGAGGTCCTCGCGTCCGGACGACGAGATACCGACCACCGCGATCATCGCGGCGATGCCGATCGCGATCCCCAACGCCGACAGGAACACCCGTGCGGGACGCGCCCGCAGCCCCGCTCCGCCGACGCGCACCGTGTCGGCGAGGCGCATCCGGGCGGGCCGCGGCCGCGGTGTCGCGGGCGGGGCGCCCCGGCGGATCCGCATCACCGGACACCGTCCCCGCGCACGACCGCACCCCCGGCCCCCGCCGGATGCCCCGGTGGCCTGGCCCCCGGCGGCGTGCCGCTGTCGTGTTCGATTCGCCCGTCCCGCAGCCGCACTTCGCGGGGCAGCGACGCGGCGATGTCCGGGTTGTGGGTGATGACCACGACGGTGGTCCCCGCCCGGTTGAGGTCGCGCAGCAGGTCCATGACGACCTCTCCCGACTGCGAGTCCAGCGCGCCGGTGGGCTCGTCCGCGAGCAGCAGCGGCGGGTCGCCGAGCACCGCGCGTGAGATGGCGGCGCGCTGCTTCTCCCCGCCCGACAGGTGCTGCGTGGCGTGGTCGAGGCGGTGTCCGAGGCCCACGCGTCGCAGCGTCGCCTCGGCGAGCGTGCGGCGTTCGCGGCGCGAACGGCCGCTGTAGAGCAGGCCGTCCGCGACGTTGTCGAGGACCGGCCCGGGCGAGAGGTGGAACTGCTGGAAGACGAAGCCGATCGTCTGTGCGCGCAGCGCGGACAGTTCGCGGTCGTCGAGGTCCGCCACGCTGTTGCCGCCGATGCGCACGGTTCCCCGGGTGGGCCGCGCCAGGGTTCCGATGATGTTCAGCAGCGTGGACTTGCCCGAGCCCGACGGCCCCACGACGGCGAGGAGTTCGCCGCGCACGATGGTCAGGTCCGCACCGCGCAGCGCGGCGAGCGAGCCGTACTTCTTCTCCACGCCCACCAGTTCGACCAGCGCGCTCATCGGGGCACCCCCACGACCAGACCCTGGGTGATACCGGGGCCGGAGACTTCGACATTGCCGCCGACGAAGATCCCGAGCGAGACCGGCCGGTATTCGGTGCCCGCCGGGCCCACGGCCTCGACCGCGTACCCGCCCTCGCGCAGCGCGACCAGCGCGTTGACCGGCACCGCGAGGACGTTTTCCCTTACCTCGGCGACCAGTTGCACGCTCACGGGCGCGGCCTGGTACTTGCCGAGTTTGGCCTGGTCGGCCACCGCCAACGTGACCGGGACGGTCGCGTCGCCTACCGCGGGCGGCTGCGGCGCCCCCGCGGCGTCCGGACCGCCGGTCTGCGGAGGCGCGGACGCCGCCACGCCCACCTGCGTCACCCGGGCCTCGACGCTTGTGCCGTCCGGGAGTTCGACCACCGCCTTGGCGTCGTAGCCGACCAGGTCCTCGTACCGGACCTCCAGCGCGACGGCGACCGTACGCTCGGTCCCGGTCCAGGTCAGGACCGGCCCGGGCGCGGCCCGCCCGGCTTCGGTCTTGCGCTCCGCGACCCGCCGCTCCCCGGGCGCGACCACCGCCTCACCGGGGGCGACGGTGCCCGTCTCCGCACGGCCGAGGTCGTCCTGCCACGCGCGCGTCGCCGTCGCCGTCGCCGAGGTGTAGGTGTCGTCCGCGGTGAAGCCCGTGTAGCCGAGCGCGACCAGGTTCGCCTCCAGCATCTCGACGTCCGGACCCTCGGTACCCGCGGACAGGGTGCGGTAGAGCGGAGCCGTGCCGTACAGCAGCGGCACGGGCCGCCCGTCGACGGCGTACGCGCTCTGCCCGCGCGCCACCGCGGCCCCGGCCTCGGGCAGCCAGGTGACCGTGCCGCCCGCCGGGCCGCCGGGCACCGCGGTCTGGGCGGCACCGCCGCCGGGCTGCGGGTGCTCGACCGTGCTCGGCGTGCCGTAGCCGAGCGTTCCGGCGACGGTCTGGGTACGCGTGAGCGTGGTCCGCTGCACGGTGGCCGTGGCGGGCGGGCCGGCCGCCGCCGCGGGCGTACCCGGGTCCTCGCCGCCGCCGATCGAACCGGTCGCCACCGCACCGATCGCCCCGGCGCCGAGCACCACCCCGGTCACCGCGATCCCCGCACGGACCCGACGCCGCGCGCTCACTTGCCGCTCCCCGGCCGCAGCAGGCCCTGGCACTTCTCCATCGCGGCGTCGAACCCGGGGGCGTCGGTGGGGAACGGCTTGCCGAGCCCCTCCGGGCCGGGATCGTTGACCGGCACCCCGCCGTCTCGCATGCACTGCGCGAACTTGCGCATGGATTCCAGCATTTCGGGGTCGGGCCTGGTGTTCTTCTGGATCGCCTGCGGGGCCTTGTCGCGGCAGGCCTCCAACGCGGTGCGGAGGGTGTCGGAGTCGGCGCCGTCGCGCATGGTGCCGAAGTCGAGTTCGCCGGTGCCCGGATCGGGGTCCTCCATCGCGACCCCGTTGTCGCGCATGCACTGCGCGAACTCCCGGGAGCGGGCGATCTCGTCGACCGCCGCGGCGCCGGAGGGCGCGCCGCCCGAACCACCCTCGACCGAGGCCACCCGCGGGGGACCGTCCGACCCGCCGCACCCGGCAGTCGCTCCCAAGGCAAGGGCGACCGTTCCGACCGTTCCGACCACCGCCAGGATCCTGCGCGGGGACGTCCGCCCTGACCCCTGCCTGTACTTCCTCATACCGCCACCTCGTTGTTCGGGTGCCCGGACGGCGGTTTCCGTCCGCTGCGCACCGACCGAAATGCTGCGGCCCGCGGCTGGGGGCGACCTCGGCGTCAGCTCAAAGGAGCCTGGGAATCGTCCGGGCCCGCGACGCGAGCGGGCAGGAGGAGGCGGAACGTCGCGCCGGGGGAGGCGGCAGCGGGCACGGGAGCGCGAGGGGAGGGCGCGAGCGGCGTGGCTGAACCGCCCCGGTGAGCCGACACGTTGGCGGATTCAGCCAACTCGACGTCACCGACCACCAGTTCGACCCGACCCCCGTGCGCGTCCGCCAGCGCCGCCGTGATGGCCAGGCCGAGTCCTGACCCCCCTCCGCCGCCAGTGGCCGACGTACCGCGGAAGAACCGGTCGAAGACGTGCGGGGCGTGCGTGTCCGGCACCCCCGGTCCCTCGTCGGCCACTTCGACCACCGCGACCGGCACATCAACGGGCAGCGGCCGACCGGCGCCCGACACCGCGGGACGCAGCCGCGCAGGGGCCGCGAAGCCGACGCGCACGGTGACCGCCGCGTCCGGCGGAGTGTGCCGTACGGCGTTGGCGAGCAGGTTGGACACCGCCTGCCGAAGCCGCAGGTCGTCGCCGTCCAGCACCACCGGCTCGAACAGCGGCTCGTCCTCGTCGAGGGCGGTCAGGCGTACGGTCCGCGCCGGCTGCCGGATGTGCAGGTCCCGCACCAGGTCCGCGGCGACCTCCAGCAAGTCGACCGGTGCGAACCGGAGTTCCGGGCGTTCGTCCAGCCGCGCGAGTTGCAGCAGGTCGTCCACCAGCACGCCCATGCGCGCCGCCTCCGCCTCGATACGCGCCAGCGCCTCGTCGGGGACGCCGCTGCGCCGCCGCAGTTCGGCGAACCCGCGGATGGTGGTGAGCGGCGTACGCAGCTCGTGCGACACGTCGGACAGGAACCTCCGCAGGCGTGCCTCGGACTCGCGGCGCGCGGTGATCTCGTCCTCGACCCGCGCGAGCATCGCGTTGAGGGCCAGGCCCAGGCGTCCCGGCTCGGTGTGCGGATCGGCGTCCTCGACGCGCCGGGCGAAGTCCCCGCCGGCGATGCCGTCCGCGATCGTCTCCATGCGCGTCAGCGGCCGCAGGCCGACCCGCACCAGGAACCACGCCGCCGCCGACAACACACCGAGCACCACCGACATGACCACGGCGTCGATCACGAGAAGACGCCGGAACGTAGCATCGACGTTCGCCAGCGACACCGCCACGACCAGGTGCGTCGCGCCGTCGTCCGAGGTCTGGACGCTCAGCCGCCAGTCGGCCCCGCCGTCCTGGCCGGGCACGCTGAACGGACCCTTGCCGGAATGCTCCGCCAACTCCGCCGGAGCGGGCAGCCGCGGTCCGGCCGCTCCCTGGCCTCCCGGCAGGCCGCGGACCGAACCGTCGTTCCCGACCATGTAGAGGTGCGAGCGCGAGCCGAAGCGCCCGTCCAGCGCCGCCGAACCGCCGATCACCGCGTCCTGGGACACCTCGGACGCCTCCCGGACCAGGCGCGACACCGCGGCCTTGTCCAGCGGACCGGCCCAGACGCCGGTGGCGAGCTGCTGGTCCACCCGGTCCATGAGGTACGACTTGAGCAGGACCAGCCCCGCGCCGTTCGCCGCAACGAGGGCGACCGCGGTGAGCACGGACGCGGTGACCGCAAGGCGGGTGCGGAGCGTCCACCGCCGCCAGCGTCGCAACCGCCACCGTCGCTGCCGCGGCCTCGACGGCCACACCCCTGACGGCCCCGGCTTCCCTACCCCGCCCGCCCCGCTCATCCCGCGTCCCTCGGCAGCCGGAGCGTGTACCCCACGCCCCGGACCGTGTGGATCAGGGGCGTGCCCAACGAGTCGATCTTGCGGCGCAGGTAGTGGACGTAGCTCTCCACGATGCGGCCGTCCCCGTCGAAGTCGTACTGCCACACCCGGTCGAGGATCTGCGCCTTGTTCACCACCCGCCCGGCGTTCTCCAGCAGGTAGCGCAGCAGGCGGAACTCGGTCGGCGACAGGTCGACGAGCCGCCCGGCGCGCCGCACCTCGTGCGCGTCCGCGTCCAGCTCCAGGTCGGCATAGCCCAGCACGGTCCGTGTGTGCTCCGCCTCCCGGGCCCGCGTCCGGCGCAGGATCGCCCGGATCCGCAGCACGACCTCCTCCAGGCTGAACGGCTTGGTGACGTAGTCGTCCCCGCCCGCCGTCAGCCCCGCGATCCGGTCCTCGATGCTGTCGCGCGCGGTGAGGAACAGCACCGGGACGTCGCGACCGTCGGCGCGCAGCCGTTCGGCCACCGCCAGTCCGTCGGGGGCACCGGGGACGCCGAGCGCCACGTCGAGCACGACGACGTCCGGCGCGGCGTCCCGGA
>NZ_JBPKBH010000012.1:53746-78130 GCF_051388915.1 Yinghuangia sp. YIM S09857 | reverse complement strand
GACGGCGACCACCGAGAAGCCGACCAGTCGGAAAGCCTGCGTCAGCAGGTCGCGGATGTTGGGCTCGTCGTCGACGACGAGGATGTTCGCGGTCACCAGGCATGCATAGCCGGTCAACCTCAAAAGAACCTGAGTGGCCGTGCCACGACCGCCCGCGGACCGCTCGCAGGGGCATCTGCCCTGGCCGAACCGCCGCCCGTGCCCGTGGCCCCGTCACCCCGCGCCCGTCCGTGGCCCCGTGGCCAAGTGACCCCGCCCGCTCAGGCGTGGTACGGATACTCCGCCACCAGCGCCGCGACGCGTTCCCGCAGATCGCGCTCCCGGTGCTCGTCGTACCCGGGCAGCAGGGCCTCGGCGACGATGTCCGCGACGGAGACGAACGACGCGGCGACGAACCCGCGCGCCGCGAGCGCCTGCGTCCCGATGCGCAGCCCCGAGGTGACCGACGCGGGCCGCGGGTCGAACGGCACCGCGCCGCGGTCGACGGTGACGCCGACCCGGCGTAGGCGCTCCTCGGCGTCTCGGCCGTGCAGCGGCACGCCGCCGTCCGCGGCCCCGTACGCGCGTAGGTCCAGCAGCACAAGATGCACGTCCGTTCCGCCGGTGAGGACGCGGACCCCGGCCCGGAACACGTCGGTGCGGGCCAGGCGCTCGGCGATGATGCGGGCGCCGTCCACGGCCCGTCGCTGCCGCACCGCGAAGGGCACGCCCGCGGCGAGCCTGAACGTCACCGCCTTCCCGGCGACGGCCTGGTGGAACCCCCCGCCCTGCGTGCCGGGGAACACCGCCGCGTCCACGCGCGCGGCCAGTTCGGCGCGGCTGAGGAGCAGCCCGCCGCGGGTGCCGCCGAGCGTTCGGTGCGTGGTCGCGGTGACGACGTCGGCGTGCGGCACCGGCGACGGGTGCACGCGCGCCGCGACGAGCCCGGCGAACTGCGTCATGTCGACCAGGAGCCGCGCGCCCACCGCGTCGGCGATCGTGCGGAACGCCGCGAAGTCCAGGTGCCGGGTGTACGCGGACCAGCCCGCGACGACCACCTTCGGCCGGTGGGTCTTGGCCAGGTCGGCGACCTCGTCCATGTCCACCCAGTGCGTCCGGGCGTCCACGTGGTAGGGGACCGCGTTGTACGGTCGTCCGGAGAAGTCGGCGGGCGTGCCCTGGGTGAGGTGTCCGCCGTGCGCCGGGTCCAGGCCGAGGACGGTGTCCCCGGGGTCCAGCAGCGCGGCCAGCGCGGCGGCGTTGGCCTGACCGCCGGAGTGCGGCCGGACGTTGGCGTGTTCGGCGCCGAACAGGTCGCGTGCCCGGCGTACCGCGATGGCCTCGATCTCGCCGGCGATCTCACCGCCGCCGCCGAACCGCTCGCCGGGGTGGCCCGCGCCGTGGTTGTCGGCGAGCGCCGAGCCCTGGGCCGCCAGGACCGAGACGGGTGCGGGGTTCGCCGACGTGACCATGTCCAGGGTTCCGCGCTGCCGCGCCAACTCCCGGGCCAGCAAGGCGTCCATCTGCGGATCGGCGACGGACAGGGGAAGGGTCAGGAGGTCGGTCACGGACATCGGCCTCCGATCGTGCCGTTGCGGCTCGTTGCCTTGCTGCTGTCGTGCACCTCTCACTCCCGGTGTCGTGCGCCGCCGACGCCGTGTCCGGCATGGTGCGGCCGCGGGGGAAGCCGGGGGCGGGCGGAACTGCCTACCGCTCCGACCGCCCCCGGCAGGGTCAGGTCAGGGTCAGGGTCAAGGTGGCCGTGTAGACGCCGGGGGCGGCGTCCGCGGGGACGACGAGGTCGAGGGCTCCGCCGCAGGTGAACGTGCCCGCCGACCCGCCCGCCGGGGCGGCGCACAGGGTCCGGGTGGTGGCCAGGCCGTCGCCCGGGAGGACGGGTGCGCCGGGGTTCACCGCCGGTGCGCCGGTTTGCGCGAGCGAGCCGGGGGCGACCGCGGCAGTCGGCTGCCAGCCGAGGCCGGTGCCCGGGATGGTGCCGCCTGGGGCGCCGGTGAAGTCGCTGACGTGGCCGGTCAGCGTCCATCCCGCCGAGGTGCCGCGCAGGTCGGAGACGGTCGCGGTGTTGAGCGCGCCGTTCGCGGTCAACTGGGTGCCGTCGACGGCCAGTTCGGCGTTGCCCAGGCGGATCGGGTCCCCCGACACCGAGAGGGTCAGCGGCCCGCCGGACACGTCCACGACGACCTGCTGGTCCTGCGGGCCGCCCGGCTCCCCGGGGCCACCGGGCTCACCCGGGCCGCCGGAGCCGGTGAACGAGACGCGCGTGTAGGTGTCGTACGTCCGGTCGGGGGATCCGTGCGCCGCGAACGTGAAGAGGCCGCAGGCGGTGGTGCGGCAGTCGACCGCGGCTGTGTCGGCGCCGTACGCGGCCGGAAGGGCCAGCTCCGCGGTGAACGTGCCGTCCGGCCGCAGTTCGGCCTGGCGCGGTCCGGACACCGGTGCGGGCCTGACCCACACCGTGGCCCCGAACGACCCTGCGTTCAACCAGGGTTCGTCCTGCTCCGGGCCGAACGCCAGGTAGACGCCCACGCCCCGGTTGGCCGCGGGGTCGAACCCGGACCCGGTGACGGTGACCGTCTCGCCGTCCCCCAGACCGCTCGTCCTGGACACCCGGACCGTCGGCGCGGCGGGTTCGGAGACGGCCAGCGCGGCCGCCGAACTCCTCGTCACACCAGCGGTGTTGGTGAACACCGCGCGGTAGCGCCGCCGGTCGTCCGCCGCGGTCGCGGTGACGGCGAGCGTGCCGGTCCGCGCGCCCGGAACGGCCTGCCACGTGGCGCCCTCGTCGGCGCTGGTCTCCCAGGAGACCGCGGGGGCGGGCGTCCCCGAGCCGGACGCCTCGAAAGTCACCGTCTCGCCGACCCGGGCCGAGCGGTCCGAGGGCGCGCCGACGACCGCCGGGGACACGCCGCGCGTGAACGTGCGGACGGTCGCCTGCGCGGGATCGGCGAGGAACACCGTCGTCCCGTCGGCCGACACCGCGAGCGAGGCGCCGCCGCTCTGCCGGTGCGCACCCGGGATCGCGGTGAGCGGCGCGGCCGCGGTGAGCGACGCGGTGTCGTACGTGTTCAGCGAGCCCACGCCGTCGCTGCCCGGCGTGCCGTCGTGGCCGATGTCCTGCCAGGCCACGAAGGCGGTGCGGTGCGCGGCGTCGAAGGCGATCGCGGTCGGGACGTCGGCGGAGGAGGTGAAGGACGCCGCCTTCGCACCGGTCGTCGTGCGGTACACCTCGACGGCGGACTCCCGTCCGACCCACAGCAGTTCGTTGGCCGGGTCGGCCTGGACGAAGGTGACGTTCCCGGTGTCCGCGGCGAGGGCGATGCCGTCGCCGACGGCCAGCGTGCCGGTGTCGACGGTGCGCACCCATTGGGCCGTGGAGTCGGCGACCCAGAGCGTGTGCGCGGCCGCGTCGAGCGTGGTCGGTCCCGCCCCGGGGAGCGGGACCGAGCGCCGTACGGTGAGGGCTGTCGCGCCCACCTCGACCTCTTCGAGCGTGGTGCCGCGGACCACGAACACGGTGTCGGCCGCGGTGCCCGGCTCGACCTGGAGGATGGTGGCGCCGGTCAGCCAGCCGCCCGCGGCCTCCGCGTCGCCGTGCTTGGCGGTGGCCACGCCGCGCAGGCCCACGAGGTAGACGACGCCGTCGCCCGCGAGCGGTCCGGCGAACCGCTTGGCGGCCTGCTGCCGCGCGGTGCCGGTGGAGCCGGGGGAGTTCGGGATCCAGCCGGTGGCCTCGCCGGTCGCCGGGTCGAGGGTGTACAGGCCGCTCTCGTTGACGTCACCGGTGTCCACGAGGTTGTCCGAACCCACGTACAGGCGCCCGGAGTCGGGGTGCAGCAGCAGGTCGAGGGGCTTGCCGACGGCGGTGTTCCGGCCCGTCTGGACGTACACGACCGTGCCCGGGGGAGTCTCGGTGCCGGGCTGCCCGCCGCCGTCGTCGGCGAAGGTGACGGGGATGCGAACGTCCTGCGACCGGTCGCCGGCCGCGCGGTGGTCGACACGCGTGACGATCGAGCAGGCGACGACCGCGCAGTCCAGGCCGTCGCCTGCGGACTTCAGGTCGAGGTCGACGGCGAACGTGCCGCCGGGGCCGAACGCGGTGGCGAGCGTCCCGGCGTTCGGGTCGTCCGGCGGGACGATCCACGCGGACGCCGCCGCCTCGCCGCTCATGTCGGCACCGCCCAGGCAGGGACTGGGAATTCGGCCCGGGCCCAGGTCCTGGCAGAGCGCGACGTAGATGCCCTTCGCCTGGTCGTAGCCCGCGCCGGTGACGTGCACCGAGGCACCCGCGGGGTCGAGGCCGGCGGACTGCGACACGCTCAGCGTCTGGCCCGCGGGGCCGGTGCCGGTGACCGGCCCGGTGTCCGCGCGGGCGGCAGGGGCGGCACCGGCCACGGCGAGGGTGGCGAGGACGCCGAACGCGGCGGTCGTTCTGGGCAGGCTTCCGGACCGCGGCCGGAGCGGGCTCCGGCGCTGCGGGATGTTGCCGGGGATGTGCATGGGGACGTGTCCTCCGGGGCGTGCGGTGCCCGCCGCGAAGGCCGCGCGAGAACGCGCCGCCGCCGGGCCGGGCCGGTTCTGTGACGTGTTGTCAGGTCGTGGGAGTCGCGGGGGTGTTGCGGCGGCGGAACGCGGCGAGCACGGCCGCGGTCCCGGCGGTCACCAGGGCGGTGGCGCCGAACGCGAGGGCGATGGTGCGCTCGGTGCCGCCGGTCTTCGGGAGCGCCTCGGCCGCGTCGGCGCCCGACGCGCCGCCAGCCGCGCCGCCGTCCGTGTCCGTACCTCCGGCGGCGGACCCGCCCGAGGCCGAACCGCCGTCGGTGGTCTGGCCGGTGGCCGCGGTGGCCGAGGAGCCCGAGGAAGCCGAGCCATTGGCGGACGTACTGGACCCGTTCGTGGTGGTGGAGGACGTCGAGCCGTTTGCGGCGGAGGAGTTGCCGGTTGTCGTGCCGCCCGTCGTGCCGCCCGTCGACGTATCGCCGGTCGAGGAGCCTGGACCGGCGGACCAGGTCACCGGCACGACTGCGTCGTCCGCCCGGTCGCCGCTGCTGGTGTGGTCGGCGCGCACCTGGACGACGCACGAGACCTTCGTGCAGTCGACGAACTCGTCCTTGGCCTTGAGGGTGAGCCGGTATTCGAAGGCTCCGGCCCCCTTGTTGAAGGGCTTGGCGAGGCCCGCGCCGTACGGCGGCACCTTGTCGCCGATCCAGAGCGAGGAGCCGGACGCGCCCTCCATGTCGACGCCGCCGACACACGGGGTCGCGAGCTTGCCGGGGCCCTGGGACTGGCAGAGCGAGACGTATATGCCGTTGTGGCCGCCCGCCCGCACGCGGCCGAAACCGGCGCCGGTGACCGTGACCGTCTCGCCCGCGGGGTTGAGCGCCTGCGTCTTCGAGACGGTGAGCCGCCCGCCGCTCTTCGAGGTCGCGCTTTCCGCCGCGGCCGCGGGCGGGGCAACGGCCGCCGCGACGGCGAGGGTCGCCGCGCCGAGGGCTGTGGCCGTGGCGGGAGTGCGGCTTCGGCCGCGGGCCGGGGTGTGGGGCATGGCTCGCCTTTCCAGGTGTCCGATCAGCGCTGGTGTGTCCCGGTCTCCGGCGTCTTCGCGGCGTGCGCCTCGGCGTTCGACGAGGTCCGTGCGAACACGGCGGCGCGGCAAAGGTTTTCCGGCGGGCGGTGGCCGATCTTCCCGTAGAAGTTAGGTTAGGCTAACCTAACGCTCTCTTCGGGCGCCAGGGTCCGTGGACGGGAATCTCCGGTCGGGTCGGCGGAAAGGTCGCCCGGCGCAGGCGGGTTCCCGGCACGGCCCCGGTCCCGCGAACCACGTCCTAGGGAGCGACCCACCATGTCCGGACCCCGCCGCGAACGCGCTGTGCGCGCCGCCGACCCGCGCCCCGCCGTACCGCGCCGCAGGGCCCTGCGTGGCGCCAAAGCCGCAGGTCGGAGCGTTGCGGCGGCGGCCGTTGTGTGCGCGGCCGCCGTCGGCCCGGCGGGTGCCGCGGAGTCCCCGGCACCCGAGCCCAAGCCCGCGGACGCCAGCGCCCGGGAGGTCGCGGGGCCGACCGGGCAACGGCTCTGGGTGTCGCGTACGGCAGGAGTGGGGGCGGGCGAGACGCTGGTGGTGCGGGGCAGCGGCTACGACGTCAACAAAGGGATATACATCGCTTTTTGCGTTGATACCGGTCCTGGGCAATTGCCGACGCCGTGCGGAGGAGGGGCCGACACGGGCGGTGCGACCGGGGCGTCCCAGTGGATCTCGTCCGAGCCGCCGTCCTACGGGACGGAGCTGGCCAAGCCGTACGGTCCCGGTGGCACGTTCGAGGTGCGTATCGGTGTGGCCTCGAGCATCGGGGTGGAAGGGGCCGAGGGCGGCGTCCAGGACTGCGCGAAGGTGACCTGCGCGGTGCTCACCCGCGCCGACCACACGCGCACCGGCGACCGATCGGCGGATGTACGCGTGCCCATCGCCTTCGCCGCGGGCGGCACGGACGACGACTCGGGAATCGGCGCACCCGTGCTCTGGGGCGCCGGTGCGGGCGCCGCCGCCCTTCTGGCCGGCGGGCTGCTGCTGATGCGAAGGCGCGGCGGGGGAAGGGTGGCTGACGCGGGGTCAGGTGCGGCCGGGGAGGCTCAGGCACCAGCGGCGCCGCCTGCTCCTTCCGGCCCGGCCGCGGCCGAGGCGGGGAGCTGAACCATGGCCTGGCCCCCAACTCCCCTCGCTGACACCCGTGTTGCGCCGAACAACAGCCGAGCGAGCAAGCGGACGGTACGCACGGTCCTCGCGTCTTGCGTGCTCGCGGTGGCCGTGCTCGTGAGCGGCTGCGCGGCCGACGCGTCCGAGGGAACCCAGCGCGCCGCACGGAGCGTTCCGATGGCCGACCAGCGCCTCGACATCCTCCCCGGTGCGCCCGAACCGCGGCTTCCGACCGTCCTCACCGACGCCTCGGGCACCCGGGTCGAAATCGCCGACACCACCCGCATCGTGCCGCTCAACGGCGCGATTGCCGAGATCGTCTTCACCCTGGGCCTCGGACCGCGTGTGGTGGCCCGCGACGTCTCCGCCACCTTCCCCGAGGCCGTCGCCCTGCCGGTGGTCACCAATGCGCACGACGTGGCGCCCGAACAGGTCCTGGCCCAGCACCCGACGGTGATCCTCGCCGACACCGAGACCGGGCCGCCGGAGGCCGTCGAGCAGTTGCGCAGCTCCGGTGTGCCGGTGGTCCTGTTCGAGCCGGTCTGGACGCTGGGCGGCGTCGAAGGACGCATCACCGAGGTCGCCGACGCACTGGGCGTACCCGATCGCGGGGCCGCCCTGGTCGAGCGCACGCACCGCGACATCGAGGCCGCGCGAGCCCTCGTCCCGGCCGGGACCAAGGCGCCGCGTATCGCCTTCCTGTACGTGCGGGGCGGGCACGGCGTGCAGCTCATCGGCGGCGAAGGGGCAGGCTCGGACGACATCATCGAGACCGTCGGCGGCGTCGACGTCGGCACCGCGCTCGGACTGCGCAAGTACACGCCGATCACCTCGGAGGCGCTGATCGGCGGGCAGCCCGACGTGTTCCTGCTGATGACGCACGGCCTGGAATCGATCGGCGGCATGCCGGGACTGCGCAAGATGCCGGGCCTCGCCCAGACGCCCGCGGGGCGCGAGAGCCGGGTCATCACGGTCGAGGACGGCGTGGTGCTGAACTTCGGTCCGCGTACCGCCGCCGTCATCCGTGCGCTCGTCGAACTCCTCTACACCGGGCCGGACGCCTTGTGGGCGGACGGGGGAGCACCGCCCGCGGCCGCACCGCCGGTGCGCGGACCGGCGAAGTCGACCGGGGGAGGCGGGATATGACGACCCGTCTGGACAAGATCGAGGACGAGTTCGACTGCGGGGACCTGGGCGACCTGGATGTCCCGGACGACCGGGAGGACCGGGACGACCCTGACGACTGGGACGACCGGGACGACCCGCAAGGCCCGGGCGACGACGGCCCCTCGGCCGCCTCCCACGACGCATCACCCGGCCCCCTCGGCGGTGAAGGCGTGGGCCTGCGCGGCCCGTTGCTGCTCCTCCTCCTCGGCGCGGGCGTCGTGGCGATGGCCGTCGTCGCGGCCGGGATCGGGGCGTACGCGATCCCGGTCGGGGACGTGTTCGACTCCGTCCTGCACCGCTGCGGCCTCGGCGGCCACCGGCTCGACCGGACCGCCGAGGCGGTGCTGTGGGAGGTGCGGTTCCCGCGCATCGTGCTCACGGTCCTGATCGGCGCCTCGCTGGCCTGCGCCGGGGCGCTCATGCAAGGGGTGTTCGGCAACCCGCTGGCCGAACCAGGAGTCGTCGGGGTGTCGGCCGGGGCGACGGTCGGGGCGGTGCTGGTGATCTTCACCGGAGCCACCACGCTCGGCTCCTGGACACAGCCGGCCTTCGCGTTCGTGTTCGGACTCGGGACCACCGTGCTCGTGTACGTCTTCTCCCGTTCGGGCGGGCGCACCGAAGTGGTGACGCTCATCCTGACCGGCGTCGCGCTCACCGCCGTCACGTTCGCCGCGATCGGCGTCCTGACCTCCTACTCCACCAACGACCAGATCCAGGACATCGCCTTCTGGCAACTGGGCAGCGTCAACGGTGCCACGTGGGAGAAGGTCTCGGCGATCGCACCGTGCGCGGCCGTCGGCCTGATCGCGGCCCCGATGTACGCCCGGCGCCTGGACCTGCTCTCCCTCGGCGAGAAGCCCGCCCGGCACCTCGGCGTCGACGTCGAGCGCCTGCGCATCGCGGTGATCCTGCTGGTCGCCCTGCTGACCTCGGCGGCGGTCGCGTTCTCCGGGGTCATCGGCTTCGTCGGCCTGGTCGTGCCGCACGCGGTCCGCATGGTCACGGGCCCGAGTCACAAACTGGTGCTGCCGGGCAGCATGCTCGGCGGCGCCCTTGTCCTGCTGGTCGGCGATCTGGCCTCGCGCACGCTCGTCGAGCCGCGCGAACTCCCCATCGGGGCCTTGACTTCGCTCGTGGGCGGCCCGGTGTTCTTCGTCCTGCTGCGCCGGGCGCGGCTCCGCGCGGGAGGCTGGGCATGAGGCTCTTCCGCTCGACCGCGCGAGGCGACCATGCCGCGACCACGCGTCCGCCGTCCATATCAGGAACGGTGATTGCCGAGGTACGCAAGCTCCGCGTCGACCTGGGCGGGCGCACGGTGCTGCACGACGTGGACCTCCAGGTGCGCACCGGCGAGGTGTTGGCGCTCGTCGGCCCCAACGGCGCGGGCAAGTCGACGCTGCTGGGTGCGATCGCCGGTGACGTGGTGGCAGGTTCGGGGGACGTGCTCCTCGACGGCGCACCGCTCGCCTCCTGGCCCCCGCTCCAACTGGCCCGCCGCCGCGCGGTGTTGACGCAGTCGTACGACCTCTCCTTCCCGTTCACCGTGCGCGCGGTCGTGGCGATGGGACGCGCGCCCTGGGCCCGCACCCCGGCCGAGGCGGACGACGACGCGGTGGTCGACGCGATGCTCCGGCGCACCGAGACGGCGAAGTTCGCGCGGCGCGGCTTCGGTTCGCTGTCGGGCGGCGAGCGGGCCCGGGTCGCGCTGGCGCGCGTGCTCGCACAGCAGGCTCCGCTGGTGATGCTGGACGAGCCGACCGCCGCACTCGACATCCGGCATCAGGAGGCCGTCCTGCACACCGCGGCGGAACGGGCCCGCGCGGGGGACGCGGTGGTCGTGGTGCTGCACGACCTGGCCCTCGCCGCGGCGTACGCGGACCGCGTGGCGGTCCTCCACGGCGGACGCGTCGCGGCGTGCGGACCGCCCGCGGAGGTGCTCACCGGCGAACTGCTGAGCCGCGTCTACCGGCACCGGATCGAGGTGATCCGGCACCCGCGCACCGGCGCCATGCTCATAACTCCGGTGCGTAAAAGGGGTGTTCGTCGGGGAATTCGTGCAGATTCGGGGCCCGGGGATCTTCCTCTGGAGATCGCAACAAGTTAGGTTAGCCTTACCTAAGTCTGACGAGGGTGCGCGGGTGGCGGGGTGCCGCCCGCCACCCGCGGGCGTCGTCGACGAGGCGTCACATTCCTTTCCAGCTCCGGCGGTTCACCCCGCCGGAAGCCGAAACCCCGGGAGTCTTCACCGACATGAGTACTGATCAGCCCTCGGCCGTCCGGCGCCGCCATCGGGCGTGGGCCGTCGCGGCCGCGGGCCTGGCGGCAGCCCTCGTCCTGCCCACCGCACCCGCCCACGCCGACCCCGGCACGCAGCCCGGTCCGGCCGGCCAGACCCTCACGGTCTCCGACACGAGCCTCGTCGCGGACGGCCAGACCGTGACCGTCTCCGGCACCGGCTTCACCCGCACCAGGCCCACCGGCTACGACGGCATCTACGTCGGCCTCTGCGTCTACCAGGGCCCCGGCCAGGTCGCCTCGCCGTGCGTCGGCGGCGTCGACATGAGTGGGGGATCCGGCAGCTCGCTGTGGATCGGCGACCACGTCCCGGCCTACGGCGTGGGCCTCGCCAAGCCCTTCAACAGGGGCGCGGGCGCCTTCGAGTACGAGTTGACCCTGAAGGCCAAGGACGAGTTCACCGACTGCACCGCCGCGGGTGTGCAGTGCGTGGTCTCCACCCGGGCCGACCACACATCCTCGGCGGACCGGCTGGACGACGTCCAGATCCCGGTCACCTTCGTCGACGGCGAGGACCCGGGCCCCGGCGGACCCGGCGAACCGGGTGAGCCGGGCGAGGGCGGCAGCGCCGACCAGCAGGTCGTCGTCGCCGTCAACGGCGGACCACTGACCCTGTCCGTGCCGGGCGACGTCGTCCGGCTGTCGGACGCCACGCTCTCCGGCTCGGCGAGCAACCTCGCCTCCACCGGGTCGCTCAACACCGCCACCGTCTCCGACCTGCGCGGCAGCGGTGCGGGCTGGACGCTCACCGGCCAGGCCACCGACTTCGGCGGCGACCCGCTGGGCACCATCCCGGCGGCGAACCTCGGATGGCGGCCCACCGCGGCCGTGTCCCCGGACAGCAGCACCACGACCGCGCCGGTCGTCACACCGGGGCCCGAGGTCGCCCCGGGCAGCGGCCTCGGCACCGCCAAGACCCTGTGCTCCTCCGCGGCGGGCGCCTCCTCGGGCGTGTTCACCTGCGGCGGCGCCCTCGACCTCGGCGTCCCCGCGGACACCCCCGCGGGCACGTACACCTCGACCCTGACCCTGACCCTCGCCTGACCCTCGCCCGACCTGATCCGAACCCGGGTTCGACTGCCCAACCCTCGCACCGGTCGAACCCGGGTTCACCCCCGAAGGCGGGGTGTCCCGGGCTGAACACACCACAGTGCGGGGGCCGTTCGCCTACTCCGCACACGCATTCACGGGAGCACCATGTCCGACCGCGTTCCGGCACCGCCGTGGCGCCGCGCCGCCGCCGCTGCCCTTGCCGCGGGCGCGCTGCTCCTGCCCGCCGCGGGTACGACGCACGCCGCGTCGTCCCCGCCGCCTCCTCCGGTTCCGCCCAGCGCGCCGCCCGCGGCCGGCGGTGCGCCGCCGGGCGCCGCCGACAACTCGTTCCGCTGGGCCGTGCAGCCCGTCGGACAGCCCGGGGTGCCGGGCGGCCGGACGTATTTGGTGCACGACCTCGTCCCCGGCCAGAAGCTCGACGACGGCGTGCGCATCACGAACTACTCGGACCGGCCTATGACGTTCAATGTCTACGGCACCGACGCCTTCACCACGAACGACGGCTCGTTCAGCCTGCTGCCCGCCGACCGCGGACCCTCCGGCGCGGGCACCTGGATCACCCCGGCGCAGACCGGCGTCACCGTCGCACCCGGTGAGGGCGTGGACGTGCCGGTCACCGTCACCGTCCCTGCCGACGCCGAGCCCGGCGACCACGCGGCCGGGATCATCGCGTCGGTGGCCACCGTCCAGGCCGACGCCTCGGGACGCCTCGTGCAGGTCGACCGCCGGATCGCGGCGCGGGCGTACTTCCGCGTCGCCGGACCGCTGCGGCCCGCGTTGCAGATCCAGGACGTGCAACTCTCGTACGACACACCGGGCAACCCCTTTCCCGGCTCGCGCGCGACCGTCACCTATCGCGTGCGCAACACCGGCAACACCCGTGTGTCGGCGGCCTCCGACGTCAAGGTCGAGGGCCCCTTCGGCTGGACGCTCGGCGGTCCGCGCGGGGAGACGGTCGCCGAAGTGCTCCCGGGCGCCGAGGTCACCCGCACCGTGCACTTCGACGGGGTGTTCCCCGCCGGGCAGTTGACCGCCTCGGTCACGGTGCGGACGGGCCAGGCCCCGCAGAGCGCGCCTGTTGCGCCGGTCGCCACGACCCGCACCGCGACCGCATGGGCCGTGCCCTGGATGCCGATCGCGGTGTTCGCGGCGGCGGTGCTGCCGGTGGCCGTCGTCCTGCGGCTGCGGCGGCGCGGCGCACCGGCGGGGGTCGGCACCGGCGGCTCCTCCGACCGAGACCACGCCGCCGGGCCCGGGGCGGCCGTGGCGTCCGGGACCTCCGTTCCTTCGGCGGGGTCGGGAGCGCCCGTCGAAGCCGTAACTTCGGACCACGGGCCCACCTCGGACACCACAGGCGCCGGATCCGCCGACCGGGCCGGTTGACGGACGGCCCCGATGATCACCACGGAGTCCACCGCCGCGTCCACCACCGTGGCCGCCACCGCATCCACCGCCGTCTCCGGACCGCCGCGCCGGCTGATCGCCGCACTCCTCGCAACAGCCGTCGTGTGTGCGGCCGCTGCGGTGCTGTGCTGGAACAGCGATCGGACGGCATCGCCCCCGACCGCGGTGTCCGTCGTCCCCGAACCGCCAACACCCAATGCCGAGCTGGCAGTTGGGCGCATCGTGCTCGACCGCGACACAGCCCCTGTCGGAACGCGCCTGACCGTACGGCTCACCGACTGGCCGTCCGGTGCGATCACCGTGCGGCTGTGTGGGAACGCGGCCGCGCGCGGATCGGCCGACTGCGCCAACACCACCGCCGTGTCGAGCCACGTCCGCGGCGCCGCACCCGCCGCCGTCGTGCTCGTGGTCGCCGCGCCGCCGGTCGCGTGCCCGTGCGTGGTCCAGGCGTCGGACACCGCGACGGCGGCACGTGCGGCGCAGCCCTTCACGCCGACCGGACTGCCCGACCTGCCGCAGGCACCGGCCTCCGAGCCCGCCACCGCAGCAGCGGTCGAGATCGCCGACGCCCGGCTCGTCGACGAACGCCCGTGGCACGAACGCTGGTCCGCGTGGTTCGGGGGTTCCGCCCACCGAACGCTCGTGCTCACGTTGCGCAACCCCGGGACCGTCCCGGCCGCCGCCCCGCCGCTGTCCCTCGTGGTCGGCCGCGGGGATCCGCCCACGACGCTGCTCGCCGCGCCCGACGTCGGCACGCTCGCCCCGGGCGAGCAGCGGACGTTCCACATCGGCGTCACGCTCGGCGCACCCGCGTACGGGACGTATCACGTGCGGGGCCAGTTGGGCGACTCCGCCGCGAGCACAGGGGTGCCGGCGACGAGCTTCGCACTCCGCGCCTCCACCACCCCGTGGGGCCTCGCCGCGGTCGCCGGGCTCGTGCTCGCCTGGCTGCTGCGGCCGCTGTTCCGGCGCGGCCGAAAACCCTTCCGCGACACGCCGTAGCGCGTGCGAGGATGCGGCCCGTCCGATCAACGGAGAGGCGCCGCCATGGCCACCGCGACGAACGCAGACGCCCCGACGGCGCTCGTGTACCCCGAACTCCTGGAGCGCGGGCACCCGTTCCGCCAGTGGAAGACCTGGCGTATTCCGGGGACCGAACTCACGCTCACCGGCTACTCGCGCGCCAACGACAAGACCTTCTTCCACATCCCCGAGCTGCGGTGCAGCCTTGACGCGGGGCTGTGCGAAGGGCGGCAGGTCGACACGGTGTTCCTGACCCACACCCACCACGACCACGCCAAGGACCTGGACTTCCTCGCCGCCAAGGACGGGGGAGCGGACATCCACCTGCCCGCCGACGCGGTGCCGTACGTGGAGGCGTACCTGCGGGCCAGTGCCGAACTCAACCACGGAGCCGCCTTCGACCCGGAGTTGGCCGGCCACCGGCTGCACGGGGTGCGCCAGGACGACGAGTTCACGTTCGGCCGCGCCGGGCACCACGTGCGTGTGGTCGAGTGCGAGCACAAAGTGCCGTGCGTCGGCTACGCGTTCTCGGAGCACCGCAAGGTGCTGCGCCCCGAGTTCGAGGAGCTGCGGCGTGCGCTGGTCGCGGATGGGCGCGGTGCGGAGTTCGGCCGGACGATGGCCGAGCGACGCAAGCAGGGCGTCGAGGTGGACGAACTCGTCCGCCGCCCGCTGTTCGCGTTCCTCGGCGACACCCACGTCTCGGTGTTCGGGCGCAATCCGTGGCTGTTCGACTATCCGGTGGTCATCACCGAGTGCACGTTCCTGGACGACGCCGAACTGGACCGTGCGGAGCGCATCGGCCACACGGTCTGGAGCAGCCTGCGGCCGGTCGTCGAGGCGCACCCGCAGACTCTGTTCGTGCTCACGCACTTCAGCCTGCGGCACTCCGACCGCGAGGTACTGGCCTTCTTCCAAAGGCAGTTCGAGGACCCGGCGTACGGCATGCCCGGCAACGTCGTGCTGTGGGCGCATCCGGACAGCAGTCTGCCGGAGCAGCACCAGCACCAGCGCCGGGACGTGTGACGCTCAGGGCGCGAGGTCCGCGGCGACCTCGCGCAGCACCGCGAGCAGCAGGTCCACATCCGGGGCGGTGGTACGCCAGTTCACCAGAGCGCAGCGCAGCACCCGCATGCCGCGGTAGGTGGCGGTCCCCGCGTACACCCGCCCGTCCCGCAGCAGCGCCTCGCCCAACCGGGCGTTCAGGTCGTCCAGCCGGTCGTCCGGCACCCCGGGCGGGCGGTGGCGGAAGCAGACCATGGACATCCGCACCGGAGCCAGGAGTTCGAAGTCGTCCGACGCGTCGATGAGCCGGCCCAGGTGCTCGGCGACGTCGAGGTGGCGTTCGACCATCTCCCGGTAGCCGTCGCGGCCGTACGCGCGCAGCGTCGCCCAGATCGGGAACGCCCTCGCCCGGCGCGACGATTCGGGACCGAGCGTGTTGAAATCGACGCGCCCGCCCGGGGCCTCGGGAAGGTATGACGCACCCCACGCGCCGAACGCCCGCACCTGGAGCGCGGGATCGCGGATGAACGAAAACCCGCTCTCGTAGGGCACGTTCAGCCACTTGTGCCCGTCCGCCGTGATCGAGTCGGCACGCTCCACGCCCGCGGCGGCCGAAGCGGTGCGCGGGGACAGCGCCGCGAACAGCCCGAACGCGCCGTCCACGTGCAGCCACGCGTTGTGGCGTGCGGCGAGGTCGGCCATGGCGTCCAGCGGATCGGAGTCGCCCGAGTGCACCTCACCGAGGTTGCCCACCAGCACCGCCGGGGCGCCGTCCAGGGCCGCGAGGGCCGATTCGAGCGCCGGGAGGTCGAGGCGCCCGGTGTCGTCGCGGGCGAACGTGCGCAGGGTGTCGCGCCCGCAGCCGAGGATCTGCAACGCCTTGCGCGTACTCGGATGGACCAGGCCGCTGCTGAACACGGGCATGACCGGCAGCCCCGCGAGGCCCCGGGACGCGACGTCGACGCCGTGCCGTTCCGCCCACCACGTCCGGGCGCAGGCAAGTCCCGTGACGTGGGCGAGGGTTGCGCTCGGCGTCAACACCCCGCCGTAGGAGTCGGGGATGCCGAACAGGTCCTTGAGCCACGCCAGGACCACCGACTCGACCCGCGCCGCCAATGGGGACGAGACGTGCAGCCCCGCCGCCTGGTCGAGCAGCGAGGTGACCCAGTCCCCGGCCATCGCGGCGGGCGTCGTGCCGCCGACCACGAGGTGGAAGAAGCGGGGGCCCGAGGTACGCGTCGAGGCCGCGGTGCCGACCCGCAGCAGGCGCTCGACGGCCGCGAGGGTGCCGTCTCCCTGCTCCGGCAGCGGCCCGGCGAGTTCGTCGATCAGGGCATCGGACGACCGGTCGTGCACGGGCAGTTCGGGCAGGCCGTCGAGATAGGGGCCGGCCGCGCGGAAGACGCGCTCCAGCGCGGCGGCGGCATCGTCGCGGTCCTTGATCGGATCGGCCATGAGGGCAGTAAAGCAGCCCGGCCCGGCTTTCTGTACCGCCGCGCGGGCCTTCCGGAGTCCGGCCCGGGACCCGGCACCCGGGTTGCGGACGGAGCGTCCGGGGGAGGAATCCGCCTGTCAGGAAGGCGACTTCTCCGTTCGGGAGGACGCGTGACCCGAGGACCGAACCTGATTCCCGCGCCGCGCCGCCTGGAGTTGACCGGCGGTTCCGGGCCGCTCGCGGGCGCCCCGGACTGCCGGGTCGATCCGGCGCTCGGGCCGGAGGCGTACCGGCTCACGGTGTCGGCTGACGAGGTGCGGATCGTCGGCGGCGACGAGGCCGGGGTGTTCTGGGGGCGTCAGACGCTGCGGCAGCTCGGCGGGACCGACGGGTTCCGGCGGGCGCCGGTGCGCCGCGAACCGCCGGAAGTGCCGTACCTGGTCGTCGAGGACGCCCCGCGCTTCGCCTGGCGCGGCCTGATGCTCGACGTGGCAAGGCACTTCCTCGCCAAGGACGACGTGCTGCGGTACGTGGATCTGCTCGCCGCGCACAAACTCAACGTCCTGCACCTGCACCTGACCGACGATCAGGGCTGGCGGGTGCAGATCGAGCGGTACCCGCTGCTGACCGAGGTGGGCGCGTGGCGGCCGCGCACGCGGCTCGGCTGGGGGCGCGAACCGGAGGTCTGGGACGAGCGCCCGCACGGCGGCTTCTACACGCAGGACGACCTGCGCGAGATCGTCGCGTACGCGGCCGGGCGGCACGTGCGGATCGTCCCGGAGATCGACCTGCCTGGCCACTCGCAGGCGGCCGTCGCGGCGTACCCCGAACTGGGCAACGTCGATGTCGTGGACACCCGGACCCTCGGGGTGAAGACCGACTGGGGCATCAGCCCGCACGTGTTGGCCCCCACCGACGCCGTACTGGCCTTCTTCGAAGGCGTGTTCACCGAACTCCTGGACGTCTTCCCGGACCGCTTCGTGCACATCGGCGGCGACGAGTGCGGCAAGGACCAGTGGCGTCGTACGCCCCTCGCCCAGGGCCGGATCCGCGAACTGGGGCTCGGCGGCGAGGACGAGCTTCAGGCCTGGGTCATCGGGCACTTCGCGCGCTGGCTCGCGGCGCGCGGGCGACGGCTCATCGGCTGGGACGAGATCCTCCAGGGCGGCCTGGCGCCCGGCGCGGCCGTGATGTGCTGGCGCTGGTACACCGGCGGCGTCGCGGCCGCGAAGGCCGGCCACGACGTCGTGATGTGCCCGCAGCAGGAGGTCTACCTCGACCACGTCCAGTCTGCGGACCCCGGCGAGCCCGTGCCGTTCGGGTGGGTGCACACGCTGGAGGACGTCTACCGCTTCGAGCCGGTGCCGCCGGCGCTGACCGGCATCCCGCACGCGGTGCACGTGATCGGGACGCAGGCCAACCTGTGGAGCGAGGTCACCGAGAACCGGGCCCGCGTGGACTACCAGGTGTTCCCGCGCCTCGCCGCCCTCGCGGAAGTGGCGTGGTCCGTGCTGCCGCCCCCGGCCGAGCGGGACTTCGCCGACTTCGCGCGGAGGATGGACGGGGCGCACTACGCCCGGCTGGACGCGCTTGGCGTCGCGTACCGGCCGCCGTCCGGTCCGCACCCCTGGCAGCGGCGCCCCGGGATCCCGGGACGGATGCACGACAAGCCACGGCGGACGTGGGACATGGCCTGAACCGTCTCACGGCCGACGCGCAGGCCGGGTGATCGAAGCGACCGTGGCGAACGGGGTCGGAAGCCGACCGATCGGTACCCGGGCGGCGCCGGGCGGGAACCGTCCGGCGGCAACCGGCGAGCAGTCGGCGATCGATGGGCCGGCTTCGCCTCAGCGACGCGACGTGCCCCGCTTCGGCGGCTCGATGCGCACCGGCTTCTCGACCGGTGCCTGCTCAAGGTCGTCGAGCTGCGCGGTGACGGTGGCGCGCAGGTCGTCGTAGTCCTCGAACCGGTGGTCGTGGAACAGGGTGTGGCCGGTCCACATGAGGTTCGCGCACACACGCGCCGGGACCCGCCCGGTCTGGGCGCCCATGCCGACCAAGGCCACCGAGCGGATGCTGCCCGGCTGCACGGCGTTCTGCCGGTGGACCGCCTGGAACGCGGCGGCGCAGGCGAGCGCCACGTTCAGGGTCTCGCTGACGTTCTGCGACGAAGTCACCATCGTCGGCGTGGAGATCAGGAACTTCGGGTTGACCGCCCCGGACGGCACGCACACCGCGCTGCCGACGGGGAGCGTACCGGCGAACCCGTCGCGGATCGCCCGCTGCACGCGCAACTGGATGCCCGCGCCGAGGTGGCGCTTGACGACCGCGTCGACGCCGCCGTCCATCCGGCCCTTCGCGTTGGTGGGGCTGACCCAGGCGTCGACGTGCTCGTCCAGTATCGAGCCGTTGCGGATCTCGATGCCGGGAGTGTCGGCGAACGCGGCCCGCCAGGCCTCCACGACCGCCGGGTTGATGTCGGTCAGCACCACCCTGAGCGGTGTTTCCACGCGATTGGCCGTCATTATCCACTCCCGTCGAAAGGGGTTTCCGAACCACTGCGCACGACATTATCGCGGCGCACCGACAGGCCGTCGGCGGGTGCCGCGCCGGTGCGTCCGGGGTCGATTGCCGGTGTCCTACCCCGCTGCTAGCCTGCGGCCAGGCCATCCAGAGACAGACATTATCCGCCGCATCGGCCGGCCACCGGCCCGCGGTCGGAAAGCGCGGCCGCTATGGGTTTTTTGTCCGCGTGACCGGGATTATCCCGCAGTGGTCCGCTGTCTCGCCGGCCGTCCCTGCCGAACACGGTCGACAATTCGGAGTACCCCGCGATGAGCGACGAGAACGCCCCCGCCACGCCCGACGAGAACGACCCGCTGGCCCTCGCCGAACTGTTCAAGGGCGGCGGCGAACCGTGGCTGCCGCTGCTGAAGCCGGTCGTCGAGGCGCAGCGGGACGCGGCCGCGTACATCGGTCCCGGGCGCAGCCCCGAGGTCGTTCCGGTGCGCGAATTGACCTTCCAGGCGCTCAAGCCGAATCCGCCGCACAAGTGGAAGGTGGTGGTATTCGGGCAGAATCCGTACCCGCGCCCGGAGAGCGCCACCGGAATCGCGATGTTCGACAATGCCTTCCACAATTGGAAGGACAGCCAGTTCGGCCGCGTCGTCAGTATCCGCTGCATCATCAAGGCGGCGGCGATGTGGAAGTACGGAATTCCCAAGAAGACCCCGATAGCCGACATCCGCGCACTCCTCGCAAAAGAGGAGACGGTCCAGCCGCCGGAATGGTTCCAGTCGATGCTGACGCAGGGCGTCCTGCTGCTGAACGCCGCGCTCACCGCGGACGGCAACGCGGCCCGCGGCGCCGACCGGCACACCGCTTTCTGGCGCCCGGTGGTTGAACGCATCGTCGAGGAGATCCTGAAGTCCAAGGAGGACGCCGACGAGGAGGACCGCGGCGTCGTCTTCGCCTGGTGGGGGGCGCACGCCCGCAACCTGAAGAAGATCGTCCTCGAACTCCAGAAGAAGTACCCCGGCGTCGAGGTGCGGCACATCGACCACGCCAACCCGGCGGCGCAGGGAGACATCTTCTGCGACGGCGACCACTTCGCCATGGTCAACGACGCCCTTGCGGAGGTCGGCGCGGAGCCCGTCGACTGGCTCCCCCGCCTCGGCTGGAACGCGGCCTCGGGGGAGCCGGGCGACGGCGGTGACGACACGGCCCGGCGCATGGGCGCGTTCATCGCCTCGACCATGGAACTGCACCAGCTCTACCTGGAACGCCTCGCCGGAGTAAAGGACGAGGGCCTTGTCCTTCCGGCGATCACCGGTGTGTTCGACACCCCGCCCATGGACTTCCGCGACGCGGTGACGCCGGTCGCCGAGCTGCTGCCGGGCCTCGACCGGCACGTCGAGCGGTCCCACGAGTTCGGCGAGAAGCGGGTGGGGGCGGCAGTCGACGGCGGCCTGTCGGTCGACGCCATCGCGGCCCTGTACCTCTATACCTGCGAGTCGGCGTTCTACCGCGAGATCAACGCGATCCTGCGCTCGCCCGACCGCGCCCGGGTCGTGCCGTACCTCCCTTATCTGCGGCTGCTGTTCGATGCGGTCGCGGCGCTCCCGACCCGCACCGAGCCGCTGTGGCGCGGCGTGTCGCTGGACCTGCGCGCGCAGTACCCGCTCGGACGCACCGTCACGTGGTGGGGCGTGTCGTCCTGTACGTCGAAGCTCGGCGTGGCCCGGGCGTTCCTCGGCAGCCGCGGCAAGCGCACGCTGTTCGAGGTGCAGCCCGCCCGCGCGGTCGGCATCCGCAGCTTCTCGGCGTTCACCGACGAGGAGGAGTACATCCTGCTGCCCGGAACGCAGTTGAAGGTCACCGAGGTGCAGACCGAGCGCGGCGGCCTGTGCACGGTGAAGCTCGCCGAGACCGAGGACGCTCCGCTCGTGTCCTGAGCCGCCGGAGCCGGGCTCGGCGGTGTGTCGTGTGCCACCCGCCCGGGGCCGCTTGCTGGACGCCGCCCCCGCCGAGGTGGTAGATCCATTCGGGATGGACAAGAGAGGCGAGGGCACATGACGACACTGAGCCAGGGGACCGAATCCACCGCGGAGGTCGGGACCGCCGAGACGGGCCACGCGGTCGAGCGGGCTACTTACACGCGTGCCGAGCCCGTCGAAAGCACGATCAGGCCCGCGGCGTTCGTGACGCTGACCGTGCTGATCCTGGTGCTGGCCGTGGTGTCGTTCTTCGCGATCTACGCGGGCGGCAATTTCGAGGGCGGCGAGCCGGGGCTGACGGCTCCGATCAACGGCTGAGACAACGGCTGAATCCAAGGCTGAACCCAGGGTTGAACCCAAGGCTGAATCCGAGTCTGACACGCTCGGTCCGCGGCGGCCGCGGTGCCCGGCACACTCTGCCGGACACCGCGGCCGCCGTGCTGTGCGGCGTCGCCGCGCGGTCAGACCGTGTGGAGGCGGGCCCGGAGAAAGGCGAGGATTTCGTCGCGGGCCCGCACGGTCGGATGACCCTCCTCGTCGACGAGGTGCGCGGTCACCACGCTGTGCGGGGTGACGCCTGTCTCGGCGAAGAACGACGGCGGCGACGGGTTGGCGCATTCGCCCGGCAGCACACGGCCGTCGAACCGGTCACCGAGCAGTTGGGCGTACGCGGCGAAACGCTGCCCGGTGCACCACTTGTCGTTGTCGAAGCGGTAGCCGAGCGCGGTGATGCCGTCCTGCTCGAACCGCTGCCGGATGGCGTCGGCGTCCTCAGGGGACAGCTCAAGTGCGGCCGGGTCGTCGAAGGGCAGTGACGGTTGGCCGAGCACGGGGGCGACGACGGCCGGTTCCAGGGTCATCGTCAGGGCGAAGTTGCCGGTGAAGCACATGCCGACCGCGCCGACGCCCCGGCCGCCGCACTCCTCGTGGGCGGTGCGGGCCAGGGCTCGCAGCCAGGTGACGACCGGGCTGGTGCCGCTCCCGGCGAGCACCCGGAACTCCCGGCTCACGCACGCCCGCCGGAGCACCGCGTTGCCGTGCTCGGTGGTCGGGTAGGCGCCGTCGACGCCGAAGAGCGAGGGCAGGTAGACGGTGAAGCCCGCGTCGCGCACCCATGCGGCGAAGCGCACGACGTCCGGGCTGATGCCGGGTATCTCGGGCATCACGACCACCGCGGGACCGGTGCCGGCGACGTAGACGGTTTTCTCTTCGAGTCGGGTCGCGCCCTCGGGGGCCCGGCCGTCGGAGTCCGCGTCGTCCGGCGGGGCGGCGTCGGGCAGGGCGAACGTGCGGCGCGTGAAGGCGTCCAACACGTGCTCGTATCCCGGTTTCCGGGCCTCACGTCGTGCTGCGTCGGCGTCCACCAGGGCACTCCCAGGTATGCGATCGATCGGTCGTCAATGTTGACGGTACACGTCCGATCGGTCGCATACAATGAGGCCGTGACGAACGACCCTGCCCCCGCACCCGGTTCGGACGGCCGCCGAGCCCGCGGCGATCGGACCCGCCGCGATGTCGCCCGCGAAGCCGCGATGACCGCGACCGTCCACGGTCTGGACACCATCACCGTCGGCACGCTCGCGACCCGCACCGGGCACAGCAAGAGCGGAATCCTGACGGTCTTCGCCAACCGCGAGGCGATCCAGCTCGCCGCCGTGGCCGAGGCCCGGAAGCTGTACGTGCGGCACGTGATCGATCCGAGCCTGGACGCCCCCTCGGGCACGCCCCGGCTCCGCGCGCTGCTCGACAACTGGGTCGCCTACCTGCGTGCCGGGGTCTTTCCCGGCGGGTGCTTCATCACCACGACCTCGGTGGAGTACGGGCACCGCGAGGGGCCGGTGGCCGACGCCGTGCGCGCACTCGCCGGCGACTGGCTGCGGCTGCTGGAAGCCGAGCTGACGAATGCGGTCAGCGCGGACCCCGCCGAGGACGCCTTCCGCATCGACGCATACCTGCGCGCCGCCACCACGAGGTACCAGTTGTTCGGCGACCCGGGAGAGCTGGAGCGAGCCCACCGCCTGGCGCTGGGTGTGGTGACGGCGGTCTGAGCACCGGAGAAATGGACGGTTCGGGTTGGCGCGGTTCAGGTTCGCGCGGTTCCGGTTCACGCAGTACGGGTTGGCGCGGTTCGGGTTCGCTTCCGGTTCACGCAGTACGGGTTCGCGCGATGCAGGTTCACGCAGTACGGGTTCGCGCGATGCAGGTTCGCGCAGTACGGGTTGGCGCGGTTCGGATTCGCGCAGTACGGTCCGCCGTCCGCCGTCCGCCGTCCGCCGTCCGCCGTCCGCCGTCCGCCGTCCGCCGTCCGCCGTCCGCCGTCCGCCGTCCGCCGTCCGCCGTCCGCCGTCCGCCGTCCGCCGTCCGCCGTCCGCCGTCCGCCGTCCGCCGTCCGCCGTCCGCCGTCCGCCGTCCGCCGTCCGCCGTCCGCCGTCCGCCGTCCGCCGTCCGCCGTCCGCCGTCCGCCGTCCGCCGTCCGCCGTCCGCCGTCCGCCGTCCGCCGTCCGCCGTCCGCCGTCCGCCGTCCGCCGTCCGCCGTCCGCCGTCCGCCGTCCGCCGTCCGCCGTCCGCCGTCCGCCGTCCGCCGTCCGCCGTCCGCCGTCCGCCGTCCGCCGTCCGCCGTCCGCCGTCCGCCGTCCGCCGTCCGCCGTCCGCCGTCCGCCGTCCGCCGTCCGCCGTCCGCCGTCCGCCGTCCGCCGTCCGCCGTCCGCCGTCCGCCGTCCGCCGTCCGCCGTCCGCCGTCCGCCGTCCGCCGTCCGCCGTCCGCCGTCCGCCGTCCGCCGTCCGCCGTCCGCCGTCCGCCGTCCGCCGTCCGCCGTCCGCCGTCCGCCGTCCGCCGTCCGCCGTCCGCCGTCCGCCGTCCGCCGTCCGCCGTCCGCCGTCCGCCGTCCGCCGTCCGCCGTCCGCCGTCCGCCGTCCGCCGTCCGCCGTCCGCCGTCCGCCGTCCGCCGTCCGCCGTCCGCCGTCCGCCGTCCGCCGTCCGCCGTCCGCCGTCCGCCGTCCGCCGTCCGCCGTCCGCCGTCCGCCGTCCGCCGTCCGCCGTCCGCCGTCCGCCGTCCGCCGTCCGCCGTCCGCCGTCCGCCGTCCGCCGTCCGCCGTCCGCCGTCCGCCGTCCGCCGTCCGCCGTCCGCCGTCCGCCGTCCGCCGTCCGCCCGGAGCCCCCCTGCTGCCGGGCGGCTGGAGGAGTCCGTTGTAGGTCGACGACTACCGCTTCTCCCAGTCGATCTCCGTCGTCTTGAGATACGCCAGGCCCCGCTGCTCCCACAGTTCGGCGTGGCGGGCCAGGCGGGCGCTGTAGTCCGACCACTCCGCGGGGCCGCCGGACCATGCGGTCTCGGCGACGGCGGGGAGGCGGGGGAGCAGCAGCGTGGTCAGGTCGTCGAAGCAGGTGATCGACTCGGCCCACAGCGCGGCCTCGATACCCGCGACCTGCGCCTCGGGGACGCCGTGGTCCGCCGGGTTCCAGTCGGCCATGGTCCGGACGCCGCGCGCCTCGTACACCGGCATGCCCAGCCGGGCGACCGTCTCCGCCTGCTCCGCCGCCGTCAGCGCCGGGTCGTGCGGCCGGTCGAGGTAGACGTGCGACTGCGGCGACAGCACAACGCGCCCGCCGCCCGCGACGATGCGGTCCAGGTCGTCCGCGGTCGGCGCGAAGAACGCCGTGACGGCGGCGTGCAGTTCCGGTCCCAGCGGGGAGGTCTCGGCGCCGGGCGGGAACATCATCTCCGGGGTGATCCAGAACTGCCCGATGTCCTCGGCGGCGATCCCGGCGCGGGAGCTCTCCTGCCAGCCGACCGGCTGCTTGCCGTGCGCGCGCACGG
>NZ_JBPKBH010000012.1:50509-53625 GCF_051388915.1 Yinghuangia sp. YIM S09857 | reverse complement strand
CACGGCGTCGCGGAGGTGCCGTACCGCCGAGACGTAGCTCTCGTGCGTCATGCCCGCGGCCTCGTCCGCCCCGATGTGCACGAACGGGCCCGTGGTCAACGCGCACACCTGGGCGAAGATCCGCCTCACGAGGTCGGCGGTGGCGGCGTCGTCGAGGTCCAGGGGCGCGGTGAAGTTCGCGATGGCGCCGAGGCGTTCGAGCACCGCCGCGGCCTCCGGCGGAGTGGGCGCGGGCGGCAGGCCGGGGCGGGCCGCGCGCAGCGCCGCGCAGTGTCCGGGCAGGTCGATCTCGGGGATCACCGTGACGAACCGGGCCGCTGCGTACTCCTGGAGCGCGCGGTACTCCTCGGCCGTGTAGTGCGGGCCGTCGGCGGTGAGCTCCGGCATGCCGGGGATCTCCAGCCGCCAGCCCTCGTTGTCGGTCAGGTGCACGTGCAGCACGTTGAGCTTGTAGAGGGCCGCCAGGTCCACGAGGCGGCGCAGTTCGTCCAGGCCGATGAACGAGCGCGCCGGGTCGACCATGACCCCGCGCCAGGAGTAGCGCGGCGCGTCGGTGAAGTCCCGGTCCGCGACCGAGCCGGTGGCGATCATCTGGACGGCGCTCATCGCCGCGCGGAAGACCCCTTCGGGGGTACGGCCCCGGCAGACGATGCCGTCCGCGCCGACCACGACCGCGTGTGCCTCGTCACCCGCGCCGACGGTGACGCCCACCGGCCGCGCGGTCGGGACGTCCTCTCCGTACGACAGCTCCAGCGTCAGTACGCCGTGCGGGTTCGCCGCATCCGACGCGCCTGATGCGTCCGACGCGCCCACCGCACCCGACTCACCCGACTTGCCCGCCGCGCCCGACGTGCCCACGCCGTCCGCGGTCTCCGCGACGCGCGCGTGCGGGGCGAGCAGTTCGCGTACGACACGTACCACCGCGTCCAGCTCGGGTCGCGGGGAGGTGACGTGCCAGGCGGCACCGCGCGGGGCCGGTCCGGCGGAGGCGGCCGGCGCGGCGGCACCGGTGGGGCGGGGGATCAGAGCGTTCACGGATTCCTCCATCCGGGGCGTTTCCCGCCGGGTGGCGAGGCAGGTAGGCTACATGAAAACCGATCAATGAACGTTTTGTGAGGCGGCCGGAATCAGCCGCCTCTCTCGTGCAAGGAGCCCGCGTATGGCCGCGTCCCCCGACCACCCGCAGGTGTTGCCCGCGGAGTTCCACGCCAGACCGGGTTTCCTGTTCGGCGCCTCCACCTCCGCGCACCAGACCGAGGGCAACAACACCTCCAGCGACTGGTGGGGACTGGAGCGCACCGCCGGGGGCGGCGGCTTCCTCGAGGCGCCGAGCGGGGACGCGGTGGACAGCTTCCACCGCTGGCCGCAGGACATGGACCTGCTCGCCGAACTCGGCTTCAACTCCTATCGGTTCGGCATCGAGTGGGCGCGCGTCGAGCCCGAGCAGGGGCGCGTGTCCCGGGCCGCGGTCGAGCACTACCGGGCGATGGTCCGCGGTGCCCGCGAACGCGGACTCACCCCGGTGGTGACGCTGCATCACTTCACCTCGCCGCACTGGTTCACCGCGCGCGGCGGGTGGCTAGCGCCGGACTCCGCCGAGCTGTTCGCCCGCTACGCGGAGACCGCGCTCGACATCCTCGACGGGCGCGTGGAGTACGTCGCGACCATCAACGAGCCCAACATGATCGCGCTGATGGCCACGATCGTGCGAGGTCTCGTCGGCGGCGACGGCCCGGCCGCCGACCGGCTCGACGCCGACCGGCTCGACGGCGGGCGCGAGGGGGTCGCGGCGACGGCGGCGACCGTGGTGCCGGACGCCGCGGTCACCGAGGCCCTGATCCGCGCGCACCGCTCCGCGACCGCCGTGCTCAAGGCGGCGGACCCCGGGCTGCGGGTCGGCTGGACGGTCGCGAACCAGGTCTACCAGCCCGAGCCGGGCGCCGAGGCGGTCGCGACGGCACACGCGTGGCCGCGCGAGGACGTGTTCCTGGACGCCGCCCGCGGTGACGACTGGGTCGGCGTGCAGTCGTACACCCGTACGCGGATCGGCCCGGACGGTCCGCTCCCGGTCCCCGACGAGGCTGAACGTACCATCACCGGATGGGAGTTCTACCCGGAGGCGGTCGGCCACGCGGTGCGCCACACCGCCTCGGTCGTCGGCCCCGACGTGCCGATCCTCGTCACCGAGAACGGCATCGCGACCGCCGACGACGAGCGGCGCGTCGCGTACACCACGGGGGCGCTGGAGGCGCTCGCGGAGACGATGCGCGACGGGATCGACGTGCGCGGATACCTGCACTGGAGCGCCGTCGACAACTACGAGTGGGGTTCCTACACGCCCACGTTCGGGCTCATCGCCGTGGACCGCGACACGTTCGCGCGGACGGCCAAGCCGTCCGCCCGCTGGCTCGGCGCGCTGGCCCGCGAGCTGCGCCCGGCCACGGCGCCGACCGCGCACTAGGGTGGCTGCCATGGCGAAACGCGGCCCCTATGAGAAGGGCGAGGCGAAGCGGCGCGAGATCCTCCAGGTGGCGCTGGAGACGTTCGCGGAGGAGGGGTACCGCGGTACGTCGCTGCGCAAGGTCGCGGCCCGCTGCAACCTCAGCCTGCCGGGCCTCATGCACTACTTCGCCTCCAAGGAGGACCTGCTGGTGCAGGTCCTCCGGGCCCGCGACGAGGCGGGGCGCGAGCGCTGGGAGGCCGCCGAGGGGGTGGAGCGGCATCTCGCGCGCATCCGCGAGGGCGCCCAAACCCCGGGCCTTGTCGAGCTGTTCGTGTCGATGGCGGCGGCCGGAAGCGACCCGGCGCACCCGGCACATGCCTTCTTCGCCGAGCGCTACCCGGACCTGCGGGCGCGCATCGCCGACATGATCGGCGAGAGCGCCGCGGCCGGGCGCATGACCGTCCCGGTTCCGGCGGACCGCCTGGCGACGCTGCTGCTGGCGGTGGTCGACGGCATCCAGTTGCAGTGGCTCAACGACCGGTCGATCGACATGGAGCAGCCGCTCAAGGACGTGTTGGCCCTGCTGGACTCCCCGGTGGAGGGCTGACGGTCGGGCGGCGCGCACCATGCCGCACGCACGGCACGGGGAAGCGGCGGGATCCGGCAAGGATCC
>NZ_JBPKBH010000012.1:28455-50381 GCF_051388915.1 Yinghuangia sp. YIM S09857 | reverse complement strand
CCCCCCCCCCCGCTTCGGTGTTTTCCCCGACGGTGCCCGCGCACCCCTTCGCGCTCGCGGGCCAGGGAGTGTCTTCACATTCCCGCCGGGAGGGAGTGTCTTCACATTCCCGCCGGGTGCGTGCACGCGCGTCGCCTTGCCGTCCGCGTCCTTCCCAGCTCCTTCACCGGGACGGTGAGCGGCCCGTCAGGCGCCGCCGACGTTGCCTGACGCCGCGTTGCCTGCGGCGCCCGCCCCCGGCTCCACCCCCGCCGCCACCTCCGCCTCCAGTTCCCGCAGCGCCTCCTGCGAGATCAATCCCTGTGCGAAGTCCGCGATCACCTCCACCGGGACGCCGACCGCCGCGCGCAGCAGCATCGGGTTGTCCGCGAGCGGCGACGGACGGTCCCCGGACAGCGCGGCCAGGCGGGCCATCAGCAGCGGGCCGCCCACCGGGTGGTCCAGCCACTCGCCCAGCGTGTGGCGCGCGGTCAGCCGTGCCCGCGGTGCGTCGCCCGCGACCTCGACGTCCACCGCGACCCGCACGTCCCGCGACGACGCCGCGGCTTCGAAGCGGTACGTGCCGCCCTCCACACGCCACCCGTCGTCCCGGACGCTGTGGTACGCCAGGTCCGCCCGCGCGAACTCCACCGTCACGGTGCGGCTCTCCCCGGCGCCGAGGGTCACGGACGCGAAGCCCCGCAGCTCGCGCACCGCCCGTTCGACGCGCGATGCGGCGGGCGGCGCGGTGTAGATCTGCACGACCTCCCGCCCGGCCCGTCCGCCCGTGTTGGCCACCGTCACGTGCACGGCGAACCCCTCGGGGGTCGTGTCCACGACCAGGTCCCGGTAGGCGAAGGTCGTGTACGACAGGCCGTGCCCGAACGGGTAGCCCACGTCGCGCCGGGCGGCGTCGTACCCGCGATACCCGACGAAGACGCCCTCCCCGTACCGCACGTGCCCCTTGGCGCCGGGGAAGGAGAGGAAGCTCGGACCGTCTTCGAGGCGTACCGGTACCGTCTCGGCGAGCTTGCCGGACGGGTTGACCGCTCCGAACAGCACCCGGGCCAGCGCCCCGCCGCCCGCCTGCCCGAGCAGCCAGCCCTCCACCAGCGCGGGGACGTCGTGGTCCCAGGGCGCGGTGCGCACCACGCCGCCGTTCGACAGCACGACCGCGACGCGGGGGTTGGCCGCGACGACGCGCCGCAGCAGCGCGACCTGCGCTTCGGGCAGGTCGATGTGGTCGCGGTCGTAGCCCTCCGACTCGTCCTGACGCGGCAGTCCGAGGAAGAGCACGACTGTGTCGCTGCCCGCGGCCAGGCGTACGGCGTCCTCGGCGAGGGCCGCCGGGTCCGCCTCGGGGTCGGGGCCGTCCGGCAGGGCGTACCCGGGGGCGAACTCCACGACGGCCCCGTCGGCGAGGCCGCGCAGGCAGTCGAGCGGGACGTCGACCCGCGTGGCGTTGACCTGGGAGCTGCCGCCGCCCTGGTAGCGCGGGGTGCGGGCGAGTTCGCCGATCACGGCGACCGTGCCGGCGGCCGGGTCGAGGGGGAGCAGGGCGCCGTCGTTCTTGAGCAGCACGACGCAGTTGTCGGCGGCCTCCCCGGCCAGGCGGTGGTGGCGTGCGTGCAGGGCATCGGCGTCGCCGGAGGCCGGACGCGCCGACCGCCGGGCGAACGCGATCAGGCGGGCCACCGAGCGGTTCAGGACCTCCGCGTCGAGTTCGCCGCCGTCGACCGCGGCCTCCACCTCGCGGTCGGTGCGTCCGGCGGTCGGCGGCATCTCCAGGTCGAGCCCGGCGCGGAGGGCCGCGACCCGGTTGCGCACCGCGCCCCAGTCGGACATGACCAGCCCGTCGAAGCCCCACTCGCCGCGCAAAACGTCGGTCAGCAGCCGGGTGTTCTCCGACAGCGGGACCCCGTTGACGCCGTTGTACGCGCACATCACGGCCCACGGCCGGTCGCGCCGCACGATGCGCTCGAACGCCCGCAGGTAGATCTCGCGCAGCGGGCGCTCGTCGATGTCGGCGCTGACCCGCATCCGGTCGGTCTCCTGGTTGTTCGCCGCATAGTGCTTGAGCGTCGCGCCGACCCCGGCGTCCTGGAGGCCGCGCACCATCGCCCCGCCGAGTTCCGCGGAGACGACCGGGTCCTCGGAGAAGTACTCGAAGTTGCGCCCGCACAGCGGTGAGCGCTTGAGGTTCACACCCGGGCCGAGGACGACGCCGATGCCGTGCGCCGCGGCCTCGGCCGCGATGGCCCCGGCCACGCGGTGCGCGAGGCCGACGTCCCAACTGCTGCCCAGGGCCACCGCGGGCGGGAAGCAGGTGGCCGGCGCCACGGCACGCAGGGCGAGTTGGCCGTTCTCCGGGTCGTCGCCTTGCAGGCGCAGCCCGTGCGGGCCGTCGGACATGGTGACCGAGGGGATCCCCGCGTGGGCGATCGCCTTGGTGGTCATCTGGCCGAGGCCGCTGGTCAGCGAGGCCTTCTCGGCAAGCGTCAGTTCGGCCGCCGTCGGGTCGGCCGCCGTCGGGTCGGCCGAAGGCGACTCGGCCGAAAGTGCGGCGGCCGCAGGCGAGTCGGCCGTCGGGGAGTCGGCCGGGGGCAGGTCGGGATGGGGCAACGTCGGCTCCGATGCATCCGTGCGGTTGAGCTGCGGGTTCGCGGCGGCGCGCGGCCGCTGCGCGGTCAGGGCGGCGGGACGGGCGGCAGTACGGGCCGCGGTACGGCCGCAAGGGGCTAACCTACTGCTCGGTATGCGAAAACCATAAAGTGATCGGTTTTTTTGGTCAAGACTCGTGTCCGGGCATTGACTCTCAGAAACCGAACGACTTACTGTTTTGGCCGCCCTACCGGGCCCGCCGCTCCCGTCGACGCCATCCGCCTCCCGGTCGCCCGTCGCCCGTCCGTACCGGCCGACAGCAGTAGGTCCACAGCAGTAGGTCCACAGCGTCAGGTCCACAGCGTCAGGTCCACAGCGTCCAGGGCCCATTCACCAGGGACCCCGTCCCCCTCCCCGCCGGAGCACACCATGAGAATTGCCGCCTGGAAGAGCCGTCTGGCAGTCGGCGCGGTCGCCGCGCTCGCCCTGACGGCGTGCGCCGGAGGCGCGGACTCCGGTCGGGAGGCGAACACCGACAGCCTGAACATCGCCACCCTCACCGTGCCGCAGAGCTTCGACCCCACCACCGCGATCGGCAGCTCGCTGCCCTTCTTCCAGACGGTCTACGACACGCTGCTCAAGCGCGAGCCGGACGGCACCTTCAGCCCGATGCTCGCCACGGAGTGGACGCTCGACCCCGCCCGCACCCGGCTCAGCCTGACTCTGCGCGAGGGCGTCAAGTTCGCCGACGGCACGCCGTTCGACGCCAACACGGTGAAGGCGAACCTGGACCGGTTCAAGACGACGCAGGGCAGCAACACGCGGTGGCTCACCGACCTCGACGCGGTCGACGTCGTCGACGGCACGCACGTCGACCTCACCCTCAAGCAACCCAACCCGGCAATGCTCTTCTACCTGAGCGACGCCGCGGGTCTGATGGCCAATCCGGCCCGCTTCGCGCAGCAGGACGGCCTGAAGGCGGCGCCCGACGGAACCGGCCCGTACAACCTCGACAAGGGCAAGACCGTCATCGGCACCAAGTGGGCCTACGAACGCAAGGCCGACTACTGGGGCACGGCGCTGCCCTACAAGTCGGTGACGATCAACGTCTTCGACAACGAGACCGCGATCGTCAACGGCGTCAAGACCGGCCAGATCGACGCCGCCCTGCTGCAACTCGCCGACCAGCAGATCGGCATCGAGTCCGACAGCCGCGTCAAGACGGTGAAGCAGGAGATCGACTTCCAGGGCATCCTGCTGTTCGACCGCGACGGCAAGGTCACGCCCGAGCTGAAGGACCCGCGCGTCCGGCAGGCCGTCAACCACGCCCTCGACCGCGCCACGATGCTCGCGCAGCTCCGCCAGGGCCGCGGCACCGCCACCAGCCAGGTCTTCGGCCCGACGAGCAGCGGCTACAAGCCCGAGCTCGACAACTACTACGCGCACGACCCCGCCAAGGCCAAGGCGCTGCTCGCCGAAGCCGGTTACGGCAACGGCTTCACCCTGAAGCTCCCGCGCGTCGCCACGATCGTCAACGACGCGCTGGCGTCCTCGCTCCAGACCGACCTGAAGGCCGTCGGCATCAACCTGGAGTGGGAGCAGGTGGAACCCGCCAAGGCCATCGACCGCATCATCCGCGGCCGCGAGTTCCCGGGCATGGTCATGAACCTGGGCCAGTCGTCCCAGAACTGGGTCATCGCCAACGACTGGGTCTCGCCCGGCCCGTTCAACATCTTCGGCACCACCGACCCCACCATCCAGGAACTGATGGGCAAGCTCAAGACCGAGACCGGTGACGCGGAGAAGGCCGCCGCCCAGGCCCTCAACCAACACCTTGTGGAGAACGCCTGGTTCGTGCCCTTCTACCGCATGAGCTACCTGCACGTCACGGACGGCTCGGTGGTCGTCACCCCGCAGGACGGCATGGCCGTGCCGTCGATCTACAACTACAAGCCGGCCAAGTAGAGCCCGGCCGGGAGACCCGCCCATGCCCCGCTTCATCGCCGGCCGGATCGTCTCGGGAGTCGTCCTCCTGTTCCTGATCTCGCTGCTGTCCTTCATGCTGCTGTCCATCCCCGGCGCCAACGTCGGACGCGAGCTCCTCGGCGCCGCCGCCACCCAGGAGGCGGTCGACGCAAAGAACGCCGAACTCGGCCTCGACCGGCCCGTCGTCGTGCAGTACGGCGACTGGCTCGGCCACGCGCTGCGCGGCGACCTCGGGACCTCGTGGTTCACCAGCGAGGACGTCTACCAGGCCCTGAGCAACCGGCTCCCGGTCACCTTCAGCCTGGTCCTCGGCGTCGCGGTCGTCACCACCGTGGTGTCGTTCCTGCTCGGGGTGTGGGCGGGCCTGCGGCGCGGCGGGGCCGTGGACCGCGTCGTGCAGATCGTCGGCGTCCTCGGCCACGCCCTGCCCGGGTTCCTCGTCACGCTCGTCATGGTCCAGGTGTTCGCCGTGCAGATGAACTGGTTCCCGGCCATCGGCTACACCCCGTTCACCGAATCGCCGAGCGGCTGGCTGTCCACCATCACGCTGCCGGTGCTGTCGCTGTCCATCGGCGCGATCGCCGGCGTGTCCCAGCAGGTCCGCGGCGCGGTCGCGGACACCATGCGGCAGGACTACGTACGCACGCTGCGCGCCCGCGGACTCCCGCCGCACCGCGTCGTCCTGCGGCACGTGCTGCGCAACGCCTCCGCGCCCGGACTGTCGGTGCTCGGCATGCAGTTCGTCGGACTGCTCGGCGGCGCCGTCCTGGTCGAGCAGATCTTCGCGCTGCCGGGCATCGGCAGCATGGCGATCACCTACACGACCCGCGGCGACATCCCGGTGATCATGGCGATCGTGATGTTCACCGTCGTCGGCGTGGTCCTGATCAACCTGCTCGTCGACATCCTGATCGGCTGGCTCAACCCGAAGGCGAGGGCCGCATGACCGCCGGTCTCCCCACCGACGGCGGATCGGCCGCCGCAACCACGACGCCGGTCCCCGGGGCCGCCCCGCCGGGCAAGGTGTCGGCCCTACGGCGCGGCCTGTTCCGCCGCCTGGTCCGCAACCCGCTCGGGCTGGTGGCGCTCGTCGCGCTGGGCGTCATCGTCCTGGCCATCCTCCTCGCCCCGCTGCTGGCGCCGCAGGATCCGAACACCGCGGTGCTGCGCGACGCGTTCGCCGGACCCGGGAACGGACACCCGTTCGGCACCGACTCGGCGGGCCGCGACATCCTGTCCCGCATCCTCTACGGAGGACGCAACACCCTGACCGGCGCGCTGATCTCACTCGGCGTGGCGCTCGCACTGGGCGTCCCCGCGGGGCTGTTCGCGGGCTACTACGGCGGCAAGTTCGACGCCGCGGCGAACTGGACGGCGAACCTGGTCATGGCGCTGCCCGCCATGGTCGTGCTGCTCGCCTCGCGGGCCGTGCTGGGCTCGACGGTGTGGGTCCTGATGATCGTGCTCGGATTCCTCGTCGCACCCGCGTTCTTCCGGCTCGTCCGCGGCATCGTCGCGGACGTGCGCGGCGAACTGTACGTCGACGCCGCCCGCGTCTCCGGCCTGTCCGACACGCGGATCGTCGTCCGGCACGTGCTCGTGGTCGTCCGCGGGCCGATCATCATCATGGTCGCGCTCGTCGCGGGCATCGCCATCGGCTTGCAGGCGGGCCTGGAATTCCTCGGCATCGGCAGCGGCGACACGCCCACGTGGGGCGCGATGCTCAACGAGGCGTTCCAGAACATCCAGCGCGAACCCGCGTTGATGCTGTGGCCGGGGCTTGCGCTGGGGCTGACGTCCAGCGCCCTGGTGCTGCTCGCGGCGGCGATGCGCGACGCCTTGGAGGAACGCGGGGGGCCGGCGGTGCGGCGGCGCCGACGCCGCAGGCTCTCGGTCGCGGCTCCGGTCGCCGGTGCCGGTTCCGGTTCCGGTGCCGACGGTGGCGCCGACGCCGCGGTCGCCGGGGGAGCGGTCGCCGCCGAACGTGCCGAACTCCTGTCCGTACGCGGCCTCGCCGTCGGCTACGGCGCTGCCGACGGCACCGGCACCGAGGTCGTGCACGCCGTGGACCTCGACGTCGCCGCCGGGGAAATCGTCGGCCTGGTCGGCGAGTCCGGCTCGGGCAAGTCGCAGACCGCGTTCGCCGTCCTCGGGCTGCTGCCCGAAGGCGGCGCGGTGCGGCGCGGCAGCATCGTCGTCCGGGGTCGGGAGATCACCGGGCTCACCGAACGGCAACACCGGGCGCTGCGCGGCCGCGTCGTCGGCTACGTGCCGCAGGAGCCGATGAGCAACCTCGACCCGTCGTTCACCATCGGAAGCCAACTCACCGAGCCCATGCGGCACTTGCTCGGGCTCTCCCGCGAACAGGCCGCCGAGCGGGCCGTCGGGCTCCTGCGGCAGGTCGAAATCCCCGACCCGGAACGTGTCATGCGGGCGTACCCGCACGAGATCTCCGGGGGCATGGCCCAGCGCGTCCTCATCGCCGGGGCGATCTCCTGCGACCCCGAACTGCTCATCGCCGACGAGCCCACCACCGCCCTCGACGTCCGCGTCCAGGCCGAAGTCCTGCGCCTGCTGCGCCGGTTGCAGGCCGAACGCGGGCTCGGCGTGCTGCTGGTCACGCACAACCTGGGCGTCGTCGCGGAGATCTGCGACAGAGTGGCGGTCATGCACGACGGCCGCATCGTCGAGGCGGGCGACGTCACCCAGGTGCTGCGCGCCCCGCGCGACCCGTACACCCGGCGCCTCCTCGGCGCCGTGCTGGACGACGCCCCCACCCGCGCACCCTGGCGCCCCGGCGCGGTCGGCACCGCCGCGGCGGGCGCAACCACCACCGGGAGCACCGCATGACCGACAACCTGCTGGACGTCCGCGACCTGCGGGTCTCCTTCCCCGGCAAGGGGTGGCGGGCGCCGCGCAACGAAGTCCTCAAAGGTGTCTCCCTGTTCGTGCGCCCGGGCGAAACACTGGGCCTGGTGGGGGAGTCCGGCTCGGGGAAGACCACCATCGGGCGCGCGGTGCTGGGGCTCGTCCCCGTGCAGTCCGGGACCGTCACCTTCGCCGGAGAGAGCATCGAGCACGCCGACCGCGCGCGGCGCCGGGCGCTCGGGCGCCACCTCCAGGTCATCTTCCAGGACCCCTACACCTCGCTGAACCCGGCGCGGACCATCGGCGACACCCTCGCCGAACCGCTGTACGGCCAGGGCGTCGGCGGCCGCGAGGCCCGGGACCGGGTCGGCCAACTGCTCGAACGCGTCCACCTGCCGCCGGACGCCGCGGACCGGCTGCCGCGCGAGTTCTCCGGCGGACAGCGCCAGCGCGTCGCCATCGCCCGCGCGCTGGCGCTGCGGCCGCGCCTGGTGGTCTGCGACGAACCGGTCTCGGCGCTGGACCTGACGACGCAGCGCACCGTCCTGGAGCTCCTCGCCGAGATCCAGGAACAGACCGGCGTGTCCTTCCTGTTCGTGTCCCACGACCTCGCGGTCATCCGCGTCGTCAGCCATCGCGTCGCGGTGCTGCGGCACGGCGAGATCGTCGAGACCGGCGACACGGCGGACGTGACGGCGCGGCCGCAGCACGAGTACACGCGCGAACTGCTTTCCGCCGCACCGACGGTCAGGCGCGGGGACGGGAGCGGCGGCGTGGCGGAGGCGTCCGTCCGCTGACCGCACGGACCGCTCTGACCGCATGGACCGCTCTGACCACACGGGCCGCCTTGACCGCCTTGACCGCACGCACCGTCCTGACCGCCCTGACCGCGGACCCAACCGCGGCCGACCCGCCCGGCGCCGCGGCACTGGTGATTTCACCGATGCCGCGGCGCCGCCGCGCCGGGAGCGTGGACCCGTCACCCCCGACCGGCGGCGGATCCCGGTGGGGCAGACCTTGAGCCCGGGCCGTGCGGGAGCAGCGAACCGCCGGGCCCGCCCGGGATCCGCCGCCTTCGAGTNCCGCCGCGCCGGGAGCGTGGACCCGTCACCCCCGACCGGCGGCGGATCCCGGTGGGGCAGACCTTGAGCCCGGGCCGTGCGGGAGCAGCGAACCGCCGGGCCCGCCCGGGATCCGCCGCCTTCGAGTGAGAGGAACGCATCATCGTGTACCTCAAACGCAAAAGGCACCACGACGGCGCGGCGCGTCCGCGACGCCGCCTCGTGAGGTCGGTCGTCGCCGGTCTCCTGTCCTGCGGGGCCCTCCTCGCGACCCAACTCCCCGGCGGGGCGCAGGCCGCCGACAACCCGTACGAGCGCGGCCCGGCGCCCACCGAGTCGAGCATCGAGGCGTCGCGCGGACCGTATTCGGTCTCGGAGACGAGCGTGTCGTCGCTGCTGGTCACCGGCTTCGGCGGCGGGACGATCTACTACCCGACGTCGCGCGCGGACGGCACGTTCGGGGCGGTGGCGATCTCGCCCGGGTTCACCGCGTACCAGTCGTCCATCGCGTGGCTGGGACCGCGCCTCGCGTCGCAGGGCTTCGTCGTCTTCACGATCGACACCAACACGACGCTCGACCAGCCCGCCAGCCGGGGCCGCCAACTCCTCGCGGCCCTCGACTACTTGACGCAGCGCAGCTCGGTCAGGGACCGGATCGACAGCAGCAGGCTCGGCGTCATGGGCCACTCGATGGGCGGCGGCGGGACGCTGGAGGCCGCCAAGAGCCGTCCGTCGCTCCAGGCGGCCATCCCGCTCACCGGCTGGAACCTCGACACCAGCTGGCCCGAGGTGCGCACGCCGACCCTGATCGTGGGGGCGGACGGCGACAGCATCGCACCGGTGTCGTCGCACTCGGAGCCGTTCTACACGTCGCTGCCGTCGTCGCTGGACCGGGCGTACCTCGAACTCAACAACGCCAGCCACTTCACGCCGAACACGTCGAACACGACGATCGCGAAGTACAGCATCTCCTGGCTGAAGCGGTTCATCGACAACGACACCCGCTACGAACAGTTCCTGTGCCCCCTGCCGCGCCCGAGCCTGACCATCGAGGAATATCGCGGCAACTGCCCCCACAACTCCTGAGGTTCGGGACGACATTGCCGCGGAGATGTGACGGGTCGCGAGCGGACGGGAGCGCGTGAACGACGACAAGTCCCGGAGAGCCGGCGACCTTACCGCGTCCACCCGGGACGATCACGGCCACCGAGCCCGCGGCCGTGATCGTCCCGGGTATGGGCGTTGGGAGCGCACACCGCCGCGGCACCGTGGAACGGGCGGACCGCGAACACACTGACGGCGCAGCCGTCGTCACGGAGTGCGCAAACGCAGTCCCGCACGGCGTCCGGTTTCCGTCGGCCTCCCCGGCCTCGCACCCTTCCCCGACGCCGAGGCTTCCCTGTCACCGGCCGCCAACTCCTCCCAGCCGCCCTGCCGTCCACCCTTCCGGTCGCAGTCCCCTTCCGGGAATCGCGCCCTCCCCGTCCAGGGCGGCGGCCGTGATCGTTTCGGGTGTTGGCAAGCAAGGGCCCGCGACGTTGCCGCATGTCGACGACAGGAGGTTGCGAACACCCTTCGACGGCCACCCGCACAACTCCCGACGCCGCCTCGCCGAAGTCCTCAGCCGACCCCTCCATCCCCTCTCGCGCTTCTCGTCGCGCGCTTTGCGTCGACGACGCTGCGGCCGTCGTTCGCTCGCCGTTTGTTGTGGGGGCCCACAGCGTTGCCGGCCTGCGGGGTGCGAACATCTGCGGGCTGGCCTGGTGGGATGGCAATTTGCGGCGCTCGTGAGGGCACTACCGCAGCCTTCCACGTGCGTTGACGCGGCGGTAACGTGAGCGCGCCACGCCCGTCCCGCGTACCGACCGTGCCACCGGCCTCCGCGGGGCCATCGGGCGTCCGTCGTCGCTCGGCCCGCCGCCGGGAGGTGTGTCCGCCCGTGCCGGAGGATCCGACCCCCGACGCCAAGGCGCTGCTCCTGCTGACCGCGGCGGCCCACCACAACGACCCCGACGCACCCGGCGCGCCCGCGGCCCTCCTCCTGCGCGCCATCCGCGCGGCCGAACTCGCCCCGGACGTGCTGGAGTCCGCCGAACGGGCCGACCTCGTGCACGCCGACGCCGAACACCTCGTCCTGGAGCCGCCCCGTACCGCCGCTGCCGTCTACGGCGCCGCACCGCTCCGCGACCGGCAGGCCGCGCATCGGCTCCTCGCCGCCCTGCTCGACCCCGACCGCGACCGGCTCGCGCACCTGCTGCACGTGGCGTCCGCCACCACCGAGCCCAACCCCGATCTCGCCCGTGAGTTGGCGGCAGCCGCCCGCGGCACCGCGGCCACCGGGGCGCGCCGCGCCCTCGGCCTCCGCCGCGCCGCCGCCCTCGCCCCCGAACCGTCGGCGTGCGCCGCCCTCCTCGCCGAAGCGGCCGAACACGCGCTCCTGGCCGGCCGTGCCGACTGGGCCCGGCGCTGGACCGCCCGAGCCCGCGCCCTGCCCGCGGACCCGACCGCCCGCGGAACGGCCGCGCGCGTACACGGCCTCATCGCCCTCCACGACGGCCCCGTGGCCGACGCCCACCAGTCCTTCCTCCTCGCCGCACGGCTCCTCTCCGCCAACTCGCCCGACCGCGCGACCCGTTGCCGCCTCGCCGCGGCGGAGGCGGCCTGGGCGCTCGGCGACGCCGCAGCCTTCCGCGACGCCGTGGCGCCGCTGGCGGACGAGTCCGGCCCCGGACCGGGCGACGCCGTCGCGTACGGGCTCGGCATGCGCGCCGTCCTGCGAGCCGACCTCGACGGGGTCGTCACCGGGGCGGCGCTCCTCCGCGGCGTCGTCAACCGGGCCGAACGCGCCGACGACATCGACCAGTTGCTCCGCGCCGGCGCCGCAGCCCTGGTCGTCGGCGACCTGGCCGCCGCCGGACGGCTCAACGGCCGCGCACTCGCGGTGGCCCGCGTCGCCGGTCCCGTCACGGCCGTTCCGCGGATCCTGGAACACCTGGCCTACTCCGAGCTGCGCTCAGGCCACCACCTGCGCGCCCGCGCCCACGCCGAAGAGGGCGCCGTCGCCGCATGTCAAACGGGTCAACGCAATCTGATGGCCCATCACCACGCCATCCTGGCCCTGGTGGCATCCCTCGACGACGACGCGACGACCGTACGCGGCCACGCCGACGCCGCCGAAGCCACCGCCGCCGCGCACGGCCTCCGGCAGGCCACCACGCTCACCTCCTGGGCCCTGGCCCGCGCGGACCTGGCCCGCGGCCGCCCGAACGAGGCGGCGGCCCGCCTCGCACCGCTGCTCCGCCCCGGCGCCGAACACGCCCACTTCGCCCTGCGCATGCTCACCGTGCCGTGCTTCGCGGAGGCCGCCGCCCTGTCCGGCACGCCCGAACCGGCGCGCCTTCCGCTGGCCGAGTTCGCCGTCTGGGCGGAGTTCGCCGTCGACCCTCAGGCGCCTGCCCAACTCGCCCGCTGCCAAGCCCTGTTGGCCGCCGCGGAGGCGCGCCCGCCCGGCGAGGTCGAGGCCGCGTACGCCACCGCCCTCGCCCGCCACCCCCAGCCCGACAACGGCTTCGAGCGCGCCCGCACCCTCCTCGCGTACGGCCGATGGCTCCGCCGCTCCCGACGCCCCGCCCGCGCCCGGGACCTGCTGCGCGAGGCCCAGGTCACCTTCGACCGGCACGGCGCCCGCGTCTGGTCCGCCCACGCCGCCGCCGAACTCCGCGCCACCGGCGCCCCGCCCACCTCGGCCGACCCCACCGGAAACCTCCGCGAACTCACCCCGCAACAACTGCGCATCGCCCGCTCGGTGGCCGACGGAGCCACCAACCGCGAGATAGCAACCCACCTCTCCGTGAGCATCCGCACCGTGGACCACCACCTCCGCAACGTCTTCGCCACCCTCGGCGTCCGCTCCCGAGTAGAACTGGCCCGCCTGGTGACCCGCGCCGAACCCTGACCAACCCACATTGCCCGCCGCTGATCACGCCACCACCAGCCGCAACCCCAACTCCGCGGCGTCCAACCCGGCAAGCTCGTGGTTGCGCTCCGCCACCGACCCGACGCCAGGTCCTCGCGAAGACGCCCCAGCGCCCGCCGCTCGGCCTCCGGCTCGACCCGGGCGCACACCGAGACCGCACGGCGCACCGGCTCTTCCAGATAGGCAGCGGGCCGACGCCAATAGGCCTCGAAGAAACCGTCGGCGCAGACCCACGGCACAAGCACCGGCTCAATGCGCCCCCGACCGCCTCCGCCAGCCGGTCACCGAAGGCCGCCCCTCAACCAGCCCGGCCACCTCCGGCAAGTAGTCGCGCGACAGCCAAAACCGATCCCGCCGGCCATTGGCACTGTCGTCGTGCGTGAACACCACGACCCGCCGCGCCACGCGCCGCATCTCCCGCAACCCGGCGACGGGGTCCCGCCAGTGGTGCACGGTGCTGAACGCCATCGCCGCGTCGAAGGCGCCGTCCTCGAACGGCAGGCACTCGGCACCGGCGTCCACGCACGGCGCCACCCCCGCGGGCCGCTACGACAGTGACTTCAGGAGGTTGCGGATGCGGGTGGCGGACTGGTCCGGGGTTCCGGCGGCGAGGGAGGCTCCCATGCCGATGGCCACGGCGCCTGCGGCCATCCAGTGCGGGGCCTCGGCGGCCCGGATGCTGCCGGTGGGGATGAAGGGGATCTGGGGGAGGGCGGCGCGCATGTCGCGGAAGGTGGACGGGGTCCACTGGCTCGCGGGGAAGAGCTTGACGGCGTCGGCTCCGGCGGAGAGCGCGGCGAGGGCCTCGGACGGGGTGCACGCGCCGGGGATCGCGCTCGCGCCGTGGCGGTGGGCGCATTCGATGACTTCGGGGTGCAGGGACGGGGAGACGAGGAACCGCGCCCCGGCCAGGATCGCCGCTCGGGCGGAGGCGGCGTCCAGGACGGTTCCGGCGCCGACGAGGGCGCTCGGGTGCGCGCGGATCGTAGCGCGTATCGCGTCCAGCGCGTCGGGGGTGGTGAGCGAGATCTCCACCACCTCCAAGCCCCCGGCAACGCACGCGCCCGCCAGGCGGGCGGCTTCCTCGCCATCGGCCGCGCGGATGATGCCGACCACTTTCTGACGGGCTATCAGTTCCAGGTGCTGCCAGCGGTACACGGTCGTCACAGCCCTTCGAGGGGAACGCGGTCGGGCCCCGCGCGCCGCGCCCGGGCATCGCCTAACCCTATCGAGCAGAGCGCGCGGCGGCGCGGACGCAGAACGCGCCCCGGGAAGGTCCCAGGGCGCGCGGAATGCGGCGTACGGTCAGCGCTCGTTCGCTCACGCGGCGGCGCTGAGTACCGGCAGGTAGCCCAGTCTTTGGCCGTTCGCGTTCGGGTGGTACGACTCCTCGATCGGCCACGTCGTGCTGTGCAGCCACTCGGAGCCGGAGCAGATCTCGTGCCCGGTGAACGCCGGGCGGATGTCCGCGAAGGTGAACCCGGCGTTCGCGGCCCGCTTGGCCATCACCGTGTTGAGCGTGTCGGCCGCTCCGTTGAGGGCCTTGCGCTTGGTGTCGCCGATGCCGAACCAGCAGCCGCCGCCGATCTTGTACAGCCGCGAGTAGCCCAGCACGACGACGTGCGCGTTCGGCGCGCGGGCCTCGATGGCGGCGTACACCTGGTCGAGCAGCGCGGGCAGTTGGTTCTCGGCGAACGCCCGCGCCTGCGCGACCGCGTTGAGGCACGAGCTCTCGGACTGCAGGACGCACGTGGTCATGATGCCCGCGAACCCGGCGTCGTTGCCGCCGATGGTGATCGACACCAGTTCGGTCGACGCGTTCACCGCGTTGATCTGGTTCGCCAGCACGTCGCCGGTCTTGGCGCCGGAGCAGGCCACGAACGCGAACGACGACGGGGCGTTCGCGGCCGCCCACAGCGCCGGGTAGGACCGGGTGCTGCGCTTGCAACTCCCGCTGGAACTGTCGTAGTTCCCGGCTCCGAGCCCGGACGAGTAGGAGTCGCCGAGGGCGACGTAGCGGCCGGTGGCCGCGTGGGCGTCCGGCGCGACGAACAGGACCCCGAGGGCCGCGAGGAGGAACGCGAGGACGGCGGACCACAGGGCCGGCACCGCGCGTAAGGCAGAGTCTGGGCGCATTTGCGACCTCCGCTTTTGGGGACGGGAGTCACATATCTAGCAGGGCGCCGAGATCCATAGAAGGAGCCAAACGGCTTTTGTTACCCCCGAGTTCGCGAAACCTCACAGACCGCGCGCCCATCGGCGCGAAACGCCGAGGGCGTCGGCTCCGCCCGACGCGCGCTCAGCGCAGCGACCACGCCCACAGCGCCGCACCCAGCGCGACCGCCTCCTGCGGGTGCGGCCCGGGCGTCACCGGTCGGCCGAGGTGCGCCTGCACGGCGTACGCCACGGCCGGCACCTGGCTGCCGCCGCCGACCAGCAGCACGTGGTCGAGCAGCGCGGGCGCGACCGCCGCCTGCCGAAGAGCGGGGGCCAGGTGCCCGACGCACTGGTCCACGAGGTGCGCGGTCAGCGCCTCGAACTGCGGGCGCGTGACCGTGGTGTCGATGTGCTTGGGATCGCGGCGGTCGTTGACGATGTACGGGATGTTGATCTGCGCGCTGTCCCGCGTCGACAGCTGCACCTTCGCGACCTCGGCGCCCTCGAACACCCGCTGCCACGACGGCGGGTCGTTGCGCAGGTCGATGCCGTACGCCTGCCAGAACGCGCCGCCGACGTGGTCGGCGATCGCCTGCGTCCAGTGGTCGCCGCCCAGCGGGTGCGTGCCGCCGCCGATCACGTTGGCCTGGCCGTCGACGATGTCGAGGACGCTGACCTCCAGCGTCAGCCCGCCCAGGATCACCACCAGGATCCGCGCACGGGGCTCCTGGTCCAGGCCGTGGGCGGTGGCGACGGCCTGCGCGGCGCCGAGTGTGCGGCGCACCTCGAACCCGGCGTCCTGGACGGCGTCGCGGTACACCGCGCTCTGCGCCTCGTCGGCGTGCGTCGGCACGGCGACGACGGCGGGGTGCGGCGGTCTCGACTTCAGTCGCTTGTCGGTGAACGCCTTGAGGCCGCTCGCCACGTGTCGGGCGAGTTCGTACGGCGGCGGCCCGAACCCCCCGCCGCCCGCGTCCGCCGCGAGCCCGGGCGGCAGCCGAAACGTTGCTGCCGGGTTCACCCCCGCCTGGCGCCGTGCGGCGCTGCCGAGAAGCACCTTGCGTCCGTCGAACGACACGTAGGCGGGTGTCGTGCGTTCCTTCTTCCCGGCCGGGACCAGCTCGGCGTTCCGGTCGCCGCTTGCGGCGGCCACGACCGCCTCGGTCGATCCCAGGTCGATTCCGACCGCGTGCGTCACAGCGCCCTCCCCTCACGGCGCCCGCATCCGGCCGCGGCCACCGACACCACAGCACCGTAGGCCACAACGGCGTCGAAGATCGCGTCGACCCGGTGCCGAGTACGTGCCGAGCAGGTGCCGAACCGGGCCGCGTCGAGGTCGCGTACGTGCCGAGCCGGGACCGAACCGGCCTCCTCCCCTGGCCGATCCCCGCTTTTCCGCGCCGCTCCCCGCCGAGCGCCGCTACCGGGGCTTCGCGTACTCGTGCATGTTGCCGCCGAAGTCGAACACGATCGCGGTCTCGTCACCCAGCACCCACGCGTCGTGCCCCGGGTCACAGACGAAGAAGTCGCCCGCGGACAGGTCCTTCTCCTGGCCGTCGTCCATGCGGATGTGCAGGCGCCCCTGGGCGACGTAGCCGTTGTGGTGGAACTGGCAGCTCGCGGTCCCGGCCACCGGTCCGACATCCTGCGACCACTGCCAACCGGGTTCGAAGCGCGCCACGCCGAAGTCGATGCCTTCCAGGCTCACGACGTCGAGATGGCCGTGCGGCATGTCGCGGCTCTCGTCGGCCTCGTTTATCGATCGCACGGTGAGCATCTCGATCACCTCCTTCGCGGATCACTTCCATCCTGCGCGCTGCGGCAGGCCATTTCGACAAGATCGGATAAATCGCATCCAAAGCGGGATCTACCGGCAATACGCCATGCAGGGTGGTGCGGTTCGCGGGAGGGGGAAGAGGGCGGCCGGGAGCCGCGGCCCACCCGAGATTTGGTATACCGGAACTGGAGCGTCCGGAACGCCTCAGAGACCGAGAGCAGGCCGACCATGCACCGCCCGAGCACCGTCACCGTCTACCGCGACATCCGTCCGATGGCCGGGGAACCGGCCGATCTGGTCGCCGTCGACGGGGTGTTCGCCGCGCGCGTACCCGACGGCGCGGTCGCCGAAGTGGTCGACGGCCGCCGGCGCATCGCGGTCCCGACCCTGGTCGACGCGCACATCCACCCGGACAAGACGGCGTTCGGCGAACCCTGGTACAGCCGCCGACCGGCGGCCACGCTCGCCGACCACGTCCACGGCGACGTCGAACTGTACGAGGCCCAGCGCACCCCCGTCGGCGAACGGGCGCTGCGCCTCCTGTCACACGCCGCCGTCAGCGGGACGCGGGCCGTACGCGCGCACGTCGACGTCGCCCCCGCCTTCGGGCTCGACCCGCTCGACGGCGTCGCCGCGGCACGCGAGGCGCTGCTCGGCGTACTCGACGTGCAGATCGTCGCGTTCCCGCAGCACGGCGTCCAGCGGCTGCCAGGGGTGGCCGACCTGTTGGAGGAGGCCGTACGCGCCGGCCTGGCCGACGTCGTCGGCGGCCTGGACCCGGCGGGCTTCGACGGCGACCGTCCGGGCCAACTCGACACGGTGTTCGGACTCGCCGAACGCTACGGCGCCGCCGTCGACATCCACCTGCACGACACGGGCGAGCCCGGACTCGGACCGCTGCGCGACATCTGCGCCCGCACCCGGGCCCTGGGCCTGGCCGGACGCGTCACCGTCAGCCACGCCTTCTGCCTCGCGGGCCTTCCGGAGGCCGAACTGGACGCCATCGCAAGCCGGTTGGCGGACGCGGGCGTCGCCCTCACCACCGCGGCACTCGGCGAGGCCACCGTGCTGCCCTTCCGCGAACTGGCCGAGCGCGGCGTCCTCGTGGCGCTCGGCTCGGACGGCGTACGCGACGCGTGGAGCCCGTTCGGTGACGCCGACATGCTGCACCGCGCCCACCTCCTCGGCCGCTGCATCGACGCCCGCCTGGACGAGGAACTGGACGCCTGCCTCGCACTGGCCGCGCACGGCGGTGCGAAACTGCTGGGCCTGCCCACCGTCGACTTCAGCCCCGGCTCGCCCGCCGACTTCATGCTGCTCGCAGGTGAGTGCGTACCGCAGATCGTCGTCGACCTGCCGGCACGGGCGATGGTGGTACGCGGCGGCCGCATCGTGGCCCGCGACGGCGCCCGCAACCACGTCGCCGCAGCCACGTCCGGCGTACGCCCGTGAGCCCCCGTACCACCGCCGACCGTCCGAGCACGGGCGACGCGCACCGGTCGTTGCGGGACCAGGCGTACGTCGAATTGCGCGAGCGCGTCATCGAGGGCCGCTAAGCCGCCAACTGACCCGCGCCACCCGCGTCCAGTCCCCGCCCCGGCCGCCTTCCGGCATCACCGCCCGACGCCGCCCGAAAACGCGTGGCACGCTGACCCGGTGATCTGGGAAACGAACCCCCGCGACCTGCGCTGGGACGACGTCGACCCCGCCCGCCACCCCTTCGACCGCGCCGCCTCGACGGGCGTGATCCGCGCGCTCGGACCGGCACGGCGCGTCCCCGACTGCGACACTCGCTCCACCGATCCGCAGGTGCGCGAGAGGGCCACGCACGAGGCGGGCCTGTGGGCGGACGCCATGTCGCACGCGCTGGTCGGGGCTTACGGGCGCTGGGTGTTGGGCTGGCGCTGGTCGTACGACGAAGGCGACTACGACGGCGGGCCGATCGGAGCCTGGTGCTGCCCGCCTCACTCCGTCACGACACCCGAGGCGACGGTCGGATCCGTCGTCGCGGCGGTCGAGGAGTGGCGCGCGTGGCTGGAGGAACTGGCCGCGCGGTTCGACGCGTACCCGCTGGACCTCGCCCGGGTGCGGGACGAGCGGGTGCTGTGGGAGAGCGCTGCCCGCAACCTGATCATGAAGGTCGCCGACCGCACGCACGGCGGCAGCGGCTGGCACGGACACTGCCGTCTGGTTCTGACCTGGTTCCTCGACCGCTGGGGAGTGCCCGCGGACGTCGCCGAGGACCTTGTGGAGGACGCAGTCGATGGGCGGTTCCGGAGTTGGACGGGCCCGGCGCCGGACGTGGTCGCGGACGTCGCCGAGGACCTGGCGGGGATGCTGCGCCCGGAATTCGGCCTACGGCCTGCTCGGGCACGGGAACGCATGTCCGGGCCCGAGACCGCCCCCGAGCCCGAGACCGCCCCCGAGCCCCCACCTGACCACTTGGCACGCTGGCTCGCGCTGCGCGAAACCGTGCCCTGGCCGCAGACACCGGACGACGCCGACGAGGGGCCGGTCGTCCCGTCGTGCGACGGCGCCGCCGAGGACGTTCGTGCCTTCGACGGCGCCCTGGACCCGGCCCGCGCCCGGGGCATGCTCGCGGCGCTGGACCAGGTACGCGCCGACGCGCGGGCAGGCGTACCGCTCGACTTCGAACTCCTGCGCACCTGGCAGCAACACGTCCTCGGCACCGCGCAACCGCCACCGTTCCGCACCCTCCCGGCGTTCGCCAAGTCGGGGCGCGAGCGTTACGGCATCGGCTCAGAGACGCGCTCCGGCCTGGACCGCTGCCTCGCGCAGAGCACATCGGACATCGGACCGGACAGCAGGCCGGACAACGCACCGGAGAGCGGGCCGGCAAGCGCATCTGACCGCGAACGCGGCGCCGGGCGGCCGTCGTTGACCGCCCGCGCCGCGCGTGCCTACCTCGATGTGTGCTTCTTCCACCCGTTCGACGACGGCAACGCGCGGGCGGCGTTCCTCACCCTCGTGTTCGTGCTCGCCCGGGAGGGCGTGGCCCTCGACGCGGTGAGCCTGCTTCGCCGCGTTTCCTTTCGGGCGGGTGATCCGCGGGACGCGCTCGTCCTCGTTCGGTTCGTCGGCGTTCACGTTGCGGAGAGCCGACGCAGGGCGGTCGGGTGGGCGTAGGAGGCTGCCCGGAGGTCCGGCCCGCCGTCAGGCCGTGATGTCGGCGACGGTCGGGGCGACCAGGCCGAACAGGTCGGCGATCGTCGTCAGCGCGCTGGTCTGGAGGACGGCCGCGGGCACCACGCTCCCGCTGCCGTCGGGCGCCGGCAGCGCGCGGGTCGCGGTCGCCTCGGCGACGACCGTGGGCCGGAAGCCCAGGTTGAACGCGCCCTGTGCGGTGAACGTCACGCACATGTGCGTCATGAACCCCGCCAGCACGAGGTCGGGCCCGGCACCCAGGTCGCGCAGCGTCCGCTCCAGGTCGGTCCGGTGGAAGGAGTCGGGGAACGCCTTGACCACCACCGGCTCGCCGTCGATGGGCGCGACCTCCGCGCAGACGGCCCCGATCTCGGTGCGGATGTCGTACGGCGTGCCCGGGCCGCCGTCGTTGACGACGTGCACCACGCGTGCGCCCGCCGCCCGGGCCGCGGCGAGCAGGCGCGCCCCGGCGACCAGGGCCGGTTCGGCGCCTTCGAGGGCCATGACCCCCGAGCGGTAGGTGTTCTGGAAGTCGATGAGCACGAGGGTGGCGTCGGCGAGCTTGGGGAGGGCGTTGTCGATGCCGATGACGTCGCGCAGGGTCCGGGAGGCGTTCGGGGAGGCGTTCATGGATGAAAGGTGCCTTTCGCTGGTTTTCTGATGGATTTACGGCATGGCGGAGCCGCGGTCGCGGGTTCGCGCGCGGATGGGGTGGTCTGTGGGGCGCTCGCCGAGATGCTCGGCAACGAGGGGCCGGGCGGCGCTCAGTTCCCCGTGCGGAATCGCCGCCGGTACGACGCCGGGGTGGTGTTGATCTGCTTGCGGAACGCGCGGTGCAGCGTCTCCACCGAGCCCATGCCGGTCGCCGCGGCGACGCGGTCCAGCGGCTCGTCGGTGGCTTCCAGGAGGCGGCGGGCCGCCTCGACGCGCGCGGCCTCGACGTACGCCGCGGGACTGGTGCCCGTCTCCTGGCGGAAGACCCGGGCGAAGTGCCGTTCGCTGAGGCACATGCGTCCGGCGAGCGCGGGGGCCGAGAGGTCGTCGTCCAGGTTCTCGGTGATGAACACGCGCAGCTCGTCGATGTCCCGGCGGGCCGCGGCGGGTCTGCTGAGCGGGACGCTGAACTGGCTCTGCCCGCCCTGCCGCCGCAGGTACATCACCAACTGCCGGGCCACCGTGAGTGCGAGGTCCTCGCCGTGGTCTTCCGCTACGAGGGCGAGGGCCAGGTCCATGCAGGTGCTGATGCCGGCGCCGGTCCAGACGTGGCCGGAGCGTACGAAGATCGGGTCCGCGTCCACCCGCACCTCGGGGTGGTCCGCGGCCAGTTGCGCCGCGGTGGACCAGTGGGTGGTGGCCCGCCGCCCGTCCAGCAGGCCGGCGGCGGCGAGGACGTGCGCGCCGACGCACACCGACGCGATGCGCCGCGCGTGGGGCGCCGTGGCCCGGACCCAGTCCACGATCTCGTCGTCGACGCGGGCGACCGGGCCGCCCGGGAGCATGTCCACCGCGCCGGGCACGAGCAAGGTGTCGACCTCGGCGCCGACCTCGGCGAATGTCAGGTCGGGCAGGACGCGGACGCCCGCGGAGGTGACGACCGGCCCGGCCGCGGGCGCCGCCAGGCACACCCGGTAGCCGGTCCGGCCGTCGGTCTCCCGGTTCGCCAGGGCGAACACCTCGGCCGGGCCGGTGACGTCGAGGAGGTCGACGTCCGGGAAGACCGCGACGACGACGCGGTGGGTGCTGGGCATGCACCTATCGTCGCGGGCGGTCTCCATGGCCGCAATGACGGTTGTCTGTCAGATCCGGACATCGGATCGGGACATCAGGATCGGTACAGCGGAATCGGTACATCGGAATCGGTACATCGGAATCGGTTCAGCACGATCGGTACGTCAGGATCGGTATCAGGATCCGGACATCCGGCAGGTCACGGGACGGCGACACACCGTCGTCGGCCGGCCCCGGTTCAGGCCGCCGTCTGGAGCGCCTTGACGACCTCCGCGACGCGCCCGTCGTGGTCCGGGTTCGCCGGGAGCGGGACGGTGACGCCCTGTGCGAGCGTGCCCCAGCGGTCGAGGATCAGGTCCGGCAGGTCCTCGTACAGCGCCATCGGGACGAGCGTGTCCAGCACCTCGTCGGTGACCACGGCGTGCAGGTCGTCCCACTGGTCGCGGCGGATCATGTGGGCGAGGCGGTCCTGCATGTCGGCCCAGCCGTACAGCTCCAGCGTCCGCCGGTACGCGGGCGTGGAGTAGAGGAACGCGAACAGCCGCCGCTGACGCTCGCGTTCGGCGTCCAGCTCGGTGTTCGTCGCGCCCGCGATGACCTGGGTCCCGGCGATCAGGTCCAGGCCCTG
>NZ_JBPKBH010000012.1:16189-28340 GCF_051388915.1 Yinghuangia sp. YIM S09857 | reverse complement strand
CCCGCGCGCCCCCGCCCTCGGCGAGGCCGGGCAGGCAGATCTCGGTCAGGTAGCGCGGCGAGGAGTTGGTCGGGTGCGTGACGAACCCGTCGGCCAGCTCGCCCGCGAGCGCGCACATGCGGCGGTTGACGCCGCCGAGGTAGACCGGCGGGGTGGGGGTGTCCTCGTCCGGGCCCGGGTTGAAGTACGGCTGCATCCGGGTGATCCGGTAGTGCTCGCCCTGGAATGCCGGCCGCTCGCCGGTGCGGAACGTGCCGAACGCCGCCTGGACCGCCCCGACGTACTCGCGCATGCGGGCGGCGGGCTCGGACCACGGCATTCCGTACCGGTCCTCGATGTTCTGCTTGATCTGGGTGCCGAGCCCGAGGTGGAAGCGCCCGCCCGAGAAGCGCGCGAGGTCCCAGGCGGTGTACGCGGTCAGCATCGGCGACCGCGCGAACGCGAGCGCGACGGAGGTGCGCACCACGATCCGCTCGGTGTGCTCCAGCGCCAGCAGGGCGAGCGCGAACGCGTCGTGCACGGTCTCCGAGACCTGGAGCCCGTCGTACCCGGCGGCCTCCGCGCGACGCGCGTGGGCGGCCACGTCGCGCAGCGGGATCCGCGGGTCCATTCCGGTGTAGACCTTCATCACGCTTCCTGGGGCTGTGGGTCGGTGGCGGCGCCGTCGTCCGAGGCGGCGACGAAGGTGCGCCCCCGGTCGACGATGCCCTGGCGTACCTCGGCAAGGCGCGCCTGGTCGAAGCGGTTGTCCATCCAGGCGCGGGCGCGGGTGTGCTCGCGCGCGTAGGCGGCGTCGCCGTCCAGTTCCGCCATCTCGCGGTACATGTCGCGGACCTCGGCCACGTAGACGGACGGGATGTCGGCGATCTGCGCGGCCACGGCCAGGGCCCGGGGCAGCAGTTGGTCGTGCGGGACGACCTCGTTCACCAGGCCCCAGGCGCAGGCGCGCTGCCCGTCGACGAACTCGCCGGTGATGCTCATCTGGAGCGCGCGGGCCGGGCCGATCAACTGCGGCAGGCGGATGGTCAGGCCCCAACCGGGCATCAGGCCGACGCGCGCGTGGGTGTCCGCGAAGCGGGCGCGTTCGGACGCGATGAGGAAGTCGCAGCCGAGGGCGAGTTCGAAGCCGCCGGTGACGGCCGGGCCGTTGACCGCGCCGATGACGGGCGTGGTGTGCGGCGGGAACGGGCCCCAGTAGGGCGGCGGTTCGGCCGAGGTGTTGCGCTCCGCGCGGGACGTGCCGGTGGTGGCGAGGCGCTTGAGGTCGAATCCGGCGCAGAACGCGGGGTCGGCGCCGGTGATGACGATGGCGGCGACGTCCTCGCGGGCGTCGAGCTCGGCGACGGCCTCGGGGATCGCGGCGGCCAGGTCGGGGGAGAGGGCGTTGCGCGCCTCGTGCCGGTTGAGCGTCATCAGGGCGACCTTGTCGCGTACTTCGACGAGCAGGACCACAGATGCCTCCTTTCGGTGTGTGCGGGGAGCCTTCGGGACGGGACGGGGGCGCCCCGGGGTCAGCGCGCGGGGCCGGACGGTCCGATGTCGCGGGCGCCGCCGTCGCAGTGGATCACCTGCCCGTTGACGTAGCCCGCGTCGTCCGACAGCAGGTAGGTCGCCAGACCGGCGATGTCCTCGGGGACTCCGGTACGCCCGGACGGGATGCGCTCGGCGATCCGCGCCACGACGTCCGCCGGCATCGCGGCGGTGGCGCCGGGCGTCATGATCATGCCGGGGCAGATCGCGTTGCAGCGCACGCCGAGGTGGCTGTAGGCGGCGGTGATGTTGCGGGTCAGTTGGATGACGGCCGCCTTGGAGGTGCCGTACGCCGCCAGCCCGGGGGTCGCGAGCGTGCCGGAGCCCGACGCGATGTTCACGATCGCGCCGCCGCCGCGGGACAGCAGGTGGGGGAGGGCGGCGCGGGTGACCCGGACGGTGCCCATCAGGTTGAGGTCCCAGGTGCTGTGCCAGATGCGGTCGTCGTTCTCGGCGATGTTGCGGTCCGCGCCGAGGCTGCCGCCGGCGTTGTTGACGACCAGGTCGATGCCGCCGAACCGCTCCAGGGCGGTTTCGACGAGCTCCTGCACCGAGTCGTCCTCGCGCAGGTTCATCCGGACGGCCAGAGCCTGACCCCCCTTGTCGCGGATGCGCGCCGCGACGGCCTCGGCCTCGTCCCCGTGGAGATCCCCGAGCGCGACGGCGACCCCCTCCTCGCCGAGCCGCAGCGCGGTCGCCGCCCCGATGCCCCGGGCACCCCCGGTGAGCGCCGCCACCTTGCCGACGAGTCCGCGCATGTACGCCTCCAATTGCTTGACTGGATCCACCAATATCAGAGCCCACCCCCGGTTGCCAGGCCCGCACCCCGCATACGCCCACCACACGCGCTCTGTGCCCCGCCCCGTCCTGGGGAGATCGTCCGGACCTGCCCTTTGTCCCGGCGACGCCGCGCGGCGGGTGGGCGGCGCGTGGACCGCGCCGGTGCTCGACGCGGACACCGAGGCCGAGCGCCCCTGGCTTGTCACCGGCTATGTCCCCGGCCTGTCGCTGGGCGAGGCGGTGGCCGAACGCGGACCGCTGCCGGAGCCGTCGCTGCGGGTGCTGACCGCGGGGCTCGCCGAGGCCCTGGGCGCGGTGCACGGGGCGGGCGTCGTACACCGGGACCTCAAGCCGTCCAACGTCATGCTCTCGCCGGACGGTCCGCGGGTCATCGACTTCGGCATCTCCCGGGCGGCCGACGCGAGCGCGCTCACCGGCACCGGGATGTCGGTCGGGTCGCCCGGGTTCATGGCGCCCGAGCAGATCGAGGGCGGCGACATCGGGCCCGCCACGGACGTCTTCGCGTTGGGCGCGGTACTGGCCTACGCGGCGACGGGAGAGGGACCGTTCGGGGACGGGAACTTGCAGGCGCTGATCTTCCGCGTCCTCACCCGGGAACCGCGGCTCGACACGGTTCCGGCGCCGCTGCGGCCGATCGCGGCCGCCTGCCTCGCCAAGGAACCCGGGGACCGGCCAACGCCGCACGAGGTCCTGCGGGCGGTCCTGCCTGACGGGGACGCCGCCGCGCTCGTCGCGGCGGGGTGGCTGCCGCCGGACCTGGCCAACGCGGTCAGCCGCCGCGCGGTGGCCCTGCTGGAACTGGAGGACGAGGCCCCGGCCGCGCCACCGCCGCCTGCTCCGGAGATCGGGCGGGACCGAAACGAATGGGCGCCGGCGCCGCCGACGTACGTGAACCCTTCGTACAGCCCCGTTCACGCGGCTACGACGGGCGCCGTCCGGACCGCGCGCCGCCCGGCCTGGCTGTACCTGGCGGCCGCGTTGGTCGTGGTCGCGGCCGTCGTCACGGCCGTCGTCCTCCTGCGCGGCGACGGCGACGGCGACCGGACTGCCTCCGAAACACCGGTCTCCACGCTCGGCGACAACGCCGACCAGCCGAAACCCCCGCCGCCGGCGCCGTCCGGCACCTTCCCGCCGGGGCCGCTCCCGGCCGCGTACGCCGGCACCTGGAAGGGCGGCATCACCATCCCGAACCTGCCGCTCCTGGTCCAGGAGGTCACCATCGTCCTCAAACCGGGCGACTCCGGCGCGGTCGTCGGCACGATGACCACGACGGTGACCGGAATCGCCTGCAAGGGCGACTCACGCCTGGTCGGCGTCCAGCCGAACGCGATCCTCCTGGAAGACGTCCCGGGCAGCGGCGGCTCCCAGAACCCAGGCGTCTGCACCGACGGCGGCCGGTTCACCCTGCAAATGCAGCCCGACGGAAGCGTCGTCTTCACCGCCTTGGCAGACTCCACCGGCCACCCCACCGGCACCCTGACGAAGATGTAGCGGCACCGGACCGGAACGCCACCGCGCGAGCGGGTCCGGCGGGTCCGGCGGGTCCGCGGCCGTCGGGTCGGCCATCCGGAACAGTGCGCACCCGGCCCCGGACCGTTTGCTCCGCGCACCCCGGTCCCCGAGTGGGGTGTGAGCCCGACAGCGGTTCGCCGTGAGGTGCACGCGTGGGAGGCGTGAGGTGCACGTGGGAGCCGTGAGGTGCACGAGTGAGCCACGTGAGCTCCGTGAGCTGCACGCGTGGGAGGCGTGAGGTGCACGTGGGAGCCGTGAGGTGTACGCGTGTGCGGGGCAGACCCCGCGGGTCAGGAGCGGTGGACGGCCCGAGGACCTACCGGCGTGGCGCCAAGGGTGGTGATGCGGGTTCGGAGTTCTCGGTCCGCGGTCACCACCGCGCAGTGGCGGCCGGGGGTCTCGCGGAGCGCGTCGGCGACGACCCGCACGATCTCGTCGTCCCCGCTGCCGGGCGTGCCGACGACCTCGACCCCGGGCACTCCGGTCAGGGCGCGGGCCTTGCCCTCCACGACCAGCACGACTTCGAGCGGGCCTGACTCGGCCCATTCGGGGACGCCGCCACCTGCCGCCAGGCCCCCCGCGGCGTCCTGGACGAGCGCGTCCCGCAGACGGCGGGCGGCCCCCAAGCGGTCCCGCCACCAACCGTCCGGCACCGAACCCACCACGTTCGCCGCGTCGACCACCACGAGCGGCACTTGTTCCGTCATGGTCGCCAGTCCACCACAGGGCTCGGTTGCGGCCGATGCGGCATGGCCGCGGGGATCGGGGGCAGCCGCGCGGCATGAGTCAGGATTCAGGCAGGCGGGTTGACCATTCCCGGGCGCCGGTGCTGGAGGCGTTGGCGGCCTACCATCGGCGCGGTTATGTGCCGTTCACACCGCCCGGGCACAAGCAGGGGCGCGGGGTGGATCCGCGGGTGCGCGAGGTGCTGGGCGCGGAGGTGTTCGCCTCGGATGTGCTCGCGGTCGCCGGGCTGGACGACCGAACGTCCTCCGGCCGCGTCCTCGCCCGGGCCGAAGGCCTCATGGCGGATGCGGTGGCAGCCGACCACACGTTCTTCACGACCTGCGGCAGCAGCCTCTCGGTCAAGAGCGCGATGCTCGCCGTCACGCGCCCGCACCACGAGCTGCTGATCTCCCGCGACGCGCACAAGTCCGTCATCGCCGGCCTGGTCCTCAGCGGTATCAAGCCGGTCTGGATCGACCCGCACTGGGACCCCGTCCTGCACCTCGCGCACCCGCCCGGCCCGGAGGACTACGCCGCCGCCCACGACGCCTGCCCGGACGCGGCGGGCGCGCTGGTGACCAGCCCCACACCGTACGGCACCTGCGCCGACCTCGCCCGCATTGCGGATGTCTGCCACGAACGCGGCCTCCCCGTCATCGTGGACGAGGCGTGGGGCGCGCACCTGCCGTTCCACCCGGATCTGCCGACCTGGGCGATGGACGCGGGCGCCGACGTGTGCGTGACCAGCGTGCACAAGATGGGCGGCGGTCTGGAGCAGGGCTCGGTGTTCCACCTCCAGGGCGACCGCGTCGACGCCGACCGCCTCGCGGCCTGCGCCGACCTGCTCGGCACGACCAGCCCGAACGTGCTGCTCTTCGCCGCCATGGACGGCTGGCGGCGCCAGATGGTCGAGGACGGCCGCACGCTCCTCGGTGCCGTGCTCGGTCTCGCCGACAAACTCCGCACCGAGATCGGGGAGATCGCCGGACTGCGCGTCCACCACGACGAATTCCTGGGTCCTGAACGGGCGTTCGAGCTCGACCCGCTGCAACTCGTCATCGACGTCTCGGGCCTGGGCGTCACCGGCTACGCGGCCGGGGACTGGCTCCGCGACCACCACCGACTCAACCTGCACATCTGCGACCACCGGCGGATCAGCGCGCAGTTGTCGTACGCCGACAACGACGCCACCGCCAGCGTGCTTCTGCGGGCCCTGCGCGACCTGCCCCGACACGCCGAGGGCCTCGCCGCGCGGTCGACGCCCGTCGACGTACCGAGTCCCGCCGACCTGCGCCTGGAGACCGCGATGCTGCCGCGCGACGCGTTCTTCGCCGAGGCGGAGCACGTCGGCGCGGACCGGGCGGCCGGGCGGGTCGCCGCGGAGATGATCACGCCGTACCCGCCCGGGATACCGGCCGTCCTGCCCGGCGAGCGCATTTCCGCGGCCGTCGTCGACTACCTCCGCAGCGGGGTCGCCGCCGGGATGGTCCTCCCGGACTGCGACGACGCTCAGCTCAGGACGGTCCGCGTCGTCGCCTGAGCGACGTACGCGGCCTTGACCGCCGTCCAGCGCGCCCGCTCGTCCGCGCTGAGCGTGCCCAGGAGTTCGCCGAGCTTGAGCAGGTTCGCCTCGGTGTCGGCCGCCAGCGTCTGCGCCTCCGCGGCGTAGTGGTCGGCGACCAGCGCGGCAAGTTCCGCGTCGTTCATGGTCGGCGACACCCGCTCGGCCATGCGGTTCATGTTGCGGTACGAGCCCTGCAACCGGAACGGCGGTTCGGTGCGCGACGCGTCGGTGCGCTCCGCCGAGGCCATGTACGCGGCGTTCACCGTCAGCACCGTGTCCCGCAGCCGCAGCAGGCGCCGCAACACCGCGAGCATGCGGTCGAGTTCGGCGGGCGCACGGGCCTGCTCCAGCAGGTCGGGGCGGATCGGCCGGTCCGGGTGTGCCGCCCATTCCAGCAGCAAGTCCAGGTCCGCGCCGCCGCGTTCGGTCAGCGGGACGAGGACCGGGTGCGAGGCGAGCGCGTTCTCGATGAAGCTCAGCTCGAACGCGGCCGCGCTGCCCGTCAGGATCTCGCCGAGGTTCCACACGTCGGCGCGGTTCGCGAGCATGTCCGGCACCCGGAAGACCCGCCCCGCCTCGGTGTACGGATTGCCCGACATCACCACGGCGAACCGCTTGCCCCGCAGGTCGAACGTGTGCGACCGGCCGTCCCTCACGCCCGCGATCCGGCGTTGGCCGTCGCACAGCGGGATGAACTTCTGGAGCAGTTCGGGCGAGGTGTGCTGGATGTCGTCCAGGTAGAGCAGCACGTTGTTGCCGGCTTCCAAGGCGAAGTTGACCTTCTCGACCTCGCGGCGGGCCGTCGCGTTCGGGGCCTCGGCCGGGTCCAGCGAGGTGACCCCGTTCCCGAGCGCCGGGCCGTCGACCCGGACCAGCAGCAGCCCGAGGCGTTCCGCCACGTATTCGACCAGCGTCGTCTTGCCGTAGCCGGGCGGCGAGATGAGCAGGAGCAGCCCGTGGTTGTCGGTGCGCTTCGCCGCCCCGGCGGCGCCGAGCTGCTTGGCGAGGTTGTCGCCGACCAGCGGCAGGTAGACCTGGTCGATGAGGCGGTTCCGCACGAACGTCGTGGGGACGGAAGGCAGATGCTCCTCCACCCGCAGCCGCGCCCGCTCGGCCGCCACGAGTTCACCACGCAGCGCCTGGTACGCCCGGAATCCCGGCACCCGGATCCTCCGGAATTCATCGGTCCGGGCGAGGAGTTCGTCGATACGCACGACGAGCGACCCGCGTTCGATGCGCGGGTGCCGCCCCAACAGCCCCGCCACGGTCTCCGCGCCGTCCTCCGCGCAGACGTAGCGCGGGAGTTCGGGGCACAGTTCCACGGCCACCGCCTCGGCGAGGTCGCCCGGGGCGACCGGGTGCCCCGAGGACCGGGCGTACGAGCCGAGCCACGCCCCGACCACTTGCCGGCGCGCGGACACGCCCGAGAGCTGCCGCAGATCCTCGTCGTACGCGTCGCCGCCGACCGCGTGCCGGAACTTGTCGATCAGCGCGTGCGCGGCCGACGCCGTAATGAACCCCCGTCCGCCCGCGGCCAGTTCCTCGACCAGATATTCGGCGGCGCGCGCCGGTTCGACGTCCTCCCACCCGTCCCCAGGAACCGCGAACTCCGCCACGGCCGAAGCCACTTCCCGGCACAAGGCACCCAGCGCGGGCGACGGGCCGAACGCGTTCCGGGCCCGGCCGAGTGACCGTGCTCGCAACGTCCACTCACGCCTGGCCTGTTCGTCGCACCCGTACGCCCACAGCAACTGCGCCGCGGCCCGGTCCCCGGCCGGGTAGCGCAGCAGCCCCACGGCAGTGTGCAACCGCAGCAGCGCGCCCAGGATCAACTCGGCGTCGTGGTCGTGAACGCCGCGCTCGTAGCCCTCGTCGTACGCCCGCCGCGCCGCCTCGCCCACCAGCGTGCCCAGGTCGGGGCCCGCCGCCGGGCCGTGCTCGGCGAGCAGCCGGGCCGCCAGGAACTCGCCCCGGTACACCTCCGGTGACTCCGAGGGCAGCGTCTGCCCCCAGAACGCGCGCGCCGCCGCGAACCGCGGATCGTCGACGGGGCGCCGGTAGTCGGTCCCGGTCAGCGCGAAAGCCATGCCGTCGTCGTGCGGGACCAGCGTCAGGTTGACCGTGTGGGTGGTGACCGCGAAGCGGTGCCGCCCCAGGCGCACGGTCCCGCCGTTCCCGTCCGCGAGGTCCGCCCGGTCGCGCAGCGCCCTCGCGGCCTGCTGCCGGGCGGCCTTGAGCCGGCCCGCCAACTCCTCGGCGGTGACCTGCTCGCCGAGTTCACGCAGTTCCGCGATGGCGCGTCGCACCTTGTCCGGGGCCGGATCGGCGGCGAAGTACGCGTCCACCTCGTCCAGTTGCGCGAACCCGACGGCTCGGCGGCGGACCCCGTCCAGGACCCGGCCCGCGGAGTCGCGCAACCGGGCGGCGTGCCGGGCCCGTTCGTCCAGCAGAACCTGACGTCGGGCCGCGAACGCCTCCTGGACCTCGTCGCGCTTGTCGGCGATCTGCCCGCGGAAATCCTCCAGTTCGGGGAAACGCGCCTCCAGGTCCTCGATGCGCAGCAAAATCCGGGCGAGCTGCTCGTCGCACGCGTCCGGTGAATCCGCGGACGCCAGCGCGGCGGTGATCGTCTGCACCAGCAGCGCGAACTCCGCGGTCGCCTCGGCACGTCCCTCGTCCTCCGCCAGCGCCCGCTGCCGAGCGGCAAGCAGCGCGCGGGCCCGCGCCAGGCGCCCTTGGGCCTCGGCGACCTGACCGAGGATCGCGGTGCGCACGGTCGCGTCGGAGATGTCCAGGTCGCCGACCGTCTCGGCGACCACTCGCAGTCCGTCCGCGAGTTCGTCCAGTCGCGCGCCGATGGGGGTGCCCTCGGCCACGGTGGCGATGCCGCCCGCCTGCTCCGCGAGTTCGTCGGCGGCGGCGTGCTGCGCAGCGAACGCGCCCGGCTCGCCGAGGAAGGCGACGGCGCGGCGCCCGGTGGCCGCGAGGTCGTCGACCAGCTCCTGCCGCAGCGCCTCGATGCGCGCCGGATCGACGTAGCGCAGGTCGCGCAGCGGGGCCAAGCGTCCCTGGGCGTGCCGGAGTTCGGAGAGCAGACCGATCCACGCCTCCGCGTCGCGCGGACCCTCGTTGCGGGCACGGCGCACCACGGCGGCGATCCGCGCGGCCTCGGCGTCCACCGCCTGGCCTGCGGCCAGGGTGAGTTCCTGGACGGACCGGAACTCGGCCAGCACGTGGTGCGCGGTGCCGCGCAGGCCGTCGAGGGGTTCGTCCAGCCCGCCGAGCTCGGGGTCGGCGAGCCAGTGGTACCGGTCGGCCACTCGCGAGCACGCGCTTACGACGGCCTCGAACGCGGCGGTGGTGGCCCCGGCTTCCTCGACGAGCCGCACGACCGCGAGGCTGTCCGCGATCCCGGCCACCAGATCGGCATTGCCGACCCGGCCCAGCGGCCCCTCGGCGGGCGGCCTCGCCGCGGCGAACGCGTCCGAGGCGTAAGGCGTTTCCCACACCTGGACGGGATGACTGCGGCGGGCCTCCGCCGCGCCGCGCAGGATCACCAGCGTGCCGTCGTCCAGCAGCGTGAACCCGCGGCCGGCCAGCGGAGTGGCGACCTCCTTGCGCACCGCGTTGTACGACAACAGCAGGTTGCGGCCCCGCTCCCGGTGGTGGAACACGTACAGCGTGTCCTCGCCGTTGGGGGAGCGGACCACGTCCTCCAGCTCCAACCCGTCGGTCTCGGCGTCGAACTGCTTGTACACGCCGGTGCCGAGGTGGAAGCCGCCCGGGAACACCACCCCGTCGTCGCCGGGCAGGCGTCGCGCGCCCTGCCCGAGCGCGTCGATGCGCACGAGCGAGCCGGTGGTGGTCGCGTGCACGAAGTGCCGCCACACGTCCTCCTTGTACGGCCGCACCCGCAAGAGGACGAGCGTGCCGACGCGGGCGTACGCGATGTCCGCGTCGGCGAGCGACTGCAACGGCTCGGCGACCGGCTCGCGGTGGACCACGCCCGCGGACGTCTCGACGTCGTCGACCGTCTTGACGGTCAGCGAGCCGCCGACGGTGGAGACGAAGAGCAGGTCGTCCACCGACGCGTGCGGGTGCCGTCCGAGCCGGTGCCGCTCGCGGCCCACCGTCGTCCATGCGAAGTCGTACGGCGCGGGGAACACGTGGTCGCGCTCCCCGCGCGCGTCCAGGTACTGCGGATCGCCGCCGGTGGACACCCGCCAGCGCAGCACCCGCACATCTCCCGGCTTCGGCCCGGTGCGGAAGACCGCGAGCAACCGGCCGTCCTGACGCCTCAGTTGAACGAGCCGGGCATCGCGGAAGTAGCGGAACAACTCCGCCAGGTCGTGCCGGACCGCGGGCACGTCGAACAGCCCGCCGACCGCGGTCGGCGCGACGCCGGTGAACCCGGGGATGTCCCCGTCGACCCGGTGGTGCAGCGTGAACGTCCCGCCGACCGGGTCGAGGTCGTGACCCTCGGAGCCCACGGCCCCCGGCGCCGGGCCGCCGCCCGCCAGCAGCACCCCGCCGACCCACGCGAGGTCGCGGAGCACGCGGTCGGCCGCGGTGTGCAGTTGCGCGCCGCCGAGGAGCCGCATCCCCGTCGCACCGAAGAGCGCGATGCGGCGCCGGTTCAACTCATCGACGCGGTTGGCGAGTTCGGCCGCCTGGGCGGCCATGCGGCCACGCAGGACCTCGAAGTCCCCGTCGGCTGCCGCGACATCGGGCTCGGGACCGGGGCCGGGAGTGAGTCCTCGGCCGGTGGCGATGGTGTCCGTCACTGTGCGCTCGCCCTTCAGCCCGAGTTCCCGCCGCCACCGGCGTTGTCGCCACCGCCCGCACCGCCGCCGCTGCCGTTGGCCCCGCCCGTCGACTTGCCCGGGTTCGGGCCCGATGTCGTACCCCAGGTCCGGCCCAGGGCGGCGAGTTCGGACGAACCCCCGTCCCGCATCAGCTTCGCCAGCAGTGCGCTCACCGTCATGTCCCGTACGTCGTCGGCGCCCAGCGACCCGATCATCCGCGTCAGGTCCTGCGTGAAGGCCCCCGAACCGTCCATCCACGGACCGGCCAGCGCCTTGACCGTGTCGGAGTTCTGCACGAACCCGTCGACGCCCTTGCCCATCGAGATCGCTCCGGCCAGGCGGTCGAGGAACACGCTCTCGCCGCCCAGGATGGTGATGTCGGCGTTCTCCAGGCCGGCCGCCATCACGACGGCCTGTGCCTCGGCCACCTGGCGCTGCGCGTCCAGGCCGGCCAGACGGACCTCCTTGTCCGCCTCCAGCCGCAGCCGGTACTCCTCGTGCCCGCGCGACGCCTCGTCCAGCGCGGCCATCGCCGCGGCCTTCTCGGTCAGACCCGCGGCCTCCGCCTTGAGCTTCAGCCCCACCGCGTCCGCCGCCACCGCCGCCTTGCGCTCGGCAACCGCCGCCTCCGCGCGTCCGACCTTCTCGATCGCGGCCGCGTCCTGCTCGCGGACCCGCACCTCGGCGAGGCCGACCGCGGCCGCCTCCGCCTGCGCCGCGTCCGCCAGCCGCAGCTTGGCCTGCGCGTCGAACTCCGCCGCCTCCCGCCGCGCCTGGGCCAGGACCACCTGCTCGCGCGCCTTGTGGGCGGCCGCCGCCTCCGCGGCCTCGGCCGCCTTGATGCCCTTGACCAGGTTCTGCTGCGCCTCGGCCTCCGCGAGGATCACCAGCGCGGCCCGCTCCCGCTCGGCCTCCTCGACCGCGCGCAGCCGCTTGACCGCCTCCTCCTGCTCGGCGACGGTCCGGTCCACCGCGACGCGCTCGCGCACCACCTCGGCGATGTCGCGCTTCTCGCCCTCCACCTCCTTGTCGGCGGAGATCCGGGTCAGCGCGGTCTCGCGCTCGCGCGCGATGGCCTCCAACTGCCGGTCCTTCTCGATGCGCTCGTTCTCGACGGCGATGACGCGCTCGCGGTTCTTCTCCGCGACGGCGATCTCGCGGGCGACGTTCTCGCGCTGCACGCCGAGCTGCTCCTCGGTCGCCAGGTACGCCG
>NZ_JBPKBH010000012.1:0-16064 GCF_051388915.1 Yinghuangia sp. YIM S09857 | reverse complement strand
CCCCCCCCCCCCGCTCCTCCTCCTGCACCCGGGTGGTCTCCGCCTGCTCGCGCGCCCGGACCGTCTCGACCTCGCGCTGCTGCCGGGTCTCCGCATCCGCCTGGCGGCGCTCCAGCTCCAGGATGGCTTCGCGGGCCTCGACGTTCTGCCGGGTGATCTCCTTCTCCTCGGTACGCCGGAACTGGTTCGTGCGCACGTGCTCGGCCGCGGTCAGCTCGGTGATCTTGCGGATGCCCTGGGCGTCCAGGATGTTCGCGGCGTCGAGCTGGGCGAGCGGGGTCTGCTCCAGGTAGTCGATCGCGGCGTCCTCAAGGCTGTAGCCGTTGAGGTCGGTGCCGATCACCTGGATGATCCGGTCGCGGAACTCCTCGCGCTGCGTGTAGAGGTCGGTGAAGTCCAGTTGCTTGCCGACGGTCTTGAGCGCCTCGGAGAACTTCGCGCTGAACAACGCCTGCAACGTGGCCTGGTCGCTGGCCCGCACGGTGCCGATGGCCTGCGCGACCTTCTTGACGTCCTCGACGGTCTTGTTGACCCGGACGAAGAAGGAGATGCGGATGTCGGCCCGGATGTTGTCGCGGCAGATCAGGCCGTCCCGGCCGGTGCGCGCGATGTCGATGGTCTTGACCGAGATGTCCATCGTCTCGGCCTTGTGCAGGATGGGCAGCACGACCTGTCCGGTGAACGTCACGTCCACCTTGCGGACCTTCGAGACGATGAGCGCCTTGCCCTGCTCCACCTTGCGGAACAGGCGGCTCACGACCAGCAGCAGGGTGATGCCGACGAGCAGGACGACGGCGACGAGCACGCCGAACGTCAGTGCGATGGGGTTCATGGCAATCCTCGTGATCGGCGCGGCTCGCGTGCGTGCGGCGGCGCTCGGACGGGCGCGCGGCGGCGCCCGGGTGCTTCGGTCCCGGACGTGCCGGGAAGACACGACCTAGGGGAGAGGGGCTTCCGGGTCCGGCAGTGCCGCGTCGAAGGGCGCGACCCAGAAGAACTCCCCGGTGTCGTCGTACGCGTACAGCAGTCCGGTTCCGCCGGCCACCAGGTGGTCGGCGCCGAACTGGCGTACCTGGACGATCGCGGTGCCGCCGTCCCGCCCGGTCACCTCGGCCTGGCCGAAGGCCGCGTCGACCCGCCCCGTGCGGATCGTGCAGGTGCGGCCGACGAGGTCGAACAGGGACGGCCCGGGTTCGTCGGGGAAGAGGTGCCGCAGGGGCCGCACCAGGATCCGCATCGCCACCCAGGCCCCGGCGACCGCCGCGGCGAGAACGCCGGTGGCAGCCAACGCGTAGCCGGTATCGGGGAGTTCGGCCCGGTGCAGCAGGATGCCGCCGACCAGGCTCAGGGCCCAGGCGAGCGCGACGACCAGCGACACGGCCACCGTGACGGGCACCCCGCCGAGGCCGAACGCGTCACTCCCGGCATCCGCCTCGAACGCGTCGTGGTCCAGCGCTCCCGCCAGCACGCACAGCCAGAACGCCAGCACGACGACCAGCGCGAACGTGAACACCATTGCGGGAAACGCGAACAACGCCCCGACGAACTCCGCCACCGGCCCCCCTCTCGACGTCCGTGCCCCAACGCTCGGTGGGAGGCCCCGCCGCCCAGTGGGGACTGCTGATGGATGTCGGCGACGGGGCCTGCTCTGTTGCCCCCCACGCCGATCCTGCGCTGCCGTGCCGCCCACCGCATTGCCGGATCCCGGCAATCTCGACGCCTCTTTTGTGCACCCCGCCGCCGAGCGAACGCGCGTGAGCACACGGACGTGCAGGATCGCGCGAGCCGAACGAGGAGGAGCAGACACGAGCCCATGGTCGCCCCGCCCAACTCGCACGCGGGGCGGGGGTTGTGGGCGAGCGGGCGGAGGAAGGCGCGGCGGCGGTCAGGGCGCCGGCGGTCGGTGGCGCGAGGGTGACAGGGGTGTCCGACGCGGCGTCCACAGATGCGGCCGGGACGCGCGCCCACGCGCACGGGTGCGGTCGCGGCGCGCGAGGGCGGCCGCGGCGGACAACGAGGCGGCCAGTGCGCGCTGCATTCGGCCTTTGACGGGAGGAGGACGTCGCGGGCCGTTCTCCGCTCGCCCGCCCCGGTAATCCGCCGCCGGAACGGTTCGCGTGGCGGATTCAGCGGCAGCCACTCGTCCGGACGCCCGAACGTTCCGCGTCGTGCGCGTTGAGGCGCCGCAGTGCCGCGCTGACCAGGCAGGACGCCGCACAGCGCGCCGCCGGGTGCGCGGCGACGCGGCGCAGGACGTCCGCCGCGGGGGACTGTCGCATCTTCATCTCCAGGAGAAGTAGGGCACACGTACCTGTCCGGGAATGTACCCTAGGGGGGTATCCTATGCAAAACATCGGAGCGGCGACGCGGCAGGGGTTGACGAGATACCCCCTAGGGGTATGTAGTGGAGGCGTACCGATCGAACGGGCCGCCGCGAACGCGGTCCCGGAACCAGGAGGCTCCGCCATGAGCACGCCCGCAGCGACCAGCGCGACCACGACCACGTACACCGTCATGGGCATGACCTGCGGCCACTGCGTCTCGTCCGTCACCGCCGAGGTCCGCAAGGTGGCCGGGGTGACCGGGGTCCAGGTCGACCTGGCAAGCGGACGCGTCACCGTCGCCTCGGACGGCGCCCTCGACGACGCCGCGGTTGCCGCCGCGGTCACCGAGGCCGGGTACGAGGTCGCCGCACCCGCCGAGGCGCCCGCCCAGGGCGCGAGCTGCTGCGGCAGCTGCAACTGAGGCGAACGCGGGGGCGTCGGTCACCCGCCGGCGCCCCCGCACCGGAACCCGGGTTCCACAGCACGAAACACCAGCGAACTCCCTTGTCCGGCAGAGGAATTCGCCGCGCACGTCGCGCCTGGGCCACCGTCCGGCGCACCACCGACCACAACACACCACGCGAGAAGGAGCGGACGATGAACACCGTCACCCGGGTCGGCGCTTTCGGAGTCGGCATCACCTTGGCGTTCGGCGCCGCCTTCGGCGTGGGCAACGCCATCGGCCCGGTCGGCTCCGACCCCAAGCCCGCGCACGGCGGCCACGGTGCCGACAAGGCCCCGCAGTCCCCACCACCGGGCAACGCACCCAGCGCCCCCGCCTCCGCCGCCCCCGCCGCGGCCGAGGAACCCGGCGGACTCCGCGTCTCCGAGCGCGGCTACACGCTCGTCCCCTCCGGCGACCCGCTCGCGGTAGGCGTCCCGGCCGACTTCCGCTTCCGGATCCTCGGCCCCGACGGCAAGCCCTGGACGCGCTACCAGCCCGCCCACGAGAAGGACCTGCACCTGATCGTCGCGCGCCGCGACCTGTCCGGGTTCCAGCACGTGCACCCCGTGCTCGGCGCCGACGGCACCTGGAGCGTGCCGCTGACCTTCGCCGCCGCCGGCGACTACCGCGTCTTCGCCGACTTCACCCCGGCCGGCGACCCCGCGGGCGGCCTCACCCTCGGCGCCGACGTCTCGGTCTCGGGCGACTACCGTGCCACCCCGCTGCCCGCGCCCGCGCGTACCGCCGAGGTCGACGGCTACACGGTGACCCTCGAAGGCGACCTCACCACGTCCGAAGGCGTGCTCACCCTCAACGTGTCCAAGGACGGCCGCCCGGTGACCGACCTCCAGCCGTACCTCGGCGCGTACGGCCACCTCGTCGTGCTGCGCCAGGGCGACCTCGCGTACCTCCACGTCCACCCGGAGGGCGAGCCCGGCGACGGCAAGACCCCGGCCGGTCCCGGCGTCGGCTTTCACGCGCAGGCGCCCAGCCCGGGCAACTACCGCCTCTACCTCGACTTCCAGCACGAAGGAGTCGTCCGCACCGCCGAGTTCACGGTGCGCGTCGGCACCCCGGACCCGACCTCGCCGACCGCCGTGCCGACCACCCCGGTCGCGCCCCCGGCGACCGGTGAGCCGTCCGACGGCCACGACCACTGAGCCCCTGGAGGCAACGTCCGCAGCCCCCGGCAAGCACACCGCCAAGCACACCCGCCGAGCCTCGGAATCCGCACCCGCCGACCCACGGGCCCCCGCCGCCGGGGGCCCGTTTTAATCCGTCGTGGTCCGTCCCCCTTTGCGGCAGCATGGGTCCACCGCATGCTGACCACTCCGAGGGGGACGAGTGTCCGCGCCCGGATCCGGGGAAGACAGCCCCAGTCCACCGAAGCGCAAATCGGCCGTGTTTCTGGCGCTCCGCTTCTACGGCCGCGAACTGTCGCGCAACCGCCGCGTCGCCGTACCCGCGCTCCTGCTGCCCGCCCTGGGCAACATCCTGCTGCACTACGTCGCGCCGCTGCTGGTCGGCGCCCTCGTCGGCCACCTGGCCGGCGGCGGCACCTCGGTGCTCCCGTACGTGCTCGCCTTCGCCGGGGTCGGCCTGCTCGCCGAAATCCTGTGGCGCATCGGCATCCACTGCCTCAACCGCACCGACGCCCGGGGCATGGAGAGCCTGTACGTCCGCGGCATGAACGAACTCCTGGCCAAGGACGCCGCGTTCTTCCACGACAACTTCGCCGGCTCGCTGACCAAGCGCGTCCTCAGCTTCGCCGCACGCTACGAGGAGTTCGTCGACACCCTCGCCTTCTCGGTGGTCGCCAACCTCGTCCCGCTCGTCTTCGCCTCGGTCGTGCTGTGGTTCTACAGCCCGGTGCTGGTCGCCGTCCTGATCGGCATGCTGCTGGTCACCGGCACCGTCATCGCGCCGCTGATCCGCCGCCGCCAGGTTCTGGTGGACGAGCGCGAGGCGGCGATCGCCCGGGTCTCCGGGCACGTCGCCGACAGTCTGACCAACATGGACACCGTGCGGGCCTTCGCCGCCGAGGAGCAGGAGGCCGCCGAGCACAGGTCGCGGGTCGCCGAGAGCCGACGGCTGTCCCTGCGCTCCTGGGACTACGGCAACCTGCGCATCGACATGCTGGTGGCCCCGTTGTCGGTGCTGGCCAACGCGCTGGGGCTGCTGCTCGCCGTCACGCTCGACGGCGGCCTCGGCGTCGAGGCGACGGTCGTCGCCTTCGCCTACTACGGCAGCGCGACGCGCATCATGTTCGAGTTCAACCAGATCTACCGGCGGTTGGAGAGCGCCCTGACCGAGGCCGCTCAGTTCACCGAACTCCTCCTGGACCCGCCCACGGTCGTCGACCCGCCGGCGCCCGAGCAACTGCGCCCCGCCGCGGCCGACGTGCGGTTCGCCGACGTGACCTTCGCGTATGGCGGCGGCGCGCCGCTCTTCGCCGGGCTCGACCTCGACGTGCCCAGCGGTTCGAAGCTCGGACTGGTCGGTCGCTCCGGCGGCGGCAAGAGCTCGCTGACCCGGCTGCTGCTGCGCTTCATGGACGTCGACGGCGGGCGCATCCTCATCGGCGGCCAGGACATCGCCAAGCTGCGGCAGGCCGACGTGCGCAGCCAGATCGCGTACGTGCCGCAGGACCCCGCGATGTTCCACCGCTCGCTGCGCGACAACATCGCCTTCGCGCGCCCGGGCGCCGACGACGCGGAGATCATGCGCGCGGCCCGCGCCGCGCACGTCACCGAGTTCGCCGAGGCGCTGCCGGACGGCTTCGACACGGTGGTCGGCGAACGCGGCATCAAGCTCTCCGGCGGGCAGCGCCAGCGCGTCGCCCTGGCCCGGGCGATCCTGCGGGACGCGCCCATCCTGCTGCTGGACGAGGCCACCAGCGCGCTGGACTCGGAGAGCGAACTCCTCGTGCAGCAGGCGCTGTGGGAGCTGATGGAGGGCCGCACCGCGCTCGTCGTGGCACACCGGCTCAGCACGGTCGCGCAGATGGACCAGCTCGTCGTGCTCGACCGGGGCGCCGTCGTCGAACGGGGCACGCACGCCGAGTTGCTGGCCCGCCAGGGGACGTACGCGAAACTCTGGCGGCATCAGTCCGGCGGGTTCCTCGACGGCGACGTCGCGCCCGGTTCGAGCGGCGACGTCGCGCCCGGTTCGACCGGCGCAGCGGCACCGATCGGCGGCACCGGCAGAGGCTTGCCGTAGTGGCATCCTCAGGCCGGCTGACGTGGTTCCGGCGGTCGCGTCGTCGGGTCGGCGTAGCCCCGGGGGTTGCGCTGCTGGAAGGTCCAGGCATCGCGGCACATGTCCGCGATGCCGCGGGTGGCGTGCCGGCCCCAGGCGTTCCGGACCGCGTGCGCGTCGGCGACCAGCGTCGCGACGTCCCCGGGCCGGCGGCCCTCGATGCGATACGGGATCTCCCGGCCGCTGGCGTCGCCGAACGCGGCGATCAGGTCCAGGACCGACGTGCCGCGCCCGGTGCCGATGTTGTAGACGGTCGCGCCGGGTCGGTCGGCGACGTGGCGCAGCGCCAGCCGGTGCGCCTCCGCGACGTCCAGGACGTGGGTGTAGTCGCGCACGCCGGTGCCGTCGGGAGTGGCGTAGTCGTCGCCGAACACCGGCACGTGGTCACGGCGGCGTACCGCGACCTGTGCGATGTACGGCAGCAGGTTCCCGGGTTCGCCGCGCGGGTCCTCGCCGAGCAGCCCGCCGGGGTGCGCGCCGATCGGGTTGAAGCAGCGCAGCGACAGCGCGGAGAAGCCGGGGCGGCGCCGGGCGACGTCGGCGATGACGGTCTCGCACAGGTGCTTGGACTGCGCGTACGGGTTGGTCGGCCGCGCCGGGGCGCGCTCGTCGACGGGCTGCCGCGCCGCGTCCCCGTAGACCGAGCAGGATGAGGAGAACACCAGCCTCCGCACATCGTGCTCGCCCATGACGCGCAGCAGCGCGGTCGTCGCCCCGATGTTGGTGTCGTAGTACTCCGCGGGCATCCGCACGGACTCGCCGACCGCCTTGCGGGCGGCGAAGTGCACCACGGCGTCGACCGGGTGCGCGTCGAACACCGCGGACAGCGCCGGGCGGTCTAGCAGGTCGACCGCGTACGCGCCGCGCAGCTTGCGGCGGGCGACCGCCTCGATGCGCTCCAGTGCGCGCGGCGAGCTGTTCGAGTGGTCGTCGACGACTACGACGTCCCAGTCGTGCGCCAGCAGTTCGACGCAGGTGTGGCTGCCGATGAACCCGGCGCCCCCGGTGACCAGGACGAGCGGATTGCCGTGCATCGGACTGCTCCTTTCCGGATCACCGGTGGAGGGCCGCGGCCATGTGGGCAGGGCAGACCGGGCAGGGCGCGGCGAGTGACACGACGGCCGCCGTCACGCGGACGGCGTTCCCGAAGGACGGTCGCGTGATCCGGGCGGCGAGGGCCGCTTCGTCGTGCGCCATTCCGACCGGCTCCGTACCCCCCAGAGGGGGATTTCTGGGCTTTCCGTAAATATGTGTATTAAGGTTATTTCGTATATTTACGGTGTATATATACAGTGATACACCCCGGCATCAGGCTCCGCAAGTGATCGGTTGGAGGGTGCCATGACCGACGAGACAGAGCCCGCGCGCGGCAGGCTGAGCCGCGCGCGCGTCCTGGAGGCGGCGCTCGAACTGGTCGACGCGGAAGGGCTGGACGCGNTGCAGTCCACCACCCCCCCAACCACCCCCTCCCCCCCCCCCCCCCCCCCCCCCCCCCGCGTCCTGGAGGCGGCGCTCGAACTGGTCGACGCGGAAGGGCTGGACGCGCTGAGCATGCGCCGCCTCGCGGGCGACCTCGGCGTGGAGGCGATGGCGCTCTACCACTATGCGCACAGCAAGGACGGCGTGCTGGACGGCCTGGTCGAGGTCATCTTCGCGGAGGCCAACCGCCGCCTGGACGAGGGCCGCCCCGCCCGCAAGGTCCGCACCGAACTGCACCGCATCGGCCGCACGCTGCTGGACGTGGCCTCCTCGCACCCGCACGTCCTGCCCCTGGTCACCACGCGCCTGCTGTCGGTCCCGCTGGCCCGCCGCCCGGCCGCGGTGCTGCGGCTCCCGGAGCGGGTGATGGGCCTGTTCATGGACGCGGGCGTCGACCGGCGGTCGGCGGTCGGCGCGTACCGGGCCTTCAGCGGGTGGGTCCTCGGATACGCCGTCGTCGACCTGCGCGCCGTCGTCGACGCACCCGACGACCCCGAACCGGCGATCCGCCTGGGCCTGCACCGCCTGCGCACCGACTTCCCGCACCTGCGCGAACTCGCTCCGCTGATGGCCGACGGGGGAGGGGGGAACGAGTTCATCCGCGGGCTCGACGCACTGATGGACGCGTGGAAGGTGCCGTGAGTTCCGCCGCGCCACCGCCACCGCCACCGCCGCGCCACCGCCACCGCCGCCACCGCCGCCACCGCCGCGCCGCCGCCACCGCCGCCACCGCCGCCACCGCCGCGCCACCGCCGCCACCGCCGCTCTGCCGCTCCGCCACCGCCGCCACCGCCGCTCTGCCGCTCCGCCGCTCTGCCGCTCTGCCGCGTCGCCGCTCTGCCGCGTCGCCGCTCTGCCGCGTCGCCGCGTCGGCCCGTCGAGGCGCCCGCCGCCGCGTCAGCCCGCCGTCGCGCGCCCATACCGCGCGTCACCCGCTTCACCTCCCCAACCGCGGCCCCGGTCCCGAAGGGATCCGCGCGTCACCCGCTTCACCTCCCCAACCGTGGCCCCGGTCCCGAAGGGATTCGCGCGTCACCCGCTTCACCTCCCCAACCGCGGCCCCGGTCCCGGAGGGATCCGCGCGTCCGCCACCGCACCCCCCCCGCATGCCTCCCCGCACGTGCTCTGCGGACGACAGCGCACCGCGCGAGGCGCAGACTCGGATGAGGGGTATTGCTCCGCCACGCCCGAGCCACGCGGTTTGTGAGGTCCGATCTCGTGTACGACGTGCCGTTCTGGCTGTGGCTTGTCTTCGCCGTCGTGGTCGTGGTGTCGCTCGCGGTCGACCTGTTCGCGCACCGCAGGGAACACGTCATCGGATTCCGCGAGGCCGCGGCGTGGAGCGCGGTGTGGATCGGGCTGGCGATCGCCTTCGGCGGGCTGGTCTACGCGGTGGTCGGGGTCGACGCCGGGACCGAGTACACGACCGCCTGGCTGCTGGAGAAGAGTCTGTCGGTCGACAACCTCTTCGTGTTCACGCTGATCTTCGCGTACTTCCGCGTGCCCCGGGAGGACCAGCACCGGGTGCTGTTCTTCGGGGTCATCGGGGCGCTCGTGTTCCGTGGCGTCTTCCTGGCGCTCGGCGTCGCGATCGTCAGCCGGTTCGCCTGGGTGCTGTTCCTGTTCGCCGCGGTGCTCGCCTGGAGCACGTACAAGATCGCGCGCGGGCAGGAGGAGTCCTTCGACCCGGGCAAGAGCATCGCGGTCAAGGCGCTGCGCAAGGTCGTGCCGGTGCGCGACGAGTACGCGGGGCACCACTTCTTCGTCCGCGAGGGCGGTCGGCTCGTGGCCACGCCGCTGCTCGCGGTGGTCGCCGCGATCGAGGCGGCCGACCTGGTCTTCGCGGTGGACAGCGTGCCCGCCGTGCTCGCGGTCAGCAGCGACACCTTCGTCGTCTACACCAGCAACGCGTTCGCGATCCTGGGCCTGCGGGCGCTGTACTTCCTGCTCGCGGAGATGCTCGACCGGTTCGCCTACCTGGACCGGGGGATCGCGTTCATCCTCGGCTTCATCGCGTTCAAGCTGGTCCTCCAGGCCTCGCACGAGACGATCAGCAAGGACGTGCCGGAGATCCCGTCGCTGGTGAGCCTGGCGGTGATCGTGGTCGTCCTGGCGGTGTCGGTCACGCTCAGCATCGTGCGCCCGCCCGCGTCGTCGGAGTCCGAAGAGGACGGCCACGGTTGACAGTTGCCGATGCGTGCTGCGAAAAGTCCATATTCTTCACAAATAGTCGTAAAATCGTGGCATGAACGAGCAGGAGCGGATGAGGACACCGGACGCCGCGTACGTCTGCCCGACCTGCGGCAAACCGGTCGCGACGGTTCCGGAGCGTCACAAGACGATGGGGGTGTCGTTCCCCGTCTGGGTGGCCGGACCATGCCACAACCCCGAGTGCCCCGAGTTCGTCCCCGAGTGGATGCACACGGACCCGCGGCGCCACGCCGGCCACCACTGACCGTCGGCCGGGCGGCCGGTCATAAGGTGTTCGCGGGACATCGAACTGACAAGCACGTCGGTGCACTTGGCGGCCCCGGAGAGGTGATTGATGGCACGACCAGCCGGACCGGGGAGGGAGGCGCTCCTGCGCGCCGGACTCGAAGTCGCCGAGGTGCGGGGGCTGTCCAGGATGTCGGTGAACGCCGTGGTGGAGGCGGCGGGCATGGCCAAGGGCAGCTTCTACCAGCACTTCCGGGATCGCCTCAGTTACCTGGTGGCGCTGCACGGCAAATACCACGACGCCTTGGAGGCGCGTGTTCTCGCCGAGATCGACGGCCTGCCCCCGGGCCGCGAGCGCATATCGGCCGGGCTGCACGGATACCTGGACGCGAGCCTGGAGACCACGGGGACCCGGGCCCTGCTCGTCCAGGCGCGTACGGAACCGGACTTGTACGACGAGACACGCGTCCGCAACGCCCGCACACGGGACTTGGTCGTCCCCGAACTCGTCGCCCTGGGCTGGGAGGACCCGGTGCCCATCGCCCATATGGTCGTGGCCATGGGCTTCGACATCACGATGGAGGAGCTGGTCTGCGGCCGCCGCGACGATCTGCGCGAGGGACTGCTGAGGCTGGTCCTGCGCTGAGGGACGGAGCCGCCCGCGGGCGAGTCGCGGCGGCGCGCGCCCCTTGCCGCGCCGCCGCGTTGTCGCCACACACCGCGTCGTCCCCGGTGCCCCCGCGCAGGCCCAGCGGCCTCGCGCCCGGCCTCGCGCGGCCCCGTGCCCGGCTTCGCGCGGCCCCGTGCCCGGCTTCGCGCGGGCCCGTGCCCGGCTTCGCGTGGGCCGCGCGCCCTCGCGGCGTACGGCGGTGTCGCCCGCGTCGCCGCTCTGGTCGCGCCCGCCGCCCCCCGCACGGCGTCGGATTCCGGTCAGTCGCCCCGGCGCTTGAGCAGGAAGAAGATCAGAAGCCCGATGACCAGGACGCCGACCACGATGCCGATGATCAGGCCGGCGCCGAACTTGCTCTTCTTCTTCTTTTTCTTCTTCTTCGTGGCGGCCGGGGCGTGCGCCGCCGGGTTCTCCGCCTTGGCCGCGGCCCTCGGCGCCTGCGGTGCCTGTTCCGCCGGGGCGCCCTGCGCGGCCGCGGCGGGCTGCGCTGCCGCGGCGGCCCGGGCCTGTGCGGCTCCGGCTCCCGGTCCGCTCGGCGCGGCCCCCGCGACCGGACCGGCGAACAGGGTGAGGCCCACTGCCAGCCCCACCGCCGTACCTGCCAAACGACGCATCATCGCCCCTCTCCCGGACAGCGGCCGGCCGGACCCCGGTGGCCCGGCCGCCCTGTTCCGGCAAGCCGAGCCCCCTACCGTAGCGGCGGGATTACGCCCCCGCCGGGCTCCGTGCGGATGCGTATGTGCGCAGGCGTGCCGAGGCCGTCGAGGAGGAACGTTCGTGCACCGGCTGCCCGGCTCACGCCGCGGCGGTCCGCCGATCCGCGCCCACGACCCGCAGCACGCTCGCTCGTGCGCGCCGCCGCCTCGCCGCCCGCTCACCATGCCCGACCGAGGAGGCGGCGTCAGGCGGCCAGGCCGAGTGACCGCCTGCGGCGCGTCCACAGGATGACCGGCGCCTGGCTCGTCGGGTCGTCGGCGCTGAACCCGTGGTCCTCCAGCAGCGACGCCACGTCGTGCGCGTTGCGCCGCCGCAGGTGCGCGGGGTAGCCCATCATGCCGGGGTCGTACCGGTTCAGCAGGTTGTCCGTGACCACGATCCGCACGGTGCGCAGGAGTTCCCAGATGTGGTGCTCCTCGTCGGACAGCAGGTTGAGTGCGTGGATCGCCCATATCGCGTCCGGAACGGGGGCCGAGCGGACCGGCTGGAGCCTGGGGCGCATCAGCGTCGGTCTGCGGCGCAGCCGCCAGAGCATGAAGCTGAGGGACGCCGAGTCGACCTCGTCCCCGGTGACCGAGAAACCGGCTTTGGCCAGCGGTATCGCGTCGTTGCCGAGCCCGCAGCCGTAGTCCACCACCGTGCGCACGCCCGCGGCCCAGAGCAGTGGTATACCCGCCTCGACGTAGTCGGGACGGCTGCCGCTCGCCCCCCAGACCGCCAGTCCGTACATGCGCGCCATGCTGCGGCGAAACGTCTCGACCCCGTCCAACCCGCTGCCGCGCTGCTCGTTCTCCACCCATGCCGGGTCGAAATACGGGATGTACGCCGGGCCGAGGAACAGCTTCAGCTCCTCGACGAGCGTGTGCCGGGCGGAGGAGTCCCACCGGTGCTTGTTCCAGTCCTCGCGGCAGACGACGCAGTCGGCCATGTGCGTGCCGACCTCGCGGCGTCGGTCCAACGACAGTGTGTCCAAACGGTATGCGGCCAGGCGCGACCGCACTTCCTCACACGACAAAGGCATTTCGACGTCCTCCTGAGCCGACTGCCGCACGGCTGAAGGGCATCAGCCGCGTCATTGAACCATTCGCAGGCGCATGGCCGCTTGCCGAAGAACGCGGATCTTGCGGCGGCCGACCGGCGCCCGACGGTCCGGGCGGAGGTGGTCGCTCCCGCCGGGCGACGCCACCCGGCCTTGGGAAAGTACCGTGAATCACCGTATAAAGGGACACCGCCCTTGCCCGTTAATCATAGCCATGATAGCTATGAAAGCTCTGGGGTCGGCTGCGGCACCCGGGCCCGGCACCGGTGGCCGGAGTCCGGGGGCGGAGCCCTCGACAGGGCTGCCCGCCCGGAGTCCCGACCGGGAGTCCGAGGCCGGGCCCGCCGACCCGTGGCGTCGATCGGAATGAGAAGCACCCATGAGCGAGCAGAACCGTGTCGTGTACGCGACGGCCGTCTACGACCAGGCCGAAGTCGACGCCGTCGTCGCCGTCCTGACGGAAGGTCAGAACGGCCTGCGGATCGGCCCGCGCGTCGCCGAGATGGAGCGCCGGATAGCCGACCTCGCCGGCAAGCGGCACGGCGTCATGGTCAGTTCGGGATCCGCCGCGCTGTTCCTCGCCGTCGAACTGCTCGACCTGCCCGCCGGGTCCGAGGTCATCACGTCCCCGTTGACCTTCTCCACCGACCTGTCCTCGCTGCTGCGGGCCGGCCTGGTCCCGGTGTTCGTGGACGTCGAGCCTGACACGTTCCAGATCGACGTCACCCGGATCGAGGAGATGATCGGCGAGAAGACCCGCGCGATCCTCGTCCCCAACCTGGCCGGCAACGCCCCCGACTGGGACGCCATCCGCGCGATCGCCGACCGGCACGGCCTCAAGGTCATCGAGGACTCCTGCGACGCGGTCGGCGCCACCCTGCACGGCACCCCCACCGGCGCGCGCTCCGACATCTCGGTGACCAGCTTCTCGCTCTCGCACATCATCACCGCGGCGGGCAGCGGCGGCATGGTCATGCTGGACGACGACGACCTGCGCGACCGCTGCCTGACGCTGCGCGGCTGGGGCCGCCGCTCCGAGACCCAGCTGTTCGGCTCGAAGGCCGGGTCGCGCGACTTCTGGACCGACCTGGACGGCATCCACTACGACAACATGTTCATCTTCGACGAGGCGGGCTGGAACTTCCTCCCGAACGAACTGTGCGCCGCCTTCGGCGTCGAGCAGGTCAAGAAGCTCGACCGCAACTACGCCCGCAGGCAGCACAACTTCGACCGCTTCACCGAGGTGCTGCGCCGCCACCCCGATTACTTCACCCCGCCGCGCCAGCTCGACGGCCTCAACACCGCGTGGCTGTCGTACTGCTTCCTGATCAAGCCGGACGCCGGGTTCGGGCGCAGCGACCTCCAGCAGTTCCTGGAGGCCCGCGGCGTCGACACGCGCGTGGTGTGGACCGGCAACGCCGCCCGCCAGCCGTTCATGAAGAACGCCGGGTTCCGGCAGCCCGCCGCCGGACTGCCGGGCGCCGACCACGTCATGGAGTACGGCATGCTCATCTCCTGCAACCACGGCCTCAGCGACGAGATGATCGACCACGTGGCCGCGCAGATCGACGCCTTCGTCGCGGAGCGCACGGGCGGGCGGACGTCGTGACCGAGCCGACGACCGCCTCCGCCGACGTGGTGATCGTCGGCGCGGGCTCGGCCGGGTGCGTACTGGCCGCGCGGCTGTCCGAGGACCCGGCCCGCACGGTGCTCCTCGTCGAGGCGGGACCCGACCACCGCGCCGCCGACCTGCCCGACGAACTGCGTACGCTGTCCCGGCCGGTGGCCTGGCCGTACAACTGGGGCGACCGGGTGACCTCCACCGGCGGCCGCGAGCTCAACTACGCGCGCGGCCGGGGTGTCGGGGGCTCCTCGGCCACCAACGGCGCGGTGGCCATGCGGCCCGAGCCCGAGGACTTCGCCTCCTGGCCCGCGGAATTGGGCTGGAACCGGATACTCGGCTACCTGAACCGGATAGAGAACGACCTCGACTTCGGGACCGACCCGTACCACGGCGACGCCGGGCCGATCCCGATCGTGCGGCACCCGGAGGAGGACTGGACGCCGCTGCAACGCGGCTTCGTGACCGGATGCGTGGGCGCCGGGCTGGACTTCTGCGCCGACCACAGCCGCCCGGGGTCGAGCGGCGCAGGGCCGATTCCGATGAACCGGAGCGGCCGCGACCGCGTCTCCAACACCGTCGCCTACCTGGAGGCGGCACGGGGACGCCCGAACCTCACCGTGTGGGGGGACTGCCACATCGCCCGGCTGGTCGTGGAGCGCGGGCGCGTGACCGGCGTGGTCACGGCGGACGGCCGCACGGTCGCGGCGGGCCAGGTCGTGCTGGCGGCCGGCGTCGTGCAGAATCCGCTGCTGCTGTGGCGGTCCGGGATCGGCCCGGCGTCCGGCGTACGTGCGCTCGGGATCAACGCGGTCCACGAACTCCAGGCGGTCGGCGGTAATCTGACGGACCATCTGGTGATTTCGTACCGTGCTCCGGTGGATCCCTCGGCGACGCCCGAGGGTGCGCCGACGCTCCAGACCATCGCGCGCGCCACGGCACCCGGCAGCGACCGACGCCACGACCTCCAGCTCACGCCCGTCGCCCGCCGCAACGCGGACGGCAGCCGGGAGATCGAGGTCAGCGTCGCCCTGCAACTGCCCACGGGCGCGGGGAGCATCGTGCCGACCGGCGCTGCCGTGGACGATCCGGCGCGGATCGTCTGGCCGTTCGCGGCGGACCCGGACAACCGGGCGCGGCTGCGCGACGGTTGGCGGCTCGCCGCGCGCGTGGTCGCGGCGTCCGGCCTGACGCCGGGCGGGAACGGGGTCCGGGACGACGGCGACGAGGCCCTGGACCGGGTCATCGACGAGGCGCACTACGCCTTCTACCACGGCGTGGGCACGTGCCGGATCGGCGACGACCCCGAGACCTCGGTGGTGGACCCGGAGTTGCGGGTGCACGGGTTGGACGGGCTGAGCATCGTCGACGCGTCCGTGGTCCCGACGGTGCCGCGCGCCAACACGCACCTGCTCGTGACCGCGCTGGCGGAACTCGGCGCGGAACTGGTGGCCGCGCGCGGCTGAGGCCGATGACGCGGCCGGGGCCCGACAGGGCTGCGGACGCGTCTGGGGCCCGGCACGGCTGGGGCCGGACGCGAACCCGCCGCCGCGGCGTCGGCATGGCGCGGCGGCGGCGGGGGTCCGGCGGGTGGCCGCGAGACGGGCGGCCCTACGGCAGTGGTCGTGGGGCCGTAGGGCCGCACAGCGCGCATGTCCCGCTGTGCGGCCGAACGGCAGGTGTTCTCAAGCCGTGTGACGGCGTGTCAGCCCTGCGGCTGCCCGTCGAGGCCGAGGATCGCGTTGGCCGGGAGCACCGTGTGCTTCAGGTCCTCGTTGACCGGGCCGTTGAACGGCGGGTACTTCGGGCCGCCCGCGTTGCGGCGGTAGACCGAGGTGGAGTGCTCCGGGTTCTTGTCGAACTCGGGGATCACGTGCTCGCCGAACAGCTCGATCTGCTCGTGGTACTCCTCGTGCGTCAGGTTCGCGCTGAGGCCGAACACGAGCTGGTCGCAGCCGACTTCCTGGTACTGCGCGACCTGCTCGCAGACCTCTTCGGGTGTGCCGCACAGCAGGAACCCGCCGGCGATGAGTTGGTCGAGGAGTTCGTCGCCGCCGAGTGAGGACAGGTCGGTG
>NZ_JBPKBH010000011.1:233548-292882 GCF_051388915.1 Yinghuangia sp. YIM S09857 | reverse complement strand
CAGCGACCGAATCACCCCAACGAGAAGCCAAGTCCTATAACCCGACGCCAAGTTCGGTACGACAACGGCTTCTGAAGGGTCCATGGGCTGAAATACTCGGTGTCGGCCCAGTCGCGGAGTTCCTCGTCGGAGATCAGCCGCCCGTACAGGCGGTCGGCGGCGATGGATACCACGCTGAGCGCCGAACTCCAGCGGGCGATCTCCAGATCCGTCAATTGGCGGCGGCCTTGACGGGAAAGCTCCTCGATCTTGTGGGTGTGCAGTACGTCGAGCCAGGAATCGAGGCCAGGGGCCACAAGGGTAGCCGACGGGGCGAACATCTCGTCCAGCTTCATCTGCACCGAGTCGGCCTCGTCGACGATCACGATGTCGCTTTTCAGACAGGCGAGTTCGAGGTAGCGGACCTGCTCTTCGTTGAGGTTTCGCGGAACGGCGGTCTGGATCAGGCTCGCCGGATTGGCGATCCAGATGGGGGAGTCCACCAGGTCCCGGGCAGATCGGTGCCTGGGGCACAAACTCCATATCGGACAGCCATGTGCTTCGCCTTTGAGTTGCTGCTCCTCGGCATCCGCGTTCTCGGGGCGCCCAGGCTTCTCTCCCGGCACGTAGGCATCCGGCAGACAGTTCTTCTCCTCGGGCTGGGCGCGAGCGTCGGTCTCCGGGAACAGGGCGGTGCACGGCGCATCCGCGTAACGGAGCGGCTGTGGGGCTTCGGTGCCTCGCAGGGCGTCGACGACGCACACCGTGCTCAGGTCGTCGAAGCCTGGGTCGTCGTGGTCGAGCAGATTTTTCTCGCCGCGCGCAGCCAGACGCCGGTGCAGTCGCTGGACATGGGTTTCCCGAGTCGTCGGNGGCGTCGACGACGCACACCGTGCTCAGGTCGTCGAAGCCTGGGTCGTCGTGGTCGAGCAGATTTTTCTCGCCGCGCGCAGCCAGACGCCGGTGCAGTCGCTGGACATGGGTTTCCCGAGTCGTCGGGCCGAGCACGGGGGTGGCCTGCAAACCGACCGCGCGCAATAGCGCTGCGATCCGGAGCTGTTCGGCGACGTCGCCGACCACCAGAGTGATCCGACGGTCGTGTTGGGCGCACCACACGGCAAGAAGGATCATCAAAGTACTCTTGCCGGCGCCCACCATCCCGACCAGGTGCAGCAGCCCGTCGACCCTCAGCGCGTCGTCGTCGGCGAAATTATGCCCTGTTGCGTCGCGCGGTGCGATCTTCAGCTCGTCGAGCCGGGCTTCCCAGTTCCCCGGATGCTCGACTCCCTCGTCCCGCTCGGCGGCGTCCATCCACCGTGCGGCATCGACAAGTTGCTCGCGTGGGACGACGAAGGCCGAACCGCGGTGCGGCGGTACGGCGACCAGGTCATGACCGACGGCGCGCGGCGGCTGAAGCTCTTCCGGGAGGCGGACCCACGCGGCCCGGCGGCGTTCGGTGAAGCCGCAGCGACCCGGCGGAGCCGTCGGCAACGGCTTGCGCCGCAACGGAGGAAGGGTGGACAGGGCCCGGTCGTATGTGGCGGCGCGGTCCTCGGCGATCGTGGGGGCGAGTTCTGTCGCCGGGCCGCCCTCCTCCGGGACGTCGTACAGACGGAGCCGCTCCGGCACCAGCCGGTAGCCCTCCAATGCCTGTTCCCAAGACCGGCGTCGGCGCAGCGTCCAGAGGAGGTGGCGGGCGACCGTGATCATGGCCTGCTCCGCGGAGTCCGGAGCGGTGCCGAGCGCGCGTGCGAAGGGGTAGCCGCCGAGCAGCGTGTAGGCGCCCTTCGCATCGGCGTCCGGCGCCACATGGGACATGAGCCGCAGGGCCAGCTCGACCTGGGCCACCTGGAGAGGTTTGACCTGTGCGGCCGCCGGGAGCAGGCCACGCCAGACCCGTGCGAGCTCCTTGGTCACCGGACGGTGCCAGGTATTGGTGTCACGCATCTTTCCTCCTGCGGCGTCCCCCTGCGGGGCGAGGGTCGCGTCGCATGCGGGCCCGCGCCGCGGCGATGATCTCGGCGTCCGTACGAAGCGGAACAGCCCTCGCCACCTCCGGCCGGTGGCGCAGATAGGCCTGAACGTAGCCGGGCCGGTCGTCCACACGGTGCCTCGGGACGACCCAGAACGCCTCGTCGTACGGCGGCCGTTGTGGCACCGGGCGAGCATTGCGACCCAGAAGCACAGGGTTGGCCCAGTCCTTGACATCGAGCGCCCACCGGTGGCCGTCCGGGAAGGTGACCAGGAGGTCGTAGGCGTCGAAGCCGGGCCACATGCGCACATCGAGGCCGAGGCGGGCGAGGGCGTGCTCGACGTCGATCTCGGCCCGTCCAGGTCCGGTCACGAACTGTCGAAGCGGGCGCTCCAGTTGGACGAGCGCTCCGACCTCGCGCGGGTCGAGTCGTCGCGTCGGGGGTGGCCCCTGACGCCGGCACCGGTCACGTTCGCACCACCAGTTGCCGTCGCGGACCGGGACGAGAAGGGTCAGGCAGCGGCGGCACGCGGCATAGGCCCCGTCGCGCTGGTAGCTGTGTGGAACGGGGAGGTAGATGATGCGGACGAGTTCGTGTACGGGTTCCAGTTCTGCGTCGGTCAGGACTTGGAACTCCTCGGCCTCGGTCAGCACCGGGCGTGTGACCAGCAGGCGGCGGAAGGCGGCGTACGAGGCCTCTTCACCGAATTCGCGGCATAGACGGAACGCCGCCGCGATGACGATGCGGTCGCGGTACTCGGTCGCGCTGTCCCGGGCCCGGTCGGCAAGTTCGTGGCAGATCTCGGTGGGCCGTCCGGAGTACTCGTCCAGCAACCGGTCGGCCGGCCCCACCACGTCGGGCGGCAGGTCCAGCGGCCAGTGCATGATCGGCCGGACACGGCACCATTCCAAGAGTTCGGGCAGACTCGCGGGCGGCAAGGCGCCTTTGAGCAGGCTGGACAAGACGGTTCGGTCCAGCGCGCGCTGGACCTCGGGCGGATAGGGCAGGGTGAACGCGTCGAGTCCGTCCTCGGCGTCGAGGCGAACGACCGCGTTGGCGAGCGTGCGGAGCAGAGGCAGGCCGTCATGTGCGGCCCATTCGGCGGCCGGAGTCGGCAGCAGCGGGTCGAGGCCGGACATCATTTCCGCACGGCCTCCGCGCTGGCGAGGGACTCGCGGCCCGGTGCGCACCACCGCTGCGCTTCGCACCCGCCGCACCAGCGGCCAGGCTTCGCCTCGTAGGTCTCGTCGACGGCCCATGGCACCGCCATTGCCGCCACGACTTGGCGCGCGTCGGCCACGGTGCGCGGATCGGCCGGGTCGACCTCCTGAAGCGTCGACGTGTGCTCGTAAAGGACTTCGAGTTCGATGCGTGAGCGACGAAGGTCGCCACCGAGCACTCCGCATTCCAGGAGCAGGACGGCCAGGGCGAGTTGGGGGTAGGTCTCCAGAAAGTCCCTGCCCTCCCAGGGACGCGACGACGCCGTCTTCGTCTCGCGCCAGACCCACCCTCCTTGGTCGGTGTAAAGCAGGTCGGGATCGGCGATCACGACCACGTCGACGACCGGGTCGTGCACGGTGACTCGGGGTTGGACGCGGACACGTTCGCTCTTGCCCAACCGGTGGAGCGGGCAGTGAGCCCGGTGGTGTTCGAGCATGCGCAGCGCGGCAGGGGTCTCCTCGGAGGTGAGCCCCGGCAGTAGGTCAGGGAGGTCGAGCACGGTGCATGCCTCACGAGGGGTTGCGGCGTGGCACTGGTTGAGCCATGCGTCCACGGCGCGCCCGCGTCGAATCGCCGGGTGCTCCGGCTTCGTGTCCTTGAGGTGCAGGACACGAGTCAGATGGTGTCGGGCCGGGCATTCGCCGTGGGCACGCAGGTCCGATACCGACACACTGCGCCGGATGCGCTCGGCCGTCCTCTCAGGGGCGGCAACCCCCAGGATTCCCGGACGCGAAGGCAGTTCGTGGCACGTGGCGAGTCCCTCGCAGGAGACACACGTCGAGCCCGGCGTCCGTGTTCGGGCGTCGACCACGTCGGTGAGTACGGATTTGGCATCGCGGTCGAAGGCGCGTCGCGCCTGGTCCGCGTCGCTGTCGGCGAGCACCTCCACCGAGCCGTCACCGCAGCCGAAGCCCAGCACTCGTACCCACGCCGGCATCACCGGCTCCGGACGCACCGCCCGGTAGGGCTCGCCGAACCTGGCAGCAGCCGGGACCCCCATCGCCGCCACCGACGCTGCCGCGGCGATCTCGGCCGCGGACCGGTTGGTCCTGACGGTGTTGAAGGACAGCAGCCACAACTCGCGTTCAGCCCCGTCGGGAGTGGCGTAGCGTCGGCCCCACGCGGTGCGTTCGTACCGCCACACACCGCGGTGGTCCGGCTCGCGCATGGTGTTGAGCACCACCCACTCCTCGGCGACCGGATGCATCGGGGGAGTGCGTGCCGCGATTCTCTCGGCATCGAGCTCCGCACGGACGCGCAGGTAGTTGTGTACGGCCTGCACGGTCCATTCGCGGTGCGCAGCGTGGCACTTGTGCCAGTGACGGGGCTGCGCCAGTGCGACCTCGGGGTCGGTCCCGTCGAACTCGACGGCATCAAGAACCGACTGGAAGGGGCCGAGGGTGAAGTCGAGGACCGGCCGGCGTCGGACGCGGGCCGGCACCTGTCGTACGAGGGGGCGGGCAGAGAGCGCTGTCCCTGCGGAGCATTCGCGCCCGTCTTCGCGCAACATGGCGGGCTTGACGCGGATTACGTAGGCATCGCCGGAGGTTTGCTTGGACTCATTCATGTGCCCCCCTGGTTACGCGCCGTGGATGTATCCTTACTCCAGGGAAGCGTACGTCTGTGAACAAAGTCAATAGGAAGACCGCATGGTTGTTATGGCACACTGTGGGGCGTCGGTCGGCAGACACCCACAGGACATGGGGGTTCGAACACGGTGGAAGCAGGCGTCCTCCTCGGTGGGAGGTTCCGTGTCACCGGCTTTCTCGATGCAGGTGGAATGGCCCAGGTGTGGACCGCCGAGGACGAGGTCAACCGCAGTGCGGTGGTCGTCAAGGTGCCCAAGGCGGACCCGGCTGGGGCCGAGCCCGCACGCACGCCAGAGGGACGTAGTGCGCGGCGCGAACTCGCACGTCGGTTCGAACGTGAACTGCGTATTCTCGAAAGGCTTCGACACCCGCGGATCCCCCGGCTCCTACACCACGGGTACCGCTCCGGCGAGCGGTACATCGTCATGGAGCACGTCGGAGGCAAGTCGCTTCGCGACTTTCTGGATACGCACCGGCCGCTGCCCGTCGGTGCCGCCGTGGCGATTGCCGTGTCCGTCGGCGAGACGCTCGCCTACGCCCATAGGCAAGGGGTCATCCACCGGGACCTCAAGCCGCCCAATATCGTGCTGCGCGAGGACGGGGTCGCCTTTCTCATCGACTTCGGCATCGCGTTTCCCATGGACCCGAACGCAACCCGGTACACCGCCCAGGGCATGACTCCCGGCAGCGTCGGCTACACGGCGCCCGAGCTCATGGGCAACTCGACGATCACCCCCACCACAGCAGCCGACTTGTACTCGTACGGCTGCATCGCCCACGAACTCCTCGCCGGAACCGAGGTCTTCACCGAAAAGCCAGGCTGCAGCCGCTATTGGCAGCACCTGAACTCTCCGCCGCCGCGTGTGCGGGACATCCGACCGAGCATCCCGGAAGACATCGACCGGCTCCTGTGGCGGCTTCTGGCAAAGGAGCCGGGGCCTCGACCTGCGCTGAGCGAAGTCGTTGCTGCCCTTGGGCCGTTGCTGCCCAGAGCAGGGGATCCGGCGCCGTCACCTGAGCTCTGCCCGGACCCCACAGCGCCTCATCGACTGTGCGACGGGTTGGCGATGCCTGAGGCGCTCCCGGCAGTCCCGCGACCGCGAGATTCGCGACGACGGTCACACCGGCGTACTTATTGGCCCCAGTCCGACGGGTTTGGCCGCCTTGTCGATGCGGCCGATCGCGAGATCCTTGATGAGAGCCCCGGAGGCGCGGTCGAGCAACTCGTTGTAGAGCTCCCTTATGCCCGAGGTGCCTGGGGCATATCCGACCTGATGGTCGCGCGAGCCCAGATGGTATGCGCCGATGGACTGCGGATCGAGGGTTCCACCGGCGAGGCCGCCGTGCTTTATCGAGGCCTCGTCGAGGCGTTGTCCACGCGGCAAAGCCCTGAGGACCGCGGATTGGTCCTGGAGGCACAAGTCGGACTCGCGGAGTGCCTGATTGCCACCGACACACTGACGGAAGCGGTCGAGGCCTGGGAATACGTGGTTCGGAAGGTGGTCGGAACCAGACCGCTACCCGAGCGGGTCGTTCGTCGCTGTCGTCAGGTCGCGCTGGAACTCCGGGAGCTCGGATGCGGTGACGACATCGCCGGCGTGGCCGCAATGCTTCCCGACACCTGATCGCGGTGACCGCACACGGCAGTTGAACGTAGTGGCCGGGACGGGACAACCGAGGCGTCGGCCGAACGTGTCGGCGGCGAGGTCACGTGACGGGAAGGCGCCCGGTCGCCAGTAGCTCGCCCAGGGTTCGGCCAAGGCCCGACCCGATGTCGCCGAGGCTGCGTACTGCGCTCTCGAAGCGCAGGACGTCGCGGTGAATCTCACCGTAGCGCTGCTGTGCCTCGATGGGCAGACGCGGGACCTGCAGGCGCCGGACGTCGATACGTGAGGCCGTTGACGCGTGCGTTCCGGCCTGCCGGGCGTTGGCGGGTGCTCGCAGGCACGCCGCCAAGAACCACGGGTCGAGCACCCTGCGGTCCGCTCGTACGGCAACCAACTGGGGTCCCAGCAGCCGTGGTTCGTCGCCCTCGACCCAAGCGTCGAAGGCTCGCGTGGCGGCGGCGACCACGACGTCCCCGTCACGGGTCGGGGACGCTTCGACGGACGCGGCGGCAACTTCGTCGGCCGCCACCCAGTTTCGTGGTCCCTCGCCCACGAGAAGGTCGGCGATGGTGAGGACGGCGACCGCCCCCGGGGGACGGTCACCGGCCCTGAGATGCTCGTCCGGAACCGCTTGTCCGGCGTGGAGGCTGACGGCTCCGGATCGTTCGAGATCGCCGACGGAGATGACCGAGGCATCCTCCAGCGCCTCGACCGGCCGCATCTGACCCAGTTGCCGTGCGGTCCGGGCGAGTTCGTCGAGGCGGTCGTCGAAGTCCGACCACATGTGACCCAGTCGGAGGCCGGTCATCGCTGCCGAAGACGGCACGTACCGCGCAGGGGTGAGGTCGACACTCTCGTCCAGCAGATCGACCACCGGAACCCGGGCAACACCGGGCACGGCCGCGTCCGCCTGGTCGTTCAGTGCAGCCAACACCCGCTCACGCAACGGTCCCCATTCGACGTCGGCGCGACCCGCCCCCTCCTGCCGGCGGTACTCCGCCGTGTCGACGAACGTTAGCTCTGCCCCGGCGTGTTGCCCGTCGGGGCGACCCAACAGCCACAGATGCAGACCCACCCCGTACGGGAACGCCGCTCCCGGAGGCAGCGCTACCACCGCGCGCAGGCACCCCGTACGCAGAAGTGCGGCACGGACGCGACGGCCTGCCCGCCTCGCCGCGACGGCGGGCGGCAGAAGGACGACCGCCACGCCGTCGGAGTCCAGTGCCGAAACGCAGTGCTGTACCCAGGCCAACTCCGGTTCCGTACGCGGCGGTTGACCGAACACCCAGCGTGGGTCCGTGGCCAGCTCCGCATGGCCCCAGTCGCGTTCGTTGGTCGGCGGATTGCACAGCACGGCGTCGGCGGCGATACCGGAGAACGCATCGGTACGCAGTGAATCCGTCGCCACTAGTTCGACGCGGCCCTGATCGTCCCGAGGAACGCCGGCCATCCGCAGTCGGGCGTCGGACACCGCGGCCAGAACAGGGTCGATGTCCTCCCCGAGGAGCCGCAGTCCATCCGACTTCCCCCACCGCTGTACCGCGGCGAGCAGTAGCGAACCTACGCCGCAGGCCGGATCCAGCACCGTGCGTACCGGTCGACCAGCTTGGTGCGCCCGGTCCGCCATCTCCGCCATCAGCGCCGCGAGCGGCTCCGGTGTCGTCACAATCTGGCGCACGTGCGTTCCGAGCCAGCGTTGCAAAAGGAAGCCGAACGTCTCGACACTGCCGTGCCGCTCCGAGGCCGCGATTGCCGCCGCGACCAGCCCGCGTTTATCCCCGGACGCCTCGTCCGCTTGCAGCTCATCCGCGCTGCCGGGCTGCGCTGCCAGCCGATGTCCCACGGCGGCAACGAGTCGGCCCATGGCGTCGCGGTCACGCAAGGCTTCGAAACGCGGCCACAGGCGGTCGAGATCCGGTGTACGGCTCTTGAACTTGCCGTTCCGTTCGAGCCACGACTCCACCTCGGCCAAGGAGAAGAGTGGACTCGCGTCGCTGCCTCCTACCGGCTCCGGGAAATCGTCGTGCCGTCGCCGCCAATTGCTCACAGCGGCACGCCCCACGCCAGCGATCCGGGCCACCTCCGCCAGGCTGACCGACACTGAAACCGCGCCCGCTGTGGCCATGCTCTCTCCGAATGTGCAGGTCAGACGGTTAACGGCGCCGGACGGAGCCTCAAGCACACAGTACCTCCGCGGCAGCCCCCAACCAATGCGTGCATTGACTCAGTTTACCGTCATGCCGGAGCTCGATCCAAAAGTTGCATTCGCGGTCAGGCGGGTCATGACGTCTGATCCCCATTAATAACAACGCACAGCGCCCCAAAACCGACCAGACCGACCGGTACGGGCTCGATGGAGCGAACCGCTCGCTCATCGCCCTCCGCGGCGACTGCTCGGCTTCGCCACTCCGATGCCTCGCACTGATCGCTGGATCCGACCCGGGATCGCGCAGGGTCGTGTCGAGCACGGGCCCTTCATCAACCGCGCACCCTGCCGATGCGATCGAGGTGGAGGCGGTTGCCGTCGGCCCTGTTGGAGATGGTCGGACACATAATTGCCCCACGAACTTCGGTTTGTGCGCAGCATCGACTGGCACCCGTGCTTGGCCTCGGCCGAGGCGGGGGTTGGTCGTTTCCTGGACTCTGTGTGTCTGTCGACGGTCCTCCTTCTGTCTCGGGCTGGCCGTCGGTCGCGCTTCGACCGGGTGTCCGGTACCGGTCGGCGCTACAAGTCATCGACCGATAGCGATCCTCTCCTTCCGTTCGGTGTTCGCGGTCACCGTGCGACCGGCCTGGTCGTGCATCAGGCCGATGCCGTCGGCCCGGACGCGGGCGAGTGCGCCCGCCGGGTCCGGTGCCGTTTCCTCGCAGGTGCGCATCAGATGGAGCGCCGGCAGATGGGCGAGGATCTGGTCTTCCCGGGCGTACGCGTTCGGCGTCCGGTTTGGATCTCGCGGTGTGGCGCTGGAGTGGCCGTGTCGGCAGCGGTACGCGGCGCGGCCGTTCGACCAGCACGATTCCATGAGCCGGTTGCAGTGCCCGCAGCGTAGGAGTCCGGCGAGCTGGTACGTCCGCCCTGCGGCTGTCTTCTCTGCTCGGATGGCCTGTGCGGCGACGAAGTCGGCTTCGCTGACCAGTGCTGGGTGGACTTGTTTCGCGGAGATGACCCACTCGTCGGGGGTGTTGCGTCGCATGACGTCGCGGTGGCCGAGGGTGATGTGGTCCGGGGCGAGGAGGTCGTGGTTGGTGCGTTACCGGTTCCAGACCTGGCGGCCGGTGTAGCGGGGATTGCTCAGCACGGAGTGCAGCGAGGTGAGCGTCCATGCCTCGGCGGTCCGATGCGGGTTGCGTTCGCGGTCGGCGGCGGCCGGGCAGGGGGATCTTCATGTCGTTGAGTGCGCGGGTGATGTGGGCCATGCTGTGGTCGGCGAGGCGCTGTTGGAACATCCAGGTGACGACGGGGCCGTGCGTCGGGTCGATGTCCAGGCGTTGGGCGCGGGCGCCGCGGCGGGCCCAGACCCGGTTGGGGTGGGGCCCGGCGTCGACGAGCTGGTATCCGTAGGGCGGTCGGCCGCCGAGGTAGCGGCCCTGGTCGCGAGCCTGGATGGTCATCGAGGTCCGCGCCCCGCATCCGCGCGCGGACGACCTCACGTTTGGCGATGATGCCGAGCAGCACCATGAGTTCGCCGTGTGCCGCGATCTCCGGGTCGACCTCGCCGCCGAGTTCAGGCAGCCATACGGAGATCCCGTAGTGCGCGAACAGCGGGGCCATACTGGCGAACTGCTGGCCGTAGAACGCCCGCTCGCTGGATCCGATGACGATGACGTCGAACCCGCGGTTGGGATGGGCGAGCGCCGTGGCCAACGCGGCGGCATCCGGGCGGCGCGTCCAAGGCAGTACGCGGCTGTGCCCGACGTCGAAGAACTCCACGACGATCCGGCCGTGACCCGATGTCAACGCCTGCGCGTTGAGCAGCTGCCAGCCCCGCGACGTCTCCGGGTCCTGGTGGTCCTCAGTGGACACCCGCCCGTAGAACGCAAACCGCAGACTCGAGCGAGGTACGGCGGACTGGCCGGTGTCCAGGCGCTCAGCAACCCAGGAGGCCAATGCGGCCCCGCTAACGGGAGCTTCTTCCGTGACAGGCATGGCAGTTCGGATCCCTTGGCTCAAGCCGGAGCAACGTGCTTGTCCGTCGACCATGTGCCAATCGCCGTCGGACTGCTACAGCGCGTGGAGGCAACCGCCGCCAGCGGCTGGTCCTCATCGCGCCCTGGGCGTGCCGACGCACGCCGTGCCGGAGCCGCGGGCGCCACGCCCACAGGACTCTCGCAAACTCGAGGCGCTTCGCAGCTGGGTGGGAACAGGGGCGTGGCCCGTACACCCTGGTGGGGTGTACGGGCCACGCCCGTTGTGTTGCTTGTCAGTTCATCGCCGTTCGGGCTGGGGGGGTGGTCACCAGNCCCCCCCCCCCCCCCCCCCCCCCCCCCCCCCCCCCCCCCCCCCCCCCCCCCCCCCACGCCCGTTGTGTTGCTTGTCAGTTCATCGCCGTTCGGGCTGGGGGGGTGGTCACCAGTATCCGGGGGCGGCGCTCCAGGTGCTGACCTTCGGGTTGAATCCGCCGCTGGTTTGGGCGGTGTAGACGAAGCGGGAGAATCCTCCGTCGTTGTAACGGTAGAGGGTGATCAGGTCGTCGCGTCCGTCGGCGTTGGTGTCGCCGGTGTGGGGGACGGACCGTTCGGCCCAGTACTGGTTGGGGCCGGTGCGGATGCTGGCGGTGGGGGCGGTGAGGTTGCCGTTCGTGTCGGCTGCGAAGGTCCACAGGCCCATGTCGCCGTTGCCGTAGTCGTACATGACGACGAGATCGCTGTTTCCGTCGCCGTTGGTGTCGCCTGCGGTGGTCTGCATGACGTTGTGCCACCAGGCGTTCGCGCCGCTGGTCCATCCGCCGAGGGTGAGGCGGGGGTAGGTGCCGTCGGTGCCGGCGAGTGAGGTGAAGGTCTTCAGCGTGTGGTCGTCGTAGACGTGGGCGCCGATGATGTCGGCGCGTCCGTCCTTGTTGGCGTCGCCGAGGGCGAAGTGGGAGTGGTCGGTGTACCACCAGCCGGTGTTGGTCTCCTCGTAGCCCTTGATCGGCGGGTTGAAGGCGCCGGTGGCGGTGGCGGTGAAGGTGTGGATGGCGTAGCGGCCGTCGGCGGTGCCTTGGACGGCGACGAGTTCGTCGGCGCCGGTTCCGTCGGCGTTGCCGGCCATGAGGGTGGTGCGGGCCCAGTCCCAGCCGGTGGCCTGTTCCCAGCCGCCGACGGGGTTGTTGAATCCGCCGTTGGTGCGGGCGGTGAAGGTGTGGAGCTTCACGCGTCCGGTGCCGTACCTGTAGAGGGCGGCGATGTCGTCGCGTCCGTCGTTGTTGAAGTCGCCGGCGACCCATTTGGCGCTGGTGATCCACCAGTTGTCGGGGCCGACCTTCCAGGACTCGAACGGTGCGACTGCGCCTCCGGTACTGCTGGTGAGGCTGGTCCACAGGGCGGCGGAGCCGCCCTTGTAGTCGTGGACGGTGGCGAGGTCGGCGCGTTGGTCGCCGTTGAAGTCGCCGGTGACGGTGATGTGCGCGGCCGAGGTCTCGCCGCCGCTGTAGGTGTGACCTTCAGCGGTGTTCGTGGATGCCGTCCACCGGATGTAGCCGCCTTGGAAGTCCGAGCGGGCTCCGCCGGCGACCTGGAACTCGTCCGATGTGGGGTATCCGAAGCTGCCCGCTTCCCAGCCCAACTGGGCCCAGCGGTCGCGAATCGCGCCGCCGACCGCGTGCGCGCCGGTGTTGGGGGACCAGTAGATCGAGGTGTTGCTCGAGAACACGTTGTACCGGCCCACACCGTCGGGTGTGCCCGTTTCGTCGGTGGTCGGGTATCCGTAGGCGCTGGGGCCGCCGCCTTCGAGGTACTTGGCGAAGATGTTCCCGAAGACGCGGTGCGCTCCTGTGGCCTGGGTCCAGTAGACGCCGGAGTAGGCGAAGTAGCTGACCTGGCCTACGCCGTCACCGAGGCCGTAGGTGTCGGAGTGCGGGTAGCCGAGCGGCCCGGTCTCCCAGCCGTTCGCCGCCCAGTAGGCGCGCACCGGCCCTGTGATGATCTTGGCTCCGATGGCCTGGGTCCAGTAGATCGAGCCGGTGTCGGCGCTGTCGAGAGGACGCCGGAAGTGGTTGAAGCGCCCGATGTTGTCCGGTGTGCTCTGCTCGTCGGTGACCGGGTAGCCGAGCTTCGCGAAGCCGCCGGCCTCACGGTACTTGGTGTGGATGGCGCCGTAGATCGCGTGGGCGCCGAAGGTTGGATGCCAGTAGATCGCGGCCCTGGAGAAGGTGTTGTAGCGGCCGGACCGGTCTGGGGTGTCGTACTCGTCGGACGTGGGGTAGCCGAGCGGGCCGCGCTCCCAGTCGAGCGCCGCCCACCTGTCGCGGATGGCGCCACCGACCGCCCAGACGCCGGTGTCCGGTCCCCAGAAGATGGTGATGCCCGTGCTGAAGGACGCGTAGCGGCCGAGCCCGTCGCCGGCGACCAGCGTGCTCGTGACAGGCGTGCCGAACGTCGTGGTTCCGCCCATGGCGAGGAATTTCGTCAGCACCGGACCGCAGAGGCTCTGGCCGCTGACGGTCTGGCAGTCGCTCCAGCTGCGGGTGCTGGTCACGATCATGCGCGGTGCGCCGAAGGCGGAGCCGCCGCTGAGCGCCTGGCCCGGGAACTCCATGATCCGGCCCTGCGGATCGGTGCCCCACAGGTCGGGGTAGCGCGTCCCGGCGGCGGCGTTCTCGATGTCCCCGTCGGTGGTGAGGTGCGGGTACGCGGTCTTGGTGATGCCGGAGGCGATCTGGACCTTGTTGGTCGGGTCGCCGTACGCGGACGGATCCAGGTTGCCGTAGTCGTCCTTGCGGCTCTTGTACTCGAACACCTTGCCTGTGCCGTCCTCGCGTACCCAGAGTTCGGGGAGCGAGTCGCCGTTGGTGTCGCCGGGGGTCATCAGTGTCGTCTGCGCCCAGACGGCGTCACCGACGAGGGTCGGTCCGCCGTACTCGTCGAGGTATGCACTCTTTGCGCCCTGGTACAGCCACAGTTCGTCGCCCGTGCGGACGAGGAAGTCGGCGTAGTCCCAGTCGTCGATCTGTCCCTCGGAACTCGGGGGATCGCTGACGTCGTCGTTCACGCTGCCGAGTGAGAGGACCTGGTCAGCGTTGGACCACTTCTGGTTCGGGGCGTCGTACACCTTCATCGCATAGGTGCTGGTGTCGGAGGCCTTGAGGACTCCGTCGCCTCGGTTGGTGTAGGCGTACAGCGACTTGGTGCCGTCGGTGCCGCGTCGCAGGACCATCAGGTCCTGGTAGCCGTCCTCGCCGAGGTCTCCCCGGTAGGTGATGCTGGCACCGGCATAGGTCTCCGAGGACGCGTCCTGGCCGATACCGAAGCCGCCGTTGCCTTGCCCGGGATGGAACTTGAGCTGACCGCTGTCCTTTTCGACGGCCCACATGTCGGTGTTCCCGTCGCCGTTCAGGTCACCGGGCAGGTCCCGTGCGGCCGAACGTGTCGCGTAGAACAGGTAGGCGGTGGTGTCGGAGCGGTTGCCCGCGCCGTCGAAACTCGTGACGTACATGCGGAGCGGGCCCGCGTTCAACGGCTTGTACGAGATGGTCGCCGGGCCGCCCGCGCCGCTTGCGTTGACCGAGCGGACCTTGGTGTCGGTGTCCGTGTACCACTCGTAGCGGGTGACATCACCTACACCGTTGGCGCCGAAGGTGAAGCTGCCGAGCGTTCGGGCGGGTTGGCCCTGCGTGCCGCCGTCACCGTTGGGGAACTGCGGCGAGGTGACGGTCGGTCGTTTGCTGGGACGGTCCTTGTCGATGGTGAACTCGCACTGACCGGCCCAAGCCGACCAGGAGGTGCCGTCGAAAGCGGCGACGTCCCAGACGTACGTGCCGCTCTGGAGATCGGCCGAGGCGATGCGAACGCCGGCGGCGTTGCCGCTCACGGCCGCCTGGCGGCGTTCGACGGGCGCGTAGTTGCCCTTCTTCCAGTAGTGGAAGACACCGGTGACCTGATTGGTCTCGGCGTCGCTGACGCGGGCGCGCAGGGTGACGTGGTCGGTCAAGCCGAACGTGCCGCCCGCACACGGGACATAGGGATCCGTGGAACGTTCCCAGGGCGTGAGAGGCGGGGTGTTGAAGTTGGTGGAGATCCGTGCTGTGGCGGGATCGAATTTGCGCCAGGAGACGTCGACGGTGTTGGTGGCGGAGTTCAGGCGGAATCCCCAGCCGTTCGTCCAGCGCTCGCGTGCGCCCTGCGCGATCGCCGAGGTGACGTTCATTTCGATGAGTTGGTCACCGGATGCCGTGGGGCAGTTGCGACCGCCGAAGGACACGTTCGAGCTGTCGAGGCGCGTGTAGACCGTCGGCTGGTTGGCCCAGGTGTTCGCCGGTGTGGGGACGTCGCTGCCCCACACTTCGACGGCACCGGACTTGCAGTCCCAGGAGCCGGCGTACTTCTGCTGGATACGCAGGGTGGAGGACAGGATGTGCTTGTCCCACAGGTTGCGGACGTCGATCTTGAAGAACGTGTTGGCGCAGACGACCTGGTTGCCATTGGCGGCGTCCTTGGCACAGCCCACTCGGGCTTCCTTGCTGAGCGTCCCACCGTTCCAGTACGGCGTGGTGGACGAGCTCGGGAAGGCGTTGTGCTTGTACGCGATGGAGTACGCGTTCTTGTAGTCGTCCCGCCATTCGGGGTCGATGACCACCGGGAACACCGTGTCGGGCGCGGTGAGGAGCGCCTGGTCCGTGGTCAACTCCAGTGATTCACCGCGGAGTGCGACCGTGAGATCGGCTTGCTTCGCGCCGTCTGCCGCGCCTTCGATGGGATCGACGGGCGGCTGCGAGTTGACCGGTCCGGGTTCCGGGTCGGAGTCGGCTGCTACGGCGGACTGGCCGGTCGACGTTGGAATCGGAGCGCTCTCCTGGACGGCGCCCGCAAGCCCGGTACCCGTGCTGTCCCACATCTTCGGCGGAGGTGCCTCGAACACGGTCTGGCCGGCGGGGTTCACCGCAGTGAGTGTGCCGTCCGGGGAGCTCTTGACCTCGACGCCCTTGCCCGTGAGCCCGAAGGTGAGTTTCGCGAGCGCGGGGTTCTTGGCCGCCTCGGCGTTCTTGACCACCAACACGTGGGAGAAGGAGTCGACGTCGGCGATCACCTTGAGGTCGACGCCGGGGAGGACCTCGGGGTAGGTGGCGGTGTCGCCTTGCAGGACCGGCTGGGGAAGCCCGCCCGACCAAGTGAGGGCGATTTCGCGCCCGTCCTTGGACAATGTGGCCAGCGGCATGCTGTCGCCGCCGCCCGACAGGCGCAGGTTCGCCCGGGTGGCTTTCGGCCGGACGGAGCCGTCATTTTCGGTCACCAGGGTGTCGTCGGCATCGACGAATCGCCCGTTCTGCCGTACATGGACCGGATTCAGGAATTGGTCGCGCGTGAAACTGCCATCAGGATTCGCGTAGGTCTTGGTGTCCTCGGTTCGGTCGGCAATGACTTCAACGGGTTGTCCGGAATCCTTCGCCTGATCGGATGCAGTTATCTGGGCGGGCGAGGAACTCGGGGTTGTGTTGGCCGGGTCGGCTCCTCCTGCTGCGTGTGCGGGTATCGCGGTCAGGGAGACCGAAGTCGCGGCAATTGCGACGGAAACCCCCATGACCGCCACTCTTTGGCCTATCGGGCGCCGTGGTGTGGCGCGCCGGTGAGGAATGTTCAATGGTTCTTCCTTCGCTCCGGGGATGGATGCCGGTTCGCCGTCGAGGCTTCGGCCTTTACTGTCGACAAACACCGCCGGCGACGCTCTCGGCGCGCACCGACATCCGTGGTTGGAGACTTTTACCAGCTCAGGAGCGAGGCAGGCGAGCAAACGACAAGATGGATTGAAGTCGGACATTGCCACCTATTTGCTTCGCCCTTACATGGGCTGCTCGCATGTGGCGCATTTCAAGCGCACCTTGTCGACTCATGCATTCGACTCTTTCGCGACGTCGCCAGACGCTGATATGTTGCGGCGGCCACTTTGGATCTTGGGGGTTTCGGTGGGCGTTGTCGGGTGGGGATTTCTCGGGCGAGGCCTGTCCGAGGGGCAGTTCCGTTCTCCGGTGAGACCGTTGCCGCGCAAGGTCTCGCTGGCGGTCGCGGGCGCGATGGTGCTGTCCGGCCTGATAACCCTGGACGCCGCGGCAGCCGGGCCGCAGAACACTCCTGTGAAGCCGAATGTGCAGGAGACACCGTCGGTGCCCGGTGCGCCGGTCACGTCGAAACCAGCGCCACCGCCGGGTGAATCACTACGCAACACATGGACGGGAGCGCCGAACTCGGTGTGGCCCGCGGCGGGTTCGGGCGAGGTTGATCTCGCGACGACCGTCCCGCCGACGTCCGGTGCCCGGGCCCAGGAGGCGGACCGCCCCGCGCCCGCGCCGGGCACACAGGTCAAGGTCGGAAGTCTCCCCGTGAAGGTCTCCCTCAACGGGGACGCTGCACCTTCGACGGGGACAACGGCGACGTCGGCGAACGCCTCCGGGGCGGACGCCGCGAACACGGCGTCGAAGCTGCGCGTCGACATCGGAGACCGTGCCGCAGCCCAGCGCGTCGGCGTCGACGGCGTCGTCCTCGGCGTCAAACGCGTCGACGGGACGCCGACATCGACCCCCGTCACGGTCGAATTGGACTACTCGTCCTTCAAGGGCATGTACGGCGGAGACTGGTCCTCCCGGCTCCAGTTCGTCGGACTGCCCGCGTGCGCGCTGACCACGCCGGAGCGTCCCGAGTGCCGGACGCAGACACCCGTACAGTTCCGCAACGACGCGGCGGCCTCCACGCTGACCGCGAAGATCGACGCGGCGGGTGCCAGCCCGACCGGCACCCAGGACCGCGCAGCGGCCGTTGCGCCGACCGGCGGCATCGTGCTGGCCGCCGTCGCCGCTTCCGAGGGCCCCAAGGGCGACTACAAGGCCACCACCCTTGCCCCGTCCGGCAGTTGGCAAGGCGGCGGCCCCGCAGGCGACTTCTCCTGGTCGTATCCGCTGGAACTCCCGACCTCGCTCGGCGGGCCTGGCCCGAACCTCGCGCTCGGCTACTCCTCGTCGAGCGTGGACGGCCGCACATCGGCCTCACAGGCGCAGACGTCCTGGGTCGGCGACGGCTGGGACATGGGCGGGAGCTACATCGAGCGCACCTTCCCGTCCTGCGCTGACGACAAGAAGCCCGGATCCGGCTTCAACAACCCCGAGGCCGACACCGGTGACGTCTGCCAGGGGCCGCCCGTCGTGGCCATGTCGCTCAACGGCGGCTCCACGCAGCTCGTGCTCAACGACGACCCGAACAACCGCGTCTGGCGTCCGCAGTCGGACGACGGGTCCACGGTCGAACTCCTGCGCGGCGCCCCCAACGGCGACAAGGAAGGGGAGTACTGGGTCGTCACCACGATGGACGGCACCAAGTACTACTTCGGCCAGAACCAGCTCCCGGGCTGGGCCGCCGGGAAACCGGTGACCAAGTCCGCGTGGACCATGCCGGTCGTCGGCAACCACCCCGGCGAGGACTGCTACAACACGTCGTTCGCGAACTCGTTCTGCGACCAGGTCTACCGCTGGAATCTCGACCTGGTAGTCGACCCGCGCGGCAACGCGATGTCGCACTACTACGAGACCGAGCTGAACTCGTACGGCAGCAACGTCCAGACCGACGGCACGTCCACGAACCGGCAGTACGTGCGCGGAGGTTGGCTGACGCGCAGTGAATACGGCCTGCGCTCCGACAACCTGTACGCCGCGGCTCCGGCCTGGGTGGACTTCACCGTCACCGAGCGCTGCCTGCCGCTCGCCGGGGTGAACTGCGCGCCGGAGGCGCTGAACAAGGACACCGCCAAGAACTGGCCCGATGTCCCGTTCGACCAGAACTGCAACGTCGGCGAGAACTGCAAGGACCGCTACGCGCCGACGTTCTGGTCGCGCAAGCGCCTGGTGGACATCACCACCCGCATCCGGGTCGGCGGCCAGGTCCGCGACGTGGACACCTGGATCCTCACCCACGACTTCCCCGCCGCAGGTGACGGTTCCGACCGGGCCCTGTGGCTGGCGTCGATCCAGCGGATCGGCAAGAACGGCACCACCCCCGGCATTTCGATGCCTCCTGTGCAGTTCATGGGCAAGCAGTTGCCGAACAGGGTGGACAACAACGGCGACGGGTCGCCGCCGTACTTCCGGTACCGCATCGACGCGATCCACACCGAGACCGGCCAGTCCATCGGGGTCACCTACCTGCCGACCGAGTGCTCGACCGTGGCCCCGGTGAACCTGCCCGCGCCGGAGAGCAACGGGAAGCGGTGCTACCCGGTGCGGCAGGAGCTGAGGAACCCGTCGGACCCGGACGCGCCCCCGACCTACAAGCTCGACTGGTTCCACAAGCACGTCGTCACCCAGATCCGCGACGAGGACCGCAACGGCAACTCGCCCAGCAAGGTCACCAACTACGAGTACGTGGGTACCCCCGCCTGGGCGTTCGAGGACGACAACGAACTCGTCAAGCCGGAACTGCGCACATGGAGCCAGTGGCGCGGCTACGAGCGGATTCGCACGCGCACCGGCAACCCCGACGAGGACCTCCCGTCGCTGGTGGAGAACCTCTACTTCCGCGGTATGGACGGCGACAAGCAACCGAGCGGCACCCGCTCGGTGGAGATCGTCGACTCCGAAGGCGGCAAGATCCGCGACACGGAACTGTTCAACGGCCAGGTACGCGAGACCCTGTACTACAACGGCGACGGCGGACCTCTGATGTCCGCGACAGTCTTCACCCCCTGGCTCTCGGAGCCGACGGCCTCGCGGGCCCGCGAAGGCATGGCTCCCCAGGAAGCGCGGTTCCAACAGACCGTCAAGGTGACGTCACGGACGGCCCTTTCGGACAACCGTGGCTGGCGTCGCACCGAAACACAGAACACCTTCGACAGCCGCGGTCTGCAACTGACCAACAACAACCTCGGCGACCTGGCCACCGCTGCGGACGACAGTTGCACGCGCATCACGTATGGGCCGATCGCCGACAAGCACATCCTCAACCTCGTCAGTCGCGTAGAGACCGTGGCGAAGCTGTGCGACGCGCCGGCGGTCCGTCCCGACGACGTGGTGAGCGACCAACTCGCGTACTACGACGCCGTCGGGAACTCGACCGGCGGAGCCGCGCTCGACCGCTACGAGGGAACCACACCCAAGTACGAGTCGAACGGCACCGTCACCGTCGACAACTACGGTCGCCCGAAGGTCACCACCGACATCTACGGCGTGACCACGACGAACACCTACTTCCCGGCCGCCGGCGAGATCGTCGCCAAGATCGAGTCTGTCAACAGCCTCGGCCACAAGACCACGATCGAGGTGGACCCGGCGCGCGGCGTGCCGCTCGTGGAGACCGACACCAACGGCCGCAAGACCGTGATGCAGTACGACGCGCTGGGCCGTATGACCAAGGTCTGGTCCCCGGACCGCGACCCCAACAGCATGTCCCCCGACGCGGAGTTCAGCTACACCGTCCGCACGGACGGGCCGGTCGTCACGACCACGAAGAAGCTGAACAACAAGGGCGAGTACTTCACCTCGTACGACATCTTCGACGGCATGCTGCGCCTGCGTCAGACGCAGATGCCGGCGCACGGCGGTAACGGCCGGATCATCAGCGACACCTTCTACAACACGCGCGGCGAGATCTGGAAGGAGAACGCCGCCCACTGGAACAGCGATTCGGGGCCGGTCGGCGCGCTGTGGGCCTCGGCGGACAACAAGGTCCCGGCCTCGACCGTGACCGAGTACGACGGGCTCGGGCGTCCCGTCGCGACGGTGGCCCGCAAGGACGGTGTCGAGCAGAGGCGCACCACGACCACCTACGGCGGCGACTGGATTGCGGTCGACCCGCCGAAGGGAACGACGCCGACCAAGGCGTACGTCGACGCACTCGGCCGCAAGACCGAACTCCAACAGTTCAAGGGCGAGGGGCCGACCGGCACGGAGTTCGACAAGACGCGCTACGAGTACGACCGGCGCGGTCAGCTGAGCAAGGTCATCGACCCCACCGGCCTCGAATGGACGTACGAGTACGACCTGCGCGGCCGCCTGGTCAAAACGATCGACCCCGACCGCGGCACGACCACGCAGACGTACGACAAGGGCAGCCGCCTGCTCACCACCACCGACGGCCGCGGCAAGACCATCGCGTACGCGTACGACATCCTCGGCCGACCCACGACGACCCACGAGGGAACGTTGCAGGGACCGAAGCTGACGGAGCAGACGTACGACACACTGCCCGGCGCGATCGGACTGCCGGTCTCGTCAAGCCGGTTCGTCAACGGCAACGAGTACAAGCAGGAAGTGACCGCCTACGACACCGAGTACCGCCCCACCGGCACCAAAATCACCATCCCGGCGATCGAGGGCAAACTCGCGGGCACGTACCAGTTCGGCAGCGGCTACGGCATCACCGGCCTTCCGGCATGGGTCTCCCACCCGGCCGCCGGCGGGCTGACGTTCGAGCGCGTCGCGACCGAGTACGACAGCTACGACCTGCCGACTCTCATGACGGTCGCGGGCGCGACGTTCGTACCCGAAGTGGTCTACAACCCGCTCGGTCAAGTCTCATACACACGAACCGGGCCGCTGAGCAAGCAGATCACCTCCAGCTACGAATACGACGCACACTCGGGACGCACCACCCGCGTCACAAACGACCGCGACACAGCACCCGGGCGCATCAACGACATTCGCTACACCTACGACGAGTCCGGCAACATCCTCCAGATCAGCGACGCCGAGGGCGTCAACCCCACGGCCTCGACCACAGACACCCAATGCTTCGTGTACGACTACGTGCAGCGCATGACCGACGCATGGTCCGCCACGGACAGCTGCGCGGCGCAGCCGGGGGCGACCGGTACAAACGGCGGCAAGCCGATGGTCGGCGGCCCCAACCCGTACTGGACGTCGTACACCTACGGCACCACCGGCAACCGCCTCACCGAGATCCAGCACGACCCGGCCGGCATCACGTCGGCAGATGTGACGCGGACGTACGCGTACCCGCAGACCGGCACCAAGACCCACCAGCTCTCCTCGGTGACCACCACCGGCCCGGGCGGATCCCGCGTCGAAAGCTTCCTGTACGACGAGGTGGGCAACACCACCTCCCGGACCGTCGGTGGAGACACCCAGATCCTGGATTGGAACGCCGAAGGCCGTCTCGACAAGGCCACCACGGCCGGCAAGCCAACGGAGTTCATCTACGACGCCTCAGGCGCGCGACTGATCCGCCGCGACCCCGACTCCACGACGCTGTACCTGCCGGGCACCGAACTCAAGCTCACCAAGGCGACCAACAAGGTCACGGGCACGCGCACCTACAGCCACCCGGCAGGTCCGGCCCTGGTACGCAGCAACGAGACCGGAAGCATCAAGAACTCGTACCTGCTCGCCGACCACAACGGGACCGCCAACACCTCCCTCGACGCTTCGACCCAGGCCATCACCCGCCGCAAGTCCACCCCCTTCGGCGACGCACGCGGCACCCAGCCATCGGTCTGGCCCAACGAACAGGGCTACGTCGGCGGCACCATCGACAAGTCAACGTCCCTGGTCCACCTCGGCGCCCGCGAATACGACCCGACCATCGGCCGGTTCCTATCCGTCGACCCGATCATGGACAACACCGACCCCCAGTCGATGCAGGCGTACAACTACGCCAACAACTCGCCGGTCACCCTCAGCGACCCCGACGGCCTCTGCGCCCGTCCCGTTGGGAACCGCTGCCGAGGCGGCGGCGACGACACCCCGAGCCGGGTCCAGCAGGTTGAAAGCAAATACAACCCCCCGGCCCCGCCCCAGAACACCGGACCGTCGCAGGCCGACCTCGACCGGGCACGATTCCTCGCCAACCAGAGCAAGATGGACTACGCGGCCCAGGTCGCCAAGGAAGTCCTCAAGGACATGTCCGGCTACAACGACATCATGTCCTGTGTCGGCGGGAGCTATAAATCCTGCGCGATGCTCGCCATTGAGGCCGCGATGTGGTTCGCCGGCAAGGCCAAGAAGATCTACAAGGCGTACAAGAAGATCAAGAACGCCATCGAGAAGTGGGGCGAACAGGTCACCTGGGCGCGCGGGATCGTCCGTCAAGCCGACGACGCCGCAGCAGTCCAAGCCAGGTACGCGGATGACCTGGCCGCCTACAACAGGAAGTACGACGAAGACCTGGCCGCAGCCAGAAAAGCAGACGACGACGCCGCAGCCGCAGCAGCCGCAGCCAAAAAGAGCGAAGAAGAAGCCGCAGCCGCCGCAAAAGCAGACGCCGCCGGCGACGCGGACGCGCCCGGTAGTTCACCGGGCGCAACGTGCCACAGCTTCCTGCCCGGCACCTACGTGCTGATGGCCGATGGCTCCCACAAGCAGCTGTCGGAAATCCAACTCGGCGACCAAGTCATCACCACCGACACAGACACGAACACCACAACGATCCGCCCTGTTGTCGGGATCATCGTCACCGAGACCGACAAAGACTTCGTCGACCTCACGGTGGCCACGACCGACACCGAGGGCAAGCCGACCACCTCGAACATCGTTGCCACCACCACCCACCCCTTCTGGGTCCCCGACCTCAAGGAATGGGTCGAGGCCGGAGACCTCGTCTCTGGCCAGTGGTTGCAAACCTCCAGCGGCACCTGGGTCCAACTCACTGCGACCACGTACTTCCGCCAGCAGCAGCAAACCTACGACCTCACGATCGAAGACATCCACGCCTACCACGTTCTGGCGGGCAGCGCTCCACTGCTGGTGCATAACACGAACGCCGGGAATCCGCTTGTCTGCTCTGTTATGGGGGAAACGCGACAGGCAGCCGACGTCGAGTCGACCGTGCGCCCGCAGGAGATGCGGGCATCGGTTGTGGAAGGCATCCAACTGCCTACCGGCCAGACATATGTCAGCCCGAGCATTCGAGGCGACACCCCCATTGCCCATCATCCGCTAGTCCAGTCGATGCTGGACGCGGTCCCCGTGGGAGCGAGGGGACGGGGGCATGGGCGCTGTGGCCTCGCGGCGTGCCTGTCCCAGGCCTTGAACGACGGGCTGAGTCCATCCAATTCCATGGCGGCCGCGTTCGTCGTGCGCTCGAGTACGGATCACCCCAGACATGGCATACCGGCGCAGGCTTGCCGTAGTTGTGAGGTTCTCTCACAACGGTTTGGACTGTTCTGGACGACATGATTGGGTGCGTTGTCGTGGGGTTCACCAATGAGACCGAGCACTGGCTACGTGCGGCCGGTTGGCATCCGGGGCGTAACGTTGACGTCGCCGCCTGGCGGATGCTGGCCGAGGAGTCGGGGTTGGTCATGCACGCGGCCGCCGAGAGGTTTCTTGCGGAGTTTGGTGGGCTGGTCGTCCCGGTTTCCGGCCAAGGTGTCTCCTGCGCACGGGAGCCTTTTGACCTGGACCCGTCCGCCGCCGATGGAGAAAGCGATCGATACATCGGTTGGGGCGAAAGAATCGGACGCTCGCTCTTTCCGATCGGCGCGATCGACGGCGGTAGGTATTTCCTGGCAATCGATGAGCTGTCCGAGGTATACGTGATCGTGAATTTCATGGCTCGATGCGGCCAGCCCCACATGGCTTTGGAAGGACTTGTGCGTGGAATTGCTCCGGAGTACCTGACTGAACCGGGGGAAATCTAATCGATTGGGGGCGTGAGAGGTCTCGATCAATCGATGTCGTCGAGGCGGAAGCCGACCTTTGGCCTTGATCTTTCGTGACAGCCCGTCAGCTTGCCGACGGGCTGTTCGCGTGGATGGGCGTGAGGGCAGGGCTTCGGCAAAGTCACGAGGTGGGCGGTTTCGCCCGATATGTCTGGTCGGGGGTGGCCTGTCCTGGTCGGTGTGTCCTGAACGCTGAGGAGGGTTCTGTGTGGGCTGGGCTTCCCCCCGATTTGGGAGCTCCCAAGTACTCGGGGGAGTTCAAGAAGGACGCGGTTGCACTGCTGGAGTCGTCTGGCAAGTCGGTCGCGGCGGTCGCACAAGCTGCGGAATCGGGCGGTCATGGCCCGGTGACCTCGCCGAGCGCGAGGAACTGCGCCGTTTGCGCAAGCAGGTCCGCGAGTTGGAACTCGAGAAGGAGATCCTCCGCAAGGCGGCCGCGTATTCTGCCAGGGAGACGGGCCGCCGGTGACCGGCCGCTGGAGGTTCGTCTCCGAACACCGCCACACGTAGGGCGTACAGCGGCTGTGCCGGATTCGGGGCGTCTCGGCGCCGGGGTCTATCGGTGGATCAACGCGCGCCCGGCGCGCCGGGCCCTGTCCTGATCGAAAACGTGGCCACTGGGTTTGACCTGGGGTTTCGTCGTCCTTGATGATCTCGGCCGTGGCTGCTCGGTTGCCGTATCGGCTCGTCGTCCAGGTGTTTTCGTGGATGGCCCTGCTCGCGCGGTCGTCTGCGTCGAAGGACGCGGAGATACTCGCGCTGCGACATGAGGTCGCGGTCCTGCCCCGCACGAGCCCGAAGCCCCGGCTGTCGTGGCCGGACCGGGCGGTCTTGGCCGCGCTGGCCCAGGTGCTGCCGAAGGTGCTGCGTGCGCATCGGATCGTCACCCCGGGCACGCTGCTGCGGTGGCACCGGCGGCTGGTCGCCGCGCGGTGGCGGCAGCCGCGCCCGCCGGGCCGGCCGCCGGTCCCCGACGCCGTGATCGCGATCATTGTCCGGTTCGCGGCCGAACCGGACCTGGGGCGTGGTCCGCATCCAGGGCGAACTGCGGCGCCTCGGCCACCGGGTGGCCGCATCCACCATCCGCAGGATCCTGCGCGCCCGGCGGATCCCGCCGCCCGGACGACGGGACGACGCATGGCGCACCTTCCTGCGCGCTCAGGCCGACTCCTCCTCGCGCTCGACTTCTTCCACGTCGACGCCGTGACACTGAAGCGCCTGTACGCCGCGTTCGTCATCGAGGTGCGCACCCGCCGGGTCCACCTGCTCGGCGTCACCGCGCATCCGACCGGACCGTGGGCCGTCCAAGCCACCCGCGAGTTGGCGGCCGACCTCGACGACTCTGGACACCGGTTCACGCACCTGATCCGCGACCGGGACGTGGGGTTCACCGCCCCCTTCGACGACGTACTCGCGTCGATCGGCGTCAACATCATGGCCACCGCGCCGCAGGCACCCAGGATGAACGCGTTCGCGGAACGCTGGATCGCCTCGGTCCGCCGCGAATGCACGGACCGGCTCCTCATCACCGGCGAGCACCACCTGCGCTCGGTCCTCCACACCTACGTCGAGCACCACAACACAGGACGCAGCCACCAAGGCGACGGACTGCACCTGCGCGCTCCCGACGACGACCCGAACGTGCTCGCCTTGCCGGCACGGCTCGACCGAATACACCGTCGCCAAGTCCTGGGAGGACTCCTCAACGAGTACCAGTCAGCCGTATGAACCCTATGGTCAGAGCCGGTAGCCGAGTTTTCGACCACCACAGGCCCTGGAAGCGGGCACCGTGGCCGAGCTGATCGCGGCATGGATTCGCGAGGTCCAGGCTGAGAAAACCGCAGCTCAGGTCCAGCTCGCCCAGCTTACAGACCGGCGGATGGACGGGGACGAGATCCGAGCACTCGTGGAATCCCTCGGCGGGCTGCTCGGAATCCTGAAGAAGGGCGACCCAGTCGCCAAGCACGAGGTCTACGAGCTGCTGGGGCTGCACCTGCACTACGACGACAAGACGCGAACGGTGATGGTCGAAGGTTGACCATCACCGTCTATGTGCGTAGTGAAAGTGTCCGAGGACGAACACGCCCGTAATCCCAGCCTCATCGCCCGCCTCGACCATGTCGGCCTCGGTGTTTCCGACCCGCCGTCGCATCGCGCCACATGACGCGGACACGCCACCGCAGAGCGCCGACTTCCGCCACTCCTTCGAGGGATTCCGATACGTCCGCTCCGGGAGTACTCTGATTCATGAAACGAGGGTGATAGATACCGCGTCGGACCCTTCGGGCAAAGGGAGTTCGAAGCCGCCGATCCGACCGGAGATGACGGTCGTGATACCCCTCGGACACATAATTGCCCCACAAACCTCGGTTCCAGGGCAGCACCGATCGGCACCCGTGCTTGGCCTCGGCCGAGGCGGGTGTTCGTCGTTTCCGGGGGTCTGCTTCTGTCGGTCACCTTCCCTATTCTCGGTTCTGGCTGTCGGTTGCGCGCTGACCGGTGTCCGGTGCCGGTCGACGCGGGGAGTCATCGACCGATAACGATCCTCTCCTTCCGTTCGGTGTTCGCGGTCACGGTGCGGCTGGTCTGGTCGTAGATCAGCCCGATGCCGTCGGCACGGAGACGGGCGAGTGCGCTCGCCCGGCCTGGTGCCGCCTCTTCGCCGGTGCGCATCAGATGGAGCGCCGGCAAGTGGGCGAGGACCTGGTCCTCGCGGAGGTAGGCTTTCGGCGTCCGGTGCGGGTTCCGAGGCGTTGCGCTGGAGTGTCCGTGGCGGTAGCGGTACGCGGCGCGGCCGTTCGACCAGCAGGACTCCATGAGCCGGCTGCAGTGGCCGCAGCGAAGGAGTCCGGCGAGCTGGTACGTCCGCCCGACCGCCTTCTTCTCCGCGCGGATGGCCTGTGCGGCGACGAAGTCGGCTTCGCTGACCAGGGCAGGGTGCGCCTGCTTCTCGGAGATGATCCACTCGTCGGGGGTGTTGCGGCGCATGACGTCGCGGTGTCCGAGGGTGGTGTTGTCCGGGTCGATCAGTTCGTGGTCGGTGCGTTGCCGGTTCCAGACCTGTCGTCCGGTGTAGCGGGGGTTGCTCAGCACAGCGTGCACGGAGGTGAGCGTCCATGCTTCGGCGGTGCGGTGGGGGTTGCGTTCGCGGTCGGCGGCTGCCGGGCAGGGGATCTTCATGTCGTTGAGTGCGCGGGTGTTGCGGGCCATGCTGTGGCCGGCGAGACGTTGCTGGAACATCCAGGTGACGACGGGGCCGTTCGTCGGGTCGATGTCCAGGCGCTGGGCGCGGGCGCCGCAGCGGGCCCAGGCGCGGTTCGGGTGTGGTCCGGCGTCGACGAGTCGGTAGCCGTAGGGCAGTCGGCCGCCGAGGTAGCTGCCTTGGTCGCGTGCTTGGACGGTCATGGAGGTCCGCGCCCGCATGCGGGCGCGGACGACTTCGCGTTTGCTGATGATGCCCAGGAGCACCATCAGTTCGTCGTGTGCCGCGATCTCAGGGTCGATTCGCCGCCGAGTTCGGGCAGCCATACGGGGACGCCGTAGTGCGCGAACAGGGGTGCGGTGTTTGCGAACGGTGTCCAGGCGCTCAGCAGCCCAAGAGGCCAGCGCGGCCCGCCCGTGGGAGCTTCTTCCGTGACAGCCATGGCAGTTCAGATCCTTTGACTCAAGCCAGAGCAGCGTGCTTCTCCGTACGACCATCTGCCTGGACCGGAGGCGGCTTCGCCGCACCGAGTGACCTCGTCCATGGTCGGAAGAGGCGCCGCACAACCCGCGTCCGATCGCGGGGCTCCGGTCCGCCGACGACAGCCGAGGCCGTTCATGGGGTTTCCGTGCCGCTCCGACCATCTGGGTGATCTTCGGCGCTGCGCCTGCCGTTGAGTGCCGTTGTGCAACGTGCGGCCGTTGTCCCAGATGGTCAGGTCGCCCGGTATGGCAAGCGTGTCTTCGCGGGGATGACCCGAGGTACGGCGCGATGGGAGTCAGCGGGTGGTCGCGTGAAAGGCTTGGACGAGGGCGGACAAGCTCTCCTCGGCGGCGTTGGGGTCCGCGACCAGGGGCCAGGTGACGCGGACGTCGGTGACACCGGCCTCGATCATGGCGGGAACGGTCTCCAGCGTGGCCTTGATGTCGGGCCTGCCGCTGTCGTCAAGGGCGGTGCGCAGCGTGCCGACGACCTGGATGTCCCAGGTGTCGCGGCCCTCGGCGGCGACGGCCTCGCGCATGCGGGCGATCCCGTCGGCGATGTCGGCCGCGGCGGGGCCCCAGGGGATCCAGCCGTCGCCGAAGCGTGCGAGGCGGCGGGCGACGTTGCGGTTGACGGTGCCGCTGATCCACAGGGGAACGCCGCCGGGCTGTGTCGGTTTGGGCATCTGGTGGATGTTCTCGAACGTGAGTCCGTGCCCGTCGTAGCTGGCCCGTTGCTCGCGCCACAGGGTCCGTAGGACTTCGAGGGTGTGGTCGAGTAGGCGGCCGCGGCCGTCGAAGGGCAGGCCCGCGGCCTCGTACTCCTCGCGTTGCCAGCCCACCCCGACTCCCAGGTCGAGGCGGCCACGCGAGAGGACGTCGAGCGTGGAGGCGGTCTTGGCCAGGACGACGGGGCGGCGCAGCGCGGCTTGGAGGATGTTGGTGCCGAGGCGGACGCGGGTGGTGACCGTGCTGAGCGCGGTCAGGACGGTGAGCGGTTCGAGCCAGTGGCCGTCGGGGCCGGTGGGCTGCTTGCCTCCGGCGATGCCCCCGGTTTCGGGGCGGCCGTAGGCCTCGATGTCGTCGCCGTAGGCGATGTGGTCGGACACGACGACCCGGTCGAGGAGGCGGGCGTGCTCGAACAGCGCGTCCCAGTTGCCCGGGTCTTCGGCGGCGAATGTGGTCAGGCTCATCGAGAGCTGGGGGCGGGTCGGTTGGTGCGACATCGGTACGACCTTTTCGTGCGGTATACGAGTGTGCAGTTCTCGCAGAGGCGCCCGCCGAGCAGGCATGGTCGCCGCCGGTGCGGCTGGCGGTGTTTGGCGTCTGCGTTTTCCGCCAGGGGCCGGTCGAAAGGGCGCGGGCCCGACGGCGTCACGCCGGGGGGCGCGAGCTGGTCTGGCCGGGGGAACGGGAACGCGTCGATGTCCGGTCCGGTGCGGGCGAGGGAGTGGTAGCGGCGGTCGGCGAACCGCCAGCAGCCGTCGACCCGTTGGAAACGGTCGTGGTAGACGCCGTAGACGGTGGATTGGCGGCCGCTGTCCTTGTCGTGGCGGATCTCGCTCATGTACATGCGGGCGGTCGCGGCGGCGTCGTCCCCTTTGTCGCGCAGAGCCATGCGAGTGCCGAGGCTCACGAACTGGAAGTGGTCGAAGCGCTCGATCGCACGGCCGATGAATGCCCCGACGGTTTCAGGGCCTTCCATGGTGACCGGCTCGCCGGCACGGGGTGTCCACGACGACCCGGGTGCCGGTCAGGAAGATGTCGGCGAGTGCCGCTCAAGCACGCCGGGTGACGATGTCGGCGTACGCGTCCTGCAATCTCCGTATCGCGATGTAGTCGACCGTCTCGCGCAGTTCCGCGCCGGTCACGTCCATGTACTCACCCCTGGGTTCGGGTTGTCCCGGGTGCTGTTGGGTTTCCGGCGCGAGGACGGCGTGGTTCCCCCGCGCCGGGCACGGGACCGCGGGCGCCCGGATCCGTTTGCGCGGGCGGTCCCGGATCCGCCTATCCGGCGTGGGAGTTGCCGATCTCGACGCGGACGCCGTCGGGGTCCTCGAGGAAAACGAGTTCGTTGCGGCGGCCGTCGGGCATGTCGACGACAGTGCGGGTGTGTTCGAGGACGGTGCCGCCGCAGGCGACCAGGTGGGCGACGGTGGCGTTGACGTCCTCGGCGACGAACGCGATGTGGGTGAGGCCCACGCGGTTGCGCCGGTTCGACGGCGTGCCCTCGACTTCCGGGGAGCGGAAGTGCAGCAGCTCGATGACCATGCCGCCCTTGCGGATGAACTGGGCGGTGAGGTCGATCGTGCCGGGGACTTCGAGTCCCTTGCCGTACTCGCTGCCGATCGGGTAGGTCGCGAACGGCTCGAAGCCAAGTCCGGTGCAGTAGAAGTGCAGCGACTTGTCGAGGTCGGTCACGCAGATGCCGAAGTGGCTCGTCTCGGTGCCCACGTTCGGGGTTGGCATGGAAACTCCGTTCCGGTACAGGGTTTTCCCGCGGTCGGTGGCCGGACGGCCGGGGTCAGCGCATGTGCTCGCCTGCGTTGACGAGGATGGTCTGGCCGGTGATGCCGCGGGCGCGCTCGGACGCAAGGAAGACGACGGCCTCGGCGGTGTCACCGTCGCTGGCCAAGTAGGGGAGGGCCATCTTGGCTTCCAACTCGGCGAGGGCGGCTGCCCGGTCGGTGCCGAGGGCAGCGGCCATGTAGTCGAGGTAGCTCTCGACCGGCGGGCCCATCATCCAGCCCGGCGCGACGGTGTTGACGCGCACGCGGTGCGGGCCGTACTCGTGCGCAAGGTACTTCGCCGCAGACCGCAACCCGGCTTTGGAGGCGGCGTAGGCGAGCTGCGGGTGCTCGGCGGACACCTTCATCTCGGTCTGGGTGCCGACGAATACGACCGCGCCGCCGCCGTCCTTCAGCGCCGGCATCGCCGCTCGGGTCATAGCAAGCGAGCCGACGAGGTTGGTCTCCAGCACGCGGCGCAGGTCGTCCCAGGACAGGGTGTCCAGGCCACCGGCGACCGTGTCGAGGGCGGCGACGTTGACCAACGCGTCGATGGTGCCGAACCTTTCCGCGGCGAGCGCGGCGAGCGCCTCGACCTGCTCTTGGTCGGTGATGTCGGTGACCGCCCAGGCGACCTTCCCGCCACTCGGATCGACCTCGTCGGCGATCTTGACCAGGTTGGCCTCGCGCCGGGCACCCAGCACCAGGTTGGCGCCCTCGCGGGCGGCGGCGAGGGCGATTTCGCGGCCGAGACCCGGTCCGGTGCCGGAGACGACGAGGGTTCTGCCTTCGAGGATCACGTGCGGCTCCTTCCGTCCCCCGCGGGACGGTGGTACAAATCTGCAACGCCGTGTTGCAAGATGGCGGGAAGGTAAGCACATACTCCTCGCAGGCTCAAGAGCCAGAAACACGAACCCTCGCGAGAATCTCCGGAAAGGAGCAGCCGTGGCAGAGCGTCAGTCCCCGCCCACGGAGCGGGTGGTGCAGGTCCTCAACCTGTTCGCGGACTACCCGGACCGGCGGTGGACCCTCACCGGAGCGGCGGAGGCTCTCGGGCTGACCAAGGCGACCTGCCTGGGCATCCTCGGCGTCCTGACCGACGCCGGATTCGTGACCCGCGACGCCGCCAAGTCCTACGGGCTCGGCCCCGCTCTGCTGCGCGTCGGCTGGGCCGCCGAAACCGGCCTCGCGTCGCTTGACATCGTCCGGCCGCACATGGCGCGGCTGCACGAACGGCTCGGACTGGCATGCGTCCTGGTGTCGGTACACGAGGAGCACCTGATCGTGGTGGACCGCCTCGGAACGACCGGCCCCGGAGATCAGCGCGACCTCGTGGGCAACCGGTTCCCGTTCGCGCCGCCACTCGGCCTCATCAATGTCGCCTGGGCCGACGACCGCGTCGTCGACGCGTGGCTCGCCCGAGAGCCGCTGATGCCCCTCGGTGCCGGGGAGGACGCGACCCGGGAACTCATCAAGGCGGCCCGCGCCAGCGGATACATGGTCGAACGGCGGATCGGCCGCGCGGCCACGCCCAACATCGTGCTCGCCAACCTGGTGGCCTCCGACCTCCCCAGGCCGGTCGTCGAGGAGATGATCGGCCATCTGCCCCCGGCGGACTGGTCGGAGTACCTGCCCGAACTGCCCGCCGACGACGAGGAGATCGCCGTATGGTGCCTCAGCGCCCCCATCCGCGACCGCCGGGGCAGCCAGCGCTACACCCTCACCGTGCTCGCCGACACCGCCGCGGTACGCGCCGGCACCTGCCGGGAATGGGCGGCCGAACTGATGGCGACGACCCGGGCCGCCTCGGCCGCCCTCGGCGGGCGGACCCCCTGACTCGCCCGCCGGCCCCTACGCGAACCGGTCGGCGGAGATCCTCGTGGCCTGCGTCACGCCCTTCAGACTTGTCTTGACTCGGCGAGGCCGGTCGGTAAATCTGATGCACCATCAGGTCCCGTCCGGTCGAGAGCCGTGCACGGACCTGCCTCCGCCGGACGATCCCAGGAACCGGCGCCCGCCCGCCGCCTTTCCCGCGACGCCTGCGCGATCACCCCGTTCCGCCACCCCCACGTCCGGGGTGGACCCCATCTCACGCTCCCGCCGACAACGGACTGTCGACGGTCGGCCTGCCCAACGACACGCCCTCATCCTCACGAAGGAGTACCACCATGCCTGTTCCCACCACCGAGCAACTGCTGCACTGGGCCGACCAGTACGTGGCCACCTGGAATGCCGGCGACAAGGCCGCCTTCGAGGCCAACTGGCGCGCGGTCGCCCCCGGCGACTTCCGCATGCTCGACCCGGTCGGCACTCCCGAGAAGGTCGGCTTCGAGGAGTGCTGCCTGAACCCGTTCGACCTGTTCCAGCCGAAACTGCGGTTCCGCATCCAGCCCGGCACCCTGTTCGTCTGCGGCAACGAGGTCGCCTGGGTGATGGAGAACCACTTCACCACCGACGACGGCCGCAAGACCGTCGTGCTCAGCATCGAGACCTACCGCTTCGAGCCCGACGGCTCCGCGGTGCTGCGCACCTACTACAACGTGCCCGACCACGGCGACGGTGAACTCGGCGAGATCTTCCAGACATACCTGCCCTGACCCCGCCCTGATCGCTGCGCTGACACGCGCGCCGATCCCTGCTTCGACACCTGTCCTGACCCACCACCCCGGCGGCGCACCCAAGCCGCCGCGCCTGGAGAACGGAGCCTCACACCATGGCCCCCGTCGTCCCGTCCGGCCGTCTCGTCTACGGCATGCAACTGCCCGTGCAGACCAAGAGCAAGAGCACTGCCGAACCGTGGGAACGCGACGCCGGCGTGGACGCGATCGTCGCCGTCGCCCAGCACGCCGAACGTACCGGCTTCTTCTACGTCGGCGTCTGCGACCACGTCGGCGTCCCGGCCGGCCCGGAAGCCGACCACATGAGCACCACCTGGTACGACTGCGTCGCCACGCTCGGCATGCTCGCCGGCCTCACCAGCAGCGTGCGGCTGGTGTCGAACGTCTTCATCCCCGCCTACCGCCACCCGCTCATGACCGCCAAGGCGTTCATGACGCTCGACAACCTGTCGAACGGCCGCATCGTCCTCGGCGCGGGTGCCGGCCACCTGCGCGGCGAATTCGACGCGCTGGGCGTCCCGTTCGACCAGCGCGGCGCCATCACCGACGAAGCCCTCGACGGCATCCGCGCCGCCTTCGACGCCGAGTTCCCCAAGCTGACCGGCGAGCGGTTCCGCGACGGCGGCATGGGCCTCGGCCCGCGCCCGGTGCAGCCGTCGATCCCGATCTGGATCGGCGGCAAGGCCCGCCCGGCGCTGCGCCGGGTCGCGCTGCGCGGCGACGGCTGGATCCCGCAGGCCACGCCGCGCGAGCAGATGACCGAGGACATCGCCTACATCCGCGCGCTGCGCGAAGAGCACGGCCTGCCCGAGGCACTGGACATCGGCTTCATCACCGAGCCCGTCCACGTCGGCACCCCGACCTGGGACCTCGGCGACGGCCCCGTGGTCAGCGGAAAGCCCGAGGAGATCGCCGAACGCATGCGCGCCATGGGCGAGATCGGCGTCAACCACCTCCAGGTCCGCTTCCGCAACCGCTCCCTGAGCGAACTCCAGGACCAGATGTCCGCCTGGCACACCGACGTCGCACCCTTGTTGAACGACTGACAGTGATGATGTTCGTGGTGATGCCGCTGGTGGGTGTGACCCGCCGACTGACTGACGTTTCGACTGTCCTGTTTCGGATTTGTCGACCCGCCGGCGGCGTTGCCGCGCACGCGGCCGGACAGGCGGCTGTGACCTCATAGGAGCCTGGCCAGAGGCCCCGTCACTGTCTTGTCCACCTGCCCGACCGGCGCGTGCCGCCCCTGGGCTCGGACAAGCAGCAAGGACGGACATGACCAGCATGACGCACCACGCCGCCGGGGTCACCGGCGGCGTGGACACCCACGGCCTCACCCACCACGCCGCGTTGATCGACCCGCTCGGCCGGCACCTGGCCGACCGCGAGTTCCCCGCCACCGCCCGCGGCTACCGCTCCCTGCTCGCCTGGCTGCGCACCCACGGCCACCTCGCCGCGGTCGGGGTGGAGGGCACCGGCGCCTACGGCGCCGCACTCGCCAAGGTCCTGGCCGCCGCCGGCATCACCGTCGTCGACGTGGACCGCCCCGACCGCAAGACCCGCCGCCTGCACGGCAAATCCGACCCGATCGACGCCTACGCGGCCGCCACCGCAGTCCTGTCGGGGCGCGCCACCGGCACCCCCAAGACCCGCGACGGCGTCGTCGAATCCGTCCGGGTGCTGCGCTGCGCCCGCCGCAGCGCAGTCAAGGCCCGCACCCAGGCGATCAACCAGATCCGCGCCCTGCTGGTCTCCGCACCGGCCGCGCTCCGCGAGCAGGTCGCGGGTCTGCACCGGGCCGCGCTCATAGCCACCCTCGCCCGGCTGCGGACCGGCACCGACCTTGCCTCGCCGCTCGCCGCGACCAAGGCGGCCCTGCGCCGGCTCGCCCGCCGCCACCAGGGACTGGACACCGAGATCGCCGAGCTGGACGCCGAGATCCGCCCGCTGGTCCAGCACGCCGCCCCGCGGCTGCTCGCGCTGTTCGGCGTCGGACCCGAGACCGCCGGGCAACTGCTCGCCTCGGCCGGCGACAACCCCGAACGCATGCGCTCCGAAGCCGCGTTCGCCCACCTCGCAGGCGTCGCGCCGATCCCCGCGTCCTCCGGCCGGACCCACCGCCACCGCCTCAACCGCGGCGGCGACCGCGCCGCGAACAACGCCCTGCACACCATCGTCCTGGTCCGCATGCGCCACCATCCGCGCACCCGCGCCTACGTCGAACGCCGCACCCGCGAAGGACTCTCCAAGAAAGAGATCATGCGCTGCCTCAAACGATTCGTCGCGCGCGAGGTCTTCCGCGCCATCACCAGCACACGAACCGCCCCACCAACAGGACAAGCCACACAAGCCGACCTCACCACTGCCGCTTGACGTCCATAGGAGCATCCGGCGGCGACCGCCCAGCAACTGAGCGTCCCGTCGCCGGGGGCCGCAGGACACCACCCGGCGCCCATAAGGAACGAAGACCAACGAGCAAGGGGAATGGGGATGACCGTCGAGCGGGATTTCGCGGGTCGTACGGGTGCCGCGGTGGTGGTCGGGGCCTCCGGGGGGGGGGATCGGCGCGGCGATCGCTCGGATGTTCGCGGCGCGGGGGGCCGACCTGGCGCTGACCTACCGCAGTCGCCCGGACACCACGGACGCGATCGTGGCAGAGGCCGCCGCGCTGGGGTGGCAGGCGCGGGCGTGGCAGGTGGACCTGACCGACGCCGACGCGGTGGCGGAATTCGTCGACCAGGCCGCGAAGGAATTCGGTGGGGTCCACTCGGTTGTGTACGCCGCCGGGCCGCACGTGCCCATGCTCCACCTCAGCAAGGTCACGCCCGCCCAGTACCGGGCGCAGTTGGACGGCGACGCCGCCGCCTTCTTCAACCTCGTCCACCCGGCACTGCCGCACCTTCGCGCGGCCGCCGGCAACCTCGTCGCGGTCACCACCGCCGCCACCAGCCGTTTCCCCGTCCGTGACGGTCTGTCGTCGTGCACCAAGGGCGCCGTCGAAGCGGTCGTGCGCGGCATCGCCGCCGAGGAAGGCCGCTACGGCGTCCGCGCCAACTGCGTTGGCCCCGGCATGCTCACCGACGGCATGGCCGCACGCCTGATGGCCGGCGGCGACCTCGACCGCCACGCCCAGCGGGTCGCCCGCGACAACATCCCCCTGCGCCGGTTCGGAACCGCCGACGACATCGCCGAGGCGGTGTGCTTCCTCGCCTCCGAGCGCGCCGGCTTCATCAGCGGCCAGAAACTCGACGTCGACGGCGGCTACGGAGTCTGAACCGCAAGCCAGGAGAACGGCCTGGGGAGAACACCCGGTCGCAACCAGCCCAAAGGCAACAACAGGCGCGCTCGGCGACAGGCTTGCGCAGACAGGAGAATCCCATGACCCAGGCCGACTACGCCCCGCTCGACGTCGGCGGGGTCGACGACTATCCGGTCAGGGTGGGCAGCATGCTCCTCACTCTCGTCGACCCCCACCCCGGCTTCGAGCGCGCCTACAACCGCTGGTACGAGCGGGACCACTACTACGGGGGCTGTCTGGTCGGCCCGCACCTGTTCGCCGGCAGCCGCTGGGTCGCAACCCGGACCTGAAGGACCTGCGGTGGCCGCAGGACGTCCCCGCCGAACACGCCGTGGCCGCCCCGTACGACGCCGGGTCGTACGTCGCGATCTACTGGGTCGAACAGGACCGCCACACCGAGCACTTCGACGACTGGTCCCGGCCCCAGGTGAAGTGGCTCTACGAGAACGGACGCGGCTTCCCCGAGCGCACCCACGCCCACACCGTCCTGTACGACCACCTCGGCGCCGCCTACCGCGACGACGACCCCGTACCCGTCGCCCTCGCCCTCGACCACGGCTACGACGGCCTCGTCGCCGTGTGGTTCGACGCCCGCGACGGCCGCGCCGCCGCCGACCTCGCTGCCGACCTCGACGCCGAACACCTCCCGGCGCTGCTGAAGGACTCCGCTCTGGAGATCGCCGCATCCTGGACACCCCACCCAGGTGAGGACGAGGCCGGGAAGAACGCCCCCATGCCGCTCGGCACCCGCGCCGGAGGACCCCAGCTCCTGGCCCAGCTGTTCTTCTGCCACGGCGACGTCCGCGAGACCCTGCCCCGTCTCTGGTGGCCGCACGCTGTCGGTTGTCGCGTGGCGTCGGCGGTGGGACAGCCTTGACCGGGAAGGCTTGTGGTTCGCGGGCGACCGCGTCGAGGTGTGTCGCGTCCAACGCAGGCGGCGGTGTGTGTGCCTGGATGCGGGCGCGGGTGACCTCGCGTTCGGCCAGGACGCCGAGCACGACCATCAGTTCGTCGTGCGCCGCGAGTAGCGCGGCGGCCTCGGGGCGTCGGGGCCAGGGCAGGGAGCGGCCGTGGTTGATGGGCAATTCACCGCTCGGGGGGCGAAAATGGTGGTGTACAGGGCGATTTCGTCGAACATGAAGAGATGCGCACTCCGCCAGGGCTTCACCGTGGTGGGGGGACGGGTACTTCCGTCCGTGTCGCGGTGGCCCACACACGGCCGGCGACGGGGCCGAGGTCGCCTTGGGCGAGGTCGGTCGGGGTGGCGCGTTCGAGGGCCGCGTTGCCGTCTCGGACGGTGAGCCAGCCGAGTTCGGTGGTGCCGGTGCGGCCTTCCAGCGGGCGGCCGGTGGTCATCTTCTGGTCGACCCGCTGCCAGGAGGTGCCGTCGAGCTGCCACAAGCCGGCCGGCGCGAGCCGTTTGCAGGGCTGCCCGGAAGCGATTGTGTACGTCGACATGGTGCTGAACAGGCGGCCGCCGTTGAAGAACAGTTCGTCGACCCGGAGCCCGGACGGCGCCTTCGTCTTGGCGATCTCCTTCAGGTCCGCGCCCGCGAGGACGTGGATGCCTTCAGGCGCCCCGCAGCTGGAATAGCCGGTTGCCAGTGCCACCTTGGTGGCGTCGGCGGACACGGCGATGTCGCCGGATTCCCCCACTCCGCCCTGCGCAGGGACGTCACCGAGCACCGAGCCGAAGACCTCGTGCGACGGGCCCGCTTGGCCCGACATGGGGTCGACGAGCCACATGGTGTCCATCCCGTGTGCGCCACCGGAGGTGTGCACGAACAACTTGCCGCCGACGCTGCCGTGCAAGGTGATGTTGCCGACCGCGTCGTGAGGGAACACCACGGGCGACGAGCTGACCTCGTCGAGGTTGTGGGCGTTGAAACGGGTCAGGGTGCCGTCGTACGACACGCGCACGACCAGGTCGCCGGTGGGCGCGCCGGCGGACGGGTCGGTGACTGCGGCGTTGTCGACGAGTGCCGGCCGGCTGTTGGGGTCGGCGCACCAGTCGCAGGGTTTCTCGACCACCTGGGTGCCGGGACCGGCCCACGAGAACAGGGTGCTTCGGTCGGCGCCGACCAGCAGGGTGTGGTCGGCGGACCAGGTGAGCCATCGCACGGGGGCCTGCGGGTCCACGCGGCGCACCGGGTTCGACGTGTTGCCGTCGTACACGTAAAGCGTGCCATCGGTGACGTACGCAGCCTGGGTTCGTGCCGCGAGGTCCGCGGTACCGGGCGTCGGTTGCGGCGACCGGCCCGTGGGCGGGCCGGGCGAAGGAGCCGGCGGGCCCGCCCGCATGCGGTCGAGCATGCCCGGGATGTTCAGCAGGCCGTGCCCGCTGCCCTTCTTGTCGCGGTTGAGCACGTAGATCTTCTGCATTTCCGCGGAGTCCTTCAGTGCCGCGATGATTTCGTCGGCACTCGCGTCGGGCCGGACGAAACGCGCGATCGCCGCCGCGGCGGCCACGTGCGGCGCCGCCTGCGACGTTCCCTGGATCCGGGCGAAGTCGCCGCCGGGCGCATCTGACTCGACCATGGAAACGGTCCACGGACCGATGGGCGGCCCGTCGTTGACACCACCGGGGGCGAGAAGGTCGATGTCGTCGCGCTTGGTCGAGTACGAAGTGACCTCACGGTTGCGATCGATCGCCCCGACGTTGACGACGCCGTCGAACGCCTGCGGGACTTGCCGCTGATTGCGATCGACGCAGTCCTCGTCGAGCGGGTTCCCGGCGAAGCGTCCGCCGCAGTTGCCTCCGGATGCCACCAGGATCACCTGTGCCGCGCGGGCGTACTGGACCGTGGCCGCCCAGAGCGTGAGGGCGCCGCGGTACTCGGGTGTGTCGTAGGTCTTGTAGGCGGCCCCGAACGACATGTTCGCGACGTCGGCGCCGTGGTTGACCGCCCACACGAGGCCGACCCACGACGAGGGCCCGGAGGGGTTGCTGTCCGTCAGCCTGACAGGCACGTCCAGGATCGACACGCCGGGCGCGACCCCGGTGATGCCGCCGTTGCCGTTGCGGGCGCCGATGATCCCGGCCACGTGCGTGCCGTGCCCATCGGGGTCGTGTGCCCCTTCGCCCGCGTAGTGGCGGCGTCCGACCACGGCGGCGGCCAGGTCGGGGTGCGTCTCGTCCACGCCGGTGTCGACCACCGCGACGACCACGCCGGTGCCATCCGGCCACGGCATGTCCGTCGAACCGGGCGGGACGCCGAGGACGTCCAGGGCCCACTGATTGTCGCGGCGGTCCTCCAGGACGGGCAGGTCCACCGCATCCGGCGACGTCGGCAGGGCGTCCGGCGACATCGGCGGGGCGACCGCCGACTCCACGACCGCCGGGTCCCGTGACAACACATCGCGGCGCGCCTGCACCTGGTCGGCGGGCAGGTACTCGGTCGTCATGGACAGACACGTGCCGTCCACACGCATGACGTCGAGGGCCCTGAGCGAAGGGTCGTCCGGGCGGGGCGCCGGGTCGGGCCGGTCGCAGCTCGGGTCGGGCACGGACTGGCGGATCAGCGCCAACTGCCGATCGTCGAGCAGGTCCGCGGGCCGGATGCGCCCGGAGGCGCCGTCGTCGTCGCGCAACACGACGACCAGGACCGCCGCGACCACCGCGAGGACCACGCCGACCGCGACAAGCGAGAACGCGCGACGCCGACGCGGTGCGGGCGGTCGCGTTCCTCCCCCGCCGGGCGGGTACCCCGGGACGGTCGGCGGTCCCGGCGGGCGCGGCGGCTGGTTCGGCGGGTGGCTCGGGGGCGGCGGCGTGCTCATCAGCGGCTGCCTCGTGGCGTCGACGCAGTAGGTGGTCCGGTCGCGGTGTCATCCTCGGCAGGCTGAGTCACGACCGCCGACGATAGCGCGATAATCCGGCGCCCAGGCCGAGCAACGAGTTGGCTGCGCACAGGACAGCCAATGACCGCCGATCCGGCGGCCGGCGTGCACTTCGCCGCAGGCGCTCCGTGGCGGGTGCGGGCTGACGGGCGCCACGGGGGCCGGGCCTACATTCCGTGGTCGAACTCGTCGGAGCCGTGCGCGGGTTCCGTCGGGGGTCGCCGGACGTGCGGCGGCGGCCTGGGGCGGGACCGGGGCGGGCGGGTACGGCGGGTGCGGATGGGTCTCGACGCCGCGGCGGTCCGGTCCTCCGCCGGGCCCGGGGCCGCGCGTCAGGGGGCGCAGACCGGCCGACTGCCCTCGCTCGTGCGCGTCAACCCGTGCGGTTTTGCGCGGCGGCTCATGGCCGGACGTCGGCCGCGGGTGCGGGGGCGGGCGCGGCCGCGGGCGGCGGGAGCTTGACGGTGATGCGGAGTCCGCCGGTGGGTCGCGGGGTGAGCGTGAGGGTTCCGTTGTGGGCGCGTGTGATGCTCGCGACGATCGCCAGGCCGAGGCCGACGCCCGCGTGGTCGGCGTGGAGGCGTTCGGTGCCGCGCCGGAACGGTTCGGTGAGTGTGGCGGCCAGTGAGGGGGTGACCGTCCCGCCGGTGTTCTCGACGGTGAGGAGCGCGGCGTCGGGGCGTACGGCGGTGTGTACCCACACGGTGCCGTGTTCGTGCAGGTTGTGGACGATCGCGTTGTGCACGAGGTTCGTGGTCAGTTGCAGGAGGAGGGCGGGCGAGCCGAGGGCGGGGGTGACCTCGCCGGAGGTCTCGATGGCGACGGCGTGCTTCTCGGCCAGGGGGAGGAGCGTTTCGCTGGCTTCCTCGGCCACCAGGGACAGGTCGACTGGTTGGGGAGTGAAGGACCGCTGGTCGGCGCGGCTGAGCAGGAGCAGCGCCTCGGTGAGGTCGATCGCCCGGGTGTTGACGGCGTGGAGGCGCGAGATCAGCTCGGCGGGGTCGTGGTCCGGATCGTTGCCGGCGACGTCGAGCATGGTGCGGGTGATCGCCAGCGGGGTGCGCAGTTCATGGGAGGCGTTGGCGGCGAATCTCTGCTGGTCGGCGACGTGTGCTTCGAGACGCGCGAGCATGGTGTCGAAAGCGTCGGCGAGTTCCCGGAATTCGTCGTTGCGGCCCGCCATGCGAATCCGGTGCGTCAACGATCCGTTCGAGGCCATCCCTGCCGCGTCCGCGATCCGGGTGAGCGGTGCGAGCATCCGTCCGGCGAGGATCCATCCCCCCAACAGGCCGAACGCGATGAGGAAGACCAGGGCCGCGATCACGGCGGGCGTGAAGCCGCGCATGAGTTCGCTACGGCCGGGCCCGGTGACGATCACCGAGCCGTACTGCTTGTACTCGTCGGGGTCGCTCTTGATCGGCACCCAGCGCAACACGAACACCCAGAACACGGCCAGCATGAGGGTGCCGGCCACGAAGACGAATCCGGCGTAGCTGAGGGTGAGTTTGAGCCGGGCGCTGAGGCCCGCGCGTCTAGGGCGTGTCATGAGCGCCGCCGGGGCCGGGAGTGTCCGGGGTGGACAGACTGTCCGGGGTGCCCCGGCCGGTGTCGATACGGTAGCCGACCCCGGGCACCGTGGCGATGAGCCAGGGTTCGCCGAGTCGTTTGCGCAGCGCGGAGACGGTGATGCGGACGGCGTTGGTGAAGGGGTCGGCGTTGCTGTCCCAGGCCCGTTCCAGCAGTTCTTCCGCACTGACCACGCCGCCTTCCGCGGCGACGAGCACGTCGAGTACCGCGAACTGCTTGCGGGTGAGCGCCACGTAGCGGCCGTCGCGGTAGACCTCGCGGCGGAAGGCGTCCAGCCGCAGGCCCCCGATCTCGCGCACCGGCGGTCTGCTGTAGGCACGCCGGCGGTCGAGTGCCCGGAGCCGCAGCACAAGTTCCTGGAGTTCGAACGGTTTCGTGAGGTAGTCGTCGGCACCGAGTTCGAAGCCGGTGGTCTTGTCGTCGAGACGGTCGGCGGCGGTGACCATGAGGATCGGCATCCCGCTGCCGGAGGCGACGATGCGTCGGGTGATCTCGTCGCCGTCGGGGCCGGGGATGTCCCGGTCGAGGACGGCGATGTCGTAGGCGTTGACGGTCAGCAGTTCCAGGGCGGTGTCCCCATCCGCCGCCACGTCGGCGGCGATCGCCTCCAGGCGCAGGCCATGGCGGATGGCTTCGGCCATCAGGGGTTCGTCTTCGACGATCAGGACACGCACACACCGAGGGTAGGAGGCGAGGCATATGGCCCGTGTATCGAAAACCGGATACGTGCCGGCAACGCCGTGTCGAATCGACTGGGGGCATGAGCCACAGCGAACCGCGCCGCCGGACGGGTGTGCGTCCGACCGTCCGGCCCATCGGCGCCGCCGAACACCTGGCGTTCGTGCGGGCACACGGGTCGGTCAGCTTCCTGCAAACCCCGGCGTGGGGGCGCGTCAAGACCGAATGGCGCAGCGAGTCCCTCGGCTGGTACGACGGGCGGCGGCTGGTAGGTGCCGGGCTCGTCCTGCACCGTCCGGTGCCGCGGATGGCGCGCTACACGCTGGCCTACCTGCCCGAGGGCCCGGCCGTCGACTGGACGGGCGACATCGACGCGTGGCTCGACCCGCTGGCGGCGTACCTCAAGGCGCACGGCGCGTTCGCGATCCGGCTCGGGCCGCCCGTGCGTACGGCCCGGTGGAGCGCGGCCCAGGTCAAGGACGGCATCGCCGACCCGGGCTGCCTGCGGCTCACCGACGTTCCTCCGGCGGAGACCCATCCGGTCGGGGCCGGCGTGGTCCGGAGGCTCCGGGACGCCGGGTGGCTGCCGCAGAGCCCGCAGGACGGCTTCGGGGTCGGGCATCCGCAGTTCAAGTACGAGATCCCGCTCGCCGGCAGGACCGAGGACGACCTGCTCAAAGGCATGAGCCAGCAGTGGCGCCGCAACATCAGGAAGTCCGCCAAGGAGGGTGTCCGGGTGACGGTCGCCGGAAGTTCGGCGGGTACGTCGGGAGAGGGAACGGCCGGTGCGGGCACGGTCGGTCCGGGCCCGAGCGGTGCGGACCTGAAGGCGTTCCATGACCTGTACGTCCACACCGCCGAGCGCGACCGCTTCAGGCCCCGGCCGCTGCGCTACTTCGCGACCATGTTCGCGGCGATGAACGCCGAGGACCCGGAGCGGATCAGGCTCTACCTGGCCCGCCACCGGGGCGACCTGGTCGCCGCGGCCATCCTCGTCCGGGTCGGCGCCCACGCGTGGTACGCGTACGGCGCGTCCTCCACCGGCAAGCGCGAGGTGCGCGGTTCCAACGCCTGCCAGTGGGCGATGATCCGCGACGCGCTGGAGGCCGGCTGCGACACCTACGACCTGCGGGGCATCACCCCGACTCTCGACGCCGACGACCCGCACGTCGGACTGATCCAGTTCAAGGTCGGCACCGGCGGTGACGCGGTCAGGTACGTCGGCGAGTGGGATCTACCGCTGCGGCCCCTGGTCTACCGGGCGTTCGACCTGTACATGCGGAGCCGGGCGCGGTGAGCGCGGTGGCGACCTCGTCGAGGCGTGCCCCGCGCGAGGCCTTGACGAGCACCACGTCCCCGGCGGTCAGGTGGCCGCGCAGCCAGTCGACGGCCGCGTCGTTGCCGGCCACTGCGACCGCCCGCTCTCCGGCGCCGTCGGCGAGCGGGCGGGCGGCCTCGCCGACCGCGACCACCACGTCGGCCCGGGCCGCGGCGTACTCGCCGATCGCGCGGTGCTCGGCCTCGCTCGCGTCACCGAGCTCCAGCATTTCGCCGAGGACGGCGATGCGGCGTCGGCCTTCGATCGCGGCCAGCGCGTCCACGGCGGCCCGGGTCGACTCGGGGTTCGCGTTGTAGGAGTCGTTGAGCAGCGTCGCGCCGCACGCGAGGTCGCGCCTTTCCAAGCGCCACTTCGAGAGCGACACGGAGGCGAGCGCCGCTGCCGCCGCGTCGAGCGGTACGCCGAGTGCCAGCCCCGCCGCCACCGCGGCCGACGCGTTGAGTGCCTGGTGGGCGCCCACGAGCGGGAGCGTCAGGGGAGCCGAGTCGGCGGCGGTGCACAGCGTGCAAGACGGTCGGCCGAGCCGGTCCAGCGCCACGTCGAGTACCCGTACATCCGCATGCTCCGCCCGGCCGAACGTCAGCACCGGACCGTCGGTGAGCTCGCGCATCGCGGCGACGCGGGGGTCGTCGGCGTTGAGGACCGCGGTGCCGCCCGGTGCCAGCCCCCGCACCAACTCGGCCTTGGCCTCGGCGATGGCTCCGCGCGACCCGAACTCGCCCAGATGAGCCTGGCCGACGTTCAGGACGACGGCGACGTCGGGCGCGGCCAAGGCGGCGAGGTCGGCGATGTCGCCGCTGTGGCGGGCTCCCATCTCCAGGACGAGGAACCGGGTGGCCGCATCGGCGCGCAGCATGGTCAGCGGCACACCCAGCTCGTTGTTGAGCGAGCCGATCGTGGCGATCGTCGGCGCGGCCTCCGCAAGCACGGCCGCAAGCAGGTCCTTGGTGCCGGTCTTGCCCTGCGAACCGGTCAGCCCGGCCACGGTCAGCCGGTCGCGCAGCCGGGACACGACGTGGGCGGCGAGGGCTTGCAGCGCGCTCCGGGCGTCCGGGACGACGACGGTGGGCAGCGGTGTGGGCCGGGAGCCCAGCACGGCCGCTGCACCTGCTCTGCCCGCCCGGGCGGCGTAGTGGTGACCGTCGGCCCGCTCGCCGGCGAAAGCGACGAAGAGGCCTCCGGGCTCGGCCTGCCGACTGTCGAGCGCGGCCGGGGCGGTCACCGTCACCGAGCCGTCGCCCTTGACCGTGCCGCCGACGATCGCGGCGATTTCGTCGAGGGTGAGGGGGATCATGAGGTGGATCGGCCGTTGGTCATGCCGCCAGTGAAATCGCCGCCGTGTTGCCGGGGCGTATGCGGTTTCTCATACGCGGACGACATGCTACCGGCGAGTAACGTGTTGTCGGCATAACGAAATCCCCATACGTTCGCGCAACGGCGCCGCGCATTGACTGGACGCATGACGTATCGCGAACCAGCTCGCGCCGCAGACCGCCGCACGCGATCACCGGCGTCCTTTTCCGCCCCGACTGCCGTTCCCACGGGAATCACCGTCTACGGATGCGGGCCCGACGAGGCCGCATTGTTCCGGGACGCGGCCGCCTCCTACGGTGTCCTGCCGACCGTCACCGAGGCGCCGGCATCCGAAGCGAATATCGACCTGGCCCGGGGAAACCGATGCGTCAGCATCGGCCACAAATCCCGGATCTCCAACTCCACGCTGCTCGCCCTTCGTCGGGCCGGCGTCACGTACGTCTCCACCAGAAGCATCGGCTACGACCACGTCGACGTCGCGTACGCGGAAAGCATCGGAATTTCCGTGGAGAACGTCGTCTATTCGCCCGGCAGCGTGGCCGACTACACGCTCATGCTGATGCTCATGGCGGTACGCCAGATGAAATCCGTCATCCGCCGCGCGGACATCCACGACTATCGGCTGCCCGACGTGCAGGGCAGGGAACTGCGCGACCTGACCGTCGGGGTGATCGGGACCGGGCGCATCGGCTCCGCGGTCATCGACCGGCTGCGAGGTTTCGGCTGCCGAATCCTGGCCTATGACGCACGCCCCGAGACGGCCGCCGAATACGTTTCCCTCGATGAATTGCTGCGGCTCGGCGACATCGTGACACTCCATACGCCGCTCGACGAGGACACCTACCATCTCCTCGACCGCAAGCGCATCGAACGGATGAAATACGGCGCCTTCGTCATCAATACCGGACGCGGCGCACTGCTCGACACCGCGGCGCTCCTGCCCGCCCTGCAAAGTGGCAGATTGGGCGGTGCCGCGCTGGACGTCCTCGAAGGCGAAGAGGGGGTCTTCTATGCCGATCACAGCGATAAACCCCCGCAGAGCAAACTGCTGCTCAAGTTGCAGGAACTCCCGAATGTAGTGATCAGTCCCCACACCGCGTACTACACGGACCGCGTCCTGCGTGACACCGTCGAAAACTCCATGGCCAATTGCCGGAAATACGAAAGCGGGAATCTGCATGACTAGGCTGAGGGTCGGAATCTTCTTCGGCGGCCGCTCCGAGGAGCACTTCGTCTCCGTCAAATCCGCGCGGGAGGTCGCCGCAAATCTCGACACCGAAAAGTACGAGCCGTTTTACGTCGGGATCACGGAGACCGGCGCCTGGCTGCTGTGCGACGGCCCGGGCCCGGACTGGGAGAACAGCAGCGCCCGTCCGGCCGTGCTGTCACCGGACAGCGGCGTGCGCGGCCTGCTCGTCCTGGACCGGGGACGCTACGAAACCATCGGTCTGGACGTCGTGCTGCCCGTCCTGCACGGCAGGCTGGGCGAGGACGGCGCGATCCAAGGCCTGGCGGAACTCTCCGGCATCCCCTACGCGGGCTGCGACGTGCAGAGTTCCGCCGTGTGCATGGACAAGTCCCTCGCGTACACCGTCGCCCGGAGCGCCCGAATCGCCACTCCGGAATTCCGGATCGTCGCGGCGGACGAGACCGTCGATCCCGCCCGGCTCAGCTATCCCGTCTTCGTGAAACCGGCCCGCTCGGGGTCCTCCTTCGGCGTCAGCAAGGTGTCCCAGGGGGCGGAGCTGCACGCGGCGATCGAGGCCGCGAGGCGATACGACGCGAAAGTGCTGGTCGAACAGGCCGTCGTGGGCAGCGAGGTCGGATGCGCCGTCCTGGGCGACGATATCGACGTGATCGTCGGCGAGGTGGACCACATTGCGCTGTCCCACGGATTCTTCCGCATTCACCAGGAGGACGAGCCGGAAACCGGTTCCGAGAACTCGACACCCATCGTCCCCGCCGACATCCCGGCGGCGGCGCGTTCCCGCGTCCAGGAGACCGCGAAGGCCGTCTACCGCGCGCTGGGTTGCCGAGGGCTGGCACGGGTGGACATGTTCCTCACAGACGACGGAACAGTGATCCTCAACGAGGTCAATACGATGCCCGGGCTGACGTCGTACAGCCGCTATCCGCGCATGATGGCGGCCGCCGGGCTGCCCCTCGCCGACGTCCTCGACCGTGTGCTGTCGCTGGCCGTGACGGGGAAGATGCGATGAACGACGACTTCGTCTTCGTGGACGAGTTCGTGCCCGGCATACGCTGGGACGCGAAGTACGCCACCTGGGACAACTTCACCGGCAAGCCGGTGGACGGCTACCTCGCCAATCGCATCGTCGGTACACGGGCGCTGTGCACGGCTCTGGAGCGAGCACGGGAAAAAGCCGGGACCATGGGCTTCGGCCTCCTTCTCTGGGACGGCTATCGCCCGCAACGCGCCGTCGACTGCTTCGTGCGCTGGTCCCGGCAGCCGGAGGACGGCCGGACGAAGCCTCGGCATTATCCGAACATCGACAGGGCGGAGATGTTCGACCAGGGATACGTGGCCGCCAAGTCGGGCCACAGCCGAGGCGCCACCGTCGACCTGACGCTCTTTCACCTCGATACCGGCGAACTCGCCTCCATGGGCGGTGATCACGACCTCATGGACGTGATCTCCCACCACGGAGCCCCGGGGACCACACCGGTCGAAGCCAGGAACCGCCGAATCCTCGCCACCATCATGGCCGCCTGCGGCTTCAGCTCCTACGACTGCGAGTGGTGGCACTACACACTCAAGGACGAACCGTACCCGGACACGTACTTCGATTTCCCCGTCGGCCGGCTTCCGGCCCGCACGCCGACGTCGACAACGGACTGAGCCACGATCAATCCAATGCCGGGGGGAGACGGCTCTGGGTAGAGGAAGTCCGCAACGGCAGTATGCGGAGTCCGCAACGGGAGTAATTCGATTCATGAGGCGAGGGTGGGGTAGACGGCGCCGAACCCGTCAGACAAAGGGAGTTCAGGACCGTCGGCACGTCCAGCCGGAGACTGCACCGAGCCGGAGTGGCACTTCTTCGCGGTGGTGGTGGTGCGTTGGCCCGCCGCTGCGGTGATCTGCCGGGCCGGGGAACCACGCGACCGGTCAGGGCGCGATACGCGCGCCAGGTGGCGTAAATGCGGGTATTTCATTTGAATGGCGACATATGATCCGACCCGCGGTTGACTCTGCATGCTCTGGGAAGGTGGGAGGGCCGCCCGGCCCGGACGGTATGGATCTTGCGTTCTTGCAGCCCCTGTACGACACCGACGCCCCGGTGGTGTCGGTGCATCTGGACACCACGCGTTCGGCGCATGACGCCGACAAGCAGATCGAATTGCGGTGGCGATCGGCACGCAGGTCACTGGCCGAGCAGGGGGCGGACGAGGAAGACCTGCGTTTGCTGGACGGTGTGGTGGGAGGGGTCGCCGAGGTGCCGGGTCCCCAGGGGGAGGCGTTGTTCGCCTCGGCGGGAAGACTCCTGGGTGCCTTTACCTTGGCCGAGCCGCCTGCGGCCGACAGCGCGCGAGTGCTGCCGGTCGCCGATCCGCTTGGCCTGGCCATTGACAGGGACCACCAACTGCCGCACGTCGTCGTGGCCGTGGACCGCGAGGGGGCCGACGTCGCGGCCTATCCCGCCGCGGCTCATGAGCCTTCCTTCCAGCGCTCCTTCCACGGCAGCACGCTGCACATCACCCGGGTCAAGGCGGGGGCCGAGGCGCAGGCGTCCTTCCATCGGCGGTCGGTCAACCTGTGGACGGAGAACACCGAGCAGGTGGCCCAGGACGTGCGCGCCGCGGCGGAGCACGTGGAGGCTGCCGTGGTGCTGGTCGCCGGCGACCCCAAAGCGGTGGGGCTGTTGCGGGAGCACTTCGCGGCCCGCCCGCCGCTCGGCCGACTCGTCTACATCGGCGGCGGGCGTACGGACACCACCGCGCGCGAGAGCCTGCGGGAGAACGCGGACGCCGCCATCCGGGAGGCGATGACCGTCCGGCACCGCGAAGTCCTGGACACCCTGGACGCGGACCTGGCCGGCGGGCGTGCCCTGCAAGGCATCGCGGCGGTGAAGGAAGCCTTGGCGGAAGGAAGGGTGGGGGTGCTCCTGCTCGCCGCCCGTCAGGCCGACGCCCCCACGCTGTACGCATCCCGCCGCGATCCACGCGCCCTCGGCACGGATCCCGCGGCCTTCGGGGAGGACCCCACGATCTTCAGTGCGCCCGCAGCGCCGTTGCTTCTGCGTTCGGCTGTCCTGGGGGGTGCCGAGTTCACCGAACTCCTGCCCCCTGCAACGGCTACGGAGGGCGTCGCCGCACTACTGCGCTACTAGTGCTGTTTCGTCGGGCGGCAAACGGCAGGTCGTGCTCGGCGTGGTGCCGTGGTGCCGTGGTGCCGTAGTGCCGTGGTGACCGGGAGCCGGGAACTGTCGTTGTCAGAGGGCGTGGAAGCCGGTACCCGTCATGGGTTCGTAATGGGTGGAGGTGTCCGGGGGCGCGGCGACCTTCCTACAGTGGCGTTGTGCCGTTCGTGCGGGGCGGTTCGAGTGGGGGAGACCTTGTCCGTCGGCGCCGAATCATCGCACGCCCATGCATGACCGACGATGCGTCCGCGACATAGGATCATGAACCGTTCCCAAACGGCGGCTCCGCCGTAGCCCGCGGGCGCCGGAAGGCGTCCGCTGCACCGCACGCACAACCCCGGAGACTGTCGCCATGCACGCGCACCACGAGGCAAACGCGGTCCGCACCCTTGACGGTCGATACCACGCCACGCTGACCATGCACCGGGCCGGACGCCGTGAGTGCTACCGCGCCACCGAGATCGCCCACGAGCTCGGCTACCGCATCACCAACGCCTTCGCCACCCGGTCCAGCGTCTACCTCGACTTCACCGCGGATGAAAGCCCGGTCGCGCAAGCCCGCGCCGCCGCCACCTCCGCCCGCCTCGACGCGGGACTGCCCGTACCGACGGCCCTGCCCGGCCGCGCGGGCGGGCCCACGTCCTACGACGCGGCGCGCGCCCGCTTCCTCACCAGCGGGCGGACTCCCGCTTGGCGCAGCGTCAAGCGCGCGGTCTGCGTCGCGGCTTCGGCGCTGGCGGTCGCCGCCGGCGGTTTCCTGATCACCGACCACTGTCCCGCATGCCGTGTGGCCGCGGCCGCGGCAACCGCCATTGTGGTCGCCGCCGTGTGGACCACCGTCGCCCTGGTCCACGCCTTTCACCTGCACCGCAAACGCCTTGAGGTGATCGAGACCTATGACCGCGCCGCCGAGGAGACAGCCCGCGCCCGAACGACGCCCCTCCGCTCCGCGCCGCCCACCGGGCCGCCGGCAATGCCGCCGCGAGCGGCCGCGTAGCCGCCGAGGCCGCCGACGACGGTGAGAGTGAGCAGCAACAACCGCAGCGCGGACGGCAGATGCGTGATGAGCTCCGCCTCGCGCGGGTCCGGTCGCCGCGCGGCTGACGGGACGCGAGGACGTCCGTATCTCTGCCGGAAACCGGCAATGTGCACCGGGCTGCCGGTCGACCACGATGTGAATCGCCGCCGCGGGTACGCCACGTCGCGCCCCGCGACGAAGCACGGGATGCACGGCGCGTCGATGGTCTGGAGGTGCACGGTGACCGACAAGTTCCCCGGGTTCACGGTGGTTCGGAGTGGTTACGCCCGCGGTGAGGTGGACCGGTTCCTGCTGGGTGAGGACGGCGGCCCGTGCGGTGCGCCGCCGGCGTTCGCGGTTGTTGCGCGTGGCTACGACCGGGACGAGGTCGAGTCCTTCATCGCGGCGCTGCGGGTACGTGTCGCCGACCCCGCAACCGCGTCGAGCCCGGCTTCACAGCAGAACCCCGCACGCAACTTGCCGTCGCGGACACGTGCACCCGGGCGGTGCACGGCAGTTCACGCGGCGCGACGCCGGTGGGGGCTGACGCGCAAGCGCCGGCACTGATGTGCGGCGCACGGTCGTGCCGGTCGCCCTTCGAGCCGTGACGGTGAGGCAGACAGAAGGGTGCGCAGGTGAGCTGACGCGCGCTGCGGCTCCACGCCGAACGCGTCCGGCCGGAGTTGCGTGGGCCGGTCCAACAGGTGTGCGCCGATGACCGCGGTGGGCAGGACGCAGCGGTGCAGGGGCTCGGCCGCATCGTGGCCGGTGGCGTTCCTGACGCGCTCCAGCCGGTACGTGAGTGTGACGACGCTCAACCGAAGCCGCCGAGCGCTCTCCGCGGCCACGCATCCTGTACCGAAGTACACCCACGGCGTCCCCACCAAAGGCCCGGCGCCGCCGCGCGCGTCGCGCAGCGGGCCTGCTCGACGCCGACAACTGCGGCAAGCCGAGGTCCGTCGTCCCGTAACACCGATCGAGCTCGTCGCGGTCGCCGCGGTCGCCGCTGCGTCCGGCCACGGGATGCGACGCTCGCGGCCCGGGACGGGAAGTCCGCGCCCGGGCGAACTTGGCGTTGGTGCTCAGGGGCGCAGGCCGATGCGGTCCAGGAGGACCGTGCCGGTGTTGCAGAGTTGGACGCCGGTGATTTTGCCGGTGTAGACGGCACCTTGAACCGATTCGGAGTAGACCCAGATCGGCAGGTCGGTGGCGAGGACGTGTTGCAGGCGGGCGTAGGCGGCTTTGCGCGCGGCGTGGTCGGTGGTCGCGCGGGCCGCGTCGAGGGCTTCGTCGGCTTCGGGGTTGCTCCAGCCGGTGATGTTCTGCGGGCTTGCGGAGTGGAAGGCGTTGAACATGCGGGGCTCGGGGTCGACGGCCCAGTCCTGGAAGGTGGTGGCCTGGAACTCGCGATTGATCTGGGTGCGCGTGACGAACGCGCCGATCTCCAGGGGTTCGACGCGCATCGCCACGTTGCGGAACAAGCGCAGGCGGCTGGCGAGGTATTCGGCGGTCTTGACGGCGCCGGGGTTCTGGGGGACGAGGTAGGAGAAGTCGACGGGCCTGCCGACCGCGGCCAGTTCGTCGAAAAGCCGCTGGGCCTCCGCCTTGTCCGGGGCGGGTTGGGTCGCGGTGGGGTCGAAGAACGGGGACTTCTGGTTGAAGGCACCCTTCGCGGGTGTCGTGTCGTCGCCGAGGGTTTTGGGCAGGTCGGCGGCGTCGAGGGCGAGGGCGATCGCTCGGCGGGCGCGCGGGTCGTCGAACGGAGCGCGGGTGAGGTTGAACGTGATGTTTCTGCCGACGTTCGCGTCGACGGTGGCGGCGTTCAACTGGGTGCGGCCTCGTTCGAGAAGGCGTTCGCTGGAGGTGATGGTGATGTCGGCGCTGCCGGCGCGCAGGGTGTTGAACTGCTGCTCGCCGTCGGCCATGACGGTGACGACGAGGCTGTCGAGATGCGGAAGCCCCTTGTTCTTCTGCCAGTAGTCGGGGTTCTTGGTGAACTCCTGCCTGCTGCCGCGTATCCAGGACTTCAACGTGAAGGGGCCCGCGCCGATCGGCTGGGTGCTGTAGGCGCTGGGGCCCTTGTCGAGCGCGGACGGCGCCTCGATGTAGGCGAGTTCGGAGGCGACGGTCCGGTCGAAGGCGGCGTTGGGAGCCGACGGGGTGATTCTCAGCGTCAACGCGTCGGGGATGTCCAGGCGCAGCCCGGTGGCGGCGGCGCGGTGGAGTGAGCGGGTGGCGGGGTCGGCGTGCATCTCCCAGTTGCGCTTGACCGCGGCGGCGTCGAAGACCGTGCCGTCGCTGAACCGCACGCCCGGTCTGATGCGAAGCGTCCAGGTGGCGCCGTTGTCGGCGGTGGCCAGGCTCTCGGCGATGTGCGGGACGGTCTTGCCGGTGGCGGGGTCGAGGTAGACCATCGGGTCGTACAACGCCGCCATCCGCGCGGAATCTCCCGGCGCACCACCGTAGTTGGCGCCGAACGGGTCGAGGGTGACCGAGTCCGCGACGGACAGCATGGTCATGCGTCCGCCCTCGCGCGGCGGACCGGACGCGGCTCCGTTCCCGCCTTCTTGGGTGCCGCCCCCGCAGGCGGTCGCGGTCAGGGCGAGGGCCAGCAGCCCGCCGATGGCGCAGGCACGGCGCCGGTGGCGCGTGGTCGTGGACATACGGATGTCTCCTTCGTACGGATTCGGAGGTGACGGCGCGCCGGACGGGGGCAGGCCGAGCCAGGCCGCGTGCCTTGACGGCGGGCACGCGGCCGTGCAACGGGGCGGTGTGGCGGCACGACTGCCGGGAACGCCATTGCCGACGCCGGGCGGGGGCGCGAAAGGGAATGGCGGTGCGGGGTGCGGAAAGCTGCGGATCAGGCGTCGGTGAGCGCGTGGGAGACGAACCCGTTCGGTCCGTGTGGGAGGTCGCCTGCGAGGGTGATCCGCTGCATCGAGCGGTGTGCGCCCGCGGGAACGTCGCCGGGGACCAGGTGGACGGTTGCGCGGTTGTCCCAGAACGCGATGCTGCCCGGTTCCCAACGGAAGCGGCAGGTGAACTCCGACGCGGCAACGTGTTCGTAGAGCAGGGCGAGCAGGTGGCGGCTCTCGGCGCGGGAGACCTCGACAATATGGCTGGTGAAGCTCGGGTTGACGAACAACGACTTCTCGCCGGTCTCCGGGTGCACGCGGACGACGGGATGCACCGCGCGCAGTCCGTCGCCGAGGAACTTCGCAGCGAAACTGCTGGGGGCGTTGCCGTGCGAGATCGGCAGGGTGTTGTGGTGGACGGCGGTGAGTCCGTCGACGTAGTCCCGCAGGCTCGGGGACAGGCGCTGGTAGGCGTGGGTGAGGCTGGCCCACTGGGTGTCGCCGCCGCGCTCGGGGGTGACCAGCGCGCGCAGGATGGAAGCCATCGGCGGGGCGGGGGTGAAGGTCATGTCGGTGTGCCAGCGGTTCTCGATCCGCAAGGCGTCGGCACCGTCGTTCTCCGTCCGATCGCGGTGCCGGTTGTCGATCAGCCGGATCTCCGGATGGTCGGGAAACGCGGGCGGCAGGGTCGGGTGCGCCGGGGTCGGGTTGCCGAACTGCCTGCCGAACGACACGTGCTGATCCTGCGTCAGGTGTTGGTCGCGGAAGAACACGACCTTCCACTCCAGCAGAGCAGCGCGGATTGCCGCGACCAGCGCCGGGGACAGGGGCCGGGACAGGTCGACGCCGAAGATCTCCGCGCCGACGTGGCCGGACAGCGGGCGGATGTCGAGCGGTGTCGTGTGGGTGCTCATGGTTCCTCGCTCGGGTGGTGGGTGCGGGCCGGCTCCGGGCGGAGCGGCGGCCGCATTAGGTCAGCCCGGGTGGGGCGGGAAGCCGGTGTCGGCGCCGAGGGCGCGATTGGCGGCTCCGAACGCGCCGATCAGGGCGTCGAGTGCCTTCAGTACGTCGGTGTCGTCGCCGAGTGCGCGCACGAGGTGCGCGCGGGCTCGGGCTTCGGATTCGACGGCGGCTTCGGCGACGCGCACGCCTTCGTCGGTGAGGCCTACGAGGGTGCGGCGTTTGTCGCGCGGGTGGCGGGTCCGTTCGACGAGGCCGAGGCCGACGAGGCGGTCGATGGTCTTGCTGGTGCCGGCCGTGGTCTGGTGCAGTGTCCGGCTCAGCTCGGTGGGGGTGAGCTGGTACGGCTCGCCCTGCATGCGCAGGATCGACAGCGCGGCGTACTCGGGATGCCCCAGGCTGTGCGGGCGAAGCGCCAGTTCATGGAACGTCTCCACGTCACGCGACAGATGCATGACGCGCGCCACCAGCGGCAGCGCCCGGGTGTCCAACTCCGGCCACACCCGCGCCCAGTGGACGCGCACGCGGTCGAACTCGTTGCCGCTGTCGGGGAGCAGGCTGCTGTCGTCGGTGGTGGTCCGGGCGGTGTGCGGTGCGTCGTGGCGCGCCATCAGGGGGTGCTCCTGGCGTTGCCGGAGCCCGTCGGGGCTCCAGGGCGGATGGGTCAGCGCATGCTCGCGTAGGTGAACCCGGCCGTCCAACCGCCGTCGACCACCAACTCGGTGCCGGTGATGTACGACGCGGCGTCCGACGCCAGGAACGCGACCGCGCGGGCGACCTCGGCCACGTCCGCGAGCCGGCCCAGCACGATGCCGGGCGGCGCGGTGATCCTGCCGCTCTGTGCGCCGGGGCGCTCCTTGTCGACGTCGAGCGCGCCGGGGCAAACGGCGTTGACCCGGATGCCGCTGCCGCCCAACTCCAGTGCCGACGCCTTGGTCAGGCCGCGGACGGCGAACTTGGCGGCGGTGTACACCGTCATGCCCTCCATCCCCACGAGCCCTTGGACGGACGAGACGTTGACCACCGAACCGCCGCCGGCCCGACGCATCGAGGGGGCGGCCGCCTGGATCCCCAACAACGGACCGCGCACGTTCACCGCGAGCGTCGTGTCGATCGAGTCCGACGTCTCCGATTCCAAGGGGCCCCGCCGGATCACCGCCGCGTTGTTGACCAGCACGGACACCGGACCGAAGCGTTCCTCGGCTTCGGTGACGGCCCGCGCCCAGTCCTCGGCGCGTGACACGTCCAGGTGCATGGCCGCGGCGCGCGGCCCCAGTGCCCGGGCCGTTTCGGCGTTGGCCTCGTCGAGGATGTCGGCGAGGACGACGTCGGCGCCTTCCTCGACCAGTGTGGCGGCGATGCGGGCGCCGAGGTTGCGGGCCGCGCCGGTGACGATGGCGGTCTTTCCCTGGAGGTTCACGAACGTGCCTTTCCGGTGGGCTGGTTGCCGGATACGACGGGAGGTCGGGCGGCGAACTTGAGGCTGTCGGTGTCGGTGTCGGTGTCAGCAACGGCAGCGGCATCGGCAACGGCTGCCGGGCGGCCTGTGGCGAGGACCGTTTCCACGGCGAACAGGGTCTCGGCGGCCCCCAGGTCCATGAACCGGGCACCGTCCGCCGCGCCGCGGGCAGCCTCCTCGGGGTGGCCGACGTAGCGGGCGACCCAGTCCGCGTACGAGCGGAAGTGCAGCCCGGCCACGCCGTCCAACTCCGGCGCGTCCGGGGTCAGCGGCCGCGCCACCATGCTCTGCGTGTAGTTCCAGATGGGCACCGTGAACGAGCACGCGACCTCGGTGTGCGGGCCGGCCCAGTACGCCTCGAATTCCGCCCGCGTCGTCCCCGCCCGGCGCCGGCACAGTGACAACATCCTCATGCCGGGGGAGGGTTCGCCGTCCGGCCAGGTGCGGTCGTAGCGGACCGGCCGGCGCTCGGTCGCCAGATACGCCGCCGCGGTGAGCGGCTCCTTTGCCGTGTCGTCCGCCAGCGCGCGGACGAACGCCTCGGCGCCGGCCACCACGCCGTCCTCGCTGTCCGCGTACAACTCGACCAACGCCGTGAAGGCGCCCGGTTCCGGCGTCGGCGTCGCAACTGGCACGGGGATGTTGAGCGTGCACCCGCACCCCCGGGCGACGGCTTCCGCGGCCCGCCTCACCGACGCCGCCGCCTCGCCGGCGGCCCTTTCGGGTCTGCGCCATACGACGGCGATCGCCTTGAACACCACGGCATTGCCCCTTTTGCTGCTTCTGTCGCTTGCCCTGCTCGGGGATTATTCCTAGCTGGTTAGCAATCAGATGGCAATAGGCTAGCGTCTCGGCATCCGCACGCGACTTACGACGTCAGTTGCTGCCCGTCCACAGCGCGAGAACCGCGATGCCGCCGGGCGCCGGGGCCGGCGCAGGAAGCGAGGTCCGGCCCCACTCGGCACCCTTGGACGGCGGGAGGAGGATGCCGACGGGTCCGACGGGTCCGACGGGTGCGACGGGTGCGACGAGCCCGACGGGTGGCACGGGTGCGACGGCCCGGAGGTCAACGGTCGGCATCCGGCTCACTGCCGATGGCGAACTGCCGGTCTGTGCAGGCAGATCCGGAAGTATCAGCACGATCACGGTCTGCCGGGCCGCAGCGGCTGGCGGGGGTGGCGATCGCCATCCCCCCGGTGCCGCCCGTCGCGGTCACCGGACTGCCCATGTGGTGGCCCGTCGAGTACCAAGCGGCGGTTGCCGGGCTGAGTCGGGTCGTCTGGGTTGTGTTCGACCGCGGGGCCCTTCGCCGGTCTATGCCGAGGAGCCCCTGCCGACCTTTCGTCCGCCGGATGCTCGTGGCGCACCGCCGTCCGAAGCGGCTTGCCGAGCCCCGGAGTCGATGATGTGCTCGGCGAGTTCGCGCGCGGCGGGGGCGGTCTGGCTGTCGGAACGCGTCGCGCCCGCGGCGAGGAGACCGTCGACGACCATGAGCAACTGGTCGGCGGCGAAGCCCGGACGATGGTGCCCAAGGGCGGCCAGTTCGTCCGTGAACAGGCCGTGGACCGTGCGCCGGTAGGCGCGGGTGACTTCGTGGCCGGGGTGGTCGGGGTCTGTCAGGGCGAGGTCGGCGGCCAGATAACGGCAGCCGTGAAAGCCGGGGGCCGACGCGACCTCGCCCAGGCGGTCGACGACCGCGAGGAGCCGGGCGCGGGGATCGTCTCCCGCGGCTGCCATCGTCGCCCGGTACTGCTCCTCGTCCTCGGTGGTGCTGCGGCGCAGTACTTCGGCGATGAGGCCGTCCTTGCCGCCGAAGTGTTCGTACAGCGAACGCCGGGCGACGTTGGCGGTCTTGAGCAGGGCGTCCACGCCGACGCCGACGCCCTGGTCGTACATCAGGTCTTGAGCTGCGCGCAGCAATCGTTCGCGGGGGCCGGGTTTGGCGGCTGCGGCGGTCATGGTGCCGAGTCTGCCACCGCTTGACGTAGTAGATCAACTGGTCTATCTATTTCATCAGGAGACCGAACGGTCTATCTACTCTTGGGGAGGCGTCATGTCCGTACGCGGCACCGCAGAGATCATGGACCGGTTCAACCGCGCGTTCGTCGACCACGAGTCCGTACTCCTGGCCGACCTGATCGCCGAGGACTGCGTCATGGAGACCGTGCAGCCCGCGCCCCACGGCGAACGGGTCGTGGGGCGGGAGGCGTGTACGGCCTGGTGGTCCGCCCTGGCCGAGGATCGCGGCACGCAGTTCACGCCGCGAGAGGTGATCGTGGCGGACGATCGCGCCACGATCGTGTGGGACTACCGCTTCGGTACCGGCGCCGACGACTGGGTGCGCGGCGTCAACGTCATGCGCGTGGAGGACGGCCGCATCGTCGAGGCCCTCGGCTTCAGCAAGACCGCCGGCGGAGTCCCGCCGGTCGCGCAGTCACCTCGCGCCGAAGGCGCCTGAAAACCTCACCGACATCGCTGCCGCCACGCCCGCCCGCACCGGCCTCGATCCGGCACGGGACGCGGGAAATCCTCACCGGCAACTCCTCGGACCCTACGAAGGGCGATCCCCACATGCGTAGTTACCACCTGTCGCACACCGGCGCCGGACTGTCCGGCCTTGGCGTGCGCGAGCACGAACCACCCGTGCCGGGCCGGGGCCAGGTGCTGGTGGCGGTGCGGGCGACGTCCTTGAGCTTCCGCGAACTCATGGTCCTCGACGGCACGTACGTACTCCCGGTCAAGCCGGACGTCGTGCCGGTCTCCGACGGCGCGGGCGAGGTGGTCGCGGTCGGTCCCGGCGCGGATGCGATACGGGTCGGCGACCGCGTCGCGGCCACCCTTTTCCCTTCGTGGCAGGACGGGCCCTTCGCGGCCGAGCACCTCGCGCAGCGCGGGGGCTCGCTGGACGGCATGCTCACGGAACTCGCGGTGCTCGAAGCGGATTCACTCGTCCCGGTGCCCGGGCATCTGTCGTACGAGGAAGCCGCGACGCTGCCCTGCGCGGCCGTCACCGCATGGAACGCATTGACCGGCGACGGCACCGGCGTCCGTCCCGGCGACACCGTCGTCGTGCAAGGCTCCGGCGGAGTCTCGCTCTTCGCCCTCCAGTTCGCCAAGGCGCTGGGGGCGCGTGTGATCGCCACGACGAGCACTCCCGCCAAGGCCGCCCGCCTGCGCGACCTCGGCGCCGACGAAACCGTCGACTACCGCGCCGACCCGGACTGGCCCGGCCGGGTACGCGAACTCACCGGCGGCCGGGGCGCCGACCGCATCGTCGACGTCGCCGGTCTCCTCCCCGAGTCCGTCAGAGCCGTTGCCCTGGCGGGAACCATCGCGTGCGTCGGCTTCCTCGGCGGAGGAACCTCGCCGCTCGACCCCCGCGCACTGTTCGCCTCCGGTGCCACGATCCGCGCAGTCGCGGTCGGCAGCCGCGCCCAGTTCGCCGCGATGAACACGCTGATCGGAGCCCATGGCCTCCGACCGGTCATCGACCGGGTCTTCCCCTTCGAGGAGGTGACCCAGGCCTACGACTACTACGCCGGCGGCGACACGTTCGGCAAGGTCGTGATCACCTGCCCGTGAAGCGCCGGACCGCCAGGGGTGATCCGGCTGCCGCCGCCGTGCGGGGTGCAGCCCCG
>NZ_JBPKBH010000011.1:225803-233412 GCF_051388915.1 Yinghuangia sp. YIM S09857 | reverse complement strand
GTCGCCGCCGTCGAACCGGCGGCCGGTCAGGGGGTGGGGGGGGATGTGGACGGGGTTGCGTAGGGTACCGAGGTTTTGGACGTCGACGTGTATGACGTCGCCGTCGGCGAGGTAGCGGGGTGGGGTCTGGCCCATGCCCACGCCGGCCGGGGTGCCGGTGTTGATGAGGTCGCCGGGTTCGAGGGCCAGGAAGCGGCTGAGGTACCAGACGATGTGGGCGGGCCTGAAGATCATGTCGGCGGTGGTGCCGTCCTGCACGGTCTCGCCGTTGACGCGCGTGACGAGGCGCAGGTTGTGGGGGTCGCCCGCCTCGTCCGGGGTCACGAGGTGGGGGCCGGTGGGGTTGAACGTGGGGTGGGATTTGCCCTTGAGCCACTGGCCGCCGTGTTCGAGTTGGAACTCGCGTTCGGAGACGTCGTTGAGCGCCACGTATCCGGCGATCACCGATGCCGCGGCCTCCGGGCCGTCGAGTAGGTGGGCGCGGCGGCCGATGACGATGCCGAGTTCGGCCTCCCAGTCGCCCTTGGCGGCGCCGGGCGGGAAGACGATGGTGTCGTGCGGTCCGCACAGGCTGTTCGGCGCCTTGCTGAACACGATGGGTTCGCGCGGTACTTCGGCGCCGGTCTCGGCGGCGTGGTCGCGGTAGTTGAGGCCGATCGCGTAGATGGCGTGCGGTCGTGCGACGGCGGCGCCGATGCGCATGCCGCGGATGTCCAGGTCGGGCAGTTCGCCTGCCGCCGCGGCCGCCGCGGCGCGTTGCGGGCCGCCGCTCGCCAGGAACGCTCCGTCGATGTCCGCGGTGAGCGGGCGCAAGTCGTAGGCGTGGGTGGTGCTTTCGGGCCGGGCGAGGGCGGGGACCTCGCTGCCTTCGGGGCCGACGCGGAGCAGGCGCACGGGGGGTTTCCTTTCGGCTGGGTGGGACGGGCTCGCGGGGGGCGGGGAGTCGGGCAGCGCGCTGGGGCGGGCGTCGAGCGCGGGGGAGCACGGTGCGCTCGGACGTCACGCGGGTGCGGGGCGGGAGGCGTTGGCGCCGCGGCCGGGGGAGCGGCGGCGGGAAGTCGGTGCGGCGGGGACGCGCTCTCGCGCCCGCCTCACCCGCCGACGATTCCGTCCTTCCGCATTCCGGCCAGGACGTCCGCCGCGGCCGAGAGGGTGCCCTCGACCTCCTCCGCGGTGTGCGCGCCGGAGATGTGGTTGCGCTTGAGCGCCATCGGCAGCATCAGGTGGCCCGCCTCCGTCATCCGGCGGTGGAAGGCGACGTACGCGGTGTTGTCATTGCGCATCAGGTCGCGGTAGCCGCGGATTGGCCCCTTGGCGAAGTACAGGGCGAACACCCCGCCGAACCCGGCCGCGGTGGCGTCGATGCCGAGGTCGGCGACGATGGCCGAGAGCCCGTCGCGCATGCGCCGGCCCAGGCTGTGGGTGCGTTCGTAGAAGTCCGGGTTGGCGCGCAGGTGGTCGATGGTGGCGATAGCCGCGGCGCTGGATATGGGGCTTCCGTTGAAGGTGCCCGCGAGCAGTACGTCGCCGCCCGTGTGGTTGAAGTGCTCCATCAGGTCGCGGCGTCCCGCGAGCCCGCCGATGGGCACGCCGTTGGCTATGCCCTTGCCGAACGTGGTCAGGTCCGGGGTGACCCCGCAGACTTCCTGGTAGCCGCCGAGGGCGTGCCGGAAGCCGGTGATCACCTCGTCGAAGATGAGGACGGTCCCGGTTTCGGCGGTCAGCGCCCGGAGTCCTTCGACGAACTCCTGCGTGGGCACCAGCGCTCCGACGTTGTGCGGGATCGGTTCCATGATGACGGCGGCGACCTGCCCGGGGTGCCGGTCGAGCAGGGTGCGGACCGATTCGAGGTCGTTGAACTCGGCGACGAGTGTGGCGTCGAGCGCCGCGTCGAGGATGCCCTTGGAGAGCGGGTCGCGACCGTACGCACGCTCGGGGGCGGAGATGACGTTGCGGGCGACGGCGTCATGGGAGCCGTGGAACCCGCCCTGGAACTTGACGATGTAGGGCCGCCCGGTGACGGCGCGGGCGAGGCGGACCGCCTGGAAGGTGGCCTCCGTGCCGCTCATGGTGGAGATCGCGCTCTCGGCGGACGGGATGACCTCCACCACGCGCTGTGCGAGTTCGATCTCCAGTTCGCTGACGCCCAGCCCGATGAGGCCGGGACCGTCGACCGCGGCACGCACGGCGTCGTTAACGACGGGTGCGTTGTGTCCGAGGACCATCGCGCCGAACGCGGCGTGGTAGTCGAGGTAGCGGCGGCCGTCCGCGTCGGTGACGTAGGCGCCGTCGCCCGATACGAAGGAGTACGGCTCGCCGATGTAGCGCGTGGCCGAGTTGACACCTCCCGGGATCACGCGGGCAGCGGACTCGGCGAGTCGGAGTCCACGGCTCGCCCCGCCGCCTGTCGGGGCGTCGGAGCCGGTGCGCTCTGTGGAGGACATGGTGGCCTTTCGTGACGGTGCGGGGGCGGAGGGCCGCGCGCTGGTCGCGCGGGGCGCGCTGTCTCCGGCCGAGGGCACGTGGGTCCCGGGGGCAGGGTGCGGCCGGGCCGCGGACGGCGGCCGGGACAGGGGTCGCGTCGGGCCGCGGGACGCGGCGCACGGCAGGGGCCGGAAACGGATCCGCCGCTGAGCTGACCGGCCGTGGGGCCGGCTGTCCGGACGATAGAACAGTCGCCCGCAACATGGCAAGACATTCCATGTTCCGGGAAACCCGCGTCCGTTTCGGTCAGGTAAACGGAGAAACGAAGCCTTGACACCGGCCTATCGGCACGCGCAGCATCGCTCAACATGGAATCCCATTCCGCGCTGACCGGCGAAAGTCAGTCGCCTGCACGACCACTCGGAATCGTGGTCGTCGGCACCGGGTTCATCGCCGACGAGCACATCGGCGCCTTGCTCGGCCGCCCGGACGCCGACCTCGTCGGCGTCGTCGACACCCACGCCGGACGCGCCGCGGCCGCCGCCCGCCGCAACGGCGGCGTGCGCTTCACGACGGACCTCGCCGAGGCCCTCGCCTGGCCCGATGCCGACGCCTGCATCGTCTGCACGCCCAACGGCTCGCACCACGCCCTCGCCCTGGCGATCGCCGACGCCGGCAAGCACCTGCTCATCGAGAAGCCGCTCACCGTCACGGTGCCCGAGGCCGTCGAGGTGGCGGACGCCTTCGCGGCGGCCGGCACCGTCCTGATGGCGGCCCACACCCACCGCTTCTACGACTACGGCCGCGCCGTCAAGGCCGCGGTCGACGCCGGCGAGATCGGTCGTCCCGAGGTCGTCCGGCTGGCGATCCTGGGCGACTGGATCTGGCCGGACTGGCGCGCGTGGGTCCTGGACCCGGCGGCCTCCGGGGGACATGCGCTGCACAACGGCGTGCACCTGCTCGACCTGGCCACGTGGTGGCTCGGTTCCCGACCGGAGAGCGTGTACGCCCGGGGCCGCAAGCAGACCGCCGCGGAACTCGACATCCACGACTACCTCGAAATGGTCGTCCGCTACGCCGACGGCTCGGTGGCGGTCTGCGAGATGAGCCGCGGCCACCGCACCGGCGGGGTCGGGCTGCGGGACGTCATGGTCCTCGGCAGCGAGGGCCTGCTGACCCTGCCGTGGAACGGCGACGGCTCGCCGCTGCTGTCCGAGCGGGGCTTCTCGCAGGTCCCGGCCCCCGGCGGCAACGGGTTCGCGGTGCAACTCGCCGCCTGGCTGGACACCATCGCCGGCCACGAGCCCGCGATGCCGGTACGCGACGCCGTCCTCGCGGTCGCGATGGGCGTCGCCGCCGAGCGCTCGATGGCCCTGGCTCGGCCGGTCCCGCTGTCCGAACTCGGCATCCCCGACCGCCACGCGCCCGACTCCGGCACCCCCGCACTCGACGAAGGACGCCCCGCATGACCGGCCCCGCCCCCGCCGCCTCCGCGCGCCCCCTGCGCGTCCTGTTGGCCGGCTTCTCCGGACTCGGGAGCCAGGACCACCAGACGGACATGTACCTGCCCGCGTTCACCGCCCACCCGGGTTTCGAGCTGGCCGCGGTCGCGGGCGACGAGCCGCAGGCCCGGGCGACCGCCGAACGACTGGGAGTTCCGCTCGTCGCGGACCTCGCGACGGCGCTCGGCGATGTCGACGCGGACGTCGTCAGCGTCTGCGTACGCCCGGACGAGCGCGCCGAAGTGGCCGTCCGCGCCCTGGAGAACGGCCGCCACGTCCTCGTCGACAAGCCGGCCGCGACCGACACGCGCGGCACCGCCGCGATCGCCGCCGCCGCGTCGTCGGCCGGCCGGGTGTGCCTGCCGGCCCACCACCAGCGCTTCGCCCCGGGCGTCCGCGCCGCCCGCGCCGCCGTGGCCGGCGGCCGCGTGGGGCTGCCGTGGAACATCCAGTCGGACTTCCTCGTCGGCGGGGGAGACCCCGTGCCCGAGGGCGAGTTGGCGAACTTCGCGGTCTACCCCGTGGACATCGTGCTCGCGCTCACCGGCCAGGCCGTCCACCGGGTCCACGCCCTCGCGGCCGGCAGCCCGGGGCCGTCCGGCGCCGAACGCACCGTCGTCCTCATGCTCGACCACGCCCACGGGGTGACCAGCACGATCGTGGTCGGGCGGGGCGCCGACGGCATCGCCGCGCCCGGCACGGTCTTCCACCGGCACCGGGTCAGCGGCTCCTCCGGCGTGCTCGTCGTGGACGCCGCGGGACCCACCCTCACGGTGCGCGGCTCCGCCGGCGCCCGGGCGCTCCCCTTCGACCGCGGCAGCGTGAACGCCCTGGTGCGCGAGTTCCACGGCGCGGTGACCGAGGGCCGCCCGGCCGATCCGGACATCGAGGACGCGCTGGCCGTCGCCCGCATCGTGGACGCCGCACGGACGTCGCTGCGGACCGGCCTGCCCGTCGACGTCGCGGTCCGGCCGGAGCCCGCCCGGACACCCGCCCCCGTCCCTGCCGCCTGACCCCCCGAGGAACCACCATGAAGCTGCTCAGCTACGAACGGGACGGTGCCGTGCGCCACGGCCGTCTCCTCGACGACGGCCGGATCGCCGAACTCGGCGACGGGGACCTCGGCGCCGTCATCGTCGCACTCGACGGGAACTGGGACCGGCTCACCACCGAGGTGGTCGGCACGTACGATCCCGCGGGCGTGCGCGTCCTGGCCCCCGTGCCGAACCCGCCGAAGGTCCTTGCGGCCGCGGCCAATTACCAGGAGCACGTGCTGGAGGGCGGCGGCGAACCGCTCGTCAAGGAGCGCCTGGCGCCCCGGATGTTCCTCAAGCCGGGCACCTCCGTGACCGGTCCCGACGCCGTCATCGCCCTGCCCGACACCTCGGCGCAGGTCGACTGGGAGGCCGAACTCGTCGTCGTGCTCGGCCGCGGCGGGCGCGACGTCGCCGTGGCGGACGCCCTCGGCCTGGTCGCCGGCTACGCCGTCGGCAACGACGTCTCGGCCCGGTCGCTCGACCTCGGCTACGAGCGCGACGCGGGCGCCCCCGGGGCGTCGGCCGAATGGTTCTTCGACTGGCTTGCGGGCAAGTGGTTCGACGGCTTCGCGCCGTTCGGCCCCTGGCTGGTCACCCCGGACGAGGTCGGCGACCCGCAGGACCTCGCGGTCCGGCTGGAGGTCAACGGCAAGCTCCGGCAGGACGGCAGCACCCGCGACATGATCTTCGACGTGGCCGAGCTGATCGCGCACTGCTCCCGGCTCATGACCCTGCAACCCGGCGACGTGATCTTCACCGGCACCCCGTCCGGTGTGGGTGCCGCGACCGGCGAATTCCTGCGGTCCGGCGACGAGATGACCGTCACCGTCGACCGACTGGGCACCCTCGTCAACACCGTGCGCTGAACCACCCGCGCCCCCGCCGCCCGCCCCGCGGGCTTCCCTCCGTCTTCCCGCGCGCCCGGCTGCGCCCGCGCGACGCGGCACCCCCGACCCGCCGGCACCGAACCGAAGGACAACCGTGTTCAATTCCCGGAAGAGATCTCTCGCGAAGGCCGCCGTCGGCCTTGCGCTCACCCTGTCGGCAGTGGCCGCCTGCTCCTCGGACCCGAGCCAGGGCGGCGGCACGCCGGGTGCCGGAGGCGGCACCGGCAACGGCACGCTGAACGTGTACCTGTACCAGAAGCCGAAGCTCTTCAGCCCGCTCGCCCCCAACAACGGGCCCGACCAGATAGTCATGTCCCTGGTCTTCGACTCGCTGGTGGCCCCGGACAACGACTTCAAGCTCCAGCCCCGCATGGCGCAGGAACTGCCGCAGCAGAGCGCCGACGGAACCACGTACACGTTCAAGCTGCGCCCGGGCCTCAAGTGGAGCGACGGACAGCCGTTCACCGCGCAGGACGTCCTGTTCACCTACAACCTGATGGCCAACCCCAAGTCGGGCGCCGCGTCCGCCGGCAACTACGCCGGGGTCGAGGGCGTCGACGCGCTCGCCGCGGGCACCGCCCAGACCGCCTCGGGGTTCAGCGCGCCGGACGACAACACCTTCGTCGTCAAGACCACCAAGCCCGACGCCGGCATCGTCGCGCTCATCGGCGCGACGCCCATCCTTCCGAAGCACATCCTCGGCGCGGTCCCGGTGGACCAGGTGGCGAAGAACGCCTTCTTCACCAAGCCGACCGCGGGCACCGGCCCGTACCGCTTCGTCTCCTACCAGACCGACCAGTACGTCGAGTTGCAGGCGAACCCCGAGTTCCGCACTCCGGTGGGGATCTCCAGGGTCTTCCTCAAGCCCGTGACGTCCGACGTGGCCACCGCACAGCTCGGCACGGGGGAGATGGACGTCGTCCAGGTGTCGCCCACCGACCTGCCGACCGTCGAGAAGATGGGCAACGTCACCGTCTCGGCCGCCGACAGCCCCGGTTTCACCCGCATCGCGGTGAACCAGGCGCAGCCGCGCTTCGCCGACCCGCGCGTCCGCCAGGCGCTGATGTACGCGATCGACCGCAAGAAGATCGTCGACTCGGTGCTGGGCGGCAAGGCGTCGGTACCCGCCACCTCGTTCATGGGCGACGTGGTGCCGAACAACCTCAACGCGTACGAGTACAACCCGCAGAAGGCCAAGGACCTGCTGGCTCAGGCCGGTTGGGACTCCGGCAAGCCGGTCGAGCTGGAGTGGGTCCCGGGGCAGCGCGACCGCGACACCACGGCGACCATCGTGCAGAGCCAGCTCCAGGCGGTCGGTGTGAAGGTCGAGCTCAAGCAGGTGCAGGCCTCGCAGCTTCTGGAGTCGTACACCGGCGGGTTCGACCTGGCGATGTTCGGCGGCGGTACGTACACCGATCCGAGCCAGGTCCCGCAGATCGTCGGCTGCGACAAGTTCTACCCGCAGGGATCGAACGTCCCGCACTTCTGCGACAAGACCCTCGACGAACTCACCGCCAAGGCCAACGCGACCTCGGACGCCGCGGCCCGGCAGGAGCTGTACCGGCAGGCCGCGGCCCGGGAGAACGAGCAGGCCGCGTACCTGTGGATGTACAACCCGCAGACGGTGTGGGCGTCCAACAACCGTGTGCAGGGCTTCAAGGCGAGCGGCGACATCACCCGCCCGTTCACCGGCATCGAGAACTGGCACCTGACCTGACCTCGACCTGACCGGGCCGGGTCCGCGCACCGCGACGGACCC
>NZ_JBPKBH010000011.1:210965-225717 GCF_051388915.1 Yinghuangia sp. YIM S09857 | reverse complement strand
CCCCCCCCCCCCCCCCCCCCCCCCCCCCGGCGGCTCCCCGTGATTGGAGGGACAAGTGGGGACGTTCGTCCTGCGCCGCATATTGGTGAACATCGTGGTCTTCCTGGCGATCACCGTGGGCATCTTCGCCCTGGTGCACGCCGCGCCCGGCGATCCCGTCCGGATGATGATCAATCCCGACCAGGTCTCCTCCGGCAGCGAGGAGTTCATCGCCCGGCAGCGCCACGAACTGGGTCTGGACCGGCCGTTGCCGGTGCAGTACTGGGACTGGCTGCGGCACGCCGTCACCGGCGACCTCGGCTATTCGTACGTCAGCCGGCAGAGCGTCACATCGGCGATCTCCGAGCGCCTGGGGCCGACAGTCGAGCTCATGGGTGTCGCCCTGCTGCTCTCGCTGGCCATCGGCATCCCGCTCGGGATCCTGTCCGCGGTGCGCCGCAACTCGTGGCTCGACTACGGGACCACGGTGTTCGGCCTCGGCGCCATCTCCATCCCGCCGTTCTTCCTCGGCATCGTCGCGATCTACGTGTTCTCCCTGAAGCTGGACTGGCTGCCGTCCGCGGGCATGACCACACCGGGCGTGAGCTCTCCGGGGGACCAGTTGAAACACCTGCTGATGCCGGCGATCCTCCTGGGCCTGATCGCCGCGGCGCCGATCATGCGGTACGTGCGCAGCGGCGTGATCGGTGAACTCGGCGAGGACTACACGCGGACGGCCGAGGCCAAGGGCGCGTCGCGGTCCCGGGTCGTCCTGCGGCACGCCTTCCGCAACTCGCTCGTGCCGCTCATCACCGTCGTGGCGATGAGCGTCCCCGCGCTGATGGGCGGTGCGGTGGTCATCGAGCAGGTCTTCGCGTGGCCCGGGATGGGTCAGTTGACCATCAGCTCGGTGAACCAGAACGACTACCCGGTGATCATCGGGGTCTCGCTGTACGTCGCGGTCCTCGTACTGATCTGCAATCTGCTCGCCGACCTGCTCTACGCGGTCGCCGACCCGAGGGTGAGGCTGGGATGACCGTGTCGACGAACCCCGCGATCGCCGGGCCGGCGCCGGCGCCGGCCGGCGGAGCCGTCGTGGGGCCGCGCCGCACGCCGGCGCGCATGGCCCTGCGCCGGTTCCGGCGCAACAGGCTCGCGGTGGCCGGTGCCGCCGTGCTCGGACTGGTGGTCGTGCTGGCGGTGTTCGCGCCGCTGATCGCGCGGCACAGCCCGAATCAGGTGGACCTGGACGCGCTGCGCCAGGGGCCTTCGGGCACGCACTGGTTCGGCACCGACTCGTCCGGCCGCGACGTCTTCTCCCGGGTGGTGCACGCCGGCCGCGTGTCCCTGCTGGTCGGCGTGTCCGCCGCCCTGATCTCGGTGGTCATCGGGACCCTGCTGGGCGCGGTGGCCGGCCTGGTGGGCGGCGTCGTCGACTCCGCGGTCATGCGGCTCGCCGACATCGTCCTGTCGTTCCCGACCGTGATCGCGATCGTCGTGCTCGCGGGAGTCCTCGGCCCGAGCGTCACCATGCTGGTCATCGCCATCGGCGCCACCCACTGGCCGCAGGCGTGCCGGGTGGTACGCGGCGTCGCCCTCGGACTGCGCGAGCAGGACTACCTGCACGCGGCCCGGGCCGGCGGCGCGGGGCCGTGGTGGCTGGTGCGCAAGCACATCGTGCCGGCGTCGCTGCCGCCCGTCGCGGTGGCCGCCACCCTGGCGGTCGCCCAGGCGGTGTTGCTGGAGGCGACACTGTCGTTCCTCGGCCTCGGCGTGCAGCCGCCGCAGGCCAGTTGGGGCAACATGCTCAACGACGCGCAGAGCCTGACGCTCATCGAGTCCGCGCCGTGGATGTGGCTGCCGCCCGGGATCGCGATCGCGGTGACCGTCCTTTCCGTGAACTTCGTCGGTGACGGGCTGCGGGACGCGGGCGACCCGCGGCAGAGCAAGGGAGCACACCGATGAACCCGGCGTACCCGTCGGACGCGTCCGTCCCGGCCACCGACGTCCGGGACGACGCGCCGATCCTGGAGATCCGCGACCTCGTCGTGGAGTTCGCGGGCGACGAGGGCACCGTCCGCGCCGTCGACGGAGTCGCCTACAGCGTGCGGCCCGGGGAGATCCTCGGTGTCGTCGGCGAGTCCGGATCCGGCAAGTCGGTCACCGCCATGTCCGTGCTGGGACTGATCCGCCGCCCGGGGCGCATCGTGGGCGGCGAGATCCGGCTGCGCGGTCGGGACCTCCTGGAACTGACGCACCATCAACTGCGGGAGATCCGGGGCAACCAGGTCGCGATGATCTTCCAGGACCCGATGACGGCGCTGAACCCGGTGATGACCGTGGGCGCCCAGATCGTGGAGGCGGTCCGTCTCCACGACAAGAAGACGAGCCGGGCCGCCGCACGCGAGCGTGCCGTCGAACTGCTCAGCTCCGTCGGCGTCCCGAACCCGGAGGTTCGCGTGCGGCAGTACCCGCACGAGTTCTCCGGCGGCATGCGCCAGCGTGCGATGATCGCCATCGCCATCGCGAACCGGCCCGAACTGCTGATCGCCGACGAGCCCACCACCGCCCTGGACGTCACCGTGCAGGCCCAGGTGCTCGATCTGCTGCGGGACGCCCGGGACGCCACCGGCGCGGCGACCGTGATCATCACCCACGACCTCGGCGTGGTCGCCGAACTCGCCGACAGCGTGGTGGTGATGTACGCCGGCCGCGTGGTCGAACAGGCCGCGGTCTCTGAGCTGTTCGCGGGGCCCAGGCATCCGTACACGCTCGGACTCCTGTCCAGCGTCCCGACCTCCGGCGGCGAGGACGACGACCTCGCGTCCATCCCCGGAACCCCGCCGGACATGGCCCACCCGCCCGCGGGCTGCGCCTTCCATCCGCGCTGCCCGATCGCCCGCGACCGCTGCCGCACCGAGCGCCCGCCGCTCGTCGAGGCCGCCCCCGGGCACCGGAGCGCATGCCACTACGCCGACGAACTGGTCGGCGCGACCGCCCGCGACCTGTACGCGACCGTCCCCGACGCGATGCGCGACACCGCGCTCGCCGAGCCGGTCTCCGAGGCGGTCCCCGAGCCGATTCCCGGCCCGGTCGCGGACCCGATGTCCGACATGAAGGAGGCGCCGTGACGGAACTTCTCCGGGTCGAAGGGCTCGCCAAGCACTACCCGATCCGCCGCGGCATGCTGCGGCGGCACGTCGGCGACGTACGCGCCGTGGACGGACTGGACTTCGGCATCGCCACCGGCGAAACGCTGAGCCTGGTCGGGGAGTCGGGTTGCGGCAAGAGCACCACCGGCCGCATGATCGCCCGACTGCTCGCGCCGACCGGCGGCCGCATCACCTTCGACGGGCGGGACGTCTCCGGCCTGTCCGGCAAGGCCCTGGCGCCGCTGCGCCGCGACGTGCAGTTCATGTTCCAGGACCCGTACGCGTCCCTGTCACCGCGCATGACGGTGCACGACATCATCGCGGAACCTCTCCGGCTCCAGGGAACGTACCGTCGCAACGGGGCCGCACGCGTCGCCGAGCTGCTCGACATGGTCGGCCTGTCGCAGCAGCACGGGGACCGCTACGCGCACGAGTTCTCCGGGGGGCAGCGCCAGCGTGTCGGCCTCGCGCGGGCCCTGGCCCCCGGTCCGCGCCTGCTGGTGCTCGACGAACCCGTCAGCGCGCTCGACGTGTCGATCCAGGCGCAGATCGTCAACCAACTGCGCCAGCTCCAGCGGGAACTGGGACTCGCCTACCTGTTCATCTCGCACGACCTGTCGATCGTCCGGCACGTCTCGCACCGCATCGCGGTGATGTACCTGGGGCGGATCGTGGAGATCGGGCCGCGGGCGCGGATCTTCACCGCGCCGGAGCACCCGTACACACGGGCACTGCTGTCGGCGACGCCGGTGGCCGACCCGGCCCGGCGCGACGAGCGCCGCCGGATCACGTTGCAGGGAGACGTGCCCAGCCCCAGTGACCCGCCGTCCGGGTGCCGGTTCCGCACCCGCTGCTGGAAGGCCCGGGACATCTGCGCGAGCGAGGAGCCGCAGCTCGTCGCGCGGGAGGAGGATGGACACCTGAGTGCGTGTCACTTCCCGGAGGGCACACTCTCCTCCGGAGGGGACACCACGCCCGGACCGCCGCGCGCGGCGGTGGGCACCATCGAGAAGAAGGAGGCACGGGCGTGGCCCGAGGGGTGAACGGTACGCGGGGGACGCCGTCGGTGGACGACGCCCGCCCCGCATCTGCCAACTACCACGCCCAGGCCCTCGTCAGGGGCCTGGGGCTGCTGGAGGAACTGGCCAGGACGTCCGTGCCGCTCACGCTGCACGACCTGAGCCAGTCCACGACTCTGCCCAAGAGCACGCTCGTGCGGCTGCTGAGCGTGCTCGGCGAGATGGAGTACGTCGTACGTGTGGACGAGCAACCTTCCTACCGGCTCGGACACAAGGTGCAGTCGCTGGCCGCCGCGTATGTCGAGTCGCTCGACCTCTCCGTGGTCGCCGAGGAGTACCTGACCCGAGTCGCCGCGCGCACCGGGCAGACCACGAACCTCGGTGTGCTGGACGGACGGCAGGTGCTGCACATCTGCGTCCGCGAGCCGGACCGGCCGCTGCGCTTCACCGCCGAGCCGGGGACGCGCGACCACGCGTACTGCACGGGGCTCGGCAAGCTGCTGCTGGCCCACGTCGACCCGGACCGGCTGGCGGAGGCCGTTCCGGCGGAGCCGTTCGAGGCGTTCACGGACCAGACGATCACGACCATGGACCAGTTGTCCCGGGAGCTGCGGCGGACACTGCGCCGCGGCTACGCGCTCGACGACAACGAGCGGAGCGTCGGACTGCGGTGTGTGGCGGTCCCGGTGACGGTGGACGGGCAGTGCATGGCGGCGGTCAGTGTCGCGGGCCCGTCCGGCGAGTTCACGCCGAACCGGATCGAGGACTTCGTCGAGCACCTGCGCGACGTCGCGGCCGAACTGGCGGACGACGGCGACTTCGTGGCCGCGCTGCGCATCGTGAACCGGTCGCTGCGTCCGATCGGTTCGCGTTAGGTACACGCCGGCACCCGGCACGAACGCCGGTTGCGCGTCGCATATTTCGCGTCCGCCGCGATCGCGGCGGTACGCGTGGGCCCGTCGCCCGCGGGGGACGGGCCCACGGCGCGGACGTCAGCCGAGGTAGGCGATCGCCTCGACCTCGACGCGGACGTCCGCGTGACCGAAGTTCACGACGACGGTGGTGCGCGCCGGGGGCGCGTCGCCGAACCGCTTCGCGTAGACCGCGTTGAAGCGGGCGAAGAGCGCGGAGTTCGACAGGTAGGCGTTCACCTTGGCCACGTCGGCGATCGTGGCGCCGCCCGCCCGCAGCACCGCCTCCACGTTGTCGAGCGTGGCCTCGACCTCCGCCTCGAAGTCGCCGATGAACACGGTGCCGTCGGGGCTGGTGGCCACCTGGCCGGAGACGAACAGGAAGTCGCCGGCACGCAGTCCGTGCGTGAGCGGGACGGCGGGCGGAGCGAAGCCTTCGGGATGAACGCGCTGCATTGTCGAACCTCGTGTCTTGAAATGGATCCCCACAACGTGGAATGTTGTTCCACATGATGCCGGGCAGGAGATCCCGGGGCAAGGACAGGTGACGGGATGAGCGAAACGCTCGTGGTGGCGAACGGCCTCGTGGTGGACGGCACCGGGGCGCCGCCGCGCGTTGCCGACGTCCTGGTCGGGGACGGACGTGTCGTACAGGTGGGCGGAACCGTGCAGCGCGGCGGCGCCACGCGCGTCATCGACGCGAGCGGACTCGTCGTCACGCCGGGGTTCGTGGACATCCACACCCATTCCGACCTCACGCTGCTGTCGGCCCCCGAAGCGCGCAGCAAGGTTCGGCAGGGAGTCACCACCGAAGTCGTGGGCAACTGCGGACTCGGTGTGACACCCCTGGCCCCGGGGGCCGACGTCGCGGCGATCCGCGAAGCAGTCGGCTACCTGGACCTGGACCCCGCCCTGGCGTGGTCCTGGGACGACACCGCCGGCTACCTCGACGCCGTCGAAGCCGCACGTCCGGCGGTCAACACCGCGACCCTGACCGGGCACCTCCCGCTGCGTGCCGGAGTCGTCGGCTTCACCGACCGGGCCCCCGACCCCGCCGAACTCGACCGCATGCGCGGACTCCTCGCCGACACCTTCGCGGCCGGTTCGCTCGGCCTGTCCACCGGGCTGGTCTACTCGCCGCTGTGCTACGCGACGGAGGACGAACTCACCGCCCTGGGACGTACCGTGGCCTTCCACGACCGCGTCTTCACCTGGCACGTCCGGGACTACGCCGACGACCTGCTCCCCTCGGTCGACCAGGCGCTGCGGGTCGCCCGCGCCACCGGCTGCCGCACCCAGATCTCCCACCTGGCCTCCGTCGGGCGCCGGAACTGGGGCGCGGTCCGTCGCGCGCTCGACGCCGTCGAGGACGCGCTCTCCGACGGATTCCGGGTGGCCGTCGACATCTACCCCTATCTGCACGGCAACGCGCCCTTGTCGCAGCTGCTTCCGGCCTGGGCCCAGGACGGCGGCGCCGACGCCCTGGCCCGCCGCCTCCGCGACCGCGCCGTCCGCGACGACATCGCGGCCGCCTGGGCCGACCGTCCCTCGGGCTGGGACGAGATCACCCTCAGCCGCGTGCCGTCCACCTCGCGGCCCGCCGCGGACGAGGACGAAGTGGGCACGACGATCGCGGACATCGCAGCCCGCCGCGGCGCCGACCCCGACGAGGTGGCGATGGACCTGCTGGCCGCGTACGGCTCAGGCGTGCTGATCGTCGCCGGTGGCCGGAGCGAGGACGACCTGCGGACCGTCCTCGACCACCCGGCGTGCGTGGTCGCGTCCGACGGGCAGGCGCTCGACCGCGACGGGGTCACCGGGGCGGGCAGTCCCCACCCCCGGTCCTACGGCTGCTTCCCCCGCTACCTGTCCCGCTACGCGGGCGGCACCGACCTCGAACTGGCCCGCGCGGTACGGCGCTGCACCGGCGCCCCGGCCGAACTGATGGGACTCGCCGGAACCGGCACGCTGACGTCCGGGGCGCGCGCCGACATCGTGCTGTTCGACCGCGACCGCCTCGCCGACCGTGCCACCTTCACCGACCCGCAGCAGTACCCCGAGGGGATCGCCGAAGTCCTGGTCGGCGGCGAGACCGTCGTCGACACCGACGGCCACACCGGCCGCCGCCCGGGCCGGGTACTGCGCGGACCGGACAGCACCGATCGCGTGGGCGGCACCGTCCGCACATCCCGCTAGGAGAACAGATGATCGACGTCCACACGCACTGCCATCTCGGCGAGCACTGGGGCTGCGAGTGGCACGACCACTGGCAGCCGGTGTACGGCCACGAGTACCCGAACCACACGCCGGCCGAGTACGACGCGGCCATGAACGGCGAGGTCGACCTCGCCTTCGTGTTCGGGATGCGCGCCACGGCGGCCGGTGTCATGACCCCCAACGAATACGTGGAGTGGTTCTGCGCCGAGACGGAGACCGAGACGATCGGCTTCATGGCGCTGGACCTCGCCGACGACGACGTCATGGAGCAGTTGGCGGACGGCATCGCCCGGGGCCTGCGCGGTGTGAAGCTGTACCCCGTCCTCGCGCTGTTCGACCCCAAGGACACCCGCCACGACGCCTTCTACCAGGCGGCGGCGGACGCCGGCCTCATCCTGCTGTGGCACATGGGCGCGACACCCAGCCCGGTCGGAGACCTGTCGGTCAGCAATCCGCTGGTCGTCGACGAGGTGGCCCGCCGGCACCCCGGACTCACCCAGATCATCGCCCACTTGGGGCACCCCTGGCAGCGCGAGACGATGGTCACCCTGCGCAAGAACCGCCGGGTCTTCGCGGACGTCTCGGCGCTGTGGGCCCGTCCGCTGGACGGCTACCTGGCCCTCGCCCGGGCGCAGGAGTGGAACGTCGTGCCCAAGCTGCTCTTCGGCTCGGACTTCCCGCTGTGGACGCCCCGCCAGGCCGTCGAGGGACTGCGTGAGACCGCCGCACTGAGCATGCCGGGCATGCCGAAGATCCGGCCGGAGACCATCGAGTGGCTGGTCGACGGCGACCCCCGCAGCGACCTCGGGCTGGTTGCCCGATGATCTCCACGACGCCGCTTCCGGCGGACCTCGATGGGATCGCCACGCCGGCGCTCCTGGTCGAACTCCCGCGCATGGAACGCAACATCGCCACGATGGCAGAGGCGTACGCCGCCGCCCGGGTCACGCTGCGACCGCACGTGAAGACCTCCAAGTGCTGGGAGGTGGCACGGCGCCAACTGGCGGCGGGAGCCGTCGGATTCACCTGCTCCACTCCCGAGGAGGTCGACTGGCTCCTCGGGCAGGGCGTCCCCGACCTGTTGTGGGCGCATGTGCCGATCGGCCCGGCGAAGGTCGCCTTCGCCGTGGACGCGGTGGCCCGCGCCGAACGCGCCGGACAGCGGCTCGCCGTCGCGCTGGACTCGGTCGCCGCGGGGCGACCGCTCTCGGAGGCCGCGCTGCGGGCGGGCATCCGTGTCCCGGTGGTCCTGGAGGTGAACACCGGACACGGCCGGGCCGGCGCCGAACCCGGGGCGGTGCCCGAACGGGCCGGTGAACTGGCGGCCCTGCCCGGGCTTTCGCTCTGCGGCGTGTTCACCCACGAGGGGCACCTGTCGCGGTACGTCGGAGACCGCCCCGGCCTGGAACGCGCCGGCCTGGGAGCGGGAAACCTCCTCGCCGCCTTGGCCGACAGCCTGCGCGCCGACGGGCACACGATGGACATCGTCTCCGTCGGATCGACGCCCGGAGCCACGTCGGCGCCGTTCGCGGAGGGGGTCACCGAGGCCCGGCCGGGGACGTACGTCTACTTCGACGCCAATCAGATCCGCCTCGGCAGCGCCGTACTCGACCAGTGCGCGCTGACGGTCCTGGGCCGGGTCGTCAGCACGGAGCGCCCCGGCGTCGTCGTGACGGACGTCGGCATCAAGGCGATGAGCTCCGACGCCATCGCCGCCGCGGGTTCCGTGGGCCTGGTGTGCGACGTGGACGGACTCCCCCTGGCCGACGTCGAGTTCGGCGACGCGAACGAGGAGCACGGCTTTCTCACCGGGCCGGGCACCGCCGCGCTCAAGGTGGGCGACCTGGTGCGCATCGTGCCGAACCACGCCTGCGGGACCACCAACATGTTCGGCACACTGCACGCGGTGGCCGACGGAACCGTCCTGGAGCGGTGGCCGATCTCCGCGCGGCACTGACGCCGGGGAGGGCGGCGCCGCGGGTCAGACCGCGCCGTGCGAGCGGCGCAGCACCAGCGTGGGCGCGATCACCACGCGCTCGGTCGGTCGTGCGGGGTCCGCGATGCGGGCGAGGAGCATGCGCACGACCTCGTCCGCCATCGCGGCCAGGTCGCCTCGCACCGTCGACAACCCGAAGACGTCCCAGCCCGCCATCGCGATGTCGTCGAATCCCACGACGGTCAGGTCGTCGGGTACCCGGATTCCGAGAGCCGCCGCCGCGCTGCACGCGCCCATCGCCACCACGTCGTTCGCGCAGAAGACGGCGGTCGGGGGAGAGGGCAGGGCGAGCAGTTCGCCGACCGCCGCGCGACCCGCGTCGTGGGTGAAGGGCCCGCGGCGGACCAGCTCGGTCCGGAGCGGGATCCCGTGCTCGCCGAGAGCCGCGCGGAATCCCGCTTCGCGGTCGCGCCCGGTGCTCGTCGACGCCGGCCCGAACACGGCACCGAGCCGCCGGTGCCCGAGGTCCGCGAGCAATCCGCCGACCTGTGCGCCGCCGAGTCGGTTGTCCACCACGCACGTGTCGGCGGGCAGTCCGGCGGCCTCGCGGTTGGCGAGGACGCAGGGAACGCCGCGCCGGACGAGTTCGTGCGGCAGCACGGAGCCGATCTCGGTCGTCGTGAGCACGACGCCGTCGAGTGAGCCGTCGGCGAGGCGGTCCGCCTCCACGGGGTCGTCCACGCGGTCCGACACGAGGAGGGCCCGGTAACCGGCCCGCTCCAGGCGGTCGCGCAGCGGTTGCACCAGTTCGGGATAGAACGGATTGGTGAGATCGTCGGCCACCAGGCCGATGCGCCGGGTCGAACGGGTGGCGAGGCTGCGGCCGGTTTCGCTGGGAACGTACGACAGCGCCTTGGCGGCATTCAGCACCCGCTCGCGTGTCTCGGGGGCCACCCCGGGAACGCCGCGCAGGACGCGGGACACGGTCGGTTGGGAGACGCCGGCCATCCGCGCCACATCTCGACTCGTGATTGCCATCGGCCTGTCCCGTCCGTCGAAACGCAGGTACGCACGCGCGTCTGCATGCGCATGCAGTGAAGAGTCTAGTCCGAGTCGAGCCGGGGCGGTGGATCCACGCATTCCTCTTCTGAAATGGCCGATTAGGCGCCAGCGCCCCTCGAATCGTTGACATGAATACGTATTCAAGCAAGAGTTTTCGGACGGTCTACCGCCCCGCTCGGTGCCCCTTCAGCGCACCGCCCCCGTCACTCGGAGCAGCCATGTCCACGCACCACCTCGACGCCCAGCCGGCCATCCTTCGACTCAAGGAGCCCACCGCCCAGTCGGCGCGCTCCGAATCCGGCGGAGGGCCCGATGTCGCGACGATCGTGCGCGGCATCATCGACGACGTCCGCACCCGCGGCGAAGAAGCGGTCCGCGAGTACTCCGCGCGCTTCGACGATTGGGCGCCGGACACGTTCCGGCTCTCCCCGGAACGCATCGACGAACTCGTCGCGGGGCTGCCCCGCCAAACCCTCGACGACATCCGCGCCGTACAGGCCAACGTCCGGGTCTTCGCGGAGCACCAGATGCGCTCCCTCGCGGACTTCGAGGTGGAGACCCGGCCGGGGGTCTTCCTCGGCCAGCGGAACACGCCGGTCGACGCGGTCGGCGCGTACATCCCGGGCGGGCGCTACCCGCTGGTGGCATCCGCGCACATGACCGTGCTGACCGCCAAGGTTGCGGGCGTACCGCGCGTCGCGGCATGCACACCGCCGATCCGAGGCGAGGTACCCGCGGCGACGATCGCGGCGATGCACATGGCCGGCGCCGACGAGATCCACGTGCTCGGAGGCGTCCAGGCGATCGCGGCCATGGCGCTCGGCACCGCCGCTCAGGGCAAGGTCGACCTGCTCACCGGACCCGGAAACGCCTACGTCGCCGAGGCGAAGCGCCAGCTCTTCGGCGAAGTGGGGATCGACCTCTTCGCCGGACCGACCGAGATCCTGATCGTGGCCGACCGGCACGCGGACCCGTTCCTCGTCGCGGTGGACCTGCTCAGCCAGGCCGAGCACGGACCCGACTCGCCCGCCGTCCTGATCACGGACAGCGAAGCCCTCGGACGCGAGGTGCTGGCACTCGTGGAGCGGCTCCTGCCGGGCATGCCGACCTCGGACCTGGCCGGCCCGGCCTGGCGCGACCACGGGCAGGTCATCGTCACCGAGGACTTGGACGCGGCATTCGCGCTCGCGGACGAATTCGCCGCGGAACACGTGCAGGTCCTCACCGAGAACCCGCGCCGAGCGCTCACCGCGATGCGGCACTACGGGGCGCTGTTCCTCGGCGAGGGCACCTGCGTGTCGTACGGCGACAAGGTCATCGGCACCAACCACACCCTGCCCACGCGCGGCGCGGCCCGCTACACGGGAGGCCTGTGGGTGGGCAAGTTCCTGCGCACGACGACCTATCAGGAAGTCACCGACGCGGCCGCCGCCGCCGAGCTCGGCGAGCTGTGCGGTCGGGCCTCCCGCGTGGAGTCGTTCGAGGGGCACGCACGCTCGGGTGACGCGCGCGCGGCCCGGCACCACGGGACGTCGCCGGCGTGGGCACCCTGGCACTCGTGGAACGCGCCCGCCGCGCAAGCCTGACGGCGGCATGGCCTCCCACGGCGGACGGGTCCAGAGGTGCCCGAAGGGTCCGTACGACGTGGGGCGACGGCCCTGCCGGAGGAGGCGGCAGGGCCGTCGGGGGTGAAATCAGGCCGTGGCGTGGGCTGTTGGCTTGGCTGCGGCGGTTGTGGGGCGGGCGGAGGCGGGGTCGGCGTTGTCGGCGAGGGCCTTGAAGCCGCGCAGACGCAGGCTGTTGGAGACCACGAAGACGGAGCTGAAGGCCATCGCGGCGCCGGCGAGCATGGGGTTGAGCATGCCGGAGGCGGCGAGGGGGAGGGCGGCGACGTTGTAGGCGAAGGCCCAGAACAGGTTGGACTTGATGGTCTTCAGGGTCTTGCGGGAGAGGCGGATGGCGTCCGCCGCGGCGCGCAGGTCCCCGCGGACCAGGGTGAGGTCGGAGGCCTCGATGGCGACGTCGGTGCCGGTGCCCATCGCCAGTCCGAGGTCGGCCTGGGCGAGGGCGGCGGCGTCGTTGACACCGTCGCCGACCATGGCGACGACGTTGCCCTGCCTCTGGAGGCGTGTGACGACGTCGACCTTGTCCTTGGGCATGACCTCGGCGAAGACGTTGTCGGGGTCGATGCCGACCTGTTCGGCGACTGATTGAGCGGCGGCCACATTGTCGCCGGTCAGCAGGATCGGGGTCAGGCCCAGTTCCTTGAAACGGCGGATGGCCTCGGCGGAGGTGGGCTTGACGGCGTCCGCGACGACGAGGACCGCGCGGGCCCTGCCGTCCCAGGCGACGGCGACCGCGGTACGGCCCTGCGCCTCGGCGGCGGCCTTGGCGCGCTCCAGTTCGACCGGGAGTTCGAGCGCCCATTCGGTGAGCAGGCGGGTGCGGCCGACCAGGACCGCGTGGCCCTCGACGATGCCCTGGACGCCGAGGCCTTCGACGTTCGCGAAGTCCTCCGGCTCCGCGAGGTCTCCGGTGCGCTCCGCGGCGGCCTTGGCGACGGCCTGGGCGATCGGGTGCTCGGACGCGTTCTCCAGGGCGCCCGCGAGGCGGAGGACCTCCTCCTCGGTTTCGCCTTCCGCGAGGTGGGTGTCGACGAGGGTCATGCGTCCGGTGGTCACGGTGCCGGTCTTGTCCAGGACGACCGTGTCGACGCGCCGGGTGGATTCCAGCACTTCGGGGCCCTTGATGAGGATGCCGAGCTGCGCGCCGCGGCCGGTGCCGACCATGAGCGCGGTCGGGGTGGCCAGGCCGAGGGCGCACGGGCAGGCGATGATCAGGACGGCGACGGCGGCGGTGAACGCGCCGGCGACGCCTTCTCCGGTGCCCCACCAGAAGCCGAGCGTGGCGAACGCCAGGGCGATGACGATCGGGACGAAGATGCCGGAGACCTTGTCGGCGAGGCGCTGGACCTGCGCCTTGCCGTTCTGGGCGTCCTCGACCAGGCGTGCCATCTGGGCGAGTTGGGTGTCGGCGCCGATCCGGGTGGCGCGGACGACCAGGCGACCGCCGGCGTTGACGGTGGCGCCGGTGACGGTGTCGCCGACGCCGACCTCGACGGGCACGGACTCGCCGGTGAGCATCGACGCGTCCACGGCGGAGCTGCCCTGCTCGACGGTGCCGTCGGTGGCGATCTTTTCCCCGGGGCGGACCACGAACAGGTCACCGACGGCCAGGTTTTCGACCGGGATGCGCTCCTCGTGGCCGTTTCGCAGGACGGCGACGTCGCGGGCGCCGAGTTCCAGCAGCGCCTTCAGCGCGGCGCCGGAGCGGCGCTTGGCGCGGGCCTCGAAGTAGCGTCCGGCCAGGATGAACGTGGTCACGCCGGCGGCGGCTTCGAGGTAGATGTTGGCGGCCCCGTCGCTGCGTTCGATGTCGAAGGAGAAGGGGTGGGTCATGCCGGCCTCACCGGCGGTGCCCCAGAACAGCGCGTACACCGACCAGGCCAACGCGGCGAGGGTGCCCATGGACACGAGCGTGTCCATGGTGGAGGTGCCGTGCTTGAGGTTGGTCCACGCGGCCTTGTGGAACGGCCATGCGCCCCACAGCACCACCGGCCAGGCCAGCGCGAGCGAGAGCCACTGCCAGTTGGTGAACTGCCATGCCGGGACCATGGCCGTCGCGATCACCGGCACCGTGAGCACCGCGGAGGCGATCAGCCGGTCGCGCAGCGCGCGCACCCGCCCGGCCTCGGCGTCCCGCGGCGTGTCGGTCTCGGCCGGGGCGCCGGGCGTCCTGGGCGGGGGCGGGAGTTCGGCGGTGTACCCGGCGGCCTCGACCTGGGCGACCAGGTCCTGAGGGGCGATGTCGCCGGAGTAGGTGACCTTGGCCTTCTCGGTGGCGTAGTTGACCGTGGCGGTCACGCCGTCGAGCCTGTTCAGCTTCCGCTCGATGCGCATCGCGCACGAGGCGCAGGTCATGCCGCCGATCGCCAGTTCGATCTGCCCGGCGTCCTGCGGCGCCGAGGTCTCGGTGTCCGGACTCATCGCCTGCTCCCTTCACATCTGGTGGTGCCGCGGGTCGGCACGGCCGGGCGGGTGACGGCTGCCGCGCCGTCCCGCGTCCACCCCTGAATAATACCCCTGGGGGGTATTCGGTCCACATGGGTGGGCCTTGGCCCTGCGCCGTCGTCATCGGCGGTTCATCGGCGGCGGTTACGACCTACAACATACCCCCAAGGGGTATTAAGTCAAGCGCCTGGTGGCTCGGGGCGCCGAATCTGCCCGCCGTTCCCCGTGCTTCGGCCACCCAGGGATCGGCCTCTTTCCTTCGAAGCTAGGCAAAAGTTACCCCTAGGGGGTATGTTCCGGTGGCGCGGTGCCCACGGCATCCGCCCAGGACGCGGCCGGTGAAGCGGTGACGGTCGGCTGACCTCCCGGACAGCGGCCGGTACGGCCCGCACCCTCACCCCCGGCG
>NZ_JBPKBH010000011.1:192617-210847 GCF_051388915.1 Yinghuangia sp. YIM S09857 | reverse complement strand
CGCCGACCGCCCCCCGGTCGGCGGCGCCGGGCGAGTCCGGGCAGGTCCACGACCTCGACGCCGGCGATCACGAACGGCACCGACGTCTCGCGCACCGCGAACAGCACCGCGATCGGGTCGGCCACGAAGCGGCGGGCCGCGAACAACAGCGCCTCCACCGAACCCTGGTCGAGCCATGCAGGTCGTCGACCACGCAGAGCAGCGGGGCGTCCTCGGCCAGATCGGCGAGCAGCGACAGGGTGCCCGCGGAGATCAGGAAGCGGTTCGCTTCGTCTCCCTCCGACAGGCCGAAGGCACAGCGCATTACCCTGGCCCGGGGAGCGGGGAGGGCGTCCAGCCGGTCCAAGTGCGGAACAAGAGCTGGTGCAGCCCGCCGTACGCCAGTTCGGAGTCGGACTCGACGCCCGCCGCGCGGACTATCCGAATGCCCTCGGCTTCGGCGACCACCACGGCGTGGTCGAGAAGAACCGATTTCCCGATCCCGGCCGCGCCCCGCAGCCCCAGCGCCCCGCTGCGTTCGTCGCGCGCGTCTGCCGGCAGGCGTTGCGTCCGGGCTTGCTCGATGTCCCGTCCCACCAGCGACATGCGGTCACCCTAGTACGGCCGTGGCGGATCGTGATCTTGGCCGGCAGGGGCTGGACGGGGCGGCCGCCGTCGTGGTGATCCGGCTCGTTCGCGAAGCGCGGAGCCTCGGGTTTCTCGGATTCCCGCGGTGCGGCCGATGAGTCTGCCGGCGTCCGGCGGTCCAAGCTGGTGACACCTAGGAAAGGACGTTGACATGTCGGAGCTTCTCGTCGACTTCATCACCTCGCTGGACGGCTATGCCTCGGGCGAGGGATGGCCCGGGTTCTGGGGCTTGGAGGGGCCGGAGTACCTCGCGTGGCTCGGTGAGCAGCCGGAGGTCACCCACCTGATGGGCGCGAACACCTACCGTCTGATGTCGGGCTTCGCCGCGGGTGAGGTCCCGAGTGGGCAGGACGAGTTCAGGCCCGAGGAAGAGGCGTCCGTCGACGGGCTCACCCGAGCGTCCAAGGTGGTGTTCTCCTCCTCGCTGGAGGAGCCGCTGACGTGGGCGAACACCACGCTTGTCCGCGGCGACGCCGTGGAGGCGGTCCGCGCCATGAAGTCGAGCGGCTCGGGGATCCTCAGCACGATCGGCAGCCTCAGCCTGAGCCGGTCGCTGCTGCGGGCCGGGCTCGTCGACCGCTTCCGGGTCGTGATGTTCCCGGTGATCACCGGGGCCACGGGCGCGGAACGCATCTACGACGGCTATCCGGACGTCGCCCTGGAGATGACCGGGCACCGCACCTTCGACGGCGGCATCCAACTGGTCGAGTACAAGCCCCGGGTGCTCGACCACCCGCCGCTCGGCGCACCTGCGTGACGTCCGGCCGGATCCGGGTCGGCGATCCGGGTCGGCGATCCGGGTCAGCCCGCGGCGCGTACCGCGGCGCGGGCCATTTCCCGGCGGGCGGGGAGGTAGTCGGCCACGGCGAAGTGCTGCGTGCAGCGCTCGTCCCAGATGACCAGGTCGCCGGGGGACCAGGAGTGGCGTATCTGGAAGTTGGGGTTGGCGGCGTGGTCGACCAGGACGCGGAGCACCCCCTCGCTCTCGTCCGGCGTCATGCCGACGATGTGCCGCGTGAACTCCTTGTTGACGTTGAGGTAGCGGCGTGAGTTGCCCGGGTGCACGTCGACGACCGGGTGCGTCGCGCCGGGGAACTGCTCGCGCATGCGCCGGGCCACGTCCTGGCCGGCCTTGCCGGCGAAGGACCGTCCGACCCCCATGTCGTGCCAGGCTTCGAGGCCCTCGATCAGGGCCTGCATCACCGGCGACAGGGCGTCGTGCGCGGCCCGCATGTCCACCCAGATCGTGTCGCCGCCGCGCGGCGGGATCTCGCAGGGCCGCAGGGTTCCGTAGGTCGGGGGCTCGACGTCCCAACTGACGTCGGTGTGCCACCGGTCCTGGTAGGGAGGCTGGTCCACGGTGTCGACGATGTGTTCGACGCGCGCCTCGGTGCGCCCGAGGACGCGTCCCGCGGGGTGGATGTAGGGCCGACCGAAGGCGAGGGCGAAGGCCAGGTGCTGGGTGTCGTCGAGGAACTGGTCGGAGAACACGAGCACCAGGTGCTCGTCCAGCAGGGCCTTGACGGCGTCGGCGAACTCCTCCGACGGCGCGGAACGCAGGTCGGCGCCGGAGACACGCGCTCCGAACGAGCCTCCGAGGGGCGTGACGGTCAGTGAGGTTGCCATGGCCGGGAACGTAGCTTCACCCTGACGCACTGTCAATCGATCGTTTGAAATTATCAAACGGCCGTTTTTCCCTCTAGGGTGTGGCCATGCCAGGCCGACCGACTCTCCGTGAGCGCGACGACACGTCGACGCGGCTTCTGGACGCCGCGGAGCGCATCTTCGCCACCCGCGGCATCGAAGCCGCCTCGGTGCGGGCCATCACCGACGCCGCCGGGGCGAACGTGGCGGCCGTGCGCTACCACTTCGGGTCGAAGCACGACCTCGTGCGGGCCCTGGTCGAGCGGCGTGTCGGGGAGGTGGCCGAGAGCCGCCGCCCGCTGTTCGACGCCGCGATGCGCCGCGACACGGTCACCTGCCGCGACATCGCGGAAGCGTGGGTGCGGCCGCTCGCGGCGATGGCAGTGGACGGTCGGGGCGGCCGCCGCGTGTACCTGTCCTTCATCGTGGTGCTCCAGGGCGCCTCGCCCGAGGTGCGGGCGATGACGAGTGCGGCCTTCCAGCCCCAGCACCAGCAGTTCGCCCCCCTGCTGGAGCGGGCGCTGCCGGATGTGCCGGACGCCGTGCGCTGGTTCCGCTTCGCCCTCGCCGCCGAGTCCACCGTGCGCGCGCTCGCGAACCTCGACCGCGCCCGCGCCCCGTGGGCAACCCACGGCGGCATCGACGACGCGCACCTCGTCGAACACCTCCTCGACGCCATGGCCGGCCTCCTCGAAGGCCCCGGCACCCCGCCCCGCCCCTGAGCGTGATCCCCGGAGACCGGCACGGCCGGCAGGGCCGACGCCACGTGGTCGGACCGACAGGCCACGCTGCCGCGCAGCCGACCCAAACGCGGATCACGCGTGATGGGTGCTGAGCGGGTGTATGTCGCGGCCGAAACGGCCGAGCAGGGTGGCGAGTTGTTCGAGTTCGGCGTCCGACCACTCGTGCAGGGACTCGCCCAGCCAGCGCGACCAGACGGTGCGCATGCCGCGGTTGAGTGTGAGCCCGGTGTCGGTGGCGCGCAGGAGGTGCGCGCGGCCGTCGGCGGGGTCCTTGACGCGTTCCACGAGTCCGGTGCGGGCGAGGGTGTCGACCTGGCGGCTCGTGATCGCGCGGTCCTGGCCGGTGGTTTCGGCCAGGTCGGACAGCCGCAGCGGCCCGTAGCCGACGATGTGGCCGAGTACGAAGGCCTCCGTGCGCGTGAGGTTTCCGCCGGCCCGTGCGGCCAGTTCGCGGTGCAGCCGGGTGCTGCGGGTCGCGGCGAGGAAGGATTCCAACGCGCGGTGCACGTGCTCCAGGGATTCCTCACGGCCTTGGGGGCCCGCGGCCTGTTGCGGAGCGGGGGAGGGGGCCGGCTGCGGTGTGTCGCTCATGGGGACGATTGGTATCACCTGGCCTGTGGTGGGGCGGCGGACCGGGTGGTCGTCGCGCGCCGGCGCCGGGGGAAGTCCGGTGCCGGCCGCTTCTCCCGCGGACTCGCCCCCGGGAGCGGACTCAGCCTGCGGCGTCCTCCTCCGGCTCGGGTTTCCAGACCACGCCGTTGATGTGGCTTCCGCCGCCCACGAAGAGGGTGTTGCCGGTGACGTAGCGGGAGTCGTCGGAGGCGAGGAACAGGGCCGCGCCTCCGATGTCGGTCTCCGGGTCGCCCATGCGTCCCATGGGGTTGTTCGCCTCGGCCGCGGCGGCCTGCGCGGGGTTCGCGGCGGCGTACGCGGCGAACGCCTCGGTCTTGGCGCCGGGGCAGATGACGTTGGCCCGGATCTGGTGCGGCGCCCACTCGCGCGCGGCGGAACGGGTCAGCGCGCGCAGGGCCTCTTTGCCGACGTTGTACTCGGCGGTGTACATGTGCGCGTTGACGCCGTTGAGCGAGCAGATGTTGATGATCGAGCCGCCACCCGCGGCGCGCATCGGCTCGAAGGCGGCGCGCATGGTCCACCAGCCGGCCCACAGGGCCATGTCGAGTCCGTGCTGGATCTGGTCGTCGGTCTTGTTCTCGATGTGGTTGATGCGGGTGCCCGCCCAGGCGTTGTTGACCAACACGTCGATGCGGCCCCAGCGTTCGACGGCCGACGCGACCAGTCCGACGGCCTGCTCCTTGACCTTGACGTCGGCGACGACGACCTCGGTCTCGATGTCGAAGTCCTTCTCCAACTCGGCGGCGACCGCGCGGGCGGGCTCCTCGCGGATGTCGTTGACCAGGATCCGGCAGCCCTCGGCGGCGTAACGGCGGGCGATGCCGCGGCCGATCCCCGCGCCCGAGCCGGTGATCACCGCGACGCGGCCGTTCAGACGTTTCGTCATGGTCGTGCTCCTCCTGTGCATGGTCCGCGCGTGCGCCGACGGCGCCGGGCGGTGCGCTGCCGAGGTTCGGCCGCCGAGGTCCGGCGGCCGGACGCGCCCTGTGGGGGCAGCGGCCGGGCGGCCCGTTCGCAGCATTGATAGCAAACAACTTAGGTGATATCAATCAACTAGTTTCGCGAGGGAGGGAGACACCGCATGACCGGGGTACTCGACGGCAAGGTCGCCGTCGTCGCCGGAGCCGGCGACGGCATCGGACGCGCCACCGCGCTGGCCTTCGCCCGGGCCGGCGCCGACGTCGTGCTGGCCGCGCGCCGCCCTGAGCCGCTGGAGAAACTGGCGGGCGAAGTCGCGGCCCTGACCGGCCGCGAGGCCGTGGCCATGCCCACCGACATCGCCGACGCCGCGCAATGCCACCGGCTCGTCGAAGCCGCCGCCGACCTGCTCGGCCGCGTCGACATCGTCGTCAACGTCGCCACGTACAACCCGTCGGGCCGGATCGAGGAGATCGAACGCGACGAGTTCCGGCGCGCGTTCGACGTCAACGTGCTCGGCGTGCTCGAAGTCAGCCGTGCGGCCCTGCCGTACATGCGGCGCGTCGGCGGCGGGTCCATCGTCCAGATCAGCTCCGCCGCGCCGCGTATGAAACTGCCCGGGCTGGGCGCGTACGCGTCCACCAAGGCCGCCATGGAGATCGCGTCGGCCACCATGGCCCGAGAGGTCGGACCCGAGGGCATCCGCGTCAACGTCGTGGTGGCCGGCTACACCGACAACGCCAAACTCGCCGCCTACATCGACGAGATCGCCGCGAAGAAGGGCAGCACGGCCGACGAAGTGCGGCGCGACATGGCGCAGTCCGCCGCCCTGCGCCGCATCACCCGACCCGAGGACATCGCCGAGACGGTGCTGTTCCTCTCCGGCCCGGGCGCGGCCGCCATCACCGGGACCGTCACCCACGTCACCTCCGGGGTCACCCTCGAACCCTGATGCGGGACACCGAAGTTCCGCCGTCCGGGCCCGGCTGGGGCCGGACCGGCGGTCGGGGGGGCAGGGGTGTCAGCCTGTCGCTGCCGGGTCCGGGAGGATGGTCAGCCTGACGACCCTGTCTGTGGCGCCGGCCGGGCCGAGGTCCTTGCCGTTGACGGCGATGCGGGCGTTTTGCGCGTTGCCGATGACCACCTTGAGCTGGGCCGGGTCCGAGAAGTCCCGGGTCTGGCCCGGACTGAGGGTGCCCTCGAAGAGTTGCTTCCCCGCGGAATCGGTGACGCTGACCCAGATCGCACTGTCGGCGGCCGCCACGCTCAGACTCACCTGGCCGCCGGCACCTACCGTGGGCCGGTTCGGGACCACGGACGCGGACGGCGGCGGAGAGCCGGACGGGGACGCGGGTGTCGCTGAAGGCGTGCGCGGCGCCGCCGAGGTGGACGCCGCGTCGGCGTTGACGGCTGACTTACCCGGGTCGTCGTCGCCCGTGAGGAGCACCAGGGTCACGGCCAGGGCCGCGGTGCCGAGCGCCGCGAGCGCGGCGATGGTGACGGTCCGGGCGCGCAGCCGGCGTCGCGGCGCGTCGCGCAAGGGGCTTGGATCCCGTGGTGCCGTGTCCGACCCGGGCGTCGGGCTCGGGGATGTGGCCTGTGCTTCGCGCGGAGGGGGTGCCGTTCGTCGGGCCGGTTGTGTGGACGGCAGCGGGTCACTCGGTCGCAGCGCGGTGGTGGCACTGTGGAGGATTGCCTGGGTGACGGCCGGGGGCAGCCACCCGGTGTCGGTGCCCGTGCGGGCGGCGGAAGCCGCGGTCAGCGCCCGCGCCTGTGCGGGCGTCGGACGCACGTCGGGCCGTCGACCCCGAGGATGACGTTGGACGGCTTGATGTCCCGGTGTACCAGCCCGGCAGCGTGGATCCCGGCAACCGGAACTGTCCCACTTGCCGGGGATCCGATCCCCTCAACGGCTCCAACGGCCACCCCCGCTCAGGACCCGTACCCCGTGGCCGGGTCTCCTTCCGCCACAGTGGCACAACACGGCGCCGTCATTCGCCATGATCACGGTGTGATGCCTTCCCCGCCTTCCCTGCCCGCCGCCGCTGCCGCGGTGCTCGTCGCCACGGATTGGACGGCGTTGCGCCCCGCTGCCGGATTCGAGACCTGCCCGGAGTGCCCTGACTGGGTGTACCCGGACCTGCCGGCAGTCCTCCCCGACCTCGTGCACCCGGACGTCGCGACCCGCGAACGGGCCCTGAGCGATGCGGTCGGAGGCGCGTTCCACGATCTGGCGCCAACTCGTGCGACCGCGGCCGTGACGATGTTCTTCGCGGCTCTGCTGCCGGATCCGCGAACGGCACAGATGGTGAGACCGTTCGACCCGACTCGGTCGTTGCGTTGCGAACTTCTCATCTGGACAGGTGAGTTCCTTGCCGATGCCATCTGGTCGCCACCAGGCGGGCCGCCCGGCGTCCGCGCGGTGGGGGACCGGTTTCACGGGGTCAGGCCGCAGTTGTTCGCCGCAGTCGCGGAACACCTGGACGATCCGGATCCGCGTACGCGCGACAACGCGCTCTCCTGCGCGCTGCTCCTGGCCGGAGACCGAGACCTGGCGGCCCACCGCGACCCCCTGGTGCCGCGCGCCAGGCGCTTCCTCGCCGACGGGCGCGACACAGACCCGAACGCGGACATGGACTACGAGCTCCGGTCCCGGGCCCTTGAGACCCTGCGCACCTGGGGACACGACACCACCGGCCTGGGGCGCGCGGATGAGATTCCCGGCACGCCCTGGTGACCGCGGCCATGTCAGCGTTCGATGCGGGACAGTGCGTCGCGTAGCTCCGCGCGTATCCTCGCGTCCTGGACCGCCGCCCACGGCCCATCGATGATCTTGTGCCGCCGGTCGTCCTCCAGCGCCGCGCGCAGGATCGGTACGGCGGCCATCGCCGGTGGGCCGATCCGGCCGAGCTTCTGGACCGCGTCCTCGGTCATGCGGTTGAGGCGCCGATGGGTGCGCAGCGGCTCAAGTTCCGCGGACAGCAACCGCACCGCGGGGTCGTGGTCGCCGGTGAGCTGCCACAGGTCGAATGCCGCGCTCGGGTGGGCCAGGCGTTCCATCGGATCGTTCAGGACCGCGCGGGCGGCTTCGACGTCGGCGCGCATGTCGGCGCGCACGTCGGCGCGCGGCGTTTCACCGTCGCGCGGGTCGGTCGCCGGATGCCGGTCGGGGGACCTCCATGCCCGTAACGCCTGGGCCAGGGACGTGCGCTCGGCGGGGTCCCTGCTCTTCACCAGCCGTGCGACGACCTCGGGCCGCAGTTCCGCGGCGGGCAGCCCGGCCAGCACGTGGTGCAGTTGCGGCCGGTCCACGAAACCCCACACCGTTCCGATGCCGCCGCTGCCGTAGGCGGCCCGACTGCCGTCCAGGTATTCGCGCACCGCGGGGACGCATCGCTCGTCGCCGAGGTGGGCGAGGCCCCACACCGCCATCTCCGCGACGAAGAGGTCGTGGTCGCCGGTGAGCACCGCAAGGTCGTCGGCCCAGGGTTCGGCGCCGGGGCCTGTGGCCGCCAGCAGGTAGACGGCGAGCCGGCGGGCCTTCTTGTGGGGATCGTCCAGCCGCGCGGCCACCGCCGGCAGCAGAGTCACCGCCGAGCGCCACGTCATGAGGGCGTCGCCCGCGGTGGTCAGTCCTGCCAGCCGATGGCGTGCCGAGCCATGGACGAGGAGGCGCTCCGCGAGAGCGACTTGCTCGTCTCGATGCCCGCCGAGCCCTTGTGCCGTCGACCTCGCCCGGCGGACGGCATCCCAGTTGCCGGTGAACCGGGTCCCGCACAGCACATCCGCCGCGATCGAGAAGTGCGCGGGGTCGGGGTGCCCGGGTTCCGCCCGGCGCAGCGCGAGCACCACGGCCAGGCGCACCTGGGGATCGTCATGGGTCACCCGGCCGTGCAGCCAGGCAAGGCACGCGGTGCGGTACCAGGAATCGCCGACGGCCATGGTGCCGACCGCGCGGACCATCTCGACCCGCGCCGCCGTTCTCGACTCGCGCTCGAACGCCGCGCACAGCGCTTCACGCACCTCGTCGGGTCCGTGGACCACGTGCGCCAGCGCCGCTGCGGCTCTCGCACGCACCGAGGCTCTGGGGTCGTCGAGCAGGCGTACGATCCGGGGTACGGCAGTTGACCAGGCGAGAGGCCAGGCCGGGTCCACGAACTCGGGACGGGCCGCGCGTCCCGCACCGGCCACCCGGGCGATCAGTTCCAGGGCATCCCTGCGCAACGCGACCCGGACGTCGGCGGTCTCCGCCAGGCGCACGAGGTACGGCAGCAAGGGAGGCGCTGCCGAACAGACCTCGCCGCCTTGATGGATGACGTGATTGACCAGATCGCCCCAGCTTCCGTCGTCGCCCCCGACCGCATCGCGCAGTAGGCCGGGCACGTCGGTCGCGGACCCGTAGAGGTGTGTGAGGTTCCCCCAGGGCACGTCGTCGAGACCGGCAAGGAGAGTGGAATGCTTGGGCATGCGTGCGTTTCCCTCTCGCGGGAACTCGGTGCGGCAACGGAGGCGTGCCGAACCTAGCCCGCCCCCTCGGTCCGAGGGCAGCGAATATCCCGTGGCTGAACGAACGTTGCCGCGGTCGTCCTGGACAAATCCCCTCGGGACTGCGGGGGAGGCCGGTGACTACTTCACGTCGATGCGGTCCATGAAGATGCAGCCGGTGTTGTACTGCTCAAGCCCGGTGAGCGACTTGCCGGCGACGGGGCCCGCGATGGACTGCGAGTAGACCCAGACCGGTAGTTCGTCGGCCATGATGCGCTGGAGGTCTGCGTACGCTTTCTTCCGTGCCGCGGGGTCGGAGTTGGTGCGGCCGGCCAGGAGCGCGGCGTCGGCTTCGGCGTTTCGCCAGCCGCTGTAGTTCATGGGGCTCTGCGAGTGGAACATGTCGAACATCTCGGGTTCCGGGTCGACGAGCCACTGCTGGAACAGCAATGACTGGAAGTCCTTGTTGATCGCGTACTTCACGATGTACGCGCCGATCTCCAGCGATTCGATCTCCATCGAGGTGTTGCGGAAGGTCCGCAGCCTGGACTGCATGTATTCCGCGACCTTTTGCGAGTCGCTGTTTTTCGGGATCAGGTGGGTGAAGGCGACCGGCTGTCCCTCGGCGGCGAGTTCGTCGAACAGCCGCTGTGCCTCTTCCTTGTTCTGTCGAGGCTGGGCGGCGGACGGGTCGAAGAACGGCGATGCCGGGTTGAAGAAGCTGTTCGACGGCAGGTACCCGTTGTGCAGCGTCGCGGGGATGTCGGCCGGGTCGAGGGCCAGGGCGATGGCCCGGCGGGCCCGGGGGTCGTCGAACGGCGCGCGGGTGGTGTTGAACAGGAACATCTGTCCGCCGAGGTCCTTTTGGTGGAAGGTCTGGAGGTCGCCTTCCGCCTGCGTGAGGATTTCCGGGACCGCGGTCATGAAGAGGTCGGCGCCGCCGGAGCGCACCGTGTTGTAGCTCTGATTTCCGTCGGCGGACGTCTTGATCGTGAGCTGCGACAGTTTCGGCAGCCCCTTGTCCTTCTGCCAGTAATGGGGATTCCGCACGAACACCTGCTCGTTGCCCCGGATCCACGACTTCAGCATGAACGGGCCCGCCCCGACCGGCTGCGTGCCCGCGGCGTCGACGCCCCGGGCGATCGCCGACGGCGCCTCGATGTACGTGAGGTGCGTCGCGACCGTGCGGTCGAAGTTCGGGTTCGGCGCCCGCGGCACGATCTCCAGCGTCAGCGGGTCGACCACGCGCAGGGTCAGCCCCGAGGCGTAAGCGACGTGCACCGACTTGGTCTCGGGCTTGGTGTGGGTCTCCCAGTTCAGCCGGACGGCCGCCGCGTCGAAGACGCTGCCGTCCGAGAACTTCACGTCGGGGCGGAGCTTGAGCAGCCATGTCCTGCCGCCGTCGGCGGTGGCGAGGCTCTCCGCCAGGTGGGGCGTGACCGTGCCGGTCTTGGGGTCGATGTAGAGCATCGGGTCGTACAGGGCCGACAGGCGCGGCTCGTCGGTGACGGCGATGTACGGCCTGCGGAACGGGTCAAGCGACGCCGAGTCCTGGATCGCGAGCATGGTCAGGGTGCTGTTGTCACCGGAGCCCGAGGACGTCGGGCCGCATGCGGTCGAGACGAGGGCGAGGGCCACCGGAGCGGCGACGAAGGCGGGGAGTCTTCGGATGCGGCGTGCTGCCGTGTACGTGGACAAGGGACTTGGCACCTCCAGGGAAGATCGCGGACAGGCGGCCGCACGCGCTTTCTGCACGGCTTGCGACATCGCGCGGACTGTGCGCCTCGGGTCAACTCGCGGGGACGGGGTGGCGGTAGAGCGCGGCGGCGTTGCGGTACGTCATCAGCTCGACCTCGTCCGCCGGCACGCCGGTGAACTGCTGGGCCAGGACCTCCTGGCTGTCCGGCCACGTGGAGTCCGGGTGCGGGTAGTCGGTTTCGACCATGATGTGGTCGACGCCGATGAGGTGCCGCTGCCGCATGGTCGCCGGGTCGGACAGCACCGTGAACCAGAAGTTGCGGCGCAGGATGTCGACGGGGGAGTGCGGGCCGAAGTCGTATTCGAGGTCGCGGCCCATGAATTCGATGCGGTCGATGAACATGGGCACCCAGCCGATGCCGCCTTCGGACAGCGCGATCCTGATCCCCGGAAAGCGCAGCGGGATGCGGGCGAAGAGCCAATCGGCCGCGGCCGCCATGGAGTTGATCGGGAAGAGCACCCCGAGCACGGCGGCCGTCGAGTCCTTGGAGGGCACGATGGTCTCCGACGACGAGCCGACGTGCAGGTTGACCACCGTGCCGGTCTCCTCGCAGGCGCGGAAGAACGGGTCCCACGCGTCGCTGTAGAGGGAGGGCAGCCCGAGGCGCTCCGGGTTCTCACTGAACGAGACGGCGACGAAGCCGCGTTCGGCGTTGCGCCGCACCTCGTCGGCGGCGACGTGCGGGTCGCCGAGCCAGGGGAGCTGGCAGGCGATGAACCGCTCGGGGTGCGGGGTGATCCAGGCGTCGAGCAGCCAGTCGTTGTACGCGCGCAGGGACGCGAGGCCGAGGTCGCGGTCCTTCATGGTCAGGAAGCGGCGTCCCGCGAAGCCGAACGGCGCGGAGGGGAAGTTGAGTTGCGCGGCGATGCCGGCGGCGTCCATGTGCCGCAGGCGTTCGCCGGCGTCGTACGTGGCGGGGTGCAGTTCGTCGAAGTTGACCGGGCCGAGGTAGCCCTTGCCCCGTTCCCAGCCGCGGATGGCGTCGGATCCGAGGAGCGGGACGCGTTCGTCCGCGAAGACCCACCAGTCGTTGCCGCTTGCGTCACGTTCGAGGTGGGGCGCGGCGTCGCGCATGCGGACCGGGACGCGGTCGCGGAACAGGTCGGGCGTCTCGATGAGGTGGTCGTCCACCGAGATGATGCGGAACTCGTTTTGACCGTAAGGTACTTCGCCGCGGCGGACGAGCTCCCCCTTGGGGCCCGCGTAGGCGAGGATGCGTTCGAGGAGATCAGCCATGCGGGGCCTCCGGGACAGAGATGGGTGTGGTGGGGGACATGGTGCTCACGCCCCGTTCGGGGCGGCGCTGCGCAGGATCGTGCCGGGGAGCCGGTCCAGGCGTTCGGCGACCTGCCTGCCGTGCTCGCGGATCGGTACGCCCGCCACCAGGACGTGGTCGATGCCTGTGGGTGCGTCGGCGATGAGGCGTTCGCCGTCGGCCGGCAGGTCGCGCACCCGCCGGGCCGGCCCTGGGGACAGCGCGTCGTAGTCGAGCACGACGAGGTCGGCGTGGCCGCCGGGGCGCAGTGTTCCGCGGTCGAGGCCGAGCACACCGGCGATTTCGCCGGTGAGCTTGTGGACGCCCCGCTCGACCGCCATCACGCCGCGGTCCCGCACCCAGTTCGCGAGGAAGTCGGTCGGCATGACCGCGTCGCAGATCTGGCTGACGTGGGCACCGGCGTCGGACAGGCCCATGATGCAGCCTTCGCCCTGGACGAGTGTGGTCACGCCGTCCTTGTCGTCGTTGGCGAAGGTGACGGTGAACCGGGTTTCCAGGCGGTCGTCGAGGGCGAGGTCGCACACGGCGTCGAAGGGCGTGCCGCCGCGGTCGGCGGCGACGACCGCGACCGGCGTTCCCACGAGGTCCGGGCGGGACGGTGAGTGCGCGACGGTGACGGTCTGCCAGCGCGGGTTGAGCCACCGTCCGCTCTCGAACTGCTCCCACGCGCGGGCCCGCCACGCCCGGTCGGCGAAGACGGTGTGCCGCTCGGTGATCGGTACGGACACCAGGTCGGCGAAGGCGGGCAGGGCGTAGAAGGACGTGGGCTCGGCGACCGAGAACTCCTGCGTGATCGGGCGGCAGGTGACCTGCACCCACACGTCCGCGCCGTCGCGGCGCCCCTGGAGGTGGTCGGCGAGCTTGGTGGCGTACGGCGCCCGGGAGGCGGTGCCCTCCGGGTAGGTGAGGATGGACGTCCACGTCAGCGGGCGTCCCAGGGTGCGCTGGAAGTCGTACACCCAGCGGTAGTTCTCCCCGGTCGCGATGTGCACGATCCCGCGCCCGACCTCGGCGGTGACGGACGCGAGCGCCTCCACCTCCTCCTGGGTCGCGACCATGGACGGCACCAGCCGCCCGCCGTCGCCCAGGTGGAAGCCCGCACGGTCGCTGGAGAAGCCGAGGGCCCCGCCGCGCAGCGCGTCGGCGACGACGGCGCGCATGCGGGCGAGTTCGTCGTCGGTGGCGGGGCGTTCGTACGCCTCCTCGCCCATGACGTACGTGCGCACCGCGGTGTGGCCGACGAATCCGCCGAAGTGGATGGCCGTCCCGCGGCGGGCCACGGCGTCCAGGTATTCGGGGTACGTCTCGAAGTCCCAGGCCACGCCCGCCGCGAGGGTGGCGCCGCGCATGTCCTCGACCATCTCCAGCGTGCCCAGCAGCGACCGCCGGTCCTGCGGGCGCGCGGGGGCGAGGCTGTAGCCGCAGTTGCCGGCCACCACCCCCGTGACGCCGTGCCAGGACGAGGGCGTGAGCAGGCTGTCCCACAGCACCTGCGGGTCGTAGTGCGTGTGGATGTCGAGGAAGCCCGGGACGACGAGGCGTCCGGTCGCGTCGATCTCCCGTACGCCGCCCACGTTCGGGCCGATCTCGGTGACGCGTCCGCCGCGGATGCCGATGTCGGCGCGACGCGCGGGTCCGCCGGTGCCGTCGATGACCGTCCCGCCGCGGACGGCGATGTCGTTGGTGCTCATTCGCATGCTCCCGAATCGGAGAACGACCGGGCGCGATGCCCCGGCTGTGCACGCAACGTAGCCCGATGACGTGCCTAAGGCAAGAGTTGCCGTAGGCATGTGATGGGCGCCGGGCGCCGCCTCGGGACCGACGGGAAATCGGTCGAGCGGTACCGTTCTGCCATGGTCGAGCGCCGCGCCCCGAGCACATCCGACGCCCCCCGGCCGTCGGCCCCACCCGCGGTCGACACCGCCGCCGAGGGGTCCGCCGGCGACCGCGTCATCCGGGCCATCCAGCAGTTCTCCCGCAGCCCGGCCCGCGCCGAGCTGGCCCAGTCGCTGTACCGCGCGGGGGGCAAGGAGCTCACCCCCACCCAGGTCGACGCGCTGGAAACCCTCGCGGCGCGGCCGGACTGGCGTATGCACGAGTTCGCCGAGGCGCTGGACATCGACCGCGGCGCGGCCAGCCGTACCACCGACCGGCTCATCAGGCTCGGCCTGGCCGAACGGCAGCCGGACGAGAGCGACCGGCGCTACGTCATCGTCCGGGCGACCGCCGTGGGCCGCCGGATCAGCCGCCGGATCCAGCGCGACCGCCACGCGCTCATGCAGGAGGTCCTCAGCGGCCTGACCGGCGACCAGCGGCTCGTCCTGGCGGAACTCCTCGAATACGTCACCCAGGCCATGGAGGTCACGCTGAGCCGCAGGACGGCGCCTGACTGACCGCCCGTCCCGTCGCGGTACCGCCCTCGGTCAGGCGCGGAGCCAGGGGTCGTGCCCGCCGAGCGCCTGTGTGGCCGTTGTTGCGGTACGGCGGATGGCGCCGATCCAGTCCGTGTAGTCCTCGGCGGGGACGCCGGCGCGGTCGGCGAGCACCGTGATGATGTAGCGCTGGTTGCCGCGGCGGTCGTAGACGGGTGCGGTGATGTTCGCGATGTCGAGGGTGGCCGCCCCGGCGGGGTCGGTGAGGTACTCGGACCAGTCCGCGGCGGGGAGTTGGTCCATGATCGTACGGATCACCGCGTCCGGGAGGTGCGAGCCCGCGAGGCCGGCCAGGACGATGTTGGCGGTGGCGGGGGCGTCGCCGAGGCGCTCGACCACGTAGCCGCTGCGGCGCGCGTCGGCGACGAGGGTGTCGAGCGCGGTGCGGTCGTCGGGGATCGGCACGAGTGGGGGCCGGGCGAGCCAGGCGGCGACGGTCTCGTCGTCCGACCAGATGGTGTTGACGAGCCCGATGGGCGGTCGCCACGGGAAGCGTTCGCCGACCATGTCGCGGTTGTCGCCGGGCGGGTGGGCGCCGATCCATTCGAGCAGGATGATGCTGGCGTCGTGCACCGCGGCGAGGATGCACGTGAGCCCGAGGTCGTCGTGCAGGGCCTTGACGTGCGGGCGCACCAGGTCCAGTGCCGCGAGGCCGGTCTCGGCGGACCAGCCGATCCGCAGGAGCGCGGGGCCGAGGCCGTAGGTTTTGTCGTCGTCGCGGGTCGCGAACGCGGCGTCGACGAGCTCGTTCAGGATCCGCAGGCAGGTCGGCGCGCTCAGGTCCAGCAGATCGGCGATCTCGGTGAGCGTCAGCCGGCGCCGCGGGTGGTCCGCGAGCAGGTTGAGGACGCCGACGACTCGGCGGGTGGGCGGCGACGGCTGCTCGGTCACCATGCCATGTCCGCACGCGCGCGTGTCTCTTGACGCATCGTCAGATCCCTCCTACTGTCCCGGCACCAGTCACTCTGTAAGTCAGGATTTCATATTTGTAAGCGGATGGAGACCCGCTGGGCAAGTACGCCCCTGACCACGGCGAACGCGGGCTCCGCCGCCGGGAATCCGCCGGACCGCCCACTCATTCACCCCGTCCGGCGCCGCAGCGGGACGGTGGAAGGAAGACGCACATGAGCACAACTGGACGCCTCGCCGGCAAGGTCGCCCTGATCACCGGGGCGGCCCGCGGGCAGGGCGAGGCACACGCGAGGCGTTTCGCCGCCGAGGGCGCGAAAGTGGTCCTCGGCGACGTCCTCGACGACCTGGGTGCCGCCGTGGCCGCGGACATCGGCGCCGCCGCGGTGTACGTGCACCTCGACGTCACCGTCGAGTCCGACTGGCAGGCCGCGGTCTCGACCGCCGTCGAGCGCTTCGGCGGCCTCCACGTCCTGGTCAACAACGCGGGGATCTCGCCGACCGCGCCGTTCCTGGAGACCCGCCCCGACGAGTTCATGCGGGTGATCGAGATCAACCTGCTCGGCGCCTTCCTCGGCATCCGCACGGCCGCGCCCGCGCTCATCGACGCCGGGGGCGGCTCGATCGTCAATGTCTCGTCGGTCAACGGCATGTTCGGCGGCGCCACCAACAGCCCGTACGTCTCCAGCAAGTTCGCGTTGCGCGGCCTCAGCAAGTCGGCGGCGCTGGCGCTGGCCCCGCACAACATCCGGGTCAACTCGATACACCCCGGGATCATCGACACCGAGATGGCCCGGGAGGGCCTCGGCTCGCTCCCGGACGGGTTCAACCCGGCGGCCAAGCTGCCCATGGGGCGGTTCGGCACCTCGGACGAGGCCGCGTCGCTGGTGTTGTTCCTGGCCAGTGACGAGTCGTCGTACAGCACCGGCTCGGAGTTCGTGTTCGACGGGGGCTGGACCGCGGGCGTGTCGCTGTAGGCGGTGGTTTTCAGGTGTGCGCAACGGCTGTTCTCCACCGCTGTTCCGAATGCTGCTGCGAATGTTGTTTTGAACGCTGTTCTAACCCGGCACCGTGCCGTCGTACCAGGAAGGTCCCCAATGACTGATGAAGCGAACGGATGGGACGAGACCGTCGACGTGGTCGTCGTCGGCTCCGGCGGCGCGGCCCTGGTCGCCGCGACGCTCGCGCACGACGGCGGGGCTGAGGTCCTCGTCCTGGAGAAGGCCGGGATGCTCGGCGGGACGACCGCCGTGTCCGGCGGCGGCATGTGGCTGCCGGGCAACCACCTCGCCGCGGAGGACGGAGCCCCGGACAACCGCGACGACATCCTCGCGTACCTGAAGCGGGTGACCGCCGGGCAGGCGTCCGACCCCGACCTCCTGGACGTCTTCGTCGACACCGCGCCCGAGGCGATCAAGTACCTGGTCGACCACACGCCGCTGACCGTGCACGTCTGCCCGCTCATCGACTACTACGCCCCGTGGGACATCCCGGGGCGGCGCTTCACTCCGGGGCGCACGCTGGAGGCCAACCCGTACCCGGTCGGCAAGGAACTGCCCGACTGGCAGGACCGCATCGTCAGCCGCGGCACCCTCATGTCGCTGGGTGCGGCGACCACGCTCGCGGAGGACTTCGCCCCGCAGACGCCCGAGCTGCTCGCGGAGCTCGCCCGGCGCGAGGCCGAGGACATCCGCCCCAAGGGCGCGGCCCTCATCGCCCGGCTGTTCAAGGGTCTGCTCGAACGCGGCGTCACCACCCGGCTGGACACCGCCGTGCGCGAACTCGTCACCGACGACTCGGGCGCTGTGGTCGGAGTCGTCGTCGAACACGACGGCAGGACGCGGCGCATCGGCGCGCGTCGGGGCGTGGTGCTCGCGTGCGGAGGGTTCGAGTGGAACCCGGAACTGGTCCGCGCGCACATCGGGTACGACGTGCAGCCGCTGTCGCCGCTGGGCAACAACACCGGCGACGGGCTGCTCATGGCGTCCGCCGCGGGGGCCGCGCTCGCCAACCTCGCGTCGTACTGGGGCACGCCGGCGATGTTCGACCCGGGCATCGCGCAGGAGAACGGCGAGCTCATCCCGCAGTTCGAGTGGGGCCGGGGCACGCCCGCGTCGCTGATCGTCAACCGTGCGGGGCGGCGGTTCGCCAACGAGGCGCTGCCGTACAACGAGTTCCCCAAGGCGTTCGGCAGGTACGACCCCGACGCGCTCGACTTCCCCAACCGCGGTCCGGCCTGGCTGGTCTTCGACAGCTCGGTGCGCGAGAGCCAGCGCATCCTGTCGATGCTGCCGGGCGGACCAGACCCGGACTGGGTCCACCGGGCGGACACCATCGCCGAACTCGCGGAGCTGGTCTCGCTCGACCCGGAGGCGCTGACGGCGACGGTCGAGCGCTTCAACACGTACGCCGCCAAGGGCGAGGACCCCGACTTCGACCGGACCGGGAAGGGCCTGATGGCTCCGGGGCGGGTCGCGCCGCTGGAGCGGGCCCCGTACTACGCGGTCGCCATCCACCCCGGGACCCTGGGCACCAACGGAGGCCCCCGCATCGACCGCAATGGCCAGGTGCTGCGCCAGGGCGGGGGAGTGGTCCCGGGCCTGTACGCGGCGGGGAACACCGCCGCGAGTGCCTTCGGCTGGTCGTACCCCAGCGCGGGCGCGACCATCGGCAACGGCGTCGTCTTCGGCTACCTGGCCGGGCGCCACGTCGCGGAACAGGCATCGCGCGCGGTGTAGTTGCTGCGGCTCTGGCTGACTCGACCGTCTCGCGGGCACCGGTGGTGGTGCCCGCGGGGCGGTCGT
>NZ_JBPKBH010000011.1:191208-192525 GCF_051388915.1 Yinghuangia sp. YIM S09857 | reverse complement strand
CGGGCACCGGTGGTGGTCCCCCCGGGGCGGTCGTGTGTGTGCGTCGCCTGTGCGTGTCGCGTGTCGCGTGTGCGTGTCGAGTGTGTGCGTCGCCTGTACGTGTCGCCTGTGCGTGTCGTGCGTGCGTCGCGTGCACGTGGGCGCGGTCTGTCGACGGGCATACTCGGCATCTGCTCATCGTTCCAAATATCGGACGCTTTCTTCGATTATTCGAAGGATCGCCTTGAATCTGACGCGGCGTCGGATTACGTTCCGGGCACCTGCCGTCGACCGCCCGGAGGCCCCGTGCCCGCCGAAGACCGCTACGCCGCCCCGCTCGCCCTCGAACCCGGCCGCCTGTACCGCCAGGCCGACGAGCCCATCGCCGTCGGCACGCTGCTGTGGGTCCTCACCGACCCCCACCGGGGCCACGAGTTCGCGTACAACCGCTGGTACGAGCGCGACCACTACTACGCGGGATGCATGATCGGTGCCTCCACGGTGGCCGGCAGCCGCTGGGTCGCCACCCGCCGCCACAAGGACGCGCGGCTGCCCGACAAGCCGAGGCTCGGCTTCGAGCGCAACGAGGCCTCGTACGGCTGCATCTACTACATCCTCGACGGCGAGTACGACAACTGGCTCGAATGGGCCACGCCGCAGGTGCACGCCCTGTACGCCGCCGACCGCGGCTTCCAGCCCCGCACCCACTACAACACCGGCGCCTACCGGCACGTCTGGCGCGCCTACCGCGACCCCGACCCGGTGCCCCTCGAACTCGCCCTCGACCACCGCTACGCCGGGCTCGTCGCCATGTGGGTCGAGCGCGACCCCGGCGTCGAGGCGGAGCGCACGGACGCCTGGTTCGCGGAGTTCCTGCCGGGCTGGCTCGACGGCTCGCCCGTCGCCTCGGTCTCCTCCTGGGACCTCGTGCCGCTGCGCGACACCAAGCCGGACTTCGTGCCGGACGTCGATGAGGCCGCCGAACGCCGCAGCCTGCACTTGCACTTCGTGGAACGCGACCCGCTGGAGTGCTGGGATCGCTACACCGCCCTCGCCGCCGCTTTCGCCGACTCCGGCCTGGGCAGCCTCGCCCTCGCCGCGCCTTTCGTCCCCACCGTCATCGGGACCGACAAGTACATCGACGAACTCTGGTGACCGGGGTGGCGGACGGCCGACCGGCACGTCCCACACCCCGCGCTTCCCGTCCACGCCGCACTCCCCGGTCCACGCCGCACTCCCCGGACCACGCCACATTCCCCGGACCACGCCACACTCCCCGGACCACGCCACACTCCGTGCCCTGCCCGGCGACCGTCGCGTCGTCCGGGCAGGGCACGG
>NZ_JBPKBH010000011.1:171896-191110 GCF_051388915.1 Yinghuangia sp. YIM S09857 | reverse complement strand
GGCAGGGCACGGAGTGTCGAGCGCGGCCGTCGCCGCCGTGGCTCAGGCCCTGCGCCCCAGCCGGTCCATCATGAGCACGCCGTCGTTGCTCAGCAGGACTCCCGCGACCGCCTTGCCGTGGTAGACCGTGACGCGGCCCTCCTGGTAAGGCCACAGCGGGACGTCCTGGGCGACCTGCCGGGCCAGTTCGGTGTACGCGCTCTGCCGTGCGGCGGCGTCGCCGGTCCGGTGCCCGGCGTCCAGGGCGGCGTCGACGCCCAGGTTGCGGTAGCCGAGGAAGTTCGAGGGGCTGTCGCCGTACAGATAGCTGTAAACCGTCGGCTCCACGTCCGACACCAGCCAATTGAACATCGCCGCCTGGTAACTGCGCTGCACGCGCACGGTGTTCTGGTAGGAGACGATGCTCTGCGCCTCGACCGTCACGCTGATGTTCTTGAAGCCCCGCAACTGCGTGGCGATGTACTCGCCCGTCCTGTTGGCCTGGTTGTTCTGCGGCACCAGATAGGTGAACGCCAACGGCTTGCCCTCTGCCGCCAGTTCGTCCAGCAGGCGCTGCGCCTCGGCGCGGTCCCCTGACGGCAGGGCGAGCGCGTCGGCAGCGACGAGCGGGTGCCGGCCGGGAACAGGTAACTCCGAGGACCGTAGGGAGTGTTCCGGACGGCCCGTGGTGCCTCCGGCCCGGATCCCGAGGCGGGAGTCGTCCCTCGGCGAATCGGATATCCGCTTCAGGGCCCCTGAGTGCGGCGCGGGGTTCGGTGTGGGACAACCGGAATCCGACCACATCGACCGCGCAGTCACAGGGGGCAGGCCGTGGGTGACATCCCCGATCGTGTCGACCCGTCCGGCATCCCCACGTTCACCGGGTTCCTCGGGCAGCTTGAGCTCGACCACGCCGCGCTGATATCCGACGCCGCGGCGTTCCGCGAGATCGGCGAAAGCGTCCACAACCGTTTCCAAGGCCTCTCGTCGTGCTACAAGGCCCCCGAGTCGGAGCAGTTGCTCGCGACCACGACCACGGTGCAGGCGAGGTCCGACGAATTCGCCGGGCAGTTGGAGACCGTCGCCGGTGCGCTGTCCGAGTACCTTGAGGCGATCCGGCCGGTGGTGACGAGGCTCAACCAACTACGTTCGGACGCCGAGACGTTCGTGTGGTCACTCGACGAGGACTGGACGTACGACACGGACAAGGTGGCGCTGAACAACCAGCTCATCGCCGATGTCTCCACCACAGTGGGGCAGTTCTGGGAGGCCGAGCGCACCGCGGCCAACAAGATCCTCGCGCTGTTCAGTCGCCGGCAGTGGACCGCCGACGACGGCAGCGGCGGCGAGAACATGTACGGCGCCAACTCCGGGGACCTGGCGGCTGCCGCGGAGACCCCGTGGGGGAAAACGGTCACCGAGGACCACGAGTGGGACGAATTCGGCTACCACCTCAAGAGTTTTGTGTGGGACGGCGTCATCGTGGACGGCCTCTGGGGAACTCTCACCGGACTGGCCACTCTCGCCAACCCGTTCGACGCCGACTGCCTCACGGCCTGGGAAGGTGTTTTCAAACTGGCTACGGGCGTGATCGCCCTCTCCACCCCGGGCGCCTGGTCGCGACTGTCCCAGATGCCGCCCGGCCCCCTGAAGGACTGGTTCGACGAAAGTGCCGTCGTCGCAACCGAATTCGGCAAGTCCCTCATCGCCTGGGACGAGTGGGAGGAGAACCCGGCCAAGGCGTCGGGCATCGTCGCGTTCAACGTCGTCACCGCGATCGCCTCCCTCGGAGCGGGAACAGCCGTGGAAGGCATGGGCCTCACCGCGAAGGCCGTCAGCACGCTCGCGAGAATCGGCGAGATCATCGACCCGATGACGTACGTCGCCAAAGGGGTGGGCGCGAGCTTCAACGGGCTCAGGACCGTCGGCGAGCTCACCGGAAAACTGATCGACCCGGGCTCCTGGAAGGGCGTCGGAATCCCCGGCGACGAGGGGGTCCTGTTTCCGGATGGCACGATCCTCAGGCCGGACGGCACCCTGGAGTTCCCGGACGACACCGTGCAGCTGGGCGGCGATGCACCGGTCGAGATGTCCGGGGACGACCTGGCCGTCCTCGACGACACCGCCGCCGCCATGGACGGGACCGACCTGCCAGACGGAACACCCGCGAGGACCCCCGTCCCGGTGGCGTCCGTCGGGGGGCAGGCCCCCTTCGACGGGGCAGACAACCTGGGCGGCGGCCCGACACCGAAACCCTCCCTCCCCGGTTCGGTCGCCCCGGACTTGCCGGGCGGCGGCAAACCCCCGCCCCCGCCGGGTAGTCCGCCGTTCGGCCCAGGCACTGCACCGCGGCCGCCACTGGGTGGCAGCCACCTCGACGACGCGGCCGACGGCGCCGACAGCGCGGCCGACGACGCGGCCGGCAGCACGGATGACACGGCCGACTTCGACGACGATTGGCTGCTGGAGGACACCGCCCTCGACGACCTCCTGCGCGAGACCGACGTGGAAGACGGTCTCCCGGCCAGGGACGCACCGCCACCCGATTCCGGCTATCTGATCGCGGACGATGCGCATCTGCTCAAGGATCTCGACGCGGCCTTCCCTGGACCGGGCGACCGCCCCCCGCTCCCGCGCCCTGTGCGACCGGGTGCCGAGGTCGGTGCAACGGCGGACATTGAGCGGCTCCTCAACTGGAGGCAACTGTCCGACAAGCAGCTTCGCGGGGAGATCCAGCGCGCGTTGAATGGAACCTTCGGGGCGGACAACCTCCGTGTCCACGTAACGTATGCCCGGCACATTCCCGAGCAGGGCACGCTGACTTGGCAGGCCGAGATCCTCGGACCCGACGGCGTCAAAGTCGGCGAGACCGAACGGCGCTTCAGGAACAAGCAGGCACTGAGACTGGTCGACAACGACTATCGGCTCGTACCGGGGCCCGATGTCATCGTCGTGGAGCACCACTGGCAGCGCATCAGCGAAGGATTCCAGAAGCATGGATTCGGTACGGACTTGAGGATGCGCCTGGAGGACTGGTACAGGGAATCCGGAGTCGACCGAATCGAGTTGACGGCCTCCGACGCCAACGGCGGATATACGTGGGCGAAGGCCGGCTACAGTTTTAACGGCCGATCCCATGCGCACGCCGCATTCCTACAACTCAGGCAGGCGATCGGTGGGTACGGCGACATGGAAATCCCGCCCCCGAGTCAAGCCGAGATCGACGCCGCTCGGGAACTGCTGCGGCGTTCGGAGGAGTTGCCCTTCGGAAGTCCGGGGTACCCGCAACCGGCCGACATCGCCGCCATCGGGGAGTTCGGCAAGAACTTCCTCCTGAAATCGAGATGGCCCGGGGTGAAGTTCCTGTGACCAAAGACCCGAGGACTTGCAGCAGTCCGGCATCCCCACCCAACACTGGATGCGTCGCTCCTGACCTGCGGGACACCACGCGCACCCGGTGCCTGTCAGCCCTCGTGCCGCTCACCCGCCCGGTCGACGAATGTCGGCAACCACCCCCGCCGATGATCCAGGCAGATTCCCGGTAGTTGAGACAGACGAACGCGTAGACGCCCCCGCAGTCACCGAGTAGGAGTCGGCTCCTGCCCAGATCCGTTCCCGCTCCTCCTCCGACGCGGATGGCAGGGTGAATGGCGGCGGAGACCTCCGGAGGAAGTGCGGATCGTGCCCGAAGGGGCACCACGGCAATTGGAAGACGTCGCAGCCCGCTGGACGGGGCAGTTCGGGCACATTCGCCGGCCACAACACCGGATTACCCACCGTGCTGTCCCGCGGGCTGACCTCCGCCAGGCAGGGGTGCGGCCGCGTTACGGGTTTCGCGTACGGCAACACCTCCGGAAGCCACGTGCTGGGGTCGGCGGGGCTCGGCGGGGTCGTCCCGATCACTGACGCTCCCGAGGACGGGTGAGAGGGGGAGCACCGTATCCAGCCCAGTCGCACGCCGTGGCGCGGGAACGATCACTGCCGGAGTGGCGGACCGGGTCCGTTCCATTGAGAACTGTTCCTGTGCTCGGTTGCTCAGGTCCAGATGCCGCCGGCGATTGCGGCGCCTGCGAAGGACAGGGCGATTCCGAGGGTGACGCTTGTTGTGAGGTAGAGGGCGGAGAGGGGGAGCCGGCGGGTTGAGGCGAGGGTGAACTCTTCGTAGGAGAAGGTCGACCAGGTGGAGAGGGCGCCGCAGAAGCCGGTGGCCAGGAGGAGTTGTTCGTTGTCGGTGAGGCCGTCTCGGAGTGCCGCTTCGGAGAGGAAGCCGAGCAGGAGGCAGGCGGCGGCGTTGGCGGCGAGGGTTCCGAAGGGGAACGGGCTGTGCACGCGTGATTTGACGGCGACCCCGGTGAGGTAGCGGGTCGGTGCACCGAGCATGCCGCCGGCGAGGACGAGCAGCCAGTCAGCGAGCATCGGCGGACGCCTTCTGGTGGGTGGGGGTTCCGACCGCGGAGCGGGCCGCGAGCACGCCGATGGTGACGCCGGCCAGGGCCACGGCGATGGTGAGGAACAGGTAGCCGAACGCGGTGCCGTAGGCCTCGCCCCGGATCAGCACGCGGAAGTTGTCCGTGTAGTGGGAGAAGGTCGTGAACCCGCCGAGGAAGCCGGTGCCCAGGAGGGCGCCGGCCATGCGCTTCGCGCCGGGGAACCGGGCCGCCAGCACCGTCATCAGGGCGCCCATCGCCAGGCAGCCGACGCCGTTGACGATCAGGATCGGCCAGGGGAACTGGGTGCCCGAGGTGGGCCAGGCGCGTTCGATGGCGTAGCGGGCACACGCGCCGATTCCGCCGCCGACGGCCACGGCGGCGACCACCGGGATCTGGTGGCCGGGGGCGTGCTCGGAATGCGGGTGGCCGGGTGGGCGGACCGGTCGGTCCTTCGTGTCGAAGTAGGGGTTGGTCACCGGAGGCGCGCCTTTCGACGGGACGTTGGTGTCGGCTGATCGGGCGAAGATCGCCTGCCGCTACATGTCACATCGCGCGCACGGACCGTCGCATGGGCTAAAACGGGTGTATCAGTCATAAGGTGCAAAACACTCTAGTTTTCTTGTTCCGGCATTCATTGGAATGTCAGGGGAATTCGTGACACAAGGTGACGCGGTTGCCGCCACTCGGAGTAGCCCCCGTCCCTGGGAACGGGAGCCGCTCGCCTATGTGGTCGCCTCGCTGCGGGGTGTCGGCCAGGTCGACCTGCAACCGGCGCTGCTCACCGGCGCGTTCATCCTCGCCGGGCTGTGGGCGGCCGGATGGAAGGTCGGCCTCTTCGCCACGCTCGGCACGCTGGTCTCGACCGCCGCGGCGTACGCGCTCGACGTCGACCGCGGCAGCATCGCCCTGGGCCTCCAGGGCTTTTCCGGCTGCCTGACCGGCATCGCCCTGGTGGTCTTCCTGGGCAACCACGTCGCGACATACCTCCTCGCGGTGGTCGGCTGCATCCTCTGCACGGTTCTCACCGCGGCGCTCACCCACGTGACCCGGCCGTACGGCCTGACCGCGTTGACCGCGCCCTTCTGCCTGGTCTCCGGGGCGATGGTGCTCGGCGCGCCGTCGTTCGGCCGGATCTGGCACGGCGGTTCCCCGGTCGCCAGTGCGACGTCCGGCGACACCGGCGTCACGTGGTCCGACCTGTGGCACGCGTTCTTCACCAACGTCTCGCAGGTGTTCCTCGTCGGAGAGTGGTACGTCGGCCTGATCATGCTGGTCGGCCTCGCCTTCGCCGGAGCGCGTGTGGTCGTCGCGGCCGCGCTGGGCAGCATCGTCGGCATCGTCGTCGCCTGGGCGCTGGGGGCACCGACCGCGTTGATCGCCGAGGGCATCTACGGCTACAACGCCGTCCTGGTCGCCATCGCCGTGGGTGCGGTCTTCCTCGCGAACACGGCCTGGAACATCGGCTACGCGCTGTTCGGCGCCGGCGTGTCGACCGGTCTCACGGCGGCGGTCACCTCGCTGTTCGAGCCCTTCCACGGCCACACCTTCACCTGGCCGTTCATCCTCACCACCTGGACGCTGACGGCGGCCGTCCCCCTGCTGCCGCGTCTGCGTCCCGCCGACGGTTGAGCCCCGATCCCAGAACCGTTCTTCGTCCCGAGGAAGGACCGACCATGAACCTCGCACCCCGCGAGATCGACAAGCTGCTCGTCTACGTCGTCGCGGACCTCGCCCGCAAGCGCCAGGGCCGCGGTCTCAAGCTGAACTACAGCGAAGCGGTCGCCCTGATCACCGAGGCGATCCTGGAAGCGGCCCGGGACGGGAAGTCCGTCGCCGACTGCATGGAGCTCGGCCGGCACATCGTCGAGGGCGACGCCTGCATGGACGGCGTACGTACGATGCTCCCGCTGCTCCAGGTCGAGGCCTCCTTCGCGGACGGCACCAAACTCGTCTCCGTGCACGACCCCATCGGCGGCTGACCGGTGGCCGATCGCACCGATGTCGTCCTGGTGCGCGGCCGCGAGGCGGGCACCGGCGCGGACCTGCGCGCGCTCGCCGGACGGGACGCGACCGTGGTCACCGCGGGCCGGGAACTGCACCGTACGCTCGCCTCCCGCCCCGCGGGCCGGGACGTCGTCGTGGTTCCGATGACCCTGGGCCGCGAACCGGGCCTGGTGGCGGAGGCCGCCCGGACCGTCCGGGCGCTGCGGCCGGAACCGCGGGGCGGCGTCGCGGTGGCCGAGCCGTTCGGTACCTCGGACCACCTGGTCGGCTGGCTCCGGGCCGCGGCCGCCGGCATCGACCCGGACACCGCGCTGCTGGTCGCCGCGCCCACCGGCGACCCGTACGAGGACGCCGAGTTGTACCGGGTGTCCCACCTGGTCCGCCGCAACGGGCGGCACCGAATGGTGGAGACGGCCCTGATCGGCGGCGAGCCGGACGTCGCCGAGGCGTTGCGCAGGTGCGTCCTGCTGGGCGCGCGCCGTATCGCCGTGCTCCGGGGGTCGTTCGCCGCCGCCGTCCTGCCGTCCGCGGTGGACGGCGTGCCGGTGTCCGACGCGGGTCCGCTGCTCCGTCCGGCCGCGGCGGCCGCGGTGCTCGCCGCCCGGGTCGCGTCCGCGAGCCACCGGCTCCGCGAGCACGGCGACGACGGTGTCCGCCGCGCGCTGGGCGCGGCCGACGGGTTCGGCCTCGGCCACACCCACGGGCCCGGCGAGGACCACCACCACGGCCACGGCCACGGCCACGGCGACGGCCACGACCACGGCCACAACCACGACCACGGCCACGACCACGACCACGGCGATGAGCACAGCCACCACCACAGTCCGGGCGCGGGCACGACGTACACCCGCTCCACACTCTCGTCCCCAACTGCCCGCCCGGTGACGGCGGCAGGCACAAGGAGTCACCTGTGACATCGACTATCGGCACCTACCTGTACGGCGATGATCCGGTCGAGATCAACGCCGGCCGCCGGACCGTCAAGGTCAATGTGGTCAACACCGGCGACCGCGCCGTCCAGGTCGGCTCGCACTACCACTTCTTCGAGGTCAACTCGGCACTGCGGTTCGACCGCGACAAGACCCTCGGCATGCACCTGAACATCCCCGCGGGGACTTCGGTCCGCGTCGAGCCGGGCGGCAGCCGCGAGGTCGAGCTGTGCGAGTACGGCGGCACCGGCCGTCTCATGGGGTTCAGCGGCCTGCTCAACGGCAGCATCGTCTCCCGCCCGGCGCGCATCGCCGCGTTCCACAAGGCCTTGGAGGAAGGCTTCGAGGGCGCCGACGGCAGCGACGGCAGCACCGGCGGCGACGACGGCGGCGGCGACTCGGGTACGGGAGCGGGCGGCAAGGGCCGGAAGAGCAAGAAGGGCGCGAACTGATGCCGATCCTCTCCCGCAAGCAGTACACCGACATGTTCGGGCCCACCGTCGGCGACCGGTTCCACCTCGCCGACACGAACCTGATCGTGGAGGTGGAGAAGGACTACAGCGAGGGCCTGTACGGCGACGAGATCCTGTACGGCGGCGGCAAGACCATGCGCGACGGCATGGGTTCCGACCCGCAGGCCTCCGCCGCCCAGGGCGCGCTGGACACCGTGATCACCAACGTGGTGGTGATCGACCCGGTCCTCGGCGTCGTCAAGTGCGACATCGGGATCAAGGACGGCATGATCGCGGGGATCGGGAAGTCCGGTAATCCGCAGACGCAGAACAACGTGCACCCCAAGCTCGTGGTCGGCGCGGGCACCGAGGCGATCTCCGGCGAGCACCTGATCGCCACCGCCGGGGCCATCGACACCCACGTCCACCTCATCTCGCCGCAGCAGGCCGAGCAGGCGCTGACCAACGGCATCACCACCCTGATCGGCGGCGGCACCGGCCCGACCGACGGCAGCAACGGCACGACGTGCACGCCCGGCCCGTACAACATCGCCCGCTTTCTGGAGGCGGCCGAGGCGCTGCCGGTCAACATCGGCATCATGGGCAAGGGCAACAGCAGCCGGCCGATGGCGCTGGACGAGCAGATCGAGGCCGGCGCCTGCGCGCTCAAGGTGCACGAGGACTGGGGTGCCACCCCGGCGGTCATCGACTGCGCGCTCGGCGTGGCGGACCGGCACGACGTGCAGGTGGCCATCCACACCGACAGCCTCAACGAGTCCGGGTACTTCGAGAGCACCCGTGCCGCGTTCGACGGCCGTACCATCCACACCTTCCACTCCGAAGGCGCGGGCGGCGGTCACGCTCCCGACATCCTGCGGGTGACCGGCGAGCCGAACGTCCTGCCGTCGTCGACCAATCCGACCCTGCCGTACACCAAGAACTCGGTGGACGAGCTGCTCGACATGGTGATGGTCTGCCACCACCTGAACCACGACATCCCGGAGGACGTGTCCTTCGCGGACAGCCGGGTACGCGCGGAGACCATCGCCGCCGAGTCCGTGATGCACGACCTCGGGGTCATCAGCATCGTGTCGTCCGACTCGCAGGCCATGGGCCGCGTCGGCGAATCAGTCACCCGCTGCTTCCAGATCGCGCACCACTGCAAGGACAAGCGCGGCCCCCTGGACGGCGACACCGCCCGCAACGACAACCAGCGGGTGCTGCGCTACCTCGCGAAGGTGACCATCAACCCGGCCATCGCGACCGGCATTTCCGAGTACGTGGGCTCGCTGGAGGAAGGCAAGCTCGCCGACATCGTGCTCTGGCCGATCCACTCGTTCGCCGCCAAGCCCAAGATGATCATCAAGGGCGGCATCGTCTCCTGGGCCCAGATGGGCGACCCCAACGCCTCGCTCCCGACCCCGCAGCCGGTCATCTACCGGCCGATGTTCGGCCAGTTCGGCCGGGCGCAGCAGTCCACCCACCTCACGTTCCTGTCGCAGGCCGCGGTCGCCGCGGGCGTCCCGGAGAAGCTGGAACTCAAGCGCAGGATCGCGCCGGTGCGGGGCACCCGCGTCATCGGCAAGCACAACATGGTCCGCAACAACGCCCTCCCCAAGGTCGAGGTCGACCCGGAGACCTTCAAGGTCACCCTGGACGGCGAGGTCGCGACCATCGACCCCGCCGAGACGCTGCCGCTCAACCAGCTCTACTTCCTGGTGTAGCGGATGCCCGTCAGTTCGGACCGCACGGTCGGCGCGAACCGGTCCCCCGAACCGCAACTCGGGGGACTGTCCGCCCTGTTGGTCAGCCTCCAGCTCGCGGACTCGGCCTTCCCGAGCGGCTTCTACACGCTCTCGCACAGCCTGGAGGGGTACGCCCAGGCCCGCGCCGTCACCCCCGAGTCGCTGCCCGCGCTCCTCGTCGACCTGCTGCGGTACGGCGTCGGCCCGGGCGATGCCACGGCCCTCGCGCTGGCGCACCGGGCCGCGTCCGCGGGCGACCTGGACGCCGTCGTCCGGATCGACCGACGGCTCCACGCGGGCAAGCTGAGCCGCGAGATGCGGCAGGCCGCCACGCGCACCGGGCGGCAACTCCTCGACCTGTCCGCCGAAGTGTTCGGTCATTCGGTCATCGAGGGCTACCTGCGCCGAGTGACGGACCGTCAGGCCCCTGGCACCCAGGCCGTCGCGGCCGGGGTCGTGCAGGCGGCCGCCGGGGTGCCGGTCGCGCAGGCCGTCGCGGCAGACCTGTTCGCGTTCAGCACGAGCTTCGCCGGGGCCGCGCTGCGGCTGCGGCTCACCGACCACCGGAAGGCGCAGGTGCTGTTGCGTACCGCCGCCCCGGTCATCGAGGAGACGGTCCGCGGCGCGCTGGCCCGCGACCTCGCCGACCTGGGATCGACCGCTTTCGCGTCCGACATCATGTCCGGCCGCCACGAGCGCGCCGAGGCCCGCTTGTTCGCCAGTTGATCGGCCTGTTCACCGGTTGAGCGACTTGTTCGCCGGTTGAGCGGCCGTCGGACGCCGAGTGCTTGTGACTCGGGAACCCCCCCACGACAAAGGAGCACTGTGGACGACAACGTACTGCGCATCGGGATCGGCGGGCCCGTCGGCTCCGGCAAGACCGCGCTGATCGAGGCGCTGGTGCCGGTGCTCATCGGCCAGGGCCACCGCCCGGCCGTCATCACCAACGACATCTACACGCAGGAGGACGCGCAGCACGTCCGCCGCACTCTGGCCGGGATCCTCGACCCCGAACTCGTGGTCGGCGTCGAGACCGGCGCGTGCCCGCACACCGCCGTACGCGACGACCCGACGATGAACCTGGCCGCCGGCGCGGAACTGCTGGAGCGCTTTCCCGACGTCGACACGCTGCTGTACGAGTCCGGCGGGGACAACCTGACGCTGACGTTCAGCCCCGCCCTGGTCGACGTCTTCGTGTTCGTCCTGGACACCGCGGAAGGCGAGAAGATGCCGCGCAAGCGCGGGCCCGGCATCACCGAATCCGACCTGCTGGTGATCAACAAGATCGACATCGCGCGGTACGTGCGGACGGACATCACCGTGATGGAGTCCGACGCGCTCAAGGTCCGCGACCGGCGGCCGGTGCTGCTGACCGATTCGCTGACCGGGGTCGGCATCGACGACTTGGCGGCGTTTTTCGAGTCGCGGCGCAAGGCGCTGATCTGACATGGCCATGCGGCTGATCCGGCCTGAGCAAGGTGCTGATCCGACGTGACGACCGCGCTGCCGCGGCCGACGGCCGATCGGCTCGCCGAGGACAGGACCGAGGTCGAGGCCAAGGACAGGGCCAAGGACAGGGCCAAGGACGGGGCCGAGGGCGAGGCCGAGGGCGAGGCCCGGCCGGCTTCCGAGCGTGCTCCCGTCCGCAAGGCCGCCGACCAGCCGGCGCGACCGGTACGCGACCGGCTCACCGAGGCGCACTGGGCCGCCGAACGCCTCCCCGCCGAGGTGGCCGACCTGGCCGCGCGCCCCGACACGCTCGCCCCCGGTTCGCCGGCCAAGGTCGGCATCCTCGACCTCGCCTTCGAAGTGCGCGGCGGACGCACCGAGTTGGTCGAGCGCTACCAGAAGACCCCGCTCCAGCTCATCCGCCCGCTGTGGATCGACCCCGCGCGGCCCGACACCGCGTACGTCTACATGATGGCCACCGGCGGGGGTGTCACACAGGCCGACCGCTACCGCGTCGACGTCCGCTGCGGGCCCGGTGCGCACGTCCACCTCACCACCCAGGCCGCCACCAAGGTGCACGGGATGGAGCAGGACTACGCCAGCCAGTTGGTCGGGCTCACCACGGAACCCGGCGCCTACCTGGAGTACCTGCCGGACCCGCTGATCCTCTTCCGCGACTCGCGGTTCTACCAGCGCACGACCGTCACCGCCGCGGCCGGGTCCACCGTCGTCCTCGGGGAGACGATCACGGCAGGTCGCCTGGCCCGCGGCGAGCGCCACGACTACCGGGTGCTGGCCACCGATCTGGAGATCCGCCGCCCGGACGGCACCCTGCTCGCCGTCGACACGCTGCGCCTCGTCCCCGAGGGCGACCGGGGCGCCGTCACCGGTCCGGCGGTCTTCGGCGGATACGACCACCTCGGCACGCTGTTCGTGGTCAGCGACCTGCGTCCCGCGGCGGAGATCGCCGACACCCTGCACGAGGCCCTGGCCGGGCGGGACCTCCACTACGGCGTGTCCACGCTGCCGGAGGACTCCGGGGCGTGGCTGCGCGTGTTGGAGGACAGCCCGATCCGTACCGCCGAGGCGTTCTCGGACGCCTGGCGCGCGGTCCGTCTGCTGCTCACCGGCAGCCCCGCACCCGACCTGCGCAAGACCTGACCAGTCCTGTGCCCGATCTGCGCAAGACCCGACCTGGTCCTGTGCCCGATCTGCGCAAGATCCGACGCAGTCCTGTGCCTGACCTGCGCAAGACCCGACCTGGTCCTGTGCCCGACCTGTGCAAGACCCGACGCAGTCCCGCCTACGAGGAAGTGCCGAGAAGGTGCCCATGATCTCCGCGCCCCCGCCGATGCCCCCTGCCTACAACGCGGGCGACACGGCCTGGCTGCTGGCCTCCACCGCCATGGTCCTGCTGATGACGCCGGGACTGGCCTTTTTCTACGGCGGCATGGTCCGCGTCAAGCACGTCCTGATGATGCTCAAGATGAGCTTTGCAGCGCTCGCCTTCGGGACGCTGGTCTGGTGGATGCTGGGCTACACCCTGGCGTTCGGCCCGGACGTCGGAGGAGCCGGGCTGATCGGCAACGTCGACCACGCCTTCTTCCGCGGCATCCAGATCAACACGCTGAGTGGCGCAATCCCGACGTACATCTTCGCCACCTTCCAGATGGGGTTCGCGGTCGTCACCGTCGCCCTCATCAGCGGCTCCATCGCCGACCGTGCCCGGATGCGCGGATGGCTGGTGTTCGTCCCGCTGTGGCTGCTCGTCGTGTACGCGCCCTCGGCGCACTGGGTCTTCGACGACAGCGGTTGGATCCACGACCGGCTCGGCGCTCTCGACTTCGCCGGCGGGCTGCCGGTCGAGTTGAGTTCCGGTGCCGCGGGCCTGGCCGTGGCCCTCGCCCTCCGCGGTCCTCGCGACTGGGCGCGCCGCGAGGAGCGTCCGAACAACATTCCGCTGATCGTCATCGGTGTCGGGCTGCTCTGGTTCGGCTGGTTCGGCTTCAATTCGGGCTCGGCGCTCAATGACCAGGGGACTGCCGCGGCGGCCTTCCTCAACACCCAGCTGGGCGCCGCGGGCGCGATGGTCACCTGGCCGCTGGTCGAGCAGTGGCGCACCGGCCGGGTGACCACCACCGGCGTGGTGTCCGCCGCGGTCGCCGGCATGGTCTCCATCACTCCCGCCTGCGGTGAGATCAACCCGCTCGGCGCGGTCGTCACGGGCCTGGTCGCCGGTCTGGTGTGCGCGTACGCCGTCACGCTCAAGTACCGCTTCGGCGTGGACGACACGCTCGACGTGGTCGGCGTCCACGGCGTCGGCGGCGCCACCGGGCTCCTGATGGTCGGCCTGTTCGCGACCGCCCGGATCAGTGGTCAGAAGGGTCTCTTCTACGGCGGCGGCTGGGAACTGCTCGGCAAGCAGGTCGTCGCGATCCTCGCCATGGCGGCCTTCTCGTTCGTGCTCACCTGGCTGCTCGCCAAGGCCGTCGACGCGGTCGTCGGGTTCCGGGACACCGCACCGTACACCGCCGTTCCCGGCGTGGAGGCGGAGAAGGCGTACGACACCCTCACGGCCGACCGCCTCGGTGCGCTCGTCCACGACAAGACGGTCCGCAGCGACACCGAACTCAACGACCGCATCGCGGAGTTGATCCGGGCGCACCGACAGGGCTGACCGCGGCGCGCGGTCTCACCAGACATTTGGAGGCGCTGCGTCGTCGTAAGGGAAGCGTCGTCCGGGAGGGACGGGGGCCGCGAGTCGGCTCGCCGTCGGCGCTTTGGAATCCACAAGAGGGAGCACGAACCGATGACGACCACCGCCAATCTGCAAACCATCTCCGATCGCATCGAAATCGAGGCGCTACGTGGGGAGTTCACCGACGCGGCGATGATGGACGACCACGACCGCTTTGAATCGCTGTTCACGGACGACGCCGTCATACGCATTCCCGAAGCCGCCATCGAGCAGGTGGGCCGGCGGGCGATCCGCGCCGGGACGGAGCAACTGGCAAGCGAGTGGAGGTACTTCGTACAGACAACGCACCCGGGGGTTGTCCACATCGAAGGTGACACGGCTTGGGGCCGTGCGTACATCCAAGAGCTGGGCGTGCTGCACAACGGCCGTTCGGTCGCCAACTTCGCGCTCTTCCACGACCGTTACCGCCGCACGCCGGACGGCTGGAAGTTCACCGAGCGCGTCTACGAGGTCAGGTACCTCGACACCACGCCGTTGCCGGGTTCGCCGCCGCCTTACCCGGCCTGGGACGCCGGGGATTCGGCGCCCGACGTCGACCCGGACACTCCGGCGGCGGAAGGCGCGGCCTGACCGCCGCGACGCGGCCGGATCATGAAGTTCCGGGCCCGGGCCCGCCGTTCTGTGGCCACCACCAGGCAGACAAAGAACGGCGGGCCTACGGGCGGGCAGCGGACTCGAAAACGCTCCATTCGAGGGCAGTGAAGGCCTGGAGCACCTTCGTCAGTTCCTCATGCTCGGGGGAGTCCTCCGGGCAACTGATCGCTACGTAGTGTTGGCTCTGGACCTCGTACGGTAGGCCCAACCGCGCCACTTGTTCGAGGAGTTCGTCGTGTCGTTCCTGGGTCTCCCACGGCTCGGCGTCCGCGCGGAAAGCGACCCGAAAGGCGGCGTTGCCCGAGCGTTCGAGTACCGTGCCGATGACCCACTCGAAGCCGTCGGGCACCGACGCTGCGGATACCCGGTCACCCAGGGCAAGTCCGTACGCGACGAACGGGATCGAACAGACGACGAACTCGCCGGTGCCCACCCGCCTGGCCCACATCTGCTCCCATTTCCCCGGCATGCCCGAGCTGCCGAGGTCGCACATGACGAGCCAATCCGCACCGTCCTGCCATGTCCTGTCCGCATGACCGCAGATGTCATCCACGCTCGTCAACGTTTACGCCCCTCGCTCGCACTGTCGCCGCAGTTCGGCCCCACCCGAGCCAGCCATGCTAGGACGATGCCGCAGCCCACCGACGCCAAGTATCCGCACAGCGCAGCCGCCGCCAATCGGCCCTGCGTGCCCGACTTCGTCCTTCCGATGCGGGGAGGATGGGCACGGACAGGACCGAGTAGGGCGATGCGGGTCCTCGGCCGCGCGTGCGGTTCGTCGGTCCGTCTCGCTCGTACGATCGAGAGGTTCCGAGCATGGCGGAGATTGAGGACGTGCGAGCGCTGGGTACCGAGTTGGAGCGCTCGTATCCGGTCTACGTACGCGGCAGGTTGAAGTTCCGCGTCGGGCAGATCGTCTACGTGGCGTTCTCCCTGGACGAGACCGAGATGGGCTTCGCCTTCCCCAAGGAGGAACGCGCGGATCTCGTCGCGAGCGATCCACTCAAGTTCCAGATGCCCTCGGAATCGGACATGCGGTTCAACTGGGTGCACGCCAAGCTGTCCGCACTGGGGCCGAGAGAGGCCCGCGAGTTGGTCGTCGAGGCGTGGCGCATGGTCGTCCCCAAGAAAGTCTCGCGTGCGTACGACATCGCCCACCCCGACGGCCCAGGCGATGCCGCGGGCGACTGACGACCATGGACGCCGCGAGAGGAGTAGCAGTGGACCACGGCACTCGCGACGAGCTCGTCAGCCGCCTGATTGCCTGGCGGAGGTGTCCATGAACGATTGGTCTCCCGCGTACTGGACCTCGACGGCCAATTCCCGCGAGGTGAACCCGTTCCCTGGGTTCTCCAGGTAGGCGCGCGCGGTGTCGACGGCATCTACGCCTACGCGGAGCACCGTGCAGTCCACTTCGACCCCTGTGGTGAAGACCGTGAACGGTAGATGACGGCCCCTCAGCTCCGCGGACATCGACGCGAAGATCGAGTGGCAGGTGGGCCGGGCGTACTTGCCCGGCGCGAAGTTGACCGCGGGGCCGTCGGAGTGGGGGACGGCCTCCCGGAGCTCGGTGAGGAAGGCGTCCGAGCGCGTGAGGTTGCTGAGGTAGATCGTGATCGAGCATCGGCAGGGGTCGGTTCTGACGTTGGTGTAGACGTCCGCATAGGACGCTGTTCCGACGCGTTCGGCTGCCTGTGCCAACTCGTGCAGCGTGGGTGCCTCTTGTGGGTGAGTCGGCGCTACCGAGGCTCCGGCGCTGCCCCGGGCCGCGTCTGTGGTCTTGTCGGTGCCGAGCACCGCAACGGCGACGAGTACGCTCCCGGCGGCTGCGGCGAGCGCAGCGCCGACACTCAGCCGCGCCCGGCGCCTGCGTCGGCGTAGCGCGGGAACCACGACGCTTTCCTCGATCCGCGGGTCCAGCGCGGTGGCGAGCGCTGCCTGCCGGGTCAGCCCGGCCACAAGCTCCTGCTCGTTCATTTCGCGTGCGTGCTGGTCCTGCTCGGTCATGATCCCTCCCTCGTGGCGACCGGTTCCTGCGGAGTGTCGGTGTGCACCAGGCGTGCGAGTGTGCGGCGGCCGGCGTGGAGTTGGGCCTTCACGGTGCCCGCCTCACACCCCAGCTCAGCGGCGACGTCCCGCACTGACATGTCCGCGTAGTAGTGCAGGACGATGCAGGCCCGCTGCCGGGGCGGAAGCAGGGTCAGCGCCTCCCCGAGGGAGAACCGCAGGCAGACCGCTTCCGAGGCGTCGCCGGACACCGTCTGCTCCGAGACGCGCGGCAGCAGGCGCTTCCAACGCGCCGCCCGCCGGGATTCGTCGACGACCAGGTTCAGCAGGATGCGTCGCAGGTACAGTTCGAGTTCGTGCGGATCGGCGGGGAGTCGCCGAAGTCGGCCCAATGCCCGGGCCACGGTCTCCTGTACGAGGTCGTCGGCCGCGTCGTCGTCGCCGCACAGCAGGAAGGCGTAGCGCTTGAGGGCGTGGCCCCGAGCCGCGATCACGGCGCTGACCGCCCGCCGCGCGTCCCCCATGGTCCTCCGCTCGCTCGCCGTCCGGTGTTGGCTTCCGCGTGCTTTCAACAGGTTGAACGAACAACCCTCGACCGGGGTTTGCTCTGTGGCGGCACAAGGTGGCGAACACCCGCGACAGGTGTCCTCGGGGGTGGCTACTCCGCGGCGTCCGAGGCAGGGGCGGGGGCGGTCAGGGCGGCGGCGCCCATGGTTACGAGGTTGGTCACCAGTTCGTCGGTGGTGAACCCGAGGGGGGTGGGGGTGTCGGCGCCGCGGCCGCGGGCCCAGTCGGCGAGGGCGGCGGTGTTCATCGCGGACCAGGACAGCACCCTGAAGTCGCGGATGCGCTGGGGGATGTGCGCGAGGCGGTCGTTGAGGGCGGCGAAGAGCCAGTGGAGTTCGGGGGGTGAGTCCTCGGGGATGAGGTCGGCCGCTGAGAGGCCGCGGTCGTGGCGCATCTGGTCGACGATGCGGATGCGGTTCCGGCCGGACGGGGTGGCCAGTTGCGCCGCAAGCGGGGCGACGAGGGCGGTGAGGATGGCCGGAATGCCCGGGGGTTCGGGGTCGGCCCGGAGGCGTTCGACCATGGCGGCGCGCAGGGGGTCGACCTGGGCGCGGTGGCGTTCCATGACGGCGTCGAGGAGGCGTTCGCGGGATCCGAAGTGGTAGTGGAGCGCCGATTTGTTGGCCTGTCCGGCGAGGCGGTGGATGTCGCGGAGGTTCGACTGTCCGATGCCCTGCTCCGCGAACACCTGTTCGGCGGCGTCGATGAGCAGGTTGCGGGTGGCGGTGGCGTCGCGGGGCATCGGCCCAGCGTAGCGGCGGTACGGCGGTCCGCTGCCGTGGCGCCCCTTGACTCGGTATGCGCCCCGTGCCTTACTAAGGCCACGCCTTGTTAAGGCGATGCCTCAGAACGATCGGGAGGACAGGACGCATGACCGACACCCTCGAAGGTGCCGCGCAGGACGCGGCTCCGTGCTTCCGCGCGTGGGAGGAGTTCTGCGCGGAACTCGCCGAGTTGGGGCGCGTCGTCCGCGACGGGGAACACCCGGATCCGGCGGAGGGGCTGCGGCACCTCGGCCGGGTGGCGGTCCATGCGTTCCAGGCCGCCGTCGAGCACGGGGACCCGGAGTTCCCGACGTTCCACCGGTACGACGACGACGTGGTCAAGTGGGGCGGGCCGAACGTCGACAACGTCTACCTGCGCGCCCGGGTCGACGCCGCCCACGGCTACCGCGTCACCGGGAACCTGGTCGGGGTGCGCAACGTGATCGTCTCGACGGTCGAAGGCGACATGCAGCTTCAGCAGTACGGGGTGTTCGCGGAGTGCGACATTGAGGGCTTGGAGGTCGCCGAAGACGGGTCGTTCGAACTGGTCGTCTCTGCCGCGCGCCCCGGCTGGTGCACCGGGCCGTGGATGCAACTGGACGCGGCCGCCCGGTACTTGTCGATCCGCATCTACGTGTGCGACCTGGACGCCGACCGTACGGGCGAGTTCGCGATCGAACGCATCGGCTCGGCCGGACTGGCCCCGCCCCCGCTGACCCCGGCCCGGCTCACCCGACAGCTCACCGAGGCGATCGCCTGGCAGCGGGCCACGATGGAGTACTGGGGTCCGTTCATGAGGAGCGCGCACGAACGCGCGGGCGGCGCCAACCGGATCTCGCCGCCAATGTCGGTCCCCGGCGGCGCCGACAGCATCCGCTACGGCAGCGGCGTCTGGGATCTCGGGCCGGACGAGGCGCTGCTCATCGAGACCGCCGTCCCCGACGCGGACTACTGGAGCGTCATGCTCTACAGCAGCCCGTGGTTCGAGTCGCTCGACATCCACAACCGGCAGAACGCGCTCAACGGCCAGGAGGCGCACGTCGACGACGACGGCGTGTGCCGGATCATCGTCGCGCACGTCGACCCCGGCCTGCCGAACTGGCTCGACACCGAAGGCCGCGGCACCGGGAACGTGTCGTGGCGCTGGATCTGGGCCCGGACCGCGCCCACACCTGTGGCCCGCGTCGTCCCGCTCGCCGAACTGGACGCCTCGGTCCCGGCCGCCGCGCGCCGCGTCTCGCGGGCCGAACGCGCCGCCGCCCTAGCGCGGCGCCGTGCGCACTTCGCGCGCCGGTTCCGTCGCTGATCACGCACCCTCATCTCCTCTCCTTGGCCTGCCCACCAGGGCTGATTGCGCGCCGCCCCCCGACTTCGCTGTGAGGACCCGATCATGCTCGCTGCCAGAATCCCCCACCGGGCACGAGCCGCCGCCGCGGTCTCGACCGCAGCAGGGCTGCTCGCCGTCGCGGCCTGCGGAGGCGGGAACAGCGGTGGCAGCGGAGGTGGTTCGTCCCACACCGGTCCGCCCGCCGGGAC
>NZ_JBPKBH010000011.1:131397-171682 GCF_051388915.1 Yinghuangia sp. YIM S09857 | reverse complement strand
GCCTACGGCGGCGCACCGGCCGACAGCGCGCGTATGTCCGCGCTGTACGACCCGCTCGTCTACCTCGATCCCGAGTCCAACACCGTCAAGCCCCACCTCGCGCAATCCTTGAACACCAGTGACGGGGGCGCTACTTGGACGCTCAAGCTGCGCCCCGGCGTCACCTTCTCCGACGGCACGGCCTTTGACGCGGAGGCGGTACGTACCAACTGGGAGATGCACGCCAAGCCCGAAGTCCGGTCCCAGCACCGGGTTGCCGCGACCGGTCTGAGCCTGGACGTGGCCGACCCGCTCACGCTCCGGGTCTCCCTCGCCGCGCCCAACCCGGCGTTCGACCGCAGCGTCGCCGCCGATTTGACGTTCGTCGAGGCGCCGTCAGTGCTCGCGAAGGGACCGGACGCGTACCGGAACCAGCCTGTCGGCGCCGGGCCGTTCGTCCTCACGAACTGGACCCGCGGGTCGGAGCAGGTCTACCGCAAGAACCCCGTCTACTGGCAGAAGGACAAGGGCCTGCCGCACCTCGACCAGGTCAACATCAAGGTGGTCTCCGACATCGACCAGCAGTACCAGACGCTGCGTTCGGGGGGCGCGGACATCGTCATCGGCGCCGAAGCGCTGCTCGACCGGGCGCAGAACGGGCTCAACACCCGTCCCGTACCGGCCAACGGGGGCCAAGCCGTGCAGTTCAACCTGACCCGTGGGCCGTTCGAGGACGTACGGGCCCGCCGCGCAGTCGCCCTCGCCGTCGACCCGGCGGACATGGCCCGCACCCTCGGCCTCGGCGCGGTCCCCGCACGTGGATACTTCAACACCGGGTCCCCGTTCTTCGACGAGACCGCCGCCCAACCGGCTCACGACAAGGTCGAGGCGCAACGGTTGTTCGACGAACTCGCTTCTGAAGTCGGCAAGTTGGATTTCACTTTCGTGACTCCGAAATCATCGGCGTCCACCAAGGTCGCGGAATACCTGCAAAGCAGGCTGAACCAGTACCGCAACGTGTCCATGCGGGTCGAAGCCGTCGACATCGCCGCGTACATCACCCGCGTGGTCGTGCAAAAGGACTACCAGGCAACGCTCTACCAGGACTGGGTCATCGACCCGGAGCCGCGCGCGTGGAACGCCTTCCACTCGACAAGCCCGCAGAACCTGTCCGGTTGGAAGAATCCCGATGCCGACCACGCCCTCCAAGCCGGCCGAACCGGCACCGACCCCGCCGCGCGCAAGGCCGCCTACGTCGACCTGCAACGCGCCTTCACCGCGGACCTGCCGATGTGGGTCTACGCCGAGTCCACCCAGGGCCCAGTCTTCACCGACCACGTCGGCGGCATCGAACTCTTCAACTCGGGCTCGGTGCTCATGGACCGCATCGGCCTCACGCGCTAGCGGAACCGAGGGCAGGTCCGCCAGCCGAGGCGGCCGCCGACGCAAGTTGGTGGTCCGCGAGCTGAATTCCCGCCCCCCACCGCGGGGGTGGATGGGGCCCGCGGTGGGGGGCGGGTATTGGTCGCGGCTATGGGATGCGGAAGATGTGGACGTCTCCGTTGCGGTCGCCGACGGTGGCTGTTCGACCATCGGGGGAGACCGCCAACTCGCCGCGGGTGTCGTGGAGTTCTGCGGAGGCGAGTGATTCGCCGGTGCTCAGGCGGTGCAGGTGGAGGCCGGTGTCGTCCAGGCGGAGGAGGAGGCCGCGGGTCGGGGCGAGACTCACGCTGCGGGCGGACGGGAGGGTGAGTCGGTGCTCGATGCGGTCGGCGTTCGGGGGGAGTTCGCGGATGTGGACGGCGTCCTCTTTGCCGTACACCAACGCGAGGGTTCCGTCGGGTAGTTCGGTCGGGGGTGCGCAGTAGCCGTCCGGCATGGGGACTTCGCGTCGGGGATCGCCGGTGGCGACGTCCAGTATCTGGAGTGAACTGTCCTCGCCGTAGCCGGTGATGGTGGCGACGGTGCCGTCGCGCAGGAGGACCGCCCAGGCGTAGTAGGGCCAGCTGCGCTCTTCGGTCGGAGGACCCTGGCGGGTCCAGGCGAGCTCGCCGCCGACCAGGTCCCAGCATTGCAGCGCGGGGGTGCCGAACAGGCCGGGACCACCTTTGGACTTCGGGGGGAGAAGCGGGTGGTCCTCGTCCAGGGTTGCCGTGATCAGGGCGTACCGGTCTGAGACGAGAGGCGCCGACCTGGAGGGGCGGCCCGCGGCACCGTGCAGTGGACGGCGTGTGCCGTCGCTGAGGTTCCAGACCTCGGGCGGGCTGCTCGACGGTAGGACGAGGGCCGTGTCGTCGTCGATCGGGCCGGCCGCGTAGATGTGCAGCCAATCGTCGCGGTCCGGTGTCTCGTCGGTGTCGGTGTCGGTGTCGGTGTCGGTGTCGGTCTTCGGGTCCGGGGCCGGGTCCGGGGCCGGCGCGGGGACGCGTACGGCCTCACCGCCCGCCGTGGGCACGAGGTGCAGGTGGTCGCCGACGGGGACCACGAGGCGGCTCGCGTCCGGGGTGAAGAAGGGGGCGCACGCGATTTCTTCGCCGGTCGCGAGCGTCGCGACCCGGATTGCGTCGACGAGGTCCCAGAGGAACGCCACACCGTTGTTGTCCGTGGTCGCGGCCCAGCGTCCTGTCGGGTCGACGGCGACTTCGTCGACACCGGTGGAGTGGTGGTCGCCGCGGAGTTCGCGCCCGGTGAGGGCGGGCCACACGTGGATGGTGCAGTGCTCGGTTTCATAGTCCGCGTCGTGGCCCGAGACCGTGCGCCCGTCCGGGAGGAAGGCCACGGTGGCGGCGGAGCCCGAGCCAAGGCCGGGGTGGAAGTACGCGGACTCGCCGTCCAAAGCGGCGAAGTGCACGCCGTCCATGGACACCGTTGCCATGAGCGGGAGTTCGGGATGTGCGGCCATTGCGTTGATGTACCGCCGACGCGGGAGGCGCGATCGCTCGCTGCCGTCGGCGAGGTCCCAGCAGATCACCTCGTCGGCCGCGGTGTAGAGCCAGTTGCGGGTGGTGTCGAAAGCCAGTGCCTTGGGCGCGCCGTTGTGCCCGACGCCGGTCCGGTTTTGGCCGGCGAGCAGGTAGAGCTGCATGCCCGGGACGTCGAGTACGGTCTGCCCCGAGTCGTACAACTCCCGCTCCAGCTTCGGTCCGGTCAGGTCCCACAAGAGCACCTTGTTGGCGCGCGACGAACTCGCGGCCCGAAGGCCGTCCGGGGAGACCGTCACGTGGTCCACCGACATGCCGTGGTCGTCGAACACGCCGCGGCAGACTGCGTCTTCCAGGTCCCATACGCGGAACGTGCCGTCCTCACCGCCGGACACCGCGGTCATGCCGCTGGCGGCGACCTCCCGGATGTAGCCGGAGTGGCCGGTCAGAACCGCGCGGACCTCCCAGGAGGCGGTGTCCCAGACACCGATCGTCTCGTCGTCCGAGGCAGTGAGCAGCAATCGTCCGTCGTCAGCGAGCGCGAGGCTGTTGACCGGGCCGGTGTGCTCCTCCAAGCGCCGGAGGACACGTTGGCCGGAGAGCGACGCGACGTGGACCTCGCCGCCGTTCTCCGCACTGACGACGCAGGTGTCGCCGTCCGGCAGCAGAACCACGCTCTGCAACTGCCGCTCGGGCAGCACCAGCGAGTACAGCGGCTCCGGAAGCGGCTCAGGAGCCACGCCAATTCTCTTCAGCCCAACACCCATTGCCTCTACGCCTCACGTCATGATCGCCGTCTTGGAAGGGCCATCACCCTGCCAGAGGCAACCGACGACGAAGCCAAGGCGGTTCGCAACATGGACGAAGCGGACGCGCGTGGGACTGTCCAGATGGGTGGCGTGTTCGTCGCGATAGTCTGTCCGGCCGCTGCTGCGGCGGCGCCGGGACGATGGTGGCGACCCGCCGCCGCGCCGCGCTCACCGGCCGTCGCGGCGCCTGACCGACCCGCACCAGTGGGCTCCTCTGTGTGTCGGCGGCAGCGCGCGTACCAGCACCGCGGCCGGAGCAAGCGCCACGTTCACCGTCACCGGCAAGACCGTGTCGCTGTACGGCATCCAGGCGGGCAACGGCGGCATCGCCACCGTGTCCATCGACGGCGGACCGCCCGTGAAGGTCAACACGTACACCCCGGCCGGCACCGCCAACGGCCAGATCGTCTACACCAGTCCCCAACTCACCGCCGGAACGCACACTGTCACCGTCACCAACAGCGGTACCGCGGACCCGCGTTCCTCGGGTACGTCGGTCTCGCTCGACAGCTTCACCGTCAGCGGGTGACCGCATGGCGCAGCACGATGTCGGCGGCCTGACCCGCTGACAGGCGGCACCCGCCCCAAACGGTCCGTCCCGGCGCACCCCGCCGGGGCGGACCGCTCGCGTGCCGTGCCGGCGACCGGGCTCAGGACGGTGCGTCCCGGCCGTGCTCCGGGAACGCGACCGTGACGGCGAGGCCGCCGTCCGGCCGCGGGGCCGCGGTGACCTTCGCGTCGTGGGCGGTGGCGATCGCCTGGACGATCGACAGTCCCAGCCCCAGGCCGCCGTCCGTGGTCCTGGCCTGCCCGATCCGCTGGAACGGCTGGAAGAGCCGGGCGACTTCGCTCGCGGGAACCTTCGGGCCGCTGTTCGTGACCGTCAATCGGCCTGCGCCGCAGGTCACTTCGACCCACCCGCCCGCGACGTTGTGCCGGATCGCGTTGTCCACGAGGTTCACCACGAGCCGCTCGGTGAGCCCCCGGTGCCCGGCAATCGGGCAGGGCGCGACCGACTTCCGCAGCACCACGTCCGGCGATTGGCGTACGTCGACCACCTCCGCGACCACCTCGCCCAGGTCGAAGCGGTGCCGGACGTCGATGCCCGCCTGGCTGCGCGCCAACGTCAGCAGCGCCTCGATCGACCGCTCCTGTTGCGCCCCGGCCGCGAGAATCCGCTCGTGCGCCGCCCGCAGGGACGCCACCGTCGCCCCGGGGTCGTCGAGCGCGACCTGCCCGATGACGCGCTGGCGGGCCAGCGGGGTCCGCAGTTCGTGCGACGCGTTGGCCACGAACCACCGCTGCGCCTTGAACGACGCCTCCAGTCGGCGCAGCAACTCGTCGAAGGTGTCGCCCAGTTCCTTCAGTTCGTCGTCGGGGCCGGCCAGGCCGATACGCCGGTGCAGGTTGGTCGCGGAGATCTCCTGGGCCGTCGTGGTGACCCTCCGCAGCCTGCGCAGGACGCGGCCCGCCATCCACCAGCCGAGCACGAGCGCCAGCACCGCCATGACGGCCAGCCCGATCCCGGACTGGACGAGCAACTGGTGCAGCACCTGCCGCCGTTGCGCGGCCAACGCCTCCTCCGCCTGGGCGACGACCTCCTCGGCTTCGGTGCCGGGCGGGATGGCCGGGCCACCTGGTGCGGTCGCGGCGTCCGGGTCGCGGGTGGTCCGGAACACCTTGAGGTTGGGCGCCGCCGCGACGGTGTGGCGTACCAGGAAGTACGTCACCGACAGCGCGCCGGCGCCGCAGAGCACGAACAGTGTGCCGTACAGCAGGGTCAGCCGCAGTCGCACGGTCCTGCGCGGCAGGTACCGGTCGGCAAGGCGCAGGAACACACTGATCGGCATCAGATCCGGTACCCGGTCCTGGCCACGGTCTCGATGACCGGCGGGTCGCCGAGCTTGGACCGCAGGCGGCTCATGGTGACCTTGACCGCGTTGGTGAACGGGTCGGTCGCCTCGTCCCAGACGCGTTCCAAAAGCTCCTCCGCCGACACCGCCCGCCCTTCCGCGGCCAGCAGCAGGGCGAGCACCCCGAACTCCTTGGGGGCGAGCTCCAGCGGGCGCCCGGCGCGGGCGGCCCGGCGGCGGGCCGTGTCGAGGACCAGGTCGCCGTGGCGCAGCACCGGCGGTACGGCGGGGTGCGCCCGGCGGGCCAGCGCTCCGATCCGCGCCACCAGGACGCGGAAGTCGAACGGTTTGGGCAGGTAGTCGTCGGCGCCCAGCGCGAGCCCGTCGACCAGGTCGTCGCCGGACGCGGCCGCGGTCAGCATCAGGATCCGACTGCGGCACCCGGCGTCGATCAGCTCCGTGCACACGTCGTCGCCGTGCACGCCGGGCAGGTCGCGGTCCAGCACGATCACGTCGTAATCGGTGCACAGCGCCCGGTCGAGCCCGCCGGCCCCGTCGACCGCCACATCGACGGCCATGTGCGCACGCCGCAGGCCGGTCGCCACCGTCTGCGCCATCTCCTCGTCGTCCTCAATCACGAGCACTCGCATCGCGCCAGTATCGGCATACGGGGGTTTCGGCGGCGTTGCGCCGCGCGTGCGGTCGTGTCCGAGGTCGCGTGTGGGGCCGGGACTTCCTGGGCGTGTTCGGCGACTTCGTCGGAGACGGCGATGCCGACGAGGAAGGCGCCGACGGGGGCCGGGCGCGACGTCGTGCGAGGCCGCGTGTAGTGGCGTGCGAAGCCGCGCGTGAAACCGTCCCGCAACCCACTCCCGAGTAGAACTCACCACGCCCAACACCTGCGACCAGCAAGGGGATACGCGTGAAACTCGGAAGGCGTACGCTCGTCACCGGCGCCACCACGGTGCTCGCCGCCGCGGTCGCATTCGTCGGCGTGGGAGGCGGCACCTCCGCGGCCGGACCCACGCGGCCGCCGGCCTGCACCAAGGCCGAGCCCGGGAAGCCGACGCCGGCGCCGACCACGGTGGAGACCGTGGGGCAGGCGTACTACTGCATCTTCGACAACTACTACAGCGGGCCGGTGCTCGACGGCCGCACGCTGCTGGTGCCCGCCTTCGCCGCCATGACGCAGGAAATGCAGCGCCTCGGCGCCGACCAGGCCGGTGCCACGCTGCCCGCGCTGACCGGGCGCAAGGACGCCGACTGGGCCGCGTTCGCCGAGGTCTACGAGCGGATCGCCGCCGCGCTTCCGGACGACGCCGCGCGCGAGGCCGTCGGCCGGGCGGCCATCGGGGCGATGGTGGCGGAGTTGGACGACAACCACGCGACGTGGGGCGGGCCGACCGGCCCGAACCCGTTCGGACTCGACACGTCGGTGACGGTCGGCAGGGGCGACATCGACCCGGTCGCCGGTGAACCGGCGTTCGTCGACAAGATCGAGGCGGGCAGTCCGGCCGAGAAGGCCGGACTCAGGCTCGGGGACGAGGTCCTGGCGGTCAACGGTGTGCCGCTGTTCGTCAACGGCGTGCTCAATACCGGGGCGCTCGCGTGGCTCATGAAGGGCGTGGAGGGCGCGACCGCAGAGCTGACCGTGCGTCGGCCGGCGACCGGGGAGACGCTGACCTTGGCGGTGACCGCCGCCCGGTACCCGCACGCACCGCTGGACGTGCGGTCCCGGCTGGTGGACGGGAACATCGCCTACGTCACGCTGCCGGGCTTCGACCCGGAACTGGCGGACAAGGTGCTCGCGGCGATCACGGACATGCGGACGACGACCCGACTCCGGGGCGTGGTCCTGGACTTGCGTGGTAACGGCGGCGGGCGCCCGGAGGCCGTGGAGAAGTTGCTGGGCGCGCTCGTGCACGACGCGACGCACGGGTACCTGTGCGATGTGAAGGGCCGCTGCACGCCCAAGCGCACCGACGACTCGGTGGAGTTGCTGAACCTGCCGTTCGTCGCGCTCACGGACCGGCACTGCGCTTCGGCGTGCGACGCGTTCTCCGCCGCGGTGAAGGACCTCGACCTCGGCACGCTGGTCGGCACGCGTACGTCCGGCACGGTCTCGGGACCCGGGGAGATGTACGAGCTGAACAACGGCACCCGCATGATGCTGCCGAAGTACCACGGGCTCGGGCCGGACAAGGAGGTGGTCAACACGATCGGCGTGGCGCCCGACCACTTCGCGCCGACCACGGCGGCCGATCTGTCGGCCGGGCGGGATGCGGCCTTGGAGAGGGCGAAGTCGCTGCTTTGATGCGCTGGTTGACTGAGCGGACGGGTCGAGGCCGGGCCGATTCGGTGGGCCCGGGCACGACCCCGAGGCGTGTTGAACTCAGCCTCTGTGCCGGGCCCGTTCACGTAACCGGCGCGCAACCGCGCAGCGAGTACTCCTGGTTCCCATGAGCAACCACTCCCGTCGCACCGTCATCAAGTTCCTCCCAGGGCACGCAGAATCAGGGCACGACCCCGCACAAGGCGCCGGCCGGCTACCTCCTGCCGCCGGACGGGCGGCTCGTGGTCTTCGGCCAGTTCATGAACCTGCCCGTCGGATCCTTCGCCGAGGCGACGGCCATGCAGCGGGTCGTGGAGAACGCGCAGGGCGAGATCGCCGACGCCATCTGCACGTCGCTCACCCGCTGACCGATTACACGGTGGTCCTGTCCCGCCCGCGCGGTGTCCCGACCGCGGGCTGTCCCGACGGCGTGGTGTCCGGACGGCGTGGTGTCCGGACCCCGGTGTCCCGCCCGCGCGATGTCCATTTACTCGAAAGGGAATTGACGTGACCAAAGCCCCATCGCGCCGGTCCGTGCTCGGCTTCCTCGGCGCCGCCCCGGTCGCCGCCGGACTGCTGGCCGCCGGCACCGACACCGTCGCCGCCGCGGTCGCCGGGGATGACGCCCGCCACCTGCCGTTCCGCGACCTCCTGCCCGGCGGGCGGTTCGACCGATACATCGCCGAACGCGCGGCCGCCGGCCAGTTCTCCGGCACGGTCCTGGTGGCCCACCGAGGCAGGGCCGTACTGACGAGGTCCCACGGCATGGCCGACGAGGCCCGGGGCGTCGCCAACGCCGCCGACACCAGCTTCGACCTTGCTTCGATGACGAAGTCGTTCACCGGCGTGGCCGTCGCCCGGCTCGCACAGGAAGGCAAAGTCGCGTTCCACGAACCGCTGGGCACCTACCTCGGCGGATTCCCGGCCGACGTCGCCAAGGCCACGGTGCACCAACTGCTCACCCACACCTCGGGGGTGGGCAGGCCCAGCAAGACGCCCGAGCGTCCGCCCGGCGAGGACGAGTGGAACAGCGAGGAGGACTTCTGGCAGGGGATGGCGGCGTATCTGCCCACGCTGCCACTGCGGTTCGCCCCGGGCACGCAGTACGGCTACAGCAACGACGGGTACTTCGTCCTCGGCGCGATCGTGGCCGCCGTGTCCGGGCAGTCGTACTACGACTACGTGCGCAGGAACGTGTTCGCCCCGGCGGGGCTCACCGACACGGACTTCTACACGCGCCCGACCGTCGCGTCCGACCGCGGCATCGCGCACGGGTACGCGGCGCAGCCGTCGGGCGAGCGGGTGGACATCACGACGACTCCGTGGCTGCCGTACGTCGGAAGCCCCTACCACGGTGCGTTCTCCTCCGCCCCGGACCTGCTGCGGTTCGCCAATGCGCTGTACGGCGAACGGCTGTTGAGCGGCCCGTACACGCGCATCGTCACGAGCGGCAAGCACGCGCTCAGCCCGCGGGACCGCCCGGCCGTGGTGGACGGCGAGGTCGGCTTCCACGGGTACGGCCACTCCGAGACGGTGACGGCGACGCGCCGGGTTGTCGGGCACTCGGGCAGCGGCCCCGGTCGGGCGACCAATCTGGACGCCTTCCCGGACGCGGACTGGCTGGTCGTCGTCCTCACGAACCACGACACGAGCATCAAGCCGATCGTGGCGACGGCACGGCAACTGGTGTCGCCGTAGTTTCGGGTGATCCCCGTGGCCCTCAAAGCTCAACCAGCCTTATTGCCAAGCAAGTTGTGCACTCTCGAACGGTGTCGGCCGGTATTCGGCCGACACCGTTGGCGTTTTCGCGATTCGGCTGCTCGGCGGGGCCGGTTCGGCGGGATTTCGGGCGCAAACCACAGCCACTCCTTCGAGCTATTTCGGCTTTCGGCCCGGGACGCGTCGGGGGGTCGGCCGTTAGCGTTTCTCATGGCCTGAGAACTACACGGTTGGCATATCGCCCGGAATTCACTCCCTCTATGTCCCGAACCCGGTGACGTGCGCGGATGCGCCCGCCGCCGCTCAGCGAAGGAGAGTCTGACCCGATGACCGTTGACACCGGCACCGAGCCGCAAGAGGCACCGCAGAAGCAGTCCAGCCTGGCCACCGCGGCCGCCCGCAACCTCGCCTCGACCACCAAGTCCGCTCCCCAGATGCAGGGGATCACGTCCCGCTGGCTGCTGCGCATGCTGCCGTGGGTGGAGGCCAAGGGCGGCACCTACCGGGTGAACCGCCGCCTCAGCTACACCGTCGGAGACGGGCGGATCGAGTTCGTCCAGGACGGCGCCCGGGTGCGGGTGATCCCGCGCGAACTCGGCGAACTCGCGCTGCTGCGCGGCTTCGAGAACGAAGCGGTGCTCAACGCGATCGCCGACCGTTGCGTGCAGCACGACTTCCGGGCCGGCGAAGTGCTGGCCGGACACGGGGACGCGGCCGAGGGGATCAACCTCATCGCGCACGGCCGGATCAGGCAGACGGCTGCGGGCAAGTACGGCGACCAGGCCGTCGTGGCCGTGCTCGCCGACGGCGACCGCTTCGGCGAGAACGCGCTGCTGGACGCCGACGCGCGGTGGGACTACACCGCGACAGCCGAGACCTCGGGCACGTTGCTGACGCTCTCCCGCGCGGACTTCGACGCGGTGCTGGCGACGGCGCCCGATCTGGCGGAGCACCTGCGGGAGTTCGGGTCCCTGGCGCGACAGAGCCAGAACAAGCACGGCGAGGCCGAGATCGCGATGTCGTCCGGCCACTCCGGCGAACCGGAGCTGCCCGGCACGTTCGTGGACTACGAGCTCAATCCGCGCGAGTACGAACTGTCGGTCGCGCAAACCGTCCTGCGCATCCATACCCGGGTCGCGGACCTCTACAACGGGCCGCACGACCAGACCGAGGAGCAACTGCGGCTCACCATCGAAGCGTTGCGTGAGCGCCAGGAGTACGAGCTGGTCAACAACCGGGACTTCGGCCTGCTCCACAACGCCGCGTTCAAGCAGCGCATCCAGTCCCACGACGGCCGGCCGACCCCGGACGACATGGACGACCTGCTCTGCCGCCGCCGCGGCACCAAGTTCTTCTTCGCACACCCCCGCGCCATCGCGGCCTTCGGACGCGAACTCAACGCACGGGGGCTCTACCCGGACCACGTGGACCTCGGCGGGCAGTCGGTCCCGGCCTGGCGCGGCGTCCCGGTGCTGCCGTGCAGCAAGATCCCGATCACCGCGGAGAACACCACCTCGATCCTCGCCATGCGGACCGGCGAGGACAAGCAGGGCGTCATCGGCCTGCGCCAGACGGGGTTGCCGGAGGAGTACGAACCCGGTTTGTCCGTACGGTTCATGGGCATCAACGACCAGGCGATCATGTCCTACCTGGTCTCGACGTACTACTCCGCCGCGATCCTGGTGCCCGACGCGCTCGGCGTGCTGGAGAACGTCCAGATCGGCCGCAGGAGCGACTAGGTCGCGTCTTCACCGTCCAGCCGGGCCCGTGAAGGGGCCATCCGACGGCAATGTGAAGACACTCCCTGGCCCCGTCGGTGCCTGTGCCGCATCGTCCGACCACGGCCGCGTCCGCCCGCGACCCGGTCGGCCGATCGAGCGCGCCCGGGAACTGAGCCAGGACCCTGCGCCAGCACCCTGAGCCCCCACCATCTCGCCAAGGAGCCATGGATGCCCGACCTCGGTCCGTGCTGCCCGCCGCCACCGAGCCGGACGGACGCCCTGGGCCGCCTCGCGCCCCCCGGCGCCGGCCCCCGGCCCGTCGCCCCGTCGCCACCGTTCACGCTTCCGGGACCGGCACCGGCGCCCTGGGTGGCGGCAGCGGCTGCCGCTGCGGCTGCATTTGCGCCCGTCGGCGCGCCGGCTCCGGCCCCTGAGTCGGGTCGGACCGCCGCCGCCGCGGACTTGCCCACGCCGCCTGCGCCGCCTGTTCCGCCCTCCGTACGCTTCGAGGACACTGCCGCGCTGCCCGACACGTCCGCATTCGTGGAACGCCTCCGCCGAGGCCCCAGCGGACTGGGCACCGCGGGGCTGCACTTCGCCCCGCGTACCGAAGCTCCCGCGAACACGCCCGCACCGCAGGAGACTTCGGGGCCTCCGGCGCCCGGAAGCCCGATCCCCGGGCTCTACCACCACCCCGTACCGGAGCCGGATCCGGTGCGCGTGGAGGAGATCGGACGCCGGATCAAGCGGTGGGCGGTGGACGAGGTCGAGGCGTACCCGCCGGAGTGGGAGGATCAGTTCGACGGATTCTCCGTCGGGCGCTACATGGTCGCCTGCCACCCGGACGCCCCGACCGTCGACCACCTCATGATCGCCACGCGCCTGATGGTCGCCGAGAACGTGGTCGACGACTGCTACTGCGAGGACCACGGCGGATCACCCGTCGGCCTGGGCGGCAGGCTCCTGTTGGCGCACACCGCCCTCGACCCGGTCCACACGACCGCGGAGTACGCCCCGGCCTGGGGGGAATCGCTCGTGTCGGACGCCGCGCGGCGCTCGTACCGCTCCGCGATGGACTACTTCACACGGGCCGCGACCCCCTCCCAGGCCGACCGCTTCCGGCACGACATGGCCCGCCTGCACCTGGGCTACCTCGCCGAGGCCGCCTGGGCGCAAACGGAGTACGTGCCCGAGGTGTTCGAGTACCTGGCGATGCGACAGTTCAACAACTTCCGCCCGTGTCCCACCATCACCGACACCGTCGGCGGATACGAACTCCCGGCCGACCTGCACGCGTTGCCCGCCATGCAACGGGTGATCGCGCTGGCGGGCAACGCCACCACCATCGCGAACGACCTGTACTCGTACACCAAGGAACTCGAAAGCCTGGGCCTGCACCTGAACCTGCCGGTGGTGATCGCCGCGAAGGAGAACCTCTCCGACAAGGAGGGGTATCTGAAGGCGGTCGAGGTCCACAACGACCTCATGCACGAGTTCGAGGCCGCCGCCGCCGAACTCGCCGCCTCCTGCCCCGATCCCCGCATCCTGCGCTTCCTGCGCGGCGTCGCGGTGTGGGTGGACGGCAACCACTACTGGCACCAGACCAACACGTACCGCTACAGCCTGCCCGACTTCTGGTAAGGACGGACTCACCTGTGAGCAACGCTGACTGCACCGCGGCCGACTCCGCCGTCACCGGCACGCCCGTCATCCCGCGCCCGGCGACGCCGTACCAGGGCGACATCGCCCGGTATTGGAACAACGAGGCCCGGCCCGTGAACCTCCGCCTCGGCGACGTCGACGGTCTCTACCACCACCACTACGGCGTCGGCGAGATCGACCGGGCCGCCCTGGGCGACGTCGGCGACGGCGACTACGAGGCCAGGGTCGTCGCCGAACTGCACCGCCTGGAGTCCGCGCAGACGGACGTCCTGCTGGGCCACCTCGGCACCGTCGGCCGCGACGACACACTCGTCGACGCGGGCTGCGGCCGCGGCGGCTCCATGGTCATGGCGCACCGGCGTTTCGGCTGCAAGGTCGAGGGCGTCACCCTGTCGGCGAAACAGGCCGACTTCGCCAACGTGCGTGCCCGTGATCTCGGTATCGGGAGCCACGTCCGAGCGCGGGTCTGCAACATGCTCGACACCCCGTTCGACACCGGGCAGGCCAGGGCGTCCTGGAACAACGAGTCGAGCATGTACGTCGATCTGCACGACCTCATGGCCGAGCACTCCCGCATCCTCACGGTGGGCGGCCGGTACGTCACCATCACCGGATGCTGGAACCCGCGCTACGGCCAGCCCTCCAAGTGGGTCTCCCAGATCAACGCCCACTTCGAGTGCAACATCCACTCACGCCGCGAGTACCTGCGCGCGATGATCGACAACCGCCTGGTGCCGCAGGCCGTTGTCGACCTCACCCCCGACACCCTCCCTTACTGGAAGCTCCGCGCCACCACCTCACTGGTGACCGGCATCGAGGAGGCGTTCATCAAGTCGTACGAGGACGGATCCTTCCAATACGTCCTCATCGCGGCCGACCGCATTTGACACGGACCGCATTTGACATGGACCGCGTTTGACGTCGACTGCATCTGACGTCGATTGCATTTGACGTCCACCGCAATTTGACGTCCGTCGCAATCTGATGTCGACCGCAGTCTGACCTCAACTGCACCGGGCAACCGGCCCCGACCCGCGCTGTTCGGTGGGCCGCCCCGTCACCACGACAGGGCGGCCCATCGGCCGTCCCCGGCGTGCCTACCGTGTCCGCTGGTCCGGACTGGTCGTCAGGCGGGCGTACGCCGACCAAGCCGACAACACCCCGGCCACCGCCGTCCCCAAAACGGCGCAGCCGGCCAGCGCGACGATCCGCGGCAGGTCCGTGGCCGCGTCCCAGGCCAACTCGCCCACGGTGCCGACCGCGAACCCGTTGTAGAGCAGCCAGCAAATGCCGCCCACCGCGAGCGCGGCCGTCACCCGTGCGGGCGCGCAGCACGTGAGGATGAACGCGAACACGCACAGCACAACCAGCACCACGCCGGGACGCCGGAGGAGCCCAAGGCTCGCCAGGACCGTCAGCACGGCCACGGCCCCGAACAACGCCGCCGGAACGACGGCCGCGAAGGGCGCCCGCTCGGGCACCGGACGCGCCCCGTACGGCCTCACCTCGTCCACGCGATCTCCCTGCATCCACTGGCGACGCGCCGAGCCTGCCCGCGGGTCCGCCGCCCCGGCGCCCCGCGACAGAAGCCACGCGTCATGTTCCCGCATCATGACGCGCCGCAGAGCCCCCGCACCAACGCCGCCGCCACCGCCCGCCGCACGTGGCGGACCCGGGCCGCGCAATACCCGGATTAATCAGAACGCGGGCACGTGCCGTCAGACAGGCTGATGTCATACAGCCCAACACCCCGCCCTCGGGCGTCGGCGCGCTGCACAAGCGTCACGCACACGGCATTTTTGCCGCCCTTGTCGCCCACATCGAACGAGAACGTCATCAGGCCGCTGGGCCCGTCCGACGCCGTCGTGTCCCGCACCGCGTAGTCCGCCAGCTTGACCAGCGGCGTCTTGACGTCCCGCCGCCCGGCGGCCAGATCCAAACCCCGCTCGATCTCAAGCTGCGCCGTACCGGGCAACTGGTCCCGGAAGTCGGCGCGCTGCACGTCCTGGACGGCCTCACGCGTCATGTCGCGGACCTCCCCGCGGCTCAGCCCGTCGTCGTCCGCGACGTACCACCCCACCAGCACCGCCACACCCACCGCAGCCACACTCCCGCCACCAACCCACCAAGCCTTCCGCACAAACCCTCCCATCCCCAAGCAGCCCCACCCAGCAGGCTAGTGCCGCACCGCCGGGGAGGGATTGGGCGTATCTGCAACTCGGTGGGTGGGGTGATCTCTGCACAATCCCCATCTCCGAGCGGCTCCAATCAGCGGGCGCGTGCCGCGGCGCCGCCGTCGGATCGGGTATGCCGGCAACTCGGTGGGTGGGGTGATCTCTGCATGCCCCCCATCTCCGAGCGGCCCCATTCAGCGGGCGCGTGCCGCGGCGCCGCCGACGAATTGGGTATGCCGGCAACTCGGTGGTGGGATTGGTGGGGTGATCTGTGGGGCAACTGGGGTGCTCGGGGGGTTGGGGGACTGTACGGTCGTGGCGGGTGGGGAGGCCGGGGGGACGGTGGCGGGAGTTGGCGATGGAGCTTGTCGGTGAGCGGGCGGCGGGGTTGGGGTGTGGGGGACTGTGACCGACCTTGAGGGGCTGCGGTCCGAGTTGGACCGGGCGTTGGAGCGGGGGATCCGGTGGGTCGCCGGGCTGGACGGGGTGTTGCCCGGGGACGACGGGGCCCGGGAGCAGCGCGGGGCGGATGTCGTACGGCTGGTGCGGTTGCGCCAGCGGGCTGCCTCGTCGCTGATCAACATCGGTCTGCTGGGCGGGTTTTCGTCCGGCAAGAGCTTCCTGCTGAGTGGGCTCCAAGGCCATCTGACGCTGCGGCAGGTCATCCACGGGGGCGTGCTCGCGGACCAGTTCATCGGGATTCTGCCGTCGGCTCCCACGCCGACCACGTCGTGCCCGGCCACGGTGATTCCGGTGAAAGACGCCGACGGTGAACTCAACGCCGGGGGACGCGGGTTCCTGCGGGTGCGGTTCGCGGACTCGGACGTGTGGGAGGACATCGGCTCCGACCTCAGTCCCATCGAGGTGGCCGCGTACGCCGGCACCGACGCGAACGTCACCGCGCGCCGCGAGCGGCACTGGGAGCGTGCGGTCGCCGAGCTCGAACTGATGATCGACACCTATGAGTTGCCGGCGAAACTGTACGACCTGCCGGGCCACGGTTCGCCGAACGAGATCCACAACCAGATCGTCCGCGACCGCGTGCACAATGCCGACTGCTTCATCTACGTCGCCAATGCGACGCGTTCGCTGTCGGACGACGACCTCGACCTGATCCGCTTCCTGCGCTCCGAGCACGGCGGAAGGCGCGTGGTGTGGGTGGTCACCGCGATCGACCGGGCGATGGAGATCGGGCTCGACAACAAGCCCGCGTGGCAGGCGACCGTCGACCTCAACAACCGCTACCTCCGCGAGAACTTCACCCTGCCGGACGGCCGGCCCGACATGGACTTCATCGGCGCGGGATTCCTGCCGGTGTCCCCGGCGTTGGAGGCCCGCGGCGCGTTCGAGGCGGCCTCGGAAGAGCCGGAGCGGGTCGCACGCGGCAACGAACTCCGGGCAGCGGGACGGATGGACGACCTGCGCCGGGTCGTCGGTGATGTGCTTCAGTCCGGAACAGGCCGTCACCATGTGGCACTTGTGGCCGCACAGACCCGCTCAACGCTCGAAGCGCACTGGAACATCGCCTCCGACGAGCTGCGTACGCTGCGCATTCCGGTCGACCAGCTCACCGGTGAGCAGACGGCGTTGCGGTCGCGCGTGCGTACGTTCAACACGGTGGCGCGGAGCACCATCACGCGGCTGGAACGGCTGTTGGACGAGCGGCTGCGCACGGTCGAACGGCCGTTCTCGGGCAGGCGCGCGCTCGCGCACCACCTGCACTCCGAACTGGACGCGCAGGTGGCGGAGACGGATGTGCGGCGGACCCGTAACCTGCACCGGCTCGAAGTGCGCAAGACCCAGGCCATCGAGGAGTGGCTGTCGCAGGACGGCGCCCCCGCGCCTTTGTGGGACGAGCAGTTCGAGGCGTTCAAGTCCGATGTCGTCGCGATCCTGGCCGACGTCGTACGCGAGTCCATGACCGAGGACGAACTCCCGCGCGCCCGCCGCATCAACGTCGACGACCTCGTCCCGCCCGCCGAGCGCACCCCGGCCGAGGTGCAGGACATCGTGCAGCGCGCGGCCGGGATCGTGAGCCTCGTCGCGCCGCTCGCGACCGGCGTGGCCACCGCGCTCGGCGTGGTCACGGGCGGCCTGGCGCTCATCCCCATCGGTGTCGCGGCGGCTGCGGGGGCGCTCTACGGCGGCATCGGCTTCCGCAAGAGCCGCCGCGACAGCAGCGACGTCGCCCGGACGGACTACATCAACCACCTCGACCTCGCCGCGGCGCAGGTGCGCCAGAACTTCATCAGCGCTGCCGGACAGTCGGGCTCCGAGATCATCGAACGCGCGCAGCGCATCCTGAACGACCGCCGCTCCCAACTGGACCAGCGCATCGCGTCCATCGCCGCGCGGATGAGCGAAAGCGCGCACTACGACTTGGAGGAGCGCATCCGGGCGCTGGAGCCGGTGGTCGCGGAGGGCGGGGAACTGCTCGACACACTCAATGCGTTGGCGCGCAGCAGGAATTCATGAGGACAGCGGCGTTGTGAGAGGTGGGATTGGGCGCGGCGGTGATGCGGATGCGGTGCGGGCGGGTCGCGCCGACGACGGCCGACAAGCTGTTGCGATGTGGTCGATGTGCCCTCGCCGCCTCCACCCCCCAACCCTCCGGCGGAATATTCTCGAACGCCGCAGCTCCCCGGCACCTAGACTTGATCCCGGTCGGCCGCGGGACTTCAGTTGCGACTTTCGAAACCGCCTCTTAAGCGATCCCTCGCTGTTCGCTCCTCCATTCCCCGGCCGGCCTTTTGCGTCCGGTGGACAAGGGAGGCGGGTGTGGAGCGCCGCGAATGGGTCGCGTGCGAGGACGTCGTGCTGTTCGTCAACGCGGCCGTCACCTCGACCGGGCAACGCGAATTCCGGGACAGCGAGTACGAACAGCACATGTCGCTCGCGTTCCTGCACGAATACATGCTCGGCAACTACCGCGATCTGTACGCCGCTTCCCTGGCGCTTGAGATCAACGACCACAACGCGGCGCTGATCGTACGCAACCTGCTCCGCACGAGCCGCGGACTGCCGCCGGACATCCGCCGCCGCGAAGGGGCGTTGATCGCCCGCCGCCTCGAACTCATGGCGCCGCAGCGGGTCTACCGGCTGTTCCGCGAACTGGCGCGCCTGCGCGCCAACAACCGCCGTACGCGCGCCATCATGCGCGACTGGATCGCACAGCGTCCGGACCCCGCCCTGGACGCCGTGAAGTACCGCGCCGGCGCGAAGGCCGCCGCCCGGCACGCCCATCTGCCGGTGCCGGGGGAGACGGGCACGCTGCTGTTCGTCCCGCTGCGCAAGGTCAAGGGCTTCGAGACCCCGCTGTTCGAGACGTGGCGTCAGGCCCACTACTCACGGCGTGCGCTGTACGACCTTCCGTACACCGTCGCGGAGGGCTTCGCCGCCCGGCACGGCGTGGCGCGGGCCGAGTTCCTGCGCGGCATCGCCCCGCGCCTGACCCGCCTGGAGCGCCTGCGACTTCAGGACTCGGGCGAACGGCTCAAGGTGGACGGCGTACGCGCCGACCTGGCGACGATGCCGCTGACCCGACTGGCCTCGTACGTCCTGTCGTTGACCCGCGAGGTCCGGGCTCGTCGGCACGACGAACTGCACAACGCACTCACGGCGGCCGCACTCCGGGTGGTCGGCCGGGCCGCAGGAACCTGGGGGCACGTGGTCGCCGTTCTCGACGACAGCTTCTCCTCGTTCGGCTCGACGGCCAAGCGGCAGCGTCCACTTGCGGTCGCGCTTGGCTGCCACTACCTGCTGAAAGCGCTGGCGGGTACGTACACCGCGCTGTGGACGTCCGGGGCGCGTGATCCGCTGATGGTGCGTCCGTCGGGTCCCACGCCGCTCGGGGAGCGGTTGATCGACGGGCTCGAACTCCGGCCCGAGCGGCTCATTGTGATCTCCGACGGCTGGGACAACGCGCCCCCGGGGCTTGCGTCCGAGGTCCTGCGCGTGTGGCGCACGCGCCTGGACCCGGCCGGTGCGACGTCCGTGGTCCACCTGAACCCGGTCTACGACGCCGACGACTTCGGGGTGAAGGGGTTGGCGGCGACGGTGCCGACCGTGGGCGTCCGGGACGCGGAGGACGTCCCGACGCTCGTGGAGCTGGCCCGCTTCGCGGAGGGGCGTGCCGGCCTCCGCGAACTCGACCACTATCTGACGGCGAGGCGGCAGCGCTTCCTGGCGGGAGGGAAGTCACGGTGAAGACAGGCACTTTCGCGCTGACCGGGCTTACCGTACGCCCCGCTCAGGTGTGGGGCGCGATCCGGCTCGTGCCTCTCGTACGCGACGCGCCGGTCGCCGGACTGCGCCTGGACCGGCGCGTGTACGAAGTGGGCGACCCGTCCGTCGTGGACGTCGGCGACGGCACCGCCTACAGCTCCTACATCCCCCACGCGTTCGTCGCCTCTTGGGGCGAACACGCCGAGCCCGCCGCGGCGTTCGGTACCCAGCTCCAGGAGCGGCCCGTACAGCCGCGCCGCGTGAAGCTCCCCACATCCGGTCGCGCGATCCGCCGCCTGGCGCGCCGTGTCGCCCCCGGACGCCTGCGGTTCCTGCCCATGCACCTGGCGATGGAGGGCTATCTCGCCCTGCACTTCGGCGGTCCCGAGATCGTGTGGGAGGAATGGACGGACGCCGCGGTCCGGCACGGACTCTCGCCGCGCGTCGAGGAGGCGTACTGCGGTGCGTGGGTGCGTGGACTGGCGGACGCCCTCCGCGTGTTCGAGATCCACCCGGGCCAGTGCGGCGTCGCACTCTACGTCGCGGACGCCCTCGCCGGCATGTTCGTCGTCCCCCACCCCGCCGACTACCGCGCGCTGCACGCCACGCTGATGGAGGACCTGTACGGCGAAGTCCTGTTCCACTACACGACGTACGTCGCGTCCGTGCCGGACTTCAACGCCTCGATCGACGCCGACCGAGTCTCCTCGTTCGCGGACCTGCGCGCCGAGGCCGCCCGGCAATTCGACGACTGGGCCAGGTTCCATGACGACTCGATGGCCGCCGGACTGCTGGGCGAGGACGCCTACACGTACGAACGCGTCTACAACCTGGGCGAGTTCACCCTGTCCCGCATACTGCCGTCGTTCCGCCTCAACGAGGAGAACCACATCGGCGAACTGATCACGTCCGCCGACGGCCAACTGGCCTACTGCAAGACCTTTCGACTCTCCTCCACCCAGGTCCGCCGCGGCTACCTGCTGTCCCGTCTCCACGCCCACAACTGGGACCTCGTCGCCACCGCAGAAGCCCTCGGCACCAACCCGGCCCAACTCGCCGCCCGCATCGAAGCAGCCGGCTTCACCGGACTCCTGCGCCACCACGTGGTAGCCCGACTGACGAAGTCCGGCCGCCGCCCGACCTGACACGCCATCGCAAGCCCGGTGAGCGGCGTCGAGGACGCTGACGCTGTCGATGGTGGGTGTCGGGGACGATGCCGAAGGTGTTTGTCGCCAGTCAGGCGAGCGTCACCGATCCTGTCGCGTGTTCGTGTTCGCGTTGGGTTGCGACGCGCAGAACGGCCGTCCCGTTCAGCGGGGTTCCGGAGGCGATGAGGTATTCGTCGGCGAAGATCGGGGCTCGGAGTCGGTAGGCGAGGTCGCGAACGCGGCGCTCGGGAGCGTGGCGGCGGGGGAGTTCCAACATGAGGAGAGCCAACAGCGGTCCGTGGACGACCAATCCGGGGTAGCCCTCCTCCGACCGGCAGTACGGCTCGTCGTAGTGGATGCGGTGTGTGTTGGCCGTCAGGGCGCTCATGCGGAACAGCAGCGCCGAGGTCGGGCGGAGGGGGAGTTGCCACGGGTCGTCGGCTTCGGGCACGGCTGCGTCGTCGACTTCGTGCGGGTGCCGAGCCGCGCTGTCGCCGGAACGGTAGACGATGTCCTGCTCTTCCACGAGGCGGACGCGGCCGAGTTGTCGGAACTCCCGGCGTTCGGTGACGAACAGCAGGTCGCCGGTACGTCCGTGCTTGACGGCGACCGACGCCAGACTTGCGGTGCACTCGGCAGGTTCGCCGAGCCTGAGCGGTTCGTCGATCCGGCAGCGGCCGCCCGCGAACATGCGGCGGCGGTTCGGGACGGGCGGTAGGAAGTGCCCGTTCCGGGGATGGCCGTCGGCGCCGAGGTCGGCCTGCGCGGGCCAGCGCAGGAAGTGCAGCCAGTGCCACAGCGGAGGCAGCGGATCCCCGGCGTTCGCGACCGGGCCGGGCAGGTCGAGGACGGCCGACAGCGCAGCGACCGGTTCGGTGCGCAGTGGGTCGGTGTCCGTGACCGGTCCGGGATTCCACGACTCGACGTACGACGCGAGCGGGGACGCGTCGGAACGGCCTTCGGGTGCGGACTGCATCGGCGGCTCCTGCGGCGGCGTACGTGCGGATGGTTCCGGAGAAGCGAGCGGGGTGCTCGTCCGCTCTCGATCATGGGGGGCGAGGCGTTCGATTGCACGAGTGATACGCGTGTCGTCGCCAAGATCCCCGCGCGGACCGGTGCATGACTTTGCGTCAGCGGGCGTTCCCTGAACGGGCGGTCAGGGGCCGGAGCGGACGCGGACGCCACGCCACGGGAGATGGCGGATGCGGCCAGGGTCTCTCCGCCGTCCCACGCCCCGAGGGGACGTCGGCTACGTGCGTCCCGGGCCTTCGCGTACGACCTCCTCGGGCCGCTTGTCGTCCCGAAGCCCCAGATACCGTGGATGCCGCAGCCGTCCGTCGCGCGTCCACTCGCTGAACCCCACCTGCGCCACCAACTCCGGCCGTACCCAGTGGACAGCCCTTTCGCGGACGGGGTCGGCGAACGGCGAGCGTTCGGTGCGAAGGTGTTCGAGCCGTCCCGCGAGATCCAGGAGGGTCTTCGTGTCGTACCCGGTGCCGACCTTGCCCGCGTAACGCAGCCGACCTGCTTGGTAGTAGCCCAGCAGCAGCGCCCCGAACCCAACGCGGCTGCCGGTCGGGTCGGTGTAGCCGCCGACCACGAACTCCTGGCCTCCGCCGCACTTGAGCTTGAGCCAGTCGGGCGAGCGGCGGCGCACGTACGGCGCGGCGGCCCGCTTGGCGATCAGCCCCTCCCAGCCACGCGCGCACGCGTCCGCCAGCATCGCTTCGTCCCAGTGGTTCCGGTGCGGGGTGAAGCGCAGCGGCGCGGTGAAGTCCAGGGTGTCGCGCAGCAGCGCCTTGCGGGTGCGCTGCGGGAGCCGGGTGGTGTCGAAGCCGTCGACGCTCAGCAGGTCGAACACGTAGTAGAAGACCTTGATCCCGCTCGCCCGCGCGACGCGTGGGTCGGTGATCCCGCTGCGCTGCTGGAGCAGCGAGAAGTCGGTGCGGCCGCCGTGCATTGCGACGATTTCGCCGTCCACGGCGAACCGCGGGCACGACTGTTCGGCGAGTCCCTCGGCGACTTCGGGGTACGTCGTGTTGCGCGGGTGCCCGCCTCGGGACAGCAGGCGTGCGCCGTGCCCGTCGCGGACCGCCAGGACTCGCACGCCGTCGAGCTTGCGTTCGAACAGCCAACCGGCGTCGAACGTACGGCGGTCGCTCAGCACCGCCAGCATGGGCTGCCGGGCCGCGTCGGCGTCCTGATCGGGGGAGGCGGTACGCAGCAGCGAACGCTGTTCCGCGGGCACGCCGCGCGGAGGGGGAGTGGTCATGGCGCCTTCCCTGCCCCGAGCGCGTGATCCGCGGCCGGCACCGCGCCGACCGCGCCCGGCCGGCGGATACCCGGCAGCGACCGGGGAAAACCGGCGGATGCCGGGCCGCCCGGGCACGCCGCCCGCGAGCGGGTCAGCGGGCCCGGTCGCGGACCTCCTCGGCCGGCAGGAGTGCGACGCAAGGTTTCAGTCGCTGCCGGGGTTCGGTGCAGCGACCGCGCCACCCGGCATTTCGTCAGCGGAGGTCGCGGACGTCGCCGAGGCCGCGGGGGCCGCAGCGATCGCGGACGTCGCGGAGGCCGCAGTGAATGTGGAAGCCGCGGACCCCGCGCCCGCGACTGCCGCGTCACCGACTGCCGTCGAGCACGCCGTCAACCCCGCCGTCGAGCCCGCGGTCAACCCCCGCCGCCACGTTGTGGTCCGTGACCAGCGAGCGCCCCATTCCGAAGGCGCCGAATGCCGCGGCCAGGCCGAGGGCGCTCAGGGTGACGCCCGCCGACGCCCCCGCGCCCGCGCCGTCGCCCCAACGCCCGGCGTACACCCCGAGGTTGACGGTGAACAGGACGAACGCGAAGACGTTCAGCAGCGCATGCCCGACCGCGACGTTCCTGGCCGGACCGGCGTCGGGAACGCGCTTGCGGAGACCGGCGGTTCCGGCGAGCGCGGCGGCGAAAGCGCCGAGCACTCCGACGCAGTTCATGGCAATCGCGAAGTCGAGCCAGAACCGTTCGGGTGCCCCTGCGTGCACCACGTAGCCCAATAAGGCCCCCGGGTATCCCACGAGGGGAACGGCGACGAGCTTGCCGTGAAGCGTGCGTCGACTTCCGAAGACCCTGCCGGACACGGCTTCCTCCTCGGCGCGGCGGACCCAGCAGGCCCGGAACCGTCGACGACTGCCCGGGAGTTCGGGCACGCAAACCGGGCCGGTTCGTTCGTGCCCCACGAACTTCCCGGCGTGTCGGGTGGGCGCCTACTTCTCTCCACCATCCTCGGCGGTACGACGGGCGTCAAGGACCACCGGAAACTGGTTCGTGTGCTTCCCGTTCGGAAACTCCCGGTCACGCACGGTCACGCGGGACGATCGCGGTCAGCACCTTGCCCCCGGGGACGACCTCCACGTCCAGCGTCCGGCTGAGGCGGCGTACGACCAGCAGCCCGAAGCCACCGGGGGGCCGCGCGTCCGGCACGGCCGCGAGCCAGGTCTCGCCGCCGTCGCGCATGGCCACGGCCACCCGGTCGGGCTCGGCCGAGACCGTCAGCCGGTAGGGGCCGGGCGCGTGCCGGTACGCGTTGGAGACCAGCTCGGCCACCACCATCACGATGTCCCGCACCGTCTCCCGGGCCACCGTGGGGCCGGGGCACTCCCTGAGGAAGTCCGTCGTGAGGTCGCGCGCACGGCGCACCGCCCCCGGGGTCTCGTCGAGGTCGAGGACGAGTGTGTGGGGGCCCCAGTTCATCGGTGGTCCGTCCTCCACAGTATCGAGTGATGTCGGTCGAGTGATGTCGGTCTAGTGGCGTCGAGCGGCAGACGCGCGGCAGCCGGGCGCCAAACGTGTCGCGTGGCAGCGCGTCGGGCAACAGCGGCGCTCCCCGACTCGGCGCCCTCGCGGAAGGGCGGTGCGGGCCCGCGACTCGGGGGCGGTGGATCCGGCTGGGGGATCCGTCCCGCGTCCGCCGGTTACCCGTGGAGCCGTCGGCCAATCGGTTCCAGCCGCGGGGCCGGGCCACGGCGCGGCCGCCGAACAGCCGCAACGCGCGCCCGCATCGGCCACGCCGCCCCGGAGACAGCCTGGCAGTCCACGTGGCAACTTGATAGTTGGCACCCCTGGTCGCCGTCGCGTTACTGCCGGTCGCCGCAACGCCCACATCTCGTCGGTGCGCGCGAAACCTGGCACTTTGATGCGTTTGGGACCTGACGAGCGGGTACGCGAACCTACGCGCCCATGATCGGGCCGACCGTGCCGGGCGGTTGTCTCGGCCACCTGGACGGGCATGCGAGGCGATGCCCGCGTCCGCCGCTCCTGAAGCGACCGGGAACGCCGGGGACCGCACCCTCGACACAAAACGAAACATAGCGACATGCCTCCCACACACCTCCGACATACGCGGCCGATGGCCGGATTTCCGCGGAAGGAGCCGGGTTCTCATGGCGAACATCCCCGCAAGCGCGCACACGACCACCCGCGTCGGCGACTCCGCGGCGTCCTGCGAGCCCCCGCCGGACCCCGACTCGCACGCAGGCGCCGACGATACCGGCAGTGAAGTCCGCGACGAGGCGTTGAGTTGGAGCGCGGACGAGATCCGCGCGCTCGACGCGCGCCAGGCCCGTACCGCCAGTGACGCGCTGCTGCGCCGACTGCGCCGCCTCGACGCAGCGTCCGACGAGTACAGCCGGGTGCGCGCGCGGCTGGTCGAACTGAACCTGTCGCTGGTGCGGTTCGCCGTACGCGGGCTCAAGAACCGGGCAGCGGCCCGCGACGATGTGCTCCAGACGGGAACGGTCGGTCTGATCAAGGCGATCGACGTGTTCGATCCGGATCGCGGCATCGCCTTCGCGTCGTTCGCGCTGCCGACCATACGCGGCGAGGTGAAGCGGCTGTTCCGGGACACCTGCTGGGCCGCCCATGTGCCCCGCCGCCAACAGGAGTTGTTCCTGGCGACCACCCGGGCGGCCGACACCCTCCACCAGCAGTTGGGACGCGAGGCCACGAGCGCCGAGATCGCCGCGCACCTGGACATCGCCGAAGAGGAGGTGGACTACGGCCGCGACGCCGACCGCGCGTACTCCGTCGACTCGCTCGACACGCCCGCCGCCGAGGCCCCCGGCGGCACCGCGGCCGCGCTCGCGGACCGGATCGGCGCGGAGGAACCGGAACTGGACCTGGTCGACTTCCGCGAGTCCGTCCGGCCGTTGATCGCCGAGCTCGGACGCCGTGACCAGCGCATCCTGAAGCTCCGGTTCTGGGACGGCCTGACGCAGAGCGAGATCGGACGCCGCCTCGGGCTGTCCCAGATGCACATCTCCCGGCTGCTGAACCGCATCCTCACCGACCTCCGCGAGCACCTCGACGGCGCCGCCGAACCGGAGCGCGACGGAGCGACCGAGCCGCAGCCAAAGGTCGCCTGAACACGGTCAGTTCCCGGTGTGCCGAGGAGGGAATCGGCGCACCGGGAACCACGGGTCAGCGAACTACTGCGACTTGACGGCCGGTTCGGGAGTGGCCGAGGTCGGCTCGACAACCCGCGCGGACGCCGAGGCGGTCTCGCTCAGTCCGTACCGGCTGTGGAACCGCCGCAGGAACGGCGGCGCGTACCAGGCGGAACGGCCCAGCAGGCGCATCGCGGCGGGCACCAGGACCCCGCGTACCGCCACCGCGTCGATGAGGATCGCCAGCCCGCTGCCCAGGCCGAACATCTGCATGAAGCTCAACTCGGCCGTCCCGAAGGCGAAGAAGCTGACCGCGAGCAGGCACGCCGCCGCGCTGACGATGCGGCCGGTGTGGCCGAGCCCGTCGGCCACCGCGGTCCCGTTGTCCGCGCCCTGGTCGTGGAGTTCCTTGATGCGGCTGGTCACGAACACCTCGTAGTCCATCGAGAGGCCGAACGCGATGCAGAACATCAGCACCGTCATCGACACCTCCATCGGCTGCGCGGTGAAGCCGAGCAGCGCCGAGAGGTTGCCGTCCTGGAAGATCCACGTCATCACGCCGAGGGTCGCGCCCAGGCTGACCATGTTGAGGACCAGCGCGCGCAGCGGCTGGACGATGCTGCCGGTGAACAGGAAGAGCAGGATGAACGTGGTGAGGGCGACCAGCGCCACCGCGATCGGCAGCCGGCTCGCTATGGAGTCCTTGGCGTCCACCAGCACGGCGTCGGCGCCACCGACCAACGGCCTTGTTCCCGCAGGTGGTTCGACGCTCCGTACGTCGTCGACGAGGCGCTGCGCCGCGTCGGACTTCGGGGCGAGGCCGCTCACCACGGTGATGCGCTGCGCGTCGGCGCGGCCCAGGGCGGGGTTGCCCGGGGCGGTCGGGGCGGACTGCCCGGCGGCGTACGTGCCCGCTCCGGTCTCCACCCGGACGACGCCGTCGAGCCCGGACAGCGAGGCGGCGTACGACGCCAACGGCGCCTGCCCGACCGCCTGGTCGACGACGACGTGCAGGGCCGCGTCGTCGTTGCCCCGGAAGTCCTCGCGCAGCACCGCCGCGACCCGGCGGCTCTCGGCGTCCTCGGGCAGCACGCGCTCGTCCGGGGTGCCGAAGGTGATGCCGAGCAGCGGGCTCGCCGCGACCAGCAGGACCGCGAGGACGGGGAGCGCGGTGAGCGCCGGACGCCGCATGACCGTGCGGGCCAGGCGCCCCCACAGCGGTGCCCGCGTCCCGGCGCTCGCCTTCCGCTTCGCCCAGGGCAGCCGGCCGCTGTTGACCCGGTGTCCGAGCAGCATGAACAGCGCGGGCATGACGAACAGCGTGCCGACGGCGGCGATCGCGACGACGCCCACCCCGGCGTAGCCGAACGAGCGCAGGAAGTACTGCGGGAACACCAGGAGCGCGCCGAGTGCGGCGGCAACTGTCGCCGCGGAGAAGGCGATTGTGCGTCCGGCGGTGTTCACGGTGTGCCGGACGGCCTCCTCCACGCTTGCCCCGGCGTCGAGTTGCTCCCGGAACCGGCTGACCATCAGCAGCGCGTAGTCGATGCCCAGGCCGAGCCCGAGGGCGGTGGTGAGGTTGACGGCGAAGATGGAGACGTCGGTGACGCTGCCGAGGACGAACAACTCGGCGAACGTGCCCACGATGGCGATGATCCCGACCACCAGCGGCAGCAGGGCCGCGACCACGCTGCCGAAGACGACGAGCAACAGGACGAGGGTCAGCGGCACCGCGATGGCCTCGGCCAGGAGCAGGTCCTTGCCCGACTGCTCTCCCATCTCGGTGGTCACCGCGGCGCCGCCGCCCGCCTGGACGGTCAGCGCATTCTCATAGGTGCCGGTGTAGGCGTCGATGATGCCTTTGGCGTTCTCGTCGCGCTCCATCTCGTCGCCCTTGACGTGGGCGAGCACGAGCGCTTCGCGGCCGTCCTCGGAGCGCAGGCCGGGGGTGTCCGCGTCCCAGAAGGAGACCACGTTCATCAGGTCCGGCTCCTGCTTGAGGCGGTCCACCAGAGCGAGGCCGTCGCGCCGGGCCTCGGGGGTGTCGATCCGGCCGCTCTCCTCGGCGGTGCGGACGAGCAGCACAAGGTTCGTCTCGCCGCCGAACTTCTCGCCGATCACCTCGTCGGCGCGGCTGGACGCCGAGGCGGGGTCGTCGTAGCCGCCGCCCTGCAACTTGCCGAACGCTCCGGCGCCGGCCGCGCCCATGAGGGCCACGAGCACGGCGGCGACGACGAGGACCAGCCGGGACCGTCGGATCGCCAGGTCGGCTATGCGCTCAAACACGCGCTGACTCCTTTGTGTTCGTTGCGTTGGTGCGGTGGGGGACGACGGCATGCGGCCGGTCGCGGGCATGGGGGAGCCGGGGCACGGTGCCCGGCGGGGAGTTCGAGGAATCCGCGTCCCGCGAGAGGCGGGGCGGCGGCGCCTTGGCGGCGCCGTCGACGACGTTAACGAGGATCCGGAAGATCTGGCAGTGTCAGATTTTTCGCACACAAAGCAAGTTCTCGGTGCACAGGAGGGCGCGCCGACGTACCGTCGCTGCATGTCCGCAGACGTACGCCCCGCCGCGCCCGCATCCGCCCGGGCAGCCGCCGCGCCCGGCTCCGCCGAGCCTCCGTCCCCGTCGCTGCGTGAACGCCGCAGGGCGACCGCGACCCGGGAGATCGTGGACGCCGCCGAGCGCCACATCGCCGAGCACGGGCCCGCCGCGCTGTCCCTGCGCGCGGTCGCCCGCAGCCTCGGGATGACCGTGCAGGCGCTCTACCACTACTTCCCGAGCCGCGACGACCTGGTCACGGTGCTGATCGCCAAGGCGTACGACGACCTGGCCGACGCGGTGCAGGCCGCCGTCGACGCCGCCCCCGAGGGGACCGCCGGTGAGCCCGGGGAAAGCAACCGGGACGGGGCCGCGGCCGACCCGCCGCGGGCGGTGGTGGCGGCCGAGGCGTACCGCCTCTGGGCGACCGCGAACCCCGAGCGGTTCCAACTCCTGTACGGGACACCGCTGCGGGGCTACGCCGCACCGCAGGACGGCCCGACGACGCAGGCGGTGCGTCGGACAGCCGCGATATTCGAGCGCGAGATCTTCGGGGACTTCACACGGGAGCAACTCGCGGCCGCCGAAAGCCCGGTGCTCTCGACACAGTTCCGAGCCTTCCTCGAACGGATGCCGGCCGCGGGCGAATCCGGGCTTCCGGCGCCCGCGACGGCTCTGCTCATGAGTGCGTGGGGGCACCTGATCGGGCTCGTCGTCCTGGAGGTGTTCGGTCACACCGGGTTCCTGGGCGAGCACCAGGCCGAGGTCTTCCGAACGGCCATGACCGACATGGTCGCGGACATCCGCGACCGGATTCCGGCAGCCGCCTCGCCAGAAACGTAACCAATGGGTTACGCTTTCCGGTGTGGACGAAATAGCGTCGGCGATCGCCGATCCCGTGCGCCGGGGCATCCTGGAGCTGCTGCGCGACGCGCGGCTGTCCGCGGGTGAGATCAGCGAGCGGTTCGCGATCAGCCGGCCCGCGGTGAGCCGCCATCTGCGGGTGCTGCGGGAGAGTGGGCTCGTCCGCGACGAACTCGCCGGGCGGCACCGCTACTACGTCCTTCAGCCCGAACGCTTCGACGAACTGGCGGACTGGATCGCCGGGTTCGCCCGGGCGTCGGGCTGGGAGCAGCGGCTGGACGCGCTGGAGACCGAGGTGTACCGGACGCGCCGCGAGCGCCGCGCCGCCGCCGTGGACCCGGCTTCGGTCTCCTCGTCGGAGTCCAGCCCGGTGCTGCCGGACCGCGCCGCGCCGGGGCAACCCGCTGCGCCCCGCGGGCCCGTCACCCCAGGAGAGGCAGAGAACGCATGACCCGCATTCCCAAGCCCACCGGACGGCTCGTGCGCGCCGGCGACGGTGTCGACCTGGTCCTCACCCGCACGTTCCGCGCACCCGTCGAGGACGTGTGGGCGAGCGTCACCGACCCCGAGCGGACCGCGCGCTGGTACGGCCGCTGGGAGGGCGAGGCCGGGCCGGGCCGTACGATCAAGGTGCAGTTGGCGTACGAGGACCAGGCCCCGTGGTCGGACATGCGGATCGACGCGTGCGAGCCGCCGACCCGGCTGGAGCTGTCCGCCGCCGACGACTTCGGCGCCTGGCACATCCAACTGCTGCTTGCCGCAACCGAGGACGGCCGCACCGAGCTGCGCTTCGTGCACCACCTGCCCGACGCGGACGCCGCGGGCGAGGTCGGGCCCGGCTGGGAGTACTACTTGGACATGCTGGCCGCGTCCCGAGAGGGCACGTCGCGGCCCGAGTTCGACGACTACTACCCGGCGCAGCGGGCGTACTTCCAGGAGCAGGCCGCCGCCCTCTGAGCTGTTCCCCTGCTACCAGGGAACCGGCGCGGTCGGGACGGAACCCACCTCTCCTCCTTGGGTGTTGCCGCTGTCGACCAGGCGACGGGCGTTGTCCAAAGTGGCCGCGGCGGAGTTGAGCAGCACCTCCGGACCGGGGCCGATCGCGGCCAGCAGGACCACCAGGTCCAGAGCCGCGGCGTGCGCGGCGCGCCACGCCTCCAAGTCCCACTGGGCCTCGGCGAACGCGAGCGCGTCCACCGCGGCGCGTACGGCGTCGGCGGCGAACCGCTGCGCGGCGCCGTGCGGCCCGAGCGGCGGATGCGCGACGGGGTGGTGGACGGCCTGTTGGCGGCCCCCGGTCTGGACCGCGACGGGGTGCATCGCGGCAGGTTGCAGCGCCGCCGGATGCGCCGCGACGGGCCGCATCGCGCCCGGTTGCGCCATCCCGGGTTGAGCTGTGCCGGCCTGAGCTGTCCCGAGCTGAGCTGCCCCGGGCTGAGTCACGGCGGGCTGAAGCACCGCGGGTTGAGCCACCAAAGGCGGTGGGGCGGCTGGCTCGCTGATCGGAGGCGGGACGGCGGGCGCCTCGGTGCGCCGGTGCCGCCCCGGACGCGCGGGCATCTGCGCGGAGGTCATGCGTGGGCCCCTCGGATGTGCGGTCGGTGTCGACGTCGGGTGGACGGCCACCACCGAGGCCGCGGCGTTCGATGCCGACGGCACACAGTGCTGCCTCCACAACAGTGGACAACGACGCGGCGTGATCCTCGGATTGCCTCGCGACGTCACTCGGTCGAGTGATCGATACGGTCGCGCACGTGTCGCGCCGCCGGGCCGGCCCGCCTGCCCCACCGGCCGGATCCGAATTACGGGGGTGGCCCGCCCCGTGCCCGGGTACGACCGCCTACGAGCTTCGGCCGCGCACCACTCCGCACCCCCGCAAGACCGCCGCTCCACCGCAATCGCGACGAGCACCCGGAAAGCCCATTTCGGCTACAGCAGTTGGGGGAACACATGACCGTTCTGGCCACGCGCCTGACCGAACGCTACGGCTGCCGCCACCCGTTCGCCTGCGCGGGTATGGCGTTCGCGGGGGAAGACCCGGAACTCGCGATCGCCGTCACCAACGCCGGCGGCATCGGCGCGTTGGGCGTCGGCGTGCTGCCGCCCGACGTGTTGCGCACGTCGATCCGCGCGATCAAGGCCCGTGTGGGTGCCCGCCCGTTCAACGTCAACCTCATCACGTACTTCGGCAACGAGGAGCAGGTCGCGGTGTGCGCCGAGGAACAGGTGCCCATCACGTCGTTCCACTGGGGGCATCCGCCCGCGCACCAGTTGAAGACCCTTACGGACGCCGGGGTTTCGGTGTGGGAACAGGTGGGATCGGTCGCGGCCGCCGAGGCCGCCGTCGCGGACGGCGTCGACGTCGTGGTCGCGCAGGGGCAGGAGGCGGGCGGCCACAACTTCGGCGAACTGCCCACACTGGTCAACGTTCCGGCCGTTGTCGACGCGGTCGGCGACCGGGCGATCGTGCTCGCCGCGGGCGGCATCACCGACGGGCGCCAGGTCGCCGCCGCGCTGTGCCTGGGCGCGGACGGCGTGTGGGTCGGCACCCGCATGGTCGCCTCGGCCGAGGCGCACGTGCACCCGGAGCACCACCGCCGCCTGGTCGCCGCCGTCGGCACGGACGCCGTCCTCACCTCGATCTACGGCCCGGAGTGGCCGGAGTTCAACCCGATGCGACTGCACCGCAACAGCCTGGTCGACGAGTGGGGGGACCGGCTTCCGGAGGTGGCGGCGCAGCGCGACACCGCCGACGAGATCGGCCGCACGGTGTTCCTCGGCCTCGACACTCCGCTTCGCCGCTTCGACGTGATGCTCCCGGTGCCGGGCACGGTTGCCGACGGCGAGCAACTCCCGTGGCTGATGGGCCAGGGCGTCGGCCTGATCCGCGACATCCGCCCCGCGGCCGAGATCGTCGCGGACATGATGCGCGAGGCCGAGGAGGTGTTGGGCAGGTTCCACGCCTGAGTGGCGAGTCGCCGGGGGAGCGTCCCCGGTGTCAGGAGGCGCGCCACCGGGGCGAAAAGGGCGTGACTGCGGCACCGTCGGCTCGCGCGCGGCATTTGTGCACCGGCACAGCGCATTGCCCACGGACCTAGTCCTCAGCCTATCGATTTCCGGGCGCAAGAGCAGAGAGCATCTACCCCACTCGTTGCCGCGGTACGGGCCGTGCTCGACGGTCCGGCTCCGCGGCACGTGCAGACCTTCCCCGACCGCAAACGGAAAGGTGCCCTGACGCGCGCCGACACGACCTGTCGCGGCCCGCCGCTCATCCGAGGAGTCCACCCCATGAAGCCACCCGCCAAACGCCGCGTCTCCGCCCTGGTGGCGCTGCTCGTCGGTGCCGTGCTCGCGACCAGCGGATGCAACGCGGACTCTGCCACGTCGAGCGGGTCGGGGGATCCGCCGGACGGTGTCCTCACCGGCCCGGGTGTCACCGACACGACCATCACGGTCGGCGCGCTGACCGATCTCACCGGCGTGTACGCCACGTTGGGCAAGAGCCTGACCCAGGCCCAGCAACTCTACTTCGACGAGGTGAACGCCTCCGGCGGCATTTGCGGCCGCGATGTCCGCGTCCTCGTGCGCGACCACGGATACGACGTGGCCAAGGGTGTCGCCGCGTACGACGAGATCTCTCCGCAAATCGTCGGGATACCCCAGCTGTTGGGATCCTCCGTGGTCACCGCCGTGCTGCCGAGCCTGGAGCGGGACGCGCTCCTGGCGATCCCGGCGGCCTGGCCGTCCACCATGCTCAAGGAACGGTATGTGCAAATCGTGGGCGCCACCTACGACATCGAGATGATCAACGGGGTCGGCTACCTGCTCCGCGAGAGGCGCGTGGCCGCCGGCGACAAGATCGGGCACGTCTACTTCGAGGGAGAGTACGGCGAAAACGCCCTGGCCGGGGCCAAGTTCGCGGCCCGGGAGGCCGGGCTGACGCTGATGGAGCACCGTATCAAGCCGACCGACTCCAACATGGCGGCCCAGGTCGCCGCGCTCAAGAGCCAGGGTGTCAAGGCCGTTCTGATGAGCGCGGGCCCCCAGCAGTCGGCGTCGCTCGCGGGCACCGCGGCCGCCGCCGGTCTCAATGTGCCGATCGTCTCCAGCAACCCGGGCTTCGCCCCGCAACTGCTGACCACCCCGGCCAAGGCCGCGCTGGAGCGGAACTTCTACCTCATGAACTCGGTGCAGACACCGAGTTCGCAGGTTGCGGGCATCCAGAGCCTGGTGCAGGCGTACGAGGGGAAGTTCCCCGGCTCCGCGGTCGACAACGGGGTGGCCTTCGGGTACGTCACCGCCCGGGTGTTCGGCGAGGCGATGCGCAAGGCGTGCGAGGCGAAGGACCTCACCAGGCAGGGCATCGTGGCGGCGCTGCACGGCATCAACGCGTTCGACTCGGACGGGGTGATGGCCCCGCTGGACTTCAGCCGGATCGGCGACGCGAACACGCGCGAGTCGTACGTCCAGGTTCCCAACGCGCAGGCGAAGGGCGGACTCGCCTCGGTCGACGGCCCGGCGCCCGCGGAGGCCGCACTGAGGTACCAGATCGCGCCGTAGGCGCGCGGCGCGTCACACCGCGTCCTCCCCGAACGCCGCCGTGAGGGCACGGGCGATCAGTTCCGGGAGGTCCGAGCGCCCGTCGTCCTGCGCCCAGCGCACCAGGGCGGTGTGCATCGCGGCCAGGCAGGCTCCGGCGGCCGCCTGCGCACGGAACACCTCGTCGGGGTCGGCGGATTCGCCGGTCAGCGCGCCCACGACGGCCTGTTGCAGGGCGTAGTGGTTGTCGAGGTGACGGGCGCGCAACGCCGGTGTGGTGATCATCAGTTGAGTGCGCGCGAGCAGGAACCCGCGGTCGGAGCCCGGGTCGTTCGCCGCGCCGCCGTTCAGGTGCCCGGCCGCGCCGACGAGCGCCGCGGCGATGCGGCGCATGAACGGCTGGTCGGCGGGCGTCGCGGCGATCTGCTCGGCTACCAACTGACCGCTTGCGTCGGCCAGTACGAGGTCTTCCTTGGTGGGGAAGTGTCGGTACACCGTCATCGGCGAGACGCCCGCGGCCTCGGCGACGTCCGCCACCGTCGTGGCGTCGAATCCGCGCTCGCCGAACAGACGGACGGCGTGTGCCTGGATGCTGCGCTGCGTCTCCGCCCGACGCCGGGCCCGCAGGGTTGAGTGCCGGTCGGTCATGTGGTAGACCCTACCGTACTGATAGTCACTACCACATTGGTAGGGACTCGCAATTTCGTGCACCGCGGCGACCCGCACCGCGGCGCACGCGAAAGCTCACACGACTGCTTCCCAGGATTGGCGGCTCGACATGGGTGATCTCACCGGCAGGACTGCTCTCGTGACCGGCGCATCGCGCGGCATCGGGCGGGCGATCGCGGTGCGGCTGGCGGCGGACGGAGCCAGGGTGATCGTGCACTTCGGCACGGACGACAAGGGCGCGGCGGCGACCGTCGCGGCGATCGAACGCGACGGCGGGTCCGCGTTCGCGGTCGGCGCCCGGCTGGGCGTCGAGGGCGACGTGGAGACGCTGTTCGCCGGGGTCGAGGCGGGTCTCGCGGGACGGCCGCTCGACATCGTCGTCAACAACGCGGCCGCCCCGCCCGCGGGCCCGATCGGCACCACCACGCGCGAGGAGTTCGACCGGCTGTTCGCGGTCAACGTACGCGCGCCGTACTTCATCGTCGAGCGTGCTCTGCCGCTGCTCCGCGACGGCGGCCGCATCGTGGCCGTCTCGTCGGCCGCGACCCGGATGGCGAACCCGGCGCAGACCTCCTTCGCCATGACCAAGGGCGCGGTCGAGACGATGACCCGTACCCTCGCCAACCAGGTCGGGGCTCGGGGCATCACGGTGAACGCGGTCGCCCCTGGTGCCACCCGGACCCCGACGAACGGGGCGGTGTTCGACGCGCCGGGGCTCACCGCCCTCATCACCGCCTCGACGGCGCTCGATCGGCTCGGCGGGGCCGAGGACGTCGCGGACGTGGTCGCCTTCCTTGCGTCCGACGACGCGCGGTGGGTGACCGGTCAGGTCATCGACGCCAGCGGCGGACTCTTCCTCGGACCCAGGGTGTGACGTGTACCGAGGGTGTGACGTGTACCGAGGGTGTGACGTCGACCGAGGGTGTGACGTCGACCGAGGATGTGAAGTCCGCCGCGGGCGCGGTCAGTCGTTGGGCCAGCGGCCGGGGCCTCCGGTCTCCGGGCCGCCGGAGAACTCGCCCGAGGCGTACGGGTCGGGCGGCACGTACCCCGGCGGGTAGTGCAGCGTCGGCGGTTGATTGGCGGGCGGTGGCGAGGAGTTGGGGAACGCGGCGATCCGCGTCGTCGGTTGCTCCTGCCGCGGCGGATAGGGGTACGGCGCCGGAGTCGGCGGGGGCGGGGGAGCGGCAGCCGGATGCGGCGGCGCCGCCTCCGCGGACTGCGGTGCGGGGGCCGGGTCGTGGCGCATGTCGAGGCCCAGGATCATGCGCCGGCCGCCGACCGGGCAGCGGACCGCGTCGCGGCGCCCGGTGTCGGCGAAGCGCACCCGGACCAGCAGGTCGACCTGGCGCATGTGCCGCCACGACCGCCGCGCGCTCACCCTGATCCGGGCGCTGGCCCCCGGCAGTTGCAGCAGTCCCGGGTTCTCGGTGTCGCCCTCGGCGAAGGCGCGGCCGAGGCGGTCCGGGGTCAGGACGGCCGCCACCTGGTATCCCGGGCCGTCGTCCCGCCGTACCCGCATGGTCAGTTGGCCGGACCAGCGCGGGCGGCGGTACAGCAGCAGGCACAGGGCCACGAGAGCCGCGAACAGCGCTATCGGGGAGGCCAGCGAGGCCTGGAGCGGTTCGGGGTTGAGGGGCACGGCCGGCCCCCCGACCGACGCCGGCGATACCGGCGCGCCCGGCGTCACGGCCTGGTTCAGAGCAGGGCTCACCGCGGATGTCCCGGCCGAACTTCCGTTCCCGGTCCCGCCCGAGGGGTCGACCGCCCCGCTCGGCGTCCCCGCGGCACCGAACGCGCCGGTGGCGAACAGGACCACCAGTACGGCGGTCAGCACCAGCACGACCGTCGCGGACAGCAGGGCACGCCGACTGCGGTACCACGGCGTGTCGGACCACTCGGTCGAGTGGTGCCCGCCGCGCCCGCGGGCCTCCTGCAAAACGGCGGTCACCGCCTCGCCCCGCCGCCGTTCCTCGCCCTGCGCCTCGGCACGACGCCGGGCGGGCGGCGGCCCCTCGGGCGGCGGTGCCGCGGGCTGGGCCGGTGCCGCCGGAGCCGCGGTCGGAGCCGGGGCCTGCCGGGCCGGCGGTCGGGTCGAGGCGTCCCCGAGCATCGCGGTCAGCAACTGCTCCTCCGCACGGGCGGCTTCGCGCCGCTCGCGCAACGTGTGCCGCAGCTTGTCCGCCGCGTTCCGGCCCAGCCAGTCCTGCGCGAGTATCGCGCGCACGGTCCGTGCCAGCCATACGTCGCCCTGCCGGGCCGTCCAGCCGTACTCCCGCAGCAGGGTCGCGCGGACTTCGAGGACCAGGTCGTACGCCGCCCCCTGCTTCCGCAGCCCGGACCACGACTCCAGCGCGTGCCGCACGTTCGGGTCGGGCTCCGCCTCGGCAGGTGACTGGGCCTGCAACCACGCCCAGTGGCCCGCCAGTTCCTCGGTCGGCCGACCGCCACGGGCGTCCTGTTCCAACTGCCCGAGGCGTAGCGCCAAAGCGAGTTGGGGTATGCCCGCGACCAGGCGGCGCCACGACTCGCCGCCGCCCTCCGCGGCCAGCGCCTCCTGGACGCCCGGCCGCAACCGCCCCGCGGAGTCCAGGGCTTCGGCGGCGAGGAACCCGCAGGCCTTCGGCCCCAGGTCGTCGACCCGGTCCAGTGCGCCCAGCAGTATCGCCACCGTCAGCGGACCGCTGTCGGGCTGGTCCTGCTGCGCCCGCAGTATGCCGCGCAGCATGCGCACCGGAAGGTCGTCCAGGCGGGTGCCCAGGCCGCGCGGCAATAGCTTTCCGGCGTCGGTGAGCTCGGCGACGTACTCGCGCGCGGTGTCCGCGATCGGCGGGGCGAACTGCCGCCCGTACAGGCACAGAAGCAAACCCATCAGAGCCGACACGCGCGTTGTCGCGTCCTCGTCGCCGAGCGGGTCGTAGTCGCCCACCCAGCCCCCGAGTTCGGCGTGCTCCGGAAGACGGTCGTCGGCGGCCACGCGCAGCCACTCCTGCCAGAGGGCGAGCGGCAGCGTTTCGAACCGGGCGTACGCGACGGCGAAACGGAACGTCTGGACCGCCACGGAGGGGCACTGCCGCAACGCCTGCGCCAGCGTGCCCGCCGCCCCCGTGCCCGGGTTCGGCAGGTCGATCGCCCAGCGCAGCACCGTCAGCCACGGCGCGCTTCCGGTCTCCGACAGCAGCCCGATCAGGCGGCCCAGCGACTTCGGCCGCTTCTCCGCGCAGCGGCACACCGCGGCCAAACCGACCTGCGGCGTCCCGAGCAGCGCGGTCATCACCTGCGGCCACTCGCGCTTCGGCGCCGCACCGAAGCGCGCCACCCACGCGTCGACCAACTCGTGGGGCACGCCGTACTCGTGGGGCACCGCGAGCAGGCGCGCGGCGAACGCGTCCGCGCGGCTCTGCTCCCACTCCCAGGCGGGTACGACGAACGTCTCGACGATTCCCGCCACTTCCGCGTCGGATGCGCTGCCGCCCGGCCCGGCGGCCGCCGGCGCCATGGCCCGGTGCAGCGCCACCGCCGCGGCCTCCGTCAGCTCGGCGCACGGGTATTGGGCCATCACCGGGTACAGCGCCGGGTCGCGTCGCTCGAACAGGAAGGTGAACAGGCTGCGCCGCGACTCCTCGTCGAACGACTCGACGCCCTTCTGGCTCAGCGCCTTGATCACCCGGTCCGGGTCGCCCTGGCCGGAACGCACCTCGGCGAGCACCATCTCGGCGAGCGTCAGCGCCTCCAACACCTCCAGCGCCCGGTTCGGTTCGCTGAACGGGCGGCTCCGCGCGTTGCGGCGCAGCCACAGCAGCACCCGGTCGGCCTCGCCCGCGTCGAGGTGCCCGGTGAGCAGATCGAGGTAGCGGCGCGCCACCGGACCGGTCGGACGCGGCACGCGCGACCCCCAGGCCACGCGGACCAGACCCTCTCCGGAGTACTCCCCGAAGCACAGCCGCTGCCACGCCTGTTCGGGGACCGGCGCCCAGGTGGAGGCGCTGAACCCGGCGCGGTAGCCGTACGGCAGCATCCGGCACACCGCGTCGATCGCGGCGATGCGGTCGACGGTGTCGGTGCCGCTCGCCCCGGTGACCACGACGCGGCCCTCCAGGAGCAGCGCGGCGACCCCGGCGGCCCAGTACAGCAGCGGCGCGCTCGAACCCGGCGCCCCCGCACCGCCCTGCACCCCGGAGCCGGCCCGGCCCGAGTACCGGGCGGGTTCGTCCGGCAGGTTCAGCGTGAGCGGGCGGCCGTCCTGCATCGACGCGGAGAGCACGGCCGCGTAGAGGTCGCCGTATTCCGCGCCGCGCGAACTCAGTTCGGAGTAGGGCACGGTGACCCACGTGGTCGCGGTGATCCGGCGGTTGGTCCAGTCGGCGCGCTCGGTCCAGTCCATGACCGCGAGGTTGCAGAACGCCCCCTCGGACTCGTCGTGCCCGCCGAAGACGACCCACGGCAGCGACTCCGGCCGCCCGGACTCCTCGGTCCGCGGCGTCCCCGGGTTCTCGGCCTGCACCGCCGCGGTGAACTGGCCGGGCTCCCCGGTGCTGCACGCGAGCACCCGGTAGTCCTGCTCGTCCCCGGACTCCTTGCTCCAGTACGCCCAGTGGGCGTCCAGCGTCGTCACGACCGCCTCCCTGCGGTGCCCACGGACCACGCGGCCGCCCGGCTGCCGCTGCGCTCGCGGCGTACCAGGCGGTCGAGGTCCACCAGCGGTTCGAGGACATTGACCGGAACCGGGATCGAGCGCAGCCGCTCGCGGTACTGCCCCGCGGTGTCGGCGCCGGGGCGGCCCGGACCGCGCTCGGGGGTGGGCTCGTGGTCGAGGTTCCCGTAGTCGTCGGGGTCGAACTCGTCCTCGTGGTCGAGGTTGAAGCCGATCGACGAGGTCACGTAGTAGCGGACGCGCTCCTTCACGAAGCTGTCCTGGATCAGGCGGCGCACCTCCTCGCCGGTGCCGCCCGTCGACTTGCACAACTCCGCGAAGAAATCGTGCGCGTAGCGGTCCGCGATGCGCGGCAGATAGGGCTTGGTGTCGCTCTGCGTGGCCCAGTGCCCGCGGCAGGCCCGGTCGAAGATCGCCGGGTCGTCGAACTTGGTGACGCACACGGCCAGATGCTGGGGCAGGCGTCCGTCCTCGCGCAACCGTCCCGTGCCCAGAAGGCGGGTGCTGACCGCGCGCAGGGTGCTGCTGAACGCCTGGAAGGTCTCGTTGCGCTCACGCGAGTCGCGGACCGGGTCGTACAGGTAGACGATCGCGTCGGCGTCGGCCAGTTGCGCGACCGCCGCGTCCGAGGCGTCCCGGTAGTCGCCGCCAGGGCGGTCCTCGACGGTGAGCAGGATGCGCGAGGCGGGGCCGGGACGCAGGCTGAGGCGGCGCCGCGAGGACCGGGCGAGGAGCCAGCGCACGCTCCACGACGAGAGCGTGCCCTGCGGGAGCACACGGTTCACCACGAGTCCCGTCTCGGCCTCCGACAGGTAGGTTCGCGAGGCGTCGTCCAGCGGGGTGATCGTCCAGCCGTCCGAGCGACCCGAGTTGCCGTGCAGAGCGCGTGGAAGGGCCCACAGGTACGTGCTCTTGCCGCTGCCGCTGGCCCCCCACAGCGCGACGCGCACGGCGTTGCCGGGCGCGGCGGGGGCGGGCGGCGGTGCGGCCGAGCTCCCCTGCGCGGGGGCCGCGGGCGCGGCGGCCCGGGACAGAGGTACGGACACACCGGGCGGCGG
>NZ_JBPKBH010000011.1:101984-131255 GCF_051388915.1 Yinghuangia sp. YIM S09857 | reverse complement strand
CCCGCGGGCCGGGCCCGGCCCGGGGTCGGGTTCGGCCAGACGGAGCGGTCCGGCGGAATGCGGTCGGAACCGGCGGTGTCGTCGAAGTCCGGGTCGGGCGGCGGCATGGAGCCGAGCCACTGCCGCACGGGGTCCGGCTGCCGACGCCCGTCGGGCGGCTGTTCGGTGATGGCGTTCTCCCTGGGGGTGGGCCTGCCCGGGGCGCCGTGCAGGTCGGGGGGAAGTCAGGGGCTTGCGGGACGGGACGGGGTCAGTAGGCGGGCGGGTCGGCGAGTTCGCGTTGCCGCCCCGGCGCTCTTGTGGGCAGCACCAGTTCGGCCGACGCGGCGGGCACCACGAGGTCGGCGAGCGAGCGCAGGTGCGCGGTCGACCCGAGGACGAACCGCCCGTCCGCGCCGAGTTGCTGCCACATGCGGCGGGTGTTGTCGCGGGGGATCGCGGGATCGGACAGCGTCATCCAGCCCGGTTCGTCGACCATCGCCAGCGTGCGTACACCCCGCGCGCGCAAGTCGGCAAGCGCCTCGGCCCAGTCGAGGCGGCCGGGGCACACCCGGGCGTGCACCACGCTGCCGACACGCGTGGTCAGGCTCGCCGGACGACTGCCCACCACGACGAGCGTGCGCTGCGCGTCCGGCCGCCAGTCGAAGTGCAGGGCCCGGTGCAGCGCGTCCTCGACCGGCGCGGCGAACTGGTCGGCCACGGGCAGCGCCTGCCAGTCCTGCACGACCGCCATCAGCGCGTCGGGGGACGCGAATCCGGCGGTCTGGCACGGGTCGTCGGCCTGCCGCCGGTTGTCGGAGTGGTCGCCGTACCCGATCGCGGCCAGGCGCGCGGCACCCCCGGCGCCGCCGCCGGCGCGCAGCGCGTGCGCGATGGTCCGTACGACGTCCAGCCGTTGGTCCACCAGTTGCGCCGGGCCGCCCAGTTCGACCGCCACCAGCACGTCCGCGCCCACGTCGGTGTTGTGGTGGGACGGCAGGGACGCGGACAGCTCGGCCCAACTCTGCGGCCACGCCCCCTCGTTGCCCTCGGCCGGAGCGGAGTCCGGGGCGGTGCCGCGCACCCGCAGGCGGACGTGTCCGGGCCGCTCCAGCGAGGCCACCACGACCGCCTCGCCCGGCACGGGGATCTCGGCCCGGGCGACGGTCAGTTCGGACCACTCGCGGTCCGGCCCGGCCCCGCGCACCACCACCGGCAGCGCCGCCGGACCGGAACGCCCGGGCGGCCGGGCCACCGGGACCTCCACCTCGACCGGCAGCCCGCGGCGCACCGCCGTGCCGACCGGGAAGAGTTCGACGTACGCGACCGAGACCCGCCCGCCGGGCGCGGCCACCGAGGCCAGCGCCAGATGGTACGAGCGGCGCAGCGGAACTCCCGCGCACAGCGCGTCGGCACGGTCCGCCAGGTCCGGCGAGCCCGGCTCCGCGATGAACTCCGAGACGGGCGGCGCTGTTCGCCGTACGGCCGCGGCGAACAGGTCCGGGAGCAGCCAGTCGGCGCAGCGGTGGATCAGCACGTGCTCGGTCACCCCGCCCGGGCCGTCGCCCTCGGAGGGGTGCAGCAGTTCGCGGGCCCAGGCCGCGAGCGTGTCGGGGTCGGGCGGCGCGCCCTTGAGACCCACCCCGCCCGCGGCCAGGAACAGCATCTCGGCACGGCTGCGCACCCCCGTGCTCGGCACCGCGTCGCTCCACTCGCGCACGTTGCGCACCACCGGCGCGGCGCTGACGACGCCGGCCGGGGAGGCGGTGAGCGTGCAGCTCGTGAAGCCCTCCGGACCGGTCTCGACCAGGACCAGGCGGTCGGTCTCGCCCGCGGCGAGGCGCGCCGCGGCGGCCTCGGGGGCGCCGTACGGCCGCCGTTGCGCGCGGGCGCGGCGCTCCGACCGTGCCACCGCCTGCTGTTCGGCCTCCACGAACCGGGTGCGCGCGTCCTCGGACAGGCGGTCGAGACCGCGGCAGTGCTGCAACAGGGACTTGAGCACGCGGTTGTCGCCCTGCCGAAGGCTGTCCGCGCCCACTCTTACGGCCGCGCGCACGTCCTGGCGCATCGTCAGATCGCGGTGGCCGCCGGAGTGTTCGGCGCGGTCCGCGCTTGCGGACTCGGGCGGGCGGCCGCAACCGGGGCAGCCCTCGGCGCCGCTGCCGCCGGGGTGGGTGCAGACCGGGCAGGGCGACTGCGGCCGTCGGGAAGGCGCGCTGGTGTTCATCGGGCTCCGGGCTTCGATCGTGAGCGGTTCGGCGGCGGACCCGGTCATGGCGGCGGGAGCGCGCACACGGTTCCGTCGAGCCGCCCGACCACCACCGGTCCGCCCGGCACCGCCGCGGCGGGGGCGTGCACCGGGCCCGCGCCCGCGTGCCGCCAGATCCGGTGGCCGCCCAGCGGGTCGACCGCGAGGGTGCTGCCGTCCGTGCCGCCGACCACGAGCGCGCCGCCGACATGCGCCAGTGAGCGCCGGATGCCGTCGGCGACCGGGAGTTCGCCGATCTGCTCGCCGGTGGCCGCGTGGTAGGTCCGCACCGCGCCGTCCAGCGCGCCCGTCGAGACGGTGTCCGACGCCGGGTCGGCCACGCACGCCCAGGTCTGCGCGGCGCTCCGCGCGGTCCAGTGCGGGCTTCCGTCGACGGCGTCGAAGGCGTACAGGCCGCCGTCCGCGCCCGCCGCGACCACCAGGCCCCCGGTCACCGAGACCGCGATGGGCCGCTCGCCCAGCTCGGGGCTGCGCGGCCAACCGCTGCCGCCGTCGTGCAGGTCGAGGGCGTGCAGGCGCCCGCGCGCGTCGCCGACGTAGACGGTCCGCCCGGCGACCACCGGGCCCGCGGTGATCGGCGCGCCCACCGGCTCGCCCCATTCGGCCTGCCCGTGCGTGGCGGGGAAGCACCACACCACGCCGGAGGCGGTGGCCACCACGACGCGGCCGGGGGCGACGGCGCAGCCGATCACCCGGCTGCCGACCGGGCGGCGGTCGGTGAGGTGCTGCGCGGCGGTGTCGAGGGTGTTCAGCCAGCCGTCCGCCGAACCGGCGTGCACCAGCGCGCCGTCGCTCACGGGCGTCCCGCGCAGGCCGCCCGGAAGGGCGTAATCCCATTGGAAGTAGCCGGTGTGGCCGTTCATCGCGGTGACCATGCCGTCGGCGGTGGCGGCGAGCACGATCCCGTCCCGGGTGGCGGCCACGTACTGCACCCAGTCGTCGAGGGGACGCTCCCACTCCGGGCGCACGGTGCGCATGGGCGCGCGCGGGCGCACGGGTGCGGGAGGCCTGACGGCCCGGGGCCCGGGGTCGCGGGGGCTCGCGGCCGGGTGGAGCTGCGTCGGTGCCTCGGCGGCATCGGGTACGTGGCGCCTGGTCGGTGCGTCGGGGTCGGTCGGCGTGTAGTGCCGGGTCAGGGCGTCGGCCGGCTCGTGGGGCGGGGCGGGTACACGCGGCGCGGCCTTGCGCGGCGGCGGGCTTCGGAACTCCCCGGCGAACGCCCCCGGGCGTATGGCGGAGATGAACTCGGTGCGGATCTCCTCTGGGGGCGTGGGCTCGGACCGGCGCGGGGCCAGGGGCTCGCGCGCCGGTCCGCGCGCGATGATGTGCGACGTCGTGGACGTGCCGGCGGGGCCGGTCAAGGTCGTGGGCACCCGGTGCGGGTTCGCCGGCGGCCCGGCCGCGGGTACGGGGCGCAGCGGGTGCGCGTCCAGCATCCCGCGGTGTGCGGGCGGCAGCGCCTCGGCGAAGCCCGGGACCGGCGCGCCCGGCGTACGGCTGGTGCGCAGCAGGATCATCGCCCCGGCGGCGCTCGGGCGCTCCTCGGGCTCGGCGTCCAGCAGGCGGCGCAGCACGATGTCGAGGTCGTTCGGCACGCCGTGGAAGTCGACATCGCCCGCCCGCAGGTCGCCGTAGTTCTTGTACGGGGGGTGCCCGGTCGCGGCGAACAGCGCGATGGCGCCGAGCCCGAAGAGGTCGCCCGCCGCGTCGTAGTGCGTGCCCTTCTCGGTGCCGGGCCGCTCGGGCGGCATGTAGAGCAGCGTGCCGACCGCCTCGCCGGTCGCCGTCATCGGCTGCGCCCCGACCGCGCGGGCCAGGCCGAAGTCGATGACGTGCGGGCCCGCGGGCGTCACCAGCACGTTGCGCGGGTTGAGGTCGCGGTGCGCGCGGCCCTTGGAGTGCAGCAGGTTCAGCACCTCGGCGACGCGGATCGCCAGCGCGCGCACCGCGCCCGCGGGCAGCGGGCCGTGCGCGTCGACGAGTTGCTGGAGCGTCGGCCCGGCGACGTACTCGGTGGCCAGCCACGGGCGCGAGGCGTGCGGCTCGGCGACGAACAGGCGGGGTACGGCCGGGTGCTGAAGGTGCCTCAGGAAGTCCGCCTCGCGGGCGAAGCGGCTGCGGTACTCCGACTCCTTGTGCGAGGCCAGAAGTTCACCGTGCATCAGCTTGACCGCGGCCGGGGCGTGGGAGGTCACGTGCTCGCCGTAGTACACCTCGCCGAACCCGCCGCCGCCCAGCCGGTGCAAGAGGCGGAAGCCCCCGACCTGGGCCGTACGCCGTCCGAATACAGCGTCCATACGAGTCCCCACCCCCTGGCGCCGTACGACGGCCGCTTGCATGCCGTTGTTTGGCGGCAATCGTTACATGCCAGGGCGTCTGACGTGAGAGGTTCTTCCCTCTGACCTGGGGCCGGGAGACGGGAGCGACCATGGCGGCGGCCGAGGAGATCGTGTGCTCGCTGTGCGGGCAGGACCATGTGGCGCGGTACCGGATCAAGGGGACCGCGGACGAGTTCTGGATGTGCCCGGAGTGCGAGTCGCTGTGGCGGCCGGGGGCCGATCCGCGCAAGTCGACGGAGGCGTACCTCAGCATTTATCTGGAGGCTCGGGGGCTCGACCCGGGCGGGGTGGAACTGGAGCGCGTCGAGGGGTAGCGGTGCCGCCGTAAAGAGGCGCCACACCTTCGCATACCGCTGTAGATAGGCGCCACAAGTTATGATTTAGGAACGGTCTTTTCCTATTGGGATCGTAGAGTTTGAGCCATGGAGACCACGCGGCACAACCACGCAGACCAGAGCCTTCCCGACGGCGTCCGCCCCTTCCGGATCGAGGTGCCGCAGGCGGACGTGGACGACCTCCGCGACCGGCTGCGCCGCACGCGCCGAGGCGGTGAGGTTCCCGGCACCGGCTGGACCCGGGGGGTGCCCGCCGACTACCTGGGCGGCCTGGCGGCCTATTGGGCAGAGGACTACGACTGGCGCCGTGCGGAAGCGGCGCTCAACGAACTCCCGCAGTACCTGGCGGAGGTGGACGGCCAGCCCATCCACTTCGTGCACGTGCGCTCGGCGAACCCGGACGCGCTGCCGCTGCTCCTCGCACACGACTGGCCGGCCTCCATCGTCGAGTACATCGAGGTCGTGCGCCCGCTGACCGAGCAGTTCCACGTCGTCCTGCCGTCCACCCCCGGCGTCGGGTTCTCCGGGCCGCTCACCTCGGCGGGCTGGAACACCGGCCGCATCGCCGCCGCGTACACCGATCTGATGGCCCGTCTGGGCTATGCGCGCTACGGGGTCGGCGGCACCGGCGGCGGCGCGTGGATCGCCACCGAGATGGGCCGCCTGGAGCCGGAGAAGATCGTCGGCATCCACGTGAACGGCTTCATCGTGTTCCCGTCCGGCGATCCCGCCGAGTTCGAGGGGCTGACCGCGGCCGAGCAGGAACGGCTCGGCCGCCTGGAGAACTTCCGCGACGACATGATGGGGTTCAACGCCATCCAGTCGACGCGCCCGCACACCCTGGCGCACGCGCTGCACGACTCCCCGGCCGGGCAACTCGCCTGGATCGTCGAGAAGTTCAAGGAATGGACGGACGCGGAGGCGGAGCTGCCGGAGGACGCGGTCGACCGCGACCACCTGCTGACCAACGTCAGCCTGTACTGGTTCACGGCCACCGCCGGTTCGTCCGCGAACCTCTACTACGAGTCCGCGCACGACGCCTCCGCGTGGGCGCCGAGGGACCGCGGGACGGTGCCGACCGGCGTGGCCCTGGCGCTCAGCACGGACATCGCGGTGCGGCGCTTCGCGGAGCGCGACCACAACGTCACGTACTGGTCGGAGCTCGAACGCGGCGGCAACTTCCTGCCGTTGGAGCAACCGCAGGCGTTCCTGGACGACATCCGCGGGTTCTTCCGCTCGGTGAAGGCCATCGACGGCTGACCGGTCGCGCAGGTGCGGGCTTGGCCGGTCCCGGACACGCGGGCGCGGGCTTGGCCGGTCGCGGGCGCGCGTACTGACGGGCGAGGGCCCCGCCGGATTCACCTCCGGCGGGGCCCTCGCGCGTTAGCGCCGCGACCGAGCCGCGGGGCGTGCCGTGGGAAGTGCCGTGTCGGGGGCGTTGCGCTCGGCGGCGGCGAGGGCGTCCAGGAGGCCGGGGAATGCCCGGGCGAATTCGGCGTCCCGCAGGGTGTTCATGCGCGACGTGCCGGCGTAGTGCTGCCGGATCAGCCCCGCCTCGCGGAGGATGCGGAAGTGGTGCGTCGCGGTGGACTTGCTCACCGCGATGTCGAACGAACCGCACGCGATGTCGGCGGAGGCCTCGCGCAGTTGCCGCACGATGCTGCGCCGGACCGGGTCGACGAGGGCTTCGAGGACCTGTTGCAGCGGGATCGTCCGCGGGTCGGGGTGCGGGGGGATGCGGTCGTCCATGGTCCTGATGGTACGACGTCCATCGAAGTTTGACGAGTGTCATAGTTTGATCGGCGTAGTAGTTTGACGAGTGTCGTACTTTCGTGCTGAGCTGTCGCCCGAAGGCGAACCGCCCTGCGGAAGGACGAAATCATGGCCAGGACCGTGTTGTTCCACGAGCTCGGCGGACCCGAGGTACTGCGGGTCGAGGACGCGCCGGTCGGCGCGCCCGGCCCCGGCGAACTGCGCCTCCGGATCGAGGCGATCGGCCTCAACCGGGCCGAGGCGCTGTTCCGTTCGGGCCACTACATCGAGCCGGTCCGACGCTTCCCGGCGAAGCTGGGGGCGGAGGCCGCGGGCGTCGTCGAGGCGGTCGGCGAGGGCGTCACGGGGTTCGAGCCCGGGCAGCCGGTCAGCACGGTGCCCGCGTTCTCACAGAACGACTACGGCGTGTACGCCGAGACGGCCATCGTGCCCGCTTCTGCGGTGCTGCACCGGCCCGAGGGGATCGGGGCGGTCGAGGGGGCCGCGATGTGGATGCCGTACGGGACGGCGTACGGCGCGCTCGTGGAGGTCGGCGGCCTCGGCCCCGGCGACATCGTCGTCCTCAACGCGGCGTCCAGCAGCGTGGGCCTGGCCGCGATCCAGGTCGCGCACCGGGTCGGCGCCACGCCGATCGCGCTGACCCGCACGGCCGCGAAGAAGGCCGCGCTGCTCAAGGCCGGTGCGGCGGAGGTGGTCGTGACCGAGGAGGAGGACGTCGTCCCGCGCGTGCGCGAGGCGACCGGCGGCCGCGGTGCCCGGATCGTCTTCGACGCGGTGGCCGGTCCGGGAGTGACCGACCTGGCGCGGGTGGTGGCCGACGGGGGGACGCTGCTGGTGTACGGAGCGCTCAGCGGTGAGCCGACCCCGTATCCGGGCGTCGAACTCGGGCTGCCCGCACTGAACATGCGCAGCTACACCGTGTTGGAGGCGACGACGCGACCTGAACGGCTGCGCCGCCTGGAGGCGTTCGTGGCGTCGGGGTTCCGCACGGGGGCGTTCGGCGCGGTGGTGGACCGCACGTTCCCGCTGGAGGACATCGTGGAGGCGCATCGCCACTTGGAGTCGAACTCCCAGGTGGGGAAGATCGTCGTGACGGTTCCGCGCTGATGTGACTTTGCGGCGTGGGGAGTTCGCCTCGGGCGACTTGTAGTTCGGCGGCGGCCGGGGCCGAGGAGTCGCCGCGCCGCGGACGTCGCGGTCGCGAGCGGTCCTCGTGTTAGCGTCGGAGCTGTGAACACCGGCGAGTTGTCCACCGGCATCACGTGGCGCCGTGTCGTCGAGGCCGACTTCCCGCTGCTGAAGCGGTGGCTGGAGCGCCCCCACGTGGCGCGGTGGTGGAACCACGAGACCACCCCCGAGGCGGTGGCCCGCGACTTCGGCCCGGCCGCACGCGGCGAGGAACCGTCCCAGGACCTGCTGGTGTTCCTCGACGGCGAGCCGGTCGCGCTCGTGCAGCGCTGCCGGTTCGCGGACTACGCGCACGACTTCGCGGAGCTGGCGGACCAGGTCGACGTACCGCGGCCCGCCGCGACGATCGACTACCTCATCGGCGAGCCCGGGCACGCCGGACAGGGCCTCGGGCCGCGGGTGATCGCCGCGATCGTGGACGCGACCTGGACGGACTACCCCGAGGTCGCCGCCATCGTGGTACCCGTGCACGCGGGCAACCGGCGGTCGTGGCGCGCGCTGGAGAAGGCGGGGTTCCGGCGGCTCGCGGAGGCGTCCTTGGAACCGGACAACCCGATCGACGACCGCGCCCACGTCGTCTACGGCATGGACCGACCGGAGGGGCGGGGGTAGCCGACGCCCGTCGGGCCGGTGGCCACGGTCGCTCAGCACGGCCTCTCGGCATGGCCGCTCAGTACGGCCGCTCAGCACCTCCGCTCAGCACCTCCGCTCATCACGGCCGCTCATGACGACCTCTCATCACGGCCGCTCAGCGTTGCCACTCGTCACGGCCACTCTGCGGCGCACCGCGGCCGCGGCCCGTGGTCGTCCGGTCCGGCGGGCTAGCCTGACCGACATGGAGGAGATCAGGGACCCAGGCGGAACCCCGGGCGACGTCGCCGCCGACGCGACCGCCGACCCCGGCGAGGTCCGGGAGATCGACGGCGTCGAGGTGCGGGCTTTCCCCGACGGCGCGGCGTTCGAGGAATGGCTGGCCGCCAACCACACCCGCCACGAGGGCCTGTGGATCAAGGTGGCCAAGAAGAAGTCCGGCATCCCGACCGTCACCGACGGCGAGGTGGTCGACATCGGCCTCTGCTACGGCTGGATCTCGGGTCAGCGCCGCTCCCTCGACGAGCGGTACTACCTCCAGAAGTACGTGCCGCGTCGGCCGCGCAGCCTTTGGTCGCAGGTGAACGTCGAGAAGGTCGCCGTGCTCATCGCCGAGGGCCGCATGCGCGAGCCCGGGATGGCCGAGGTCCGCAAGGCGCAGGAGGACGGGCGCTGGGCGGGAGCGTACGAGTCGCAGAAGACCTGGTCCGTCCCCGCCGACTTCGCCGCCGCCCTCGACGCCGACCCCGCCGCGAAGCGCGTGTTCGACGCACTCGACAAGACCGGCCGCTATCTGGTGGTGCTCCCCGTCCTCCAGGCACGCACGGCAGCCACCCGAACGGCCCGCATCGAACAGGCACTTCGCTCACTCACCGGCACGCGGGCGGACGATCCGCCCGCTTCCTGAGCGGAGTCCGCACGCATCCGCGCCCGCGGAACAACGTCTACCCGGCGCGGCGCCGCCACCAGCGGGGCCGCCGCTCCCGGCGTCCGGCCTTGTCGGCCCCGGACCCTGACGGGGCATCAGCGGCGGATGGACGATGCGTCTCGCGCGACGGCGCCGACCGCACCCGATCCGGATGCCGCTCGCGCCACGCCGCCGCGACCTCCTCGACGTCGAAGGGCTTCACGTTGAGGATCGGCCCCGGTGGCGGCATCCGCAGGTGCTTGACGATCTTGTCGTTGACCTCGCCGATGATGGTGCGCGCCTCGCGCTCGGACCGGGCGCGCAGGGCCGCCGGCAGGGCGTCCTCGGCCTCCTTGCGGAGTCTCAGGGCGGGCGGCAGGACCGCGATGCCCTCGCCGCGCAGCTTTTCCTTGAGCCACCACGTCTCGTCGTAGGGGGCATCGGCGGCGGCGAGCGGGCGTCCAGCGCCCGGAAGGTTGTCGAAGTCGCCGCGTTCCCGGGCCTCGTGGATCTGGCGGTCGACCCACGAGTCGAACGAGACGTCGGGCGGTTTGCGTTCGGTCACGACGGGGCTCCCCAGCGGTCGGCGATCACTGTCGTCCTGTCCAGCATGCCAAATCAGCGGTGGAACGCGGCGAGTACCCGGCCGCGCGAGCCGTGTTGCGCCGTCACCCCGCGGCCGCTCGCGCGGTGGCCAGCAGTTCGGGCAGCGTGCCGCCGAAGTCGGCCAGCAGCCGCAGCGCGACCGCCCAGGCCTCCGTCTCGGCGCCGAGAAAGTGCCCGGTGAGGCGGTTCACCGCGGTCCGGGCCTCGTCGAGCCGGGGGCCGGTCGTCGCCGCGAAGACGGCGAGCGCGGCATGGGCGGACGGCGCCCGCGCCAGGATCTCCCCGGCCGGGACCAGGCCCTCGTGGTACGCCCGGCGCAGCTCGCCGTCCCGCATACCGACGGTGAGCGCCGCCAACTGCCGGTACGCGTCCTGCCGCAGCCGGGTGCGCTCGCTCTGCGATCGCGTGTGGACGGGGGGCTTCCGGGTGTCGCCGCGCAGGTCGTCGCGCACCCACCCCGGGCAGTCGGGCTCGCCGCCGAGCGCGGCGACCGCGTCCGGCGCGAGCGCGGCGAGGCGGTGTTCCCGGCGGACCAGGTCCCACCGCAGCGGCTCGTGCGGCGCGAGGAGGACCAGGCGGGGGAGGACGGCCTGGGAACCGTCGTACGTGGACGACATGGGACCCAACCGCCCGGCGACGCTGCGCAGCCGGTCGACGACAAGCTGCGTGCGGCCCTCGTGCTCGATCAGACGCCCCAGCACGGCCCGCCCGTCGCGGGCCGCGAACGCGTCGGCGAACCGCTCGGCCACCGTCTCCGGCAGCGCCGCCGCCGTGCCGTACGCCTGCTCGGCCGCCTCCCGCCCGGCGAGGCGCCACAGGTTGAGCAGCGCGCGGGCGAGGACGGCGGGACCGGCGGGGTACGTGTGCCGGAACCGCAGCGCGCGTACGGCCGGCGCGACGACCTCGGGGTCAGCGGCCTCGACAAGCGCGTACACCTCGCGCTGCGGCAGCTTCTCCGCGGCGGCGATCGCTTCGCGGTCCATCCGGTGCGCCGCCATCGCCCGCAGCATGACGTCGCGCGGAGTCCGGGGATTGCGCAGCAGCTCCGCCGCGACCTCGGCCGCGGGATCCTCGGCAAGCCGCCGCAGCGTCGCAACCGAGACCGCCCCGTTCTGCGCGAGCGCCGTCCGGCAGGCGACGGAACCATGGCCCACCACGTACGACACGATCGCGCCGCGCTCCGGCAGCGACCCGTCCAGCACGCGGCGTCGCAGGTCCGAATCCAACCGGTCGAGCACCGGCCCGATGACCGCCCAGGACGCCTGCCCCAACAACAACGCCCAGGGATTCACCCCCCAACCCCCTTCCAAAGTGCCGGGCTGACGACACCCTTGTCAGTCCCAGCATCCCCTTTTGGTCGCGCGGTGTGTGCGCGGGCGGCGCGCGGTGTGTGGATAGTGCCTGCCAGACGACGCGATAATCATCTGATTGATCACCGTGCGGCGGCGGTGGGCGCCGGGGTGGACGCGGGGTTTTGTGTCGAACGAGGGGGCCTGATGCGTGCTCTGATCATCCGTCATGACCACCCGTCCACAGCCGGGTTCGTGGGCGAGCGGTTGACGCGGCGTGGGTTCGAGCTGGTCGAGATGCTGGTGGTGCCGGAGGCGGACTACGAACGCCCGGGCGTGACCGCCGAGTTCCCGGATCCGCACGGCTTCGACGTCGTCGTGGTCCTCGGGGCGCCCTGGTCGGTCTACGACACCGCGACGACGGGGACCTGGATCGACGACGAACTCGCGATGCTGCGCAAGGCATTGGCCGCCGACGTGCCGGTCCTCGGGATTTGCTTCGGCGGCCAGGCGATGGCCGCCGCATTTGGCGGAGGGGTCGAGCGGGCGGCGCGGCCGGAGATCGGCTGGACGGACGTCCGCTCCGACGATCCCGCGCTGATCTCCGAAGGCCCTTGGTTCCAATGGCACTTCGACCGCATCGTGGTGCCGCCGGAGGCGACGGAGATCGCGCGCAGCGACGTCGGACCGCAGGCGTACGTCATCGGGCGCTCGCTGGGCGTCCAGTTCCATCCCGAGGTGACCCCGGAGATCGTGCGCGCGTGGCTGGACCACGGCGGACTGCCGCAGGCACTCAGGTACGGGCACGACCCCGAGGAGTTGGCACGGCCGAGGGAGGGTGCGCGCGAGCAGGCGTACGAACTCGTGGACACCTTCCTGGACCGGATCGCCCGTATTTGATCAGGCGTCAGGTCCGATCGGTCGCCGGGCCTGATCAGTCGCCGGGTCCGACCGGCCGTCAGCCGGGGTCTCGACGAGTGGGTGCATCGCCGCGGCGAGGTGGGCGCGCAGGCGATCGGGCGGGGCGTCCATCAGGACGTCGATGCCCGCGACCGAGGCGAGGGCGCCCATGCCGACGTTGAGGGCCAGGATCATCGCGGCCCGCAGTTCGGCCTCGGGGCCTTCCAGGCGCTCGGCCAACGCGCCGACGGTGTCGCGGACCTGGGCGCGCATCAGATCGGCGACGCCCTCGCGGCCCGCCGAGCGGAGCATGAGCGCGAGCGGGTGTTCCCCGGCGATGGCCGGAGGGCGGTTGTGGAACCAGGTCACCGAGCGGTCGGGGAGTTCGTCGAGGGGTCCGTCGACGATGGCGGCGGGGTCGCGGTCGCGCGAGACGACCTTGACGAAGAGCTTTTCCTTCGACCCGAAGTAGCGGTAGATCAGGGCCGGGTTCACCCCGGCATCGGCGGCGATGTCGCGGACGGACGTGTTCTCGTACCCGTACCGGACGAACCGCGCCGCGGCGGCGTCCAGCAGGGCGGCCGCGGTGGTCTCGGCGCAACGGGGGCGCGGGGCGTCGGCTTTGGGCACGGGGCCGGGTCTGCCGTCGTGCGCTGCGTGCTCGGGTGTGTCGTGCTGCGCTGTGTCGTGCTCCGGTGCGTCGCCGTCCCGCGGTACCCCGTCCCGCGTGCCTCTGCTCCGCGCGTCGGCGGTGTCGGCGGCTGCGGTGTCCATGATCGTCGTCTCCCGGGGTGATCGCTGTGATCGCGCTGGATCGCGCGTGCCGCGGCGCGAGCCGCCGTGTCGCCGCGTCGGGGCATCGCCTCGCGCGTCGCGCACCTTGTCGCGGGCGTGGTGGGCGTAGTGGGCGTTTGTAGCACGCCCCGCCGCGGACCGCGGAGGGCGGCCCGGACCCCGGCCGGGCGTCGTGGATAATGATTGTCGCCTACATGTAAACCAGGTTTACATGGGGTGCCACGCACGCGAGGGGAACCACCTGCCTTGACCGCCATCGACAGGACGCGAGCCGGCGTCCCCGCCACCGCCCCCGGCCAGATACCCGCCCCGTCCGCCGCCGCCGACCAGCCCGGCGGCACGCCCGGCAAGGACACCGGGCGGTCCCGCACCGGGATCGTCCTGCTGATCCTCATCCTGGGCTCGCTGACGTACTCCCTGCTCCAGTCGATGCTGTCGCCCGCGCTCCCGGTCATCACGCGGGAGGTCGGCACCACCACCGACACCGCGTCGTGGCTGCTGACCGCGTACCTGCTCGTCGCCTCGGTGACCACGCCGGTGGTCAGCCGCCTCGGCGACATCCACGGCAAGAAGAACCTCTTCGTCGTCGCGATCGGGTCGCTCGGCGTCGGCTCGCTCATCTGCGGCCTCGCCGACAACATCAGCCTGCTCATCGTCGGCCGCGCGATCCAGGGCATCGGCGCCGCGGTCTTCCCGCTGTCGTTCGGCATCGTGCGCGACGAGTTCCCGCCCGAGCGGCGCGCAGCCGCGATCGGCCTGACGTCCGCGGTCATGGGCATCGGCGGCGGCATCGGCTCGGTGCTGGCCGGTCCGATCGTCGACAACCTCTCGTACCACTGGCTGTTCTGGATCCCGATGGTGGTGTGCATCTTCACCGTCGTCATGGCCTGGAAGTTCATCCCGGACTCGCCGAACCGCGTCCAGTCCAGCCGGATCAACTGGCTCGGCGCCGCGCTGCTCGCGGGCGCGCTCGCCAGCCTGCTCCTCGGCGTCAGCAAGGGCCGTTCGTGGGGCTGGGGTTCCGCGACGATCCTGGGCCTGCTGGGGGCCGCCGCGGTGCTGCTCGTGCTCTGGGTCCTCGCCGAACAGCGCTCGGACGCCCCGCTCGTCGACATGCGCGTCATGCGCCTGCGCGGCGTGTGGACCACCAACGTCGCGGGCCTGCTGACCGGTTACGCGATGATGAGCGCGATGTTCCTGATGCCACAGCTCCTTCAACTCCCGAAGTCGAGCGGCTTCGGATTCGGTACGTCCGTCACCATGGCCGGCGTCTACATGCTGCCGCTCGCGGTGGCCATGCTCATCGCCGGTCCCACGGCGGGCGTCCTGGAGGCGCGGTTCGGCTCGAAGCCGTCGCTGCTGGGCGGTTGCGTGCTGCTCGGCGTCGGCTCCCTGCTGCTGATCGTGGCGCACGGTGAGCTGTGGCAGATCACGATCGGCCTCTTCGTGTTCGGCCTCGGCGTCGGCGCCGCGATGGCCGCGATGGCGAACGTCATCGTCGGCGCGGTGCCGCCGGAGCAGACCGGAATCGCCAGCGGCATCAACACCATCGCGCGCACGGTCGGCATGTCCTTCGGCTCGGCCCTCTCCATGGTCGCGGTGACCTCGCACACCACGAGCGCCGGAGTGCCGACCGAGAACGGCTTCACCGTCGCATTCGCCATCGCCGCCGGCGCCGGAGTCCTGGCAGTCCTCGTAGGAATCCTCGTCCCCTCCACCCGCCGCAAGACCCCCACCAAACAGGTCACCTGACCCCAAGTCACCCCAGTCCCGGCTCAGGCCGTCGCCCCCGGCCGCGGCCGCCACGACCACCGCCACCGAGCAGACGCATCGCCCACTGTGCTCGTCGGAGGACACGGAGTGCTCATCCGCTGACAGCTTCACCGCCTGCCCCACGGCTGAACACGAAGGAATGCCCCTGACGCAGGACAAGCCGTCCATCTTCAAGGGCATCTTCGAGGAGGGCGAAGCCCGCGGCGAAGCGCGCGGTGAGGCGCGGATGATCCCTGTGGTTCTGGAGGGCTGCGGCCTCGTTGTGTCAGATGCCGACTGGCGCGAGATTGAGGCGTATTTGCCTGCGCACCCTTTGTGTTCGTTCAGGCACGGGGCGTGATCGATTGTTGGTACCGTTGCTTCGTGTCATCGCACGAGTACGACCCGATCGTTGAACTGTTCGTCAGGCAACCGCAGTTGCTCGAGCAACTACTCGGCGACAAGCTGCCGCCCACCTCGGGCAAGCCCGTTTGGAAGGTGGTTTCGCCGGACCTTCTTGAGTGGGCGGAGTCGCAGTTCGAAGGGAGCGCCGTAGGCACAACGAACGGCGACGCCGAGTCGCCCGCCTCCGACTCCAACTGACCGACAAGGCCGACGGCCCGGCCAAGATCTGATCCAGATCCGTGCACTCCCAGTAGGCTCGCGACCGCGGCGTCGTAGTCCTCGGCCGTGACGACGATGCGCAGTTCGGCGACTTCGGGGTCGGTCATGTGGTCTCCAGGGGAGGGCAGCCGGGGTGCCGGGCCGGTGCGCGGTGTTCATCGGCTCAGTGTGGGTCGGGATCGACGCCGGTCCGGGGGCGACACGGCGCAGACAGGCCGCCACGGGGGTTGGATTCGTGCGGAGCGGCGCCCCTGACGCCGTGACGGAGGTGAGCGGTACGTGGTCGGCAGGTGGACCATGAGCGAGACCGAGAAGGCCGTCCAGGAGCGCCTGGGGGACGTGGCGCTGCGCCGCGAGCAGATGGCCGCGGTGTCGAACATCTACCGCGCGGCGACCGCCGTCCGGCAGCACTTGGAGAACTCGGTGCTGCGTGAGGTCGAGCTGACGTGGACGGCGTTCACCGTGCTGTGGGAGATCTGGATCCGGGGCGAGTCCGAGACCCGGCACGTCGCCGAGGAGGCGGGGATTTCCAAGGGCACGCTCACCGGCGTCGTCCGGACCCTGGAGGCGCGAGGACTACTGACGCGCACTCAGCACGCGTCGGACGGACGCCTGGTCCTGCTCGCGCTCACCCCCGCGGGCGAGGAGCTGATGACGCGCGTCTTCCCCGCCTTCAACGCCGAGGAAGCCTTCGTCACCGACGATCTGACGGCCGAAGAGTGCCTGGAACTCGCCGCCGGACTGCGGAGAATCGTGGCCAGGCTGGAGACGCGAGGCGAGGAACGCCGCGAGGAGTTGCTGGCCGGCCAGCCCCCGAAGCCGAGGCGCAGCGGCCGTCGGCGAGCGAAGTCCTGATCCCCGTTGGGGAGTTGCGCGGATCGCTCACTCCCGGCGGGCCGGGGCGCCGGTTGTCCGCGACGTCCACTCCTCCGCCTCCGGTTTCGACAAGTGGCTCGGCCACCACATCTTGCGGTCCAGGTCCACCGTCAGCGCAGTGACCAGCACCGACCGTACGACCAGGGTGTCCAGCAACACGCCCAGGGCCACGGCGAAGCCGATTTCGGTGAACGCCACGACCGGCAGTGTCGCCAGGACGGCGAACGTGCTGGCCAGGATCAGGCCCGCGGATGTGATCACCCCGCCTGTGGCTGCCAGGCCGACGACTGCGCCCTCGCGCGTGCCGCGGTGGGCGGCCTCCTCGCGGACGCGCGTCATCAGGAAGATGTTGTAGTCGATGCCCAGCGCGACCAGGAACACGAAGACGAACAGCGGGAACGCGTTGTCCTGGGCGGCGAAGTCGAATACGTGCTCGAAGACGAACACGCTGATCCCGAGTGCCGCCGCGTAGGACAGGACCACCGTGGCGATCAGCAGCACCGGCGCGACCAGGGCGCGCAGCAGTACGCCGAGGATGATGAGGACCACGACGAGGACCAGCGGGATGATCACCTTGTTGTCCTGCGAGGCGGCGCGTTCGGCGTCCATGATGACCGCGGTGCCGCCACCGACCCGGGCGTCCGCGTCCGGGATCGCGTGCACCGCGTCGCGTACCCGGTCGACCGTGTCCTTCGCGGCGTCGCTGTCCGGGCGGTCGTTGACCGTGGCCTGGAAGAACGCCCGTCCCTCGGCAACTGCCGGAGGTGTCACGGCAGACACGCCGGGATCCGCGCGTACGGCCGCCTCCACCGCGGGAGTTGCCGGTGCGTTGGCGATGACCGACAGCGGGTCGCCGGTGCCCGCGGGGAAGTGCTCGTCCAGGACCTCCTGGCCGACGACCGAGTCCGGCCTGTCGGTGAAGCCGTCCGCCGCGCTGAGGCCGGTGGCGTTCAGTGACACCAGCCCGACCGCGCACGCGGCCAGCGCGAGGCCGGTGCCGATCCACACCTTGCGCGGCCGCCGTGCGATGGCGCGGCCGATGTGCGCCCAACGTCCGGTCCGGGTCGGCTCGTCGCTGCCGAACCCCGGTTTCACCGGCCAGAACACCCACCGGCTCACGACCACCAGCAGCGCGGGCAGCAGCGTCAACATGGCTGCCAGCGCCACGAGTACGCCGATCGCACACACCGGGCCGAGCCCGCGCGTCGAGTTCATCTCGGCCGCCAGCAGGCACAGCATCGAGATGACGACCGTCGCCGAACTCGCCAGGATCGCCGGGCCCGCACGGTGCAGCGCGAGCGCCATCGCCTCGTGCCGGTCCTCGTGCCGCCGCAACTCCTCGCGGTAGCGCGCGGTCAGCAGCAGCGCATAGTCCGTCCCCGCACCGAGCACCAGCACGATCAGGATGCCCGCGCTCTGCGCGTTGACCGTCAGCCCCGCGTGCTCCGCCAGCAGATAGATGACCGCCTGCGAGACCACCAGCGACGCCCCCGCCGCCAGCAGCGGGAACAGCCACAACACCGGGCTCCGGTAGGTCAGCAGCAGCAACAGCACGACCACCGCCACCGTGGCGGTCAGCAGCGTGCTGTCGATCCCCTCGAACGCCTCCGCCTGGTCGGCCCCGATGCCGCCGGGTCCCGTCACATGCGTCGTCATGCCCTGGTCATCGGCACCCGCGACGTCCCGCAGCCGGTCCACGGCCGGGGTGAGGTTCTCCCAGCCTTCCTCGCCCACCGCGATCGGCACGATCGTCTGCATCGCCTGTCCGTCCGGCGACACGACCGGCCCCACCACGGGCGGCACCACATGCGGCGCGGAGGCGAACGCGGCCGCGTCCCGGGTCGCCTTCGCCACGTCGGCGGGCGTGATCCCCCCAACACGCTCGTAGACCACGACCGCCCGCATCGTCGTCGTGGCCTCGAAGTTCTCCTGCTCGTCGATGACCTTCGTCGACTCCGCGTTCCCCGGCAGCCAACTCGACGCCTGGTTGTCCTCCGCGTCCGCCAACTTCCCCGCCAGCGGCCCCGCCACCACGAGCAGCAGGAGCCAGACCACCACCACCGCCCACTTGCCGCGGCGGCCGCAGGGCAGGGATGCAAGTCTTTGCGTGGGACTCATGGGACGTTCCGCGGTAACTTCCGATCACCGAAACCCCGAGCGATACGTGCGGCGGACCCCGGCACCCTTCCACGGGACCCATCCCCTACCCTCGCACCACCCCCGGCATCCCGCAGCCCGAGTCGGACGCGCCGCCGACCGTCAGCCGCCGTCGGGTCGGACCTCGGCCGGACCCGGCGCAGCGGCCGACCGCGGAGAGCCCCGGCGTACGGCGTCCGCGGCGAAGACGGCCAGCGCGGCCCAGACCAGGATGAAGCCGGTCCAGCGAGCCGCGGGCATCGGCTCGTGGCGGAGGCCGACACCGATCGCGAATTGCAGGGCCGGGTTGACGTACATCAGCAGGCTGAAGCCGGACAGCGGCATACGGTGCAGCGCCATCAGCCGCAGGAGGCTCGGCAGCGCGGTGATCAGCCCGGCGGCCGGGAGCAGGAGCAGCATCACCGGGTCGAACTGCGTGCCCCCGCCGCCTCGTACGGTCGTCCACACGATGACCGCCAGGCCGAACGGCAGCATCGCGGTCAGCTCGACCGCGCTCCCCGCGGCCGCGGGCAGCGGTCGGCGCTTGCGTTCGTAGCCGTACGCAGTGACGGTCGCGGCAATCGCGAACGCCACCCACGGCACGCCGCGGTGCGTCGCCACCAACACGCCCAGCGCGACCGCCGCCACGCCGCATGCGCACCACTGCGCCCGCCGCATCGTCTCACCCAGCACGGCCACCCCGACGAGCGCGCCGGAGAGGGGTGCGACGAGGAGCGCGAGGGACGCTTCGACGACGCGGCCGGACACGACCGCGTAGATGTACACCGCCCACGACCCGCCCAGCATCAGGCCGCTGCGCCCGAGGGAGCGCAGGTCGCGCGGGCTGCGCAACAACGCCGCGACGTCTCCCCGCGAGACCCTGCCGACCAGCGTGACGAGGACGGCGGCCAGGCACGACCACGTGATGCGGTGGGCGACGATCAGCGGGGTGGCCAGCCCGTCCAGCAGTGGCCAGAACAGCGGCTGCACGCCCCAGACCAGTTGCGCGGCGACGCCGTAGGCGACGCCCGCGGCGGCCTGGTCGCGTGGTCGCGCCGCCGTCTCCGCTGCCACCCGCCGCCCCGATCGTGTCCGTCGGTCGCACGGTAGTGCAGCTGCGGTGGCGGAGCGGACGGCACGGGGTCTTCCCGCGCCCGGCGGACAACCGAGTTCGCGTCACAGACTTCGACCGCCACGCCGGTCAGATGGTCGTGCCGGGGATCGGCGTGGCGAGCGGCTGCGGCGGTCCGGCGGCGGGGCCGACGATGAGGTGGATCTTGTCGACGGCCATGGCGTAGACGGCCGCGGCGGCTTCGGTGGAGTCGCCGCCCGCCTGGAAGAAGACGTACAGCAACTCGACGGCGCCGAGGGGTTCGAGGGCCAGGTAGCCGTTGACGGAGACGCCCGCGTACGTGCCGTCCATGCGCAGGGCCACGGCATCGGGGCCGCCGAAGCTGACGGGTGAGAGGTTGAGGGTGAGCGGCGGGCCGCCGTCCGAGCCGGGGAACGTCAGGGTCGTGCAGCTCGTCAGCGCGTCGCGGATCGCCGCGTGCCCGGCCGCGATGCTCTCCGGCGGGCCCGCGGTCAGCTTCTGCTGGATGACCACGCTGCCCGCGCTCAGTTGTACCTCGGGCCAGGGGTCGGCGGTGTCCTGGGTGCGGGAGCCGCGGAGGTCGTCCAGCGCGGCACAGCCCGTCGGACCGGTGCCGTCGTCGTCGGGGGACGGTTCGCTCTGCTCGACGTCGGGACCGAGGTCGAGCGGTTCGAGCAGCGCTTCGCGCAGGGTGTCGGGTGTCGGTACGCCGTCCTCCGCCTGGGCGGGGAACGGTCCCGCGGCCAGCACGAGTGCGCAGGCCGTACCGGCGACGAGGGCTGCTCGGGGGCGGAGCCTGCGGGGTCCGCGGAACACCGTGAAGCCGAGGAGACTGCGGATCGAGCGGGTTCTGCGGATCCCGCGGTGCTTGCGCCCTGGGGCCGGGGTCTGGGGTTGCCGCGCTGTGCGCATGTACGCCTCCGGGGGCCGGCGGGGCCGGATGAGCCGGTCTTCCCAGGCTTCCCAGGTTCGGCGCGATCCGCAAATGCGGGGGACGTGTCACAGGAGGCCGCGGGCCACCGGGATCCCGTTGCGGGCTTCGCCGGCCCTCGCGCCCCCGCTCTACCCCGCCACGAAGATGTGCAGGATCGGCGGATGCGCCGGTACCTCGTCCGGGGCCAGCGAGAACACCGCCAGGCGGTACGCCGTGGGCGCGCACGACTCGGTCGCCGCCGGAACCGGGCCCGAACCGGCCTCCGGCGCCTCGGACTTGGCCAACTCCAGGCGCCCGTCCGGCCCGTGCCGCAACTGCGTGGTGTACGACTCGCACACCGGGTACAGGAACGCGAACGTCCGCTCGCGCGACAGGTCGTACGTCGCCGTCTCCGGATGCCGGTACGCCGCCGCCAGGTCCTTCGGCGCCGAGATCTCCTGCGCCCCGGGCAGACCGCCGAGCCCGGCCAGCCACGAGCGCGCCGCCTCCACGTCCGGGACCTCGGCGGCGACCACGCCCAGCTCCGGCTGCGCGGACACCAGCGCGGTGCTGCGCAGGATGCCGACACCTGCGGCCCGCGGGCTGTTGCCGTCCAACACCGGTGCGGGCGGCAGGAGTTCGCGCGGAACCTCGAAGTCGGCCATGGCGAAATTGGGCCTGGCGCAGTTGTCGGCGGCGTTGCCCGGCAGGTCCACGCCGACGCCCAGGTTGCTGCCGTCCGCGTAGAGCCGCAGCGCGGTGGCCTTCTCACACTTCGTCGAGACCGACGCGGTGACCACCACGTTGCGCGTGAAGTCGGTCGGGGGCGCGGCCATCGCCGCGGCGCGGCGGTCGTCGTCCGAGCGGGTGGCGATGTACTCGCGCCAGGACGTCGCGACCGCGAAGACCGTGCCGAAGTCCTGCGGGTCCCAGCTCAGCGTCCGGGTGTCGATCCGCGTGCCTTCGGGCTTCGCGGGGTCCTCCTCGTTCCCCCAGTCCCCGGCCAGGACGACCGCGATCGCGATGAGGACGACCATGACGCCGGCCATCACCGTGAGCAGGTGGCGCCCGTCGTCGCGCGGATCGTGGGGCTCGGAGGCGGTGTCCTGTGCGGCGTCCATGCGGGGTGAGACGGACGTCCCCGCGCGTCGGTTCCCGCCCTCCCGGACCGCGCGGCGCACGAGGCCGGGCAACCGGGCGGCCCGGCCCGCGAGCGCCACCGCAGGCGGTTCCAGGCCATCGTCGTACGGCAGTTCGCAGCCCGGTGCGGCCGGTGCGCCCGGCGCCTCGCACCGCGGATGCACCCGCTGAATCCGACTCCGAAAGACTGCGGACAACCGGCGGCAACCTTCCGGTAGTTCGATGGGCGGACAGGCCGGGCAGCTGGATCTACCCTCATGTAGATTACGCGGTGCCCGGACGTCCGCCCCCGGGACCCCGCATCCGTGTGCGCGGTGCAGCCGGGTCCGCACGCGGCGGGGGGCGTGCCGCCGGCCGCCCCGGCGCCGGGGCGGCCGCGAACTGTCTCTACAGTTGGCTCGATTCCTTGCTCGGGGCAGAGCTTGATCCGGAGGAACCATGGTGGACTGGGAAGTGGCGACACTGGGCGGCGGACCCGCGGACGGGCTCACCGTGCGCGTGGTGGACCGGCCCTCGGTGCTCCAGGTCGTCTACCCGTGCGCCGTGGACACACCGGCCTCGGAGGCGCAGGTGCAGGCGATGTACGTCTACCGGCGCCGCACCGGCGAGCCGCTGTCGTACGGATTCGACGCCGCGACGCCCTGAGGCAACCGCGGGGGGTGTACCTCGCGGCAACCACCTCCGCGCCGACCCGGCAGGCGTTCGCGCACGCCGCGCGGGGGCGCACCTACACCCGCGCGTGCGTCGTGATGTCCACCCGGAAGTCCGCGACCATGCCCGGCGTCACCGTCGGGCGGCACTGCGCCACCGCCTCCAGGTAGTCCCGCGTGCCCGCCCCCGCGACGCCCGGCGCGGGCAGGTCGAGGTCGCGTTCGAAGGACGCCTGCGCGGCGATCCGCGCGGCGTGCTCGATGTCCGCGGGCGTGAACAGCTCGCTGGCCCGGACCAGCGCCTCAAGGTCGACGTCGGTGCGCCGCGCGTGTGCGTACCGCCTCCACATGGCCCGCCGCGCCGCGTTGTCGGGCGTGCCGATCGGGATGACGTAGTCGAACCGCCCGGGCCGCAGGAACGCCGGGTCCAGCGACCGCACCGAGTTCGTCGCACACACCAGCAGTCGCTCGCTGCGCTCCCGGAACGCCGGTATCAGCTTGAGGAGTTCGTTGGTCACGGAGTGCGTTCCGCCGGGCGGCGCCGCGGATTCGAACTGCCGCACCGGCGCGATCTCCTCGACCTCGTCGATGAACACCACCACGCGGTCGAGTTCGGCCAGCCGCGCGAACGCCTCGCGCAGCGCGGCGGCCAGGTTGCCGCTGTCCGCCAGCCGCGACGGCAGCAGTTCGACGAACGGCCAGCCGAGCCGCGACGCGATGCCCCGCGCGAACGTGGTCTTCCCGGTGCCCGGCGGCCCGAACAGCGCGATGGCGCGCGGCGGTTCGACCCCGTGCCGCTCGGCGCGCCCGGGATCGGCCAGCGGCAGGACCACCCGCCGCTCGATCAGCGTCTTCTCCTCGTCCATGCCCGCGAGACGCGACCACAGGTCGCCCGGCAGTACGCGCCCGCCGAGCCGGTCGAGGACGTCCGCCGCGCGGTCGTCCACGGGCTCCAGCTTCTCGAAGTACGCCACCGCGGGGCGCCGGTCGTACCCCGCGTTGACCAGGCCCTCCTGGAGCAGGTCCTCCTCCGGCAGCACGTACGCGATGCGCCGCACGCGCATCTCGACCAGGCGCCGTTCCAGCGCCAGCAGCAGCGCGCTGGCCAGGCCGAGGCCGCGCAGCGCCGGGGCCAGCGCGATGCGCATCACCCAGGCGCGGCCCTCCGCGACGGTGGCGAGCGCGGCGCCGACCACGTCGCCGTCGCGGCGCGCCACCACGGCGGGCTGGCGGGCGGTGAGGGCGGTGATGCACTCGGAGACGGAGAAGACCGAGTCCGGGCCGAGGCCCGACGTCGTGTCGATGAGGTGCACGACGGCCGCGAGGTCGTCGTCGCGGTACTCCTGAACGATCCAGCCCATCGGCAAACCTCCAGCGGCGCGCGCGTCCGGCCCCGGGCAGGGGACCGGACGCGGTGGTCGAGTGCCGAACGCTAGGGGCGGATGCCGGGCGCGCGACTCCGCCGAACTGGACAAGCTGGGCACCCGGAATGCGCCGGTGTGCGGATTGACCGCGTCGTTCACGCCCCGGAGTCGGACCGTTGCGGCAGGGTGGTGGGGTGGCGATTGCTCCCGATCAGGCGGCCGACGGGCCCGCCGACCAGACCCGGCCGGGTGCGCGGGCGGACGTGGGCGCGGGTGAGCCGGGTCCGGATGGCCCGGAGGCGCGTGGTGCGAGGGCGGGTGGCGTGGGCACCGGTGGCGCGCGTGCGGGTGCCCCGGGCATTCCGAGTCCTCCGCAAGCTCCCCGTGCCCCCGGCGACCCGGGCGCTCCCGGCGGTCCGGACATCCAGGCGGCCTCCGCCGTCCCCGCGCAGGCCGCCCCCACCCGTGACGGAACCGCCGCACCCGGGCGGACGCCCGACCTGCACGCCGCCCCCGATCCGGCCGCCGCTCCCGCGCCCGCGTCCGCCGAGCCGCCCGTCCCGCCGCCGGCGCCCATGGTCGTGTGCGGGGACGACGCCCTCGCGTACCGGCTCACCGGCGAACTCGTGCGGCTGTACGAGCGGCCCGTCACCGCGCTCGTGCCCTCCGCGCAGTCCGGCAACGGCCCGCTGATCGCGGAACTCGCCCGCGGCGAACGGCTCGCGGTGACGGTACGCGAGGCCGCCGAGCCCAGCGAGGCGGCGCTGTTGGCAGTCGGGGTGCAGCACGCCGAAGCGGTCGCCCTGACGTACACCGACGACCAGACGAACATCCACGCGGCTCTCCGGGCCCGCCGCGTCAACCCGTCCGTGCGCCTGGTCATCCGTCTCTTCAACCGCAAACTCGGCCGCTATGTCGAGGACTTGCTGTCCCGCGCCACCGCTCACGCGCCCGGCGCCGAGGTGACCGTGCTGTCCGACGCGGACACCGCGGCCCCCGCGCTCGTCGCCGCCGCGCTCGCCGGGCAGCGCAGCCGCATCGTGGAGGCGGACGGCCTGCTCCTGCGCGCGGCGGACCGCGCCGCGGGAGAGCCGGTCGTCTCCATGGACCTGGGCGAACTGTGCACGCTCGCACTGCTGTCCGACACCGCGTCCGAGCGGCGCGGCGAGGGCCCGATCCCGCCGCGCGGCCCGATGCTGCTGCCCGAGGACGACGAGGTCGAGACCGCGTCCCTCACCCGCAGCCGGGTGGTGCTGGAGGCGGTGACCCGCGAGTCGGCGCTGCCCGAAACCGCCGCGCCCAGGCGGTCGTTGGGGAAGCTGCCGCGCGTGCCGTTCGGCGAACTGTTCTCGCGCAGGCTCATGCTGGCGGTCGCGATACTGGTCGCGCTGGAAGCGCTGTTCGCGGTGCTGACGTGGCGGGTCACGCGCGAACCGCCGTTGCGCGCCGCGTACTTGTCGGTCCTGGACCTGCTCAGCATGGGCGACCCGGCCATCGGCGAGCGCAAGGGCCGTCAGATCCTCCAACTGCTCTCCGGGCTCACGGGGTTGGCGCTGCTGCCGGTGCTGTTCGCGGTGGTCCTGCAAGCTCTCGGCTCGTTCCGCACCGCGACCGCGCTGCGCCAGCCACCCCGCGGACTGACCGGCCACATCGTGCTGATGGGTCTCGGCCGGGTCGGCAGCCGCGTCCTCGACCGGCTGCACGCGCTCGGAGTCTCGGTGGTGTGCGTGGAACGCGATCCCCAGGCGCGCGGCGTGGCCCTGGCCAGGGCGCTGCACGTGCCGGTGGTGCTCGGCGACGCGACGCAGGAAGGCGTCCTGGAGTCGGCCCTGATCGAGCGCGCGCAGGCCGTGCTCGCGCTCACCAGCAGCGACGGAAGCAACCTCGAAACAGCCTTGTACGCACGGGAGTTCAAGCCCGACATCCGGGTGGTCATGCGGCTTTTCGAGGACGACTTCGCGGCGGTGGTCAACCAGGCGATGCGGGCGTCCTTCCCGCAGGCCACGACGCGCAGCCGCAGCGTGTCCACGCTCGCCGCACCGTCGTTCGCGGCGGCGATGATGGGACGGCAGATCCTCGGCGCACTGCCGGTGGAGCGCAAGGTGCTGGTCTTCGTGGCCCTGGAGGTGGGCAACCACCCGGAGTTGCTGGGCCGTACGGTCGACGAGGCGTTCCGGCCCGGCGCGTGGCGCGTCCTCGCCCTCGACCTCGCCGATCCGCGCGACCGGCGGGGCCTCACGCCGACGATCGGCGACGCCCACCGTCGGCCCGAACTGGCCTGGGGCCTGCACCAGGGGTATGTGCTCCAGGCCCGTGACCGGGTCGTCCTCGCGACGACCCGCCGCGGACTGGGCGAGCTTCTGCAACGGCGCCCGGGCACGACGGCGGGCGGCGGGCCGCGCCGGGCGGCCGCGGGGGACGACCGCTCGCGGTAGCCGCGCCGGACTCCATCGCACCCGCGTCCGTCGTACCCGCGTCCGTCGTACCCGCGTGAGTCGTACCCGAGCCGACCGCATCGGAGCCGTCCGTACCCGAACCGTCCGTACCCGCGCCGTTCGTACCCGCGCCGTTCGTACCCGAGCCGACCGCTCCGGAGCCGTCGGCATCAGAGGCGCCCGCATCAGACATTAGAGTCGTACGCATGGCAGGAACCGACGGGAACGCCCCGGCGAGCGTGCGCGTGGACGCCTGGATCTGGGCGGTCCGGCTCACCAAGACCCGCTCGATCGCCGCGGCCGCGTGCAAGGCGGGCCACGTCCGCGTCAACGGCGACCGCGTCAAGCCCGCGCAGTCGCTCAAGGTCGGTGACGAGGTGCGGCTGCGCCTCGACGGCCGGGAGCGGATCGTCGTGGTCGCGAAACTCATCCTGAAGCGCGTGGGCGCCCCCGTCGCGGCCGAGTGCTACACCGACAACAGCCCGCCGCCCCCGCCGCGCGAGGTCGCCGCGGCCCTCGGCGTCCGCGACCGCGGGACCGGGCGCCCGACCAAGCGCGACCGCCGCCTCATGGACCAGTTGCGGGGCGGCCCCGGCGGCCCTTGAAGCCGTCGGGGCCTGCCGTTAGCGTCCGGCGCATCGCACGGCGATCACGACGTGCGAACACGTGCAATGACGTTCGAAGACGTTCAAAGGGGCGCGGCGGGATGAGCGAGACCAGCAGCGGGCAGGGCGGCGCGGGCACGGTGGCGGCGTACGAGGTCTCCTCGGCGGCCGCGGGCGCCATCGTGGCCGACATCGTCGCCAAGTGCGCCGCGACCGGGACGGCCGTGAGCGTCGCGGTCGTGGACTCCGCAGGGACGCTCGTCGCGTTCCACCGCATGGACGGCGCGCTGCGGTTCAGCGCGGACCTGGCGGTGGCGAAGGCGCGGACCTCGGCGTCCTTCGGGCGGACCACCGCGTTCATGGAGGGCCTCATGACCGACCGCCCGGCGTTCTCGCAGAGCTTCACCGAGATCGGCGGCTGGTACCTCGGGCGCGGCGGCCACCCGCTGCTGCGCGACGGCAAGCCGGTCGGCGGCGTCGGGGTGAGCGGCGACGCGGCCGAGTACGAGGACCGCCTCGCCCAGGAGGCGGCCGAGGCGTTCTGACCTCGCGGACGGCCGAGTTGCGGACGGCGCAGTTCGGTCACAGCCGACAAATGTCGTAATTCGGTTGCCCCGCACGGCCGTACGCAGGCCGAATTGCGCTGATCGAACCTCTCGCCTCATGGATAGTGGCGTGATTTCGCCCGTCGGTAGTGTCGGGCGATCATGGGTATCTCGGGCACCACGAGCCACAAGAAGCCGCCGCGGCGGATCGTCCGCAAACGCATCCTGCTCGTCACCATGGGAGCCGTCCTGCTCAGCGGGGCGACCGGGGTGGCGGCGTACGCCAAGCAGGGTTCGTCCGGCAAGGCGGCCGGACCGAGACCCTGCACGCTGCTCCCGAACCCCAACACGCCGGTCGAGAGCGAGGAGCGCACTTGCTTTTCGGTGGCCGCGAGCGTGGACCGTACGCCCGCCTTGGGTGAGACCGCCACCGTGCGCTTCACTGTCACCTCGCAGTACGCCGCCAAGGGCGTGCGCATCGAGGCCGACCTGCCCGCGGGCCTGACCTGGGCCACGCCGCCCGCCGGCCTCGCGAGTCGCACCCAGGACGACGCCGCCCCCGTCAACGGCGGCCGGATCAACCGCGCCGACGCGTCCGGCTCGTTCAAGAAGGGCGAGGCCAAGACGTACGAGGGCAAGATCGCCGCGTCCGCCCCGGGACCGGCGGAGATACGCATACGCGCGCTCAAGGACGAGGAGCGGGGCGTCTCGGCCGCCGAGGACGCGGTCTTCCTCACCGTCGGATCCGGCGGCAGCCCGTCGGTGCTCGGCATCGTCCCGCCCGCCGAGGGCGAGGCCGTCGACACTCCGGCCCCGGTCGAGCCGCAGCCGGTCACGCCGTTTCGTCGGCCGGAGGAGGTGCCGGAGGAGGCCAAGCCCGCGCCGAGCAGCGACGACGCGCAGCCGCGTACCGGCACCGCGACCCCCGACGGCAGTGCGCCCAGTGCCGCCGCTGCCGCCGCGCCGCAGGCGTGCGTCACCGGCACATGGGTCTACGTCGACAACAAGGGCAAGACCCGTCCGGTCGTCAACGCCGGCGTGCAGGCGTGGGACTCCGACGAGAGCAACGCGCACGACCTGCTCGGCAGCGGAGTGACCAGCTCGACCGGGGCGTACAAGATCTGCTTCGCCAACACCGACGGCACGTCGGCCGGGCAGGACGTCTACGTCAAGATGTTCACCACGAACTCCCGCTGGAAGGTGCAGAAGACCGGCACCGGCAGCAGCTACGTCTTCAAGACCAAAACGGTGGCGAACGTCAAGACCGGTACCACCGCGAACCTCGGCACCACCAAGCCCACCGACGCGAGTCTCATGCGCGCGCTCCAGGCGTTCGACGTGGCCAACGACGTGTGGCTGTGGGTGCCGGGCAGTACCTGCTGGGACGCCCTCGACACCACCTGCCGTCAGCTCGTCCTGAACTGGGCGCCCGGGTCGCAGGAGGGCAACTACTACAGCGGCGCGGCCGATCAGGCCTTCCTCAAGGGCACCGCGCCCGACTCCCGCATGACCGTTGCCCACGAGATAACCCACGCGCTCATGGACGATGTGTACGAGGACAAGACACCGCCGATCCCCAATTGCAGCCCGCACGGCGTGTCGGCCAAGTCGTCCACCGGCTGCGCGTGGGTCGAGGGCTTTGCGGAGTGGCTGCCGGCCGGCGTCTACAACGACCCGTACTACCGCTGGCCCAGCGGCGCGTCGATGAACCTGGAGACGCCGAACAGGAGCACCGCCGGATGGGACGACGGGGACACCGTCGAGGGCCGCGTCGCCGGGGCGCTCATCGACATCGCCGACAGCACCAATGAGGGCAACGACATCTATGGCGAGGGCGATCCCGGGAACATCTGGCAGACCTTCATCAAGCACCGCGCCAACACGTTCCGCGAGTTCTGGGAGCACCGGAAGGCGGACGGGTACAACACGGCGTGGACGGGAGCGCTCAAGAGCGTGTACCAGAACACGATCGACTACCGGTGACGATTGCGGTCCGGGCAACAGGCGTGACGCACACGCGCGACCTACACGCGTGACACGTCTGGGACCTACACACGTAACGAACATGCATGTGACCCACACGCGTGACCTAGGTGCGTGACCCACACGCGTGACCCACACGCGTGACCTACGTGCGTGACCTACGTGCGTGACCCACACGCGACGC
>NZ_JBPKBH010000011.1:69594-101859 GCF_051388915.1 Yinghuangia sp. YIM S09857 | reverse complement strand
GCTCCTCCCCCCCCCCCCCCCTCGGCCGTGTGCCTTCGGCCTGCTCCGGATGTGCTCCCTATGTGCCTCCGATGTGCCTTCGGAGTGCCTTGGACGTGTCTTCGGCGCGATTTCGCGTGCGTTCCGTGGTTACCAGGCGGTAATTTCTTCACGTCGGTTGCGGCGGACAGCGATTGCGCCTGGAAGAGCGACGGGGGTTCCGGTGCGTCCAGAACAGGGACGAGGCTGGGATGGGTCTAGAACAGCGACGGGGTGCCGACGCGCACGCGGTTCCCGTCCGGGTCGGTGAGGTGCACCTCGCGCGCCCAGGGCTGCTCCTCGACGTGCGCCCCGAACTCCGCGGCGACCGCGTCGACGTCGTTCAGTCGGAGGTAGACGAGGGTGTCGGGACGCGCGTCGCCCTCGTGCTCGGACAGGAACAGCCGTACGCCGCCCCGCGCGACCGACACGAAGGCCGGAAAGTGCGGCTCGAAGCGGTGCTCCCACTCCTTGCCGAAGCCGAGGCGCGCGTACCACGCGACGGCCGCCTGCGCGTCGGCGACCCGGAGGACCGGGATCGCCTCCTCCACCATTTCGTTGCCGATCTCGCTCATGGCGCCATCATGGCGGGTCTTCCCAGACGCCGCCGCTCCAGCTAGCCTGCGTTAAATTAGCACTGCTAACCAGAAACGGCGCGCGGCACCGCGGGGGGCCGCGCCGGCACCCGAAGGCAGCCATGGATTTCGCGCTCACCGACGAGCAAAAAGCCGTACGCGACACCGCCCGGGCGTTCATCGCCAAGGAGGTGATGCCGCTGGAGCAGGAGGTGCTGCGCCGCGAACGCGCGCACCAGCCGAGCCTGGAGCCCGGCGAGTTGCGGGAACTCCAGCTCAAGGCGAAGAAGTTCGGCTTCTGGGGCCTGTCCACGCCGCAGGAGTACGGCGGCATGGACCTCCCGGCCGTCACCCAGTCGCTCATCTGGACCGAGATCGGCCGCTGCTTCGTGCCGTTCCGCTTCGGCGGCGAGGCGGACAACATCCTCTACTTCGCCGACGAGGACCAGAAGAGGGAGTACCTGCTCCCGACGATCGCCGGCGACCGCGTCTCGTGCTTCGCGATCACCGAGCCGGGCGCCGGATCCGACGCCGCGAACATCAAGCTGTCGGCCCGTCAGGTCGGCGACGAATGGGTCCTCAACGGCGAGAAGACCTTCATCACCAACGGCAACGACGCGGACTTCGCGATCGTCGTCGCGGTCACCGACAAGGACAAGGGCGTACGCGGCGGCGGCACCACCGCGTTCCTGGTCGACCGCGAAATGGGCTGGAAGTCGGAGTTCATCCAGACCATGGGCGAAGGCGGCCCCGCCTCACTGGTGTTCGAGGACGTACGCGTCCCCGCCCGCAACATCCTCGGTGAGATCGGGCAGGGGTTCACGCTCGGCATGAAGTGGATCGGCAAGGGCCGCTACGTCATCCCGTCCAACGGCATCGGCATCGCCGAGCGCGTCTTGCAGATGGCCGTCGACCACGCCAACACGCGCGAGACGTTCGGCCGGCCGATCGGCGAGAACCAGGCGATCCAGTGGATGATCGCCGACTCCGAGGTCGAACTGGAGGCCGCCCGAATGCTGGTGCTGCGCGCCGCGTGGGCGGTCGACCAGGGGCTCGAACCGCGGCACAGCTCCTCGATGGCCAAGCTGTACGGCGCCGGCATGGTCAACCGCGTCGTGGACCGCGCGCTCCAGATCCACGGCGGCATGGGCTACACGCGCGAACTCCCGCTGGAGCGCGCGTACCGCCAGGTCCGGCTGTACCGCATCTTCGAGGGCACCGACGAGATGCTGCGCCTGATCATTTCCCGTGACCTGCTCCGCGGTTACACCAAGCTCGGCCAGGTCTGACCGGCACGACGGCGAGGGATGACGCTATGGCACCCGTGTCCTCGATCGGGGTGGGCAACGCCCCGGTGAGTTCGGACGACCTGGTCGGGGCGCTGCTCGGCGGCGTCCCGGGAGACGGCCCGCACGACGGGGGCCTCGGCGCGCCGGTCCGGGCGGCCGGTGGCGCCGTGCTCGGCGCCGCCGACGCGCGTGACACGTGCGGCGCTCGCGAACGCCGCGGCTCTCGCGACCGGCATGGGCCGCATGACGGGCACGACGTGCGTGACACGCACGACGCGTGTGCCCTGCATGACGCGCACGATCCGCGTGATCCGCATGACCCGCGCAGCCTGCGTGATCCGCGTGACCCGCGCGACTCGCGTGAGGCGCAAGACCCGCGCGCTGTACGTGATTTGCGCGCCGCGCAGGACCCGCGGGACCCACGCGATCCGCATGACCCGCATGACCCGCGCAACCCCGGGCCGGTCGGGGCCGAGATGGCGGCGATGCTCCTCGGGTTGCCGGAGCACGGGACGTACGCGGTGCTCGCGCTCACCAGCGTGGTCGACGACGGGGCGCCCGCCCAGGGCCACTTGGCGTCCCGGGGCGGTGCACGGCCGAGCGGAGGTCACGGGACGGCGGGTGCGACCGGCACCCCGGGGGGCCTGCAAGTCGGGTCCGGGATGCGCGCGGTGTGGTGCGCGGCGCCGCCGTCGCCGCGGGCCCCGACGACCGGGGCGTCCGGCCACCGGTGTTCGGGGCCGCACGTCCGGGCACACGCGATCGTCCACCTGGGGGACGCCGAACTCGCCGACCTGGTCAAGGCGTTGGACCCGCCGCCGGGGCTGCGCGTGGGCGTCAGCCCGGCGGTGGACGGCCCCGCGGAGCTCGCGCGCGGCCGCGTCCTGGCCGAACGCGCCCTGCGCGCCAACCCGGACGCACCGGTGGCGGTGCTGGAGGAGCGCCTGCCCGCGGCCGTGGTCGCGGACAGCCCCGACCTGGCCCGGCTGCTGATCTCCCGGGCGCTCGGTCCTGTCCTCGAACTGCCGTGCGCCGACCGGGACTCCCTGCTGAGCACGCTGCGCGCCTGGCTGGAGTCGGGTGGCTCGACGCGGCGAGCCGGGAACCGGCTGTTCTACCACCCGAATACGGTGCTCAACCGGCTGCGCCGCTACGAGCAGTTGACGGGACGTCTGCTCGGCGACCCGGTCTCCGTGGTGGAGCTGTCGTTGGCGCTGGACGCCTACCGGCTCGCGGAGGCGCGCTGATCTGCCCTCGCCGGGGCTGACTTCACGTGTGGGAGGGCGAGCGCTCGCGTGGGGCGCACTGACACGCCAATCGGCGGGGCCGGGCGCGTTCGCGGCCCGGCCCTGCCGAACGGCCATGCTGCTCAGCCGAGTTGGCCGCGAACCGCGCCGCCGGAGAACTCGCCGGTGTGCAGGTTGGTGTAGAAGCCCGCGGGGTTCGCCGACATCTCCGCGACTATCTCCGGCTTCACGCCTTCGACGGTGCCGGACAGCCCGGTGATCGACTGCGGCAGGCCCTTCTCGGACGCCCACAGCGGGGCGACGACATCGCCGTTCCGGCCGGCTGGGGCCTTGTGCACGTGGCCGAGGGTGGGCGGTGCGACGTTCTTCCAACTGAAGGCGTAATCAACGCAGTTGCCCCACGGGCGCACGGCCGTCACGGCACGGCCGTCCTGGTCGTCGATCGGCTTGTCGTCCTTGTTCGGGACCTCCTGCGCGCCGGTCGCGTTCACCGTCAGCGTGCCCTCGGGCTTGCCCGTCCTCAGCACGGAGTTCAGGTCGACGGGCTTGTCAAGCCTGGTGAGCTGGCCGCGCACCGCGCCGCCCGGGAACTCGCCGGTGTGCAGGTTGAAGTACCAGTTGCCGGGGTTGTTCCGGATGCGGTCGAGCAGCCCAGGATCGGCCACCGCCACGCTGCCGGTGGCGGCGTTTGCGGTGTCCGGCAGCGGCGACGCGAAGAACGGCACGACGACCGCGCCGTTCGCACCCTTCGCGCCCTGGTGGATGTGTGCGGCCGAAGGCGCGGCGATGTTCTGCCACTTGATGGCGAACGCCATCTGGTTGCCCTTGATGCGCACGTACGCGGTGGCCTTGCCGTCCTGGTCGCCGACCGCCTTGCCGTCAGTGCCGGGGACTTCCTCGGTCCCGGTCAGGTTCGCGACGAAGAACACCTCGTCGCCCGCGGCCGGTTCGGCCGCACCGGTGTCCCTGGCCTGGTCCGCGGGCGGCCCTCCGGCGGCGGCCGGATCATGGCCGGAGCCGTGCCCGGCGTCCGGCGGGGAGGCCGACGGCGCGTTCTGGCCGGGCGCGTCCGCGGATGCCTGGCCGCCGGTGTCCGCCGGGGCGTTCTGCGGCGCGTTCCCGGGCGGCGCCGCGGACTTCGCGTCGCCGTCCGACGACCCGCAAGCCGTCAAACCGGTCATAAGGACCGCGGTGAGCATGGCTGCGGGCAGCGTGAACCTGCGAACGGACATGGTGGACCCCCATGGCAAATTGCCGGATTGACACGGTGTGTTGTCGAGCCTCAGTACGCGGCCGCCCCTCCAGCGGGTTCAACCGCCTCGGAACTTTTTCCGGGCCCGTGCCCGCGCCCGCGCTGCGTCGCGGCACAGCCGTTCGGGTGGACGCGCTGGGCCGTACGGGTGGACTCGATTGCGGCACGCGGAAACCAACCGATGGGGTCGGCGGTGAAGCGCCGTGCGGGACTGCGGAGTTCCCCCGGCACGCCCGGAACGGCCCTTGGGACACTGCTGGAGGCAGGCATGCGTACCTCGACCACCACCGCAACGGCCATTGCCGCAACGACCATCGCGGCAACGAGCACCACCGCAACGCCCACCACCGCAACAAGCACCACGGCCGTCGCGGCCGGTGGCGCAGCAACCGACGCAGGAACGACCGTGGACCTCCGCCCGCCCTGCCGTACCGTGCGTGGAACCCTGCGCCGAATCAGCGGTTCCCTGGCCGCACTTGCCCTCGCCGCCGCCGCTCTCGTCGCCGGCCCCGGCAACGCGGCGGCGAGCGTCGGCACGGCGGCACCCTCGGACGGCCGCGTACAGAAGTCCGACCTGTGCCCCGAGGGGTACGTGTGCCTCTTCCCGGGCGGCATCGGCGTACCCGAGCCCCACCTCATCCCGGAGTGCGGCAGCGAGTACTTCGCGTCCCCGTACATCGCCTCGTCGGTCGAGAACCGCACCAACGTGATCGTGTGGGTCACCACCGCGGACGGCGCGGCGACGTGGATCCCGCCGCACGGCAGCCTCACCCTGTGGCCGGTCGCACCGGTCGACTCCGTTGTCTCGCAGTGCTTCGTCCCGCTCCCCTTCTGACGGCACGAACTCTCAGACGCGGCGCCGACGTTCGCGGCGCGGATACGCCTTCGCCGTCTCCGCCAGCCGCCGCGCGTGCTCGGCCTGGCGCTGCCAGTGCCCATACAGGTCGCCGCGCGCGGCGAGTTCGTCGAACCGGCGGATGGTGGCCGGCGCCACCACCGCCGGTTCGGCGTCCCGCCACGGCGTCCCCGGCAGCGGCATGAACGTGTGCGCGTGGATGCGCGCCCCCAGACCCGTCAACTCGTCCGCGAGCGACAACGACGCGTCGGCGTCCGCCTCCTCCTCGCCCGGCATCCCGAAGATGAAGTCGACGTTCGGCCGGAACCCCTCCTGTACCGCGATCCGCACCGCATCACGCACCGGCTGCACCCCGTGCCCGCGCTTCGCCGCGTCCAGAATCCGGTCCGAACCCGACTGCGCGCCGATGATGACGTTGTCGTTGGACACGTACCGCTTCAACAGCCGCATCGCCTCGACGGTCACATGCTCGGGCCGGATCTCCGACGGGAACGACCCGAAGAACAGCCGCCCGTGCGGCAGCATTTCCTCCCGGCACCCGGCCAGCAGCTCCTCGACGGCGTCCAGGTCCGGCGTCTCGTCCTGCGTCCCGTACGACAGACACGTCGGCGTGATGAACCGCACGTCCTTCAACCCGCGCTCCGACATCTCCCGCACATGCCACCGCACGCTCTCCACGCTCCGGTGCCGGAACCGCGCACTGAACGCAAACGGCGTCTGGCAGAACCGGCAGCTGTAGATGCAGCCGCGGGTGATCTCGATCGGGCCGAAGCGGTGCAGGCCGAGGGCGAAGGACGGGGTTGCGTCGAGGGGGCCGCGGACGGAGGTGCCGGTGCGCAGGGCCCTGCCGTCGGTGTCGCGCAGCGCGAGGCCCGGGACGCCGGTGAGCGGTTCGCCGCGGCCGAGGGCGGCGACGAGGGAGACGAACGTGGCCTCGCCCTCGCCGATCGCCGCGAGGTCCCAGCCCGCGTCGAGGATCTGCTGCGGCTCGGCGGTCGCGTGCACGCCGCCCGCGACGTGCACGACGCGTGGGTCGTCGACGGCCGCGCGGACGTCGGCGAGTTCGGCGGCCATGGCCTCGGCGTCGGGGGAGTAGAACGACCAGGGCACCAGGACGCGCGCGGCACCGGCGTCGAGTGCGGCCGTGATCAGCTCGGCGGTCTCCTCGGCCGTGCGGCCCAGCCACACGTCGTGCGCCGCTTCGGGCGGGTTCGCCTCCAGCGCCCCGAGCAGCGCGTGCATGCCGTAGGTCACGGCCTTGCGGTAGCGCACCACCACGGCGACGTCGAGCGGACGCCCGGTTCGGGCGGGCAGGCCGAGTGGGCCGGGGGCGGTGCGGCGCGGGTCGTACGCGGACATGCCGCCACGGTACCGGGGCGCGACGGGTGTCCCCCCCGGGTGCCAGGATGCGGGCATGACCGCACCGGCGGGCGACCGCCGGACGATCAACGGGGAGGCGGAACGTGCGGGACGACGTGCGCGGCGAAGAGCAGCCGGACCAGGGCCGCGAGCTGCTGGCCGTATCGGTGCGCAGCGAGGACGGGAACACGGTCGACTGGCCGACCGTCCCGGGCCTGTACCGGCTCCTGGAGCGGATCGGCGCGGAAGGCGACACGTTCCTGGTGGTCGAGCGCATCCCGGGCGACGAGCAGTACTACGTACAGACGCGGCGTGACGAGGGAGAGCCCTACCAGGTCGAATACCGCGACGGCTCCGCAAAGATGCACTTCCAAGCCGACATCGACTCCACCGCCCACGTACTGGCCGTCTTCGTGGCCTGGGCCCGCGGCGAGGAGAACTGGAAAGGCCCCCACTCCTGGCGCCGCCTGCGGCTGTGAGGGGGCGCGGTGGTTAGGGTTGACGGGGGCCTTGTCGTTTCGGGAGGTTTGTCGTGATCGTTGCCTTTTCTGTTGCGCCGCTGGGGATCGGTGAGGACGTGGGGGAGGCCGTCGCCGAGGCGGTGCGGGTGGTGCGGGCCAGTGGGTTGCCCAATGAGACCACGGCGATGTTCACCAGCATCGAGGGCGAGTGGGACGAGGTCATGGCCGTCGTCAAGGACGCTGTGGAAGCGGTGCGCGCTCGCAGTGGGCGGGTGACCATGACGCTCAAGGCCGACATCCGCGACGGGGTCACGGACGGGCTGACGAAGAAGGTCGAGACGGTCGAGCGCTATCTGGCGGAACACCCGGAAGGGCGGGCCGACGCATAAGGTCGGGCCCGCCCCGGGTGCCGGGCGGTGCTGGTGCTGATGTGGTGCTGACGTGGTGCTTGTGTGCTGCCCGGGTGATGCAGGATTTGCAGCGGTGTTGCACGGTGCTGCACGGGCGGTCCGGGTGCTGTGCCCCCGGGTGTCAGCCGCCGCTCTTGCGCTGGAACGTGCGCTGCTGCGCCGCCGGGCCGTGGGCACCGCCGTGCACCTTGGGGTGCTCGTCCTGGCCGACCTCGACCGAGTCCGTCTTCACCCCGCGCTTGCGGTCCAGCGCCTCGCGGAACTTGCGCTTGAGGTCGTCGTTCGTGTTGCCCGCCTCCGCGGGGGCGTCAGCGTCCCGCGCTTCGGTCGTGTCGTCAGCCATGGAGCCCTCCTTGCCGGTGCGGCGCCCGCCGGGCGCCGGTACTGCCGAACGCCCCCAGCCAACCACGGACCGCGCGATCCGGCTCGCGACCCGCCGTTCCGCCGCGCTCGGCGGACTGTCCGCCCAGGTGGAGGGTGGCGAGAGCCGGGGAGAGGCTAGGTGAAGGCGACACCTTCCTTGGGGACCTCCTCAAGCGTCCATGCGTCGCAGATCGGCACGTCCAGGCGCTCGTGCGCGGCCCGTTGCGCGTCGCGGGCCTCGGCGACGGACGCGTCCCCGCCGCCGAGCAGCGACGCGATCAGGCGCGGCGACGCGAGCAGGCGCCGCCAGGTCGAACCGGTCGCGGGGTCGACCGCGGCGGGACCGAGCGAGGCCAACCGGGCGGCGGTGCGCACGCGGGCGCTCGGCTCGCCGCCGTACATGAGGCCCTGGTGGTCGAGCAGGTAGCCGACGTACGCCGTCTCCGCGAGGACCGCCCCCGCCTCCTCGTACGCCTCCCGCCGCAGCGTCGCCAACGCGTCGGTGTCGTCGGGCTCGACGGTGCCGCCGGGCATGTTGAGGCAGCCGTCCGGCGCCGCGAGTACCAGCGCGCGCCCGTCGGGGGCGAACAGCCAGCCCCAGGACTGCCGGGTCGGCAACCCCGGCGGCACCGGCTCGTCCGGGTGCCAGGTCCACGGCCCGCCGATCCGCGTCCACTCCAGCACGCCGAACTCACGGCGCAGCGGCACGTTGACGTGGTCCACGCTCGGCAACGGCGCGAGCGCCGACGCGCCGGGGGAGTGCGCGACGGGGGTGCCCGGCTCCTGGAAGTGCAGGGCGTACGGGTGCCCTTGCGCGATCGCGTCCAGGCCGGCCCGCACGTACGCCACCATGCCGCCCGGCACGGCGTCGAGGTCGTCCAGGTCCGCCCACATCAGATCGCTGTGCTTGTGCGGCTCGGCGTTGTACGGGCGGCCCGCGCCGCCGGGCAGCCCCAGCGCGCGGAAGAACCAGCCGTTGCGGGTCTTGCCGGTGGCGAGCGGTCCGCGGTGCTGCATCACCAGTTCGCAGCGCAGGAGTTCGCGGGTCAGCGCGACCCCGGTCTCCTCGCGGGTCTCGCGCAGGGCCGCGGCGACGACGTCTTCGCCGTCCTCGACATGGCCGGAGGGGAGCGTCCAGAGGCCCGGTCCGTAGTCGGCGTCGGGCGCGCGGCGCAGCAGCAGGACGCGGCCGCCGTCGACGATCAGGACGTGGACGTCGGTCGCCCCCAGGTAGCGCGAACTTCCGTCGCTCATCGGCGACTCCCCGTTGTCATGGCGCGATCAGCACCGGGGGTTCCGGGATGTCGGTCGGCCGGGCGGTTGAGTGCTCGTCGAGACCGAGGTCGACCGCGGACCACACCTTGTAGTTGATGTGTTCCATGGCGACGAGCTTGAGGTCGCTGTGCATGGTCTTGGCAGGCGGGTCGATCGCCGTGCCGTCGCTGCGAGCCACCTCGATGAGGACCACGAAGTGGCCGTTGGCGAACGGACCGAGGTAGGAGCCGGACGCGAGGGGGCCGTGCCAGGTGGGGTATTCCTCGGAGAAGTGCAGCCCGGAGTCCGGCGGCGGGGGGATGAACGACACCCAGTCGCCGTCGCTGCGTCCCGCAGACATGCGTTCGGCGAGAGTTTCGGCGGCGGCCTTGTCGACCACCGACACGACCGACAGCTGAGCCACATGCGTCCTCGCCCCGTTGGTCCACAGCGAGCGGACGATGCCGATGCAGGTGTCGTCGAGCAGCGGTTGCATCTTGGGCTCGGCGGCGTTGCACGTCTTGGTGTCCTGCGCGACTTGGGTGTACGGCCGGTTCTGGATCGTGGTCGGCCCGAGCTCCGGGAACCACACCTCTGCGGTGAAGGGGTCGGTGTCGCCGGCGGCGTTGTTCCAGTCGCTCTTGGGGCCGGTCGCGGTGGGTGGGAGCGACGGCGTGTCGGCCGGGGCTTGCGTCGCGGCGGGAGGTCGGGCGGTGACGCCCGGTCCCGAGTCGCGGGGAGGCGCCGCTTCCCCGTTTCCCGCGGTGGTCAGGAGCGCGGCGATCAGCGCGAGGGCGACGCCCGCCGTGGCCCCGGTGGCGATCCACGGATTGCGCCCCGAGGGACGGCCGGGGACGGGCTGCTGCTCCATGCGCCGACCGTATTGTCCCGCGCGGGTACGGCGCAATCGTCACACAGCGCGAACGTCCTTGACAGATCGTCGTGTCGGGCCGTCGCGTCGGAGGACGTCGAGTCCGAGGGACGTCGCATCGGAGGGACGTCGCGTCGGAGGGACGTCGCGTCGGTAGTCCGCGTCAGATCGCCGCGACCGGGAGCCGAACCGTGAAGCGCGCTCCGCGGGTGCCGTCCGGTCGGTCGCCCGCCTCGATCGTCCCGCCGTGCCGCTCCACGATGGTGCGGGCGATCGCGAGGCCCAGGCCGGTGCCGCCGGAACGGCCCTCGCCCGCGCGTTCGGGCGTACGGGTCCGCGCCGCGTCCGCCCGGGTGAACCGCTCGAACAGGTGCGGCCGGAACTCCACTGGTACGCCCGCTCCGTCGTCCTCCACGGCGAGTGTCACGGTGTGCGCGTCCGCGGACAGCGACACCGTCACGACGCCCTCCGCGTGCCGCGCGGCGTTGTCCAGCAGGTTGCGGACGAGCCGTGTCAGGTCGTCCCGCGAACCGCGCACGGGGGCCGCCGATACGCGCGACGTGTCGACGTGCACCGGGGTCACCGACCGCAGGCGCGCGGCCTCTTCGAGGGTCACGTCGTCCAGGTCGAAGAGCGACACACGCGACGGCGGGCCGCCTTCGTCCTCGCGCGCGAGGAACAGCAGGTCCCGGACCAGGCGTTCCATCGCGAGGTCGGCGTCGAGGAGGCCACGCGCGGTGCCAGGCCAGTCCGTTGCCTCGGGATGTGCGAGGGCGACCTCCAGTTGCGCGCGGAACGAGGCGAGCGGGGTTTGGAGTTCGTGCGAGGCGTCCGCGACGAACGCCCGCTGCCGGTCTCCAGCGTGCTCCAGGCGCGCGAGCATCGCGTTCATGGTGCGGGCGAGGCGTCCGATCTCGTCGTCGGTGGGCGGCACCGGGACGCGGCGGTCGAGGGCGTGTTCGGAGATGTCCGCGACCTCGGCGCGGATCGCCTCGACGGGACGCAGCGAGCGGCCGACCACGAGCCAGGTGGTGAGGGTCAGGAGGACGAGCAGGGGCGGGAGCCCGGCGAGGAGGGTGAGGCGGACGGTGCCGACCGGTTCGGTGACGCGGTCCATGTTGCTTGCCACGTAGACGGTGCGTCCGCCGTCCTCGGCGACCTGGGCGGCGACGCGGAAGGTCTCGGGCTCGCCGTCCTCGTCGTGGCCGCGGAGGGTGCGGAGGTCGGGGTCGTCCTCGTCGGCTCTGTCGTCCGACTCGTCGGTGTCTTCGACTTGCGCCGCGTTGTCCGTGTTGCCGACTCGGCCCGCGTCGCCCGTGTTGCCGACTCGGCCCGCTTCGTCCGTGTCGTCCGCCTTGTCCGTGTCGTCCTCGCCGTCGCCCGCGGAACTGCGGGCGTTGTTCAGGAAGAGGGTGAACGGTGGTGAGGCGGCGCTGAATTCGTCGGACGAGGCGGCGACGATACTGCCGTCCGCGGCGACCACGAGCGCGATGTCCTCGTCCCCCGCCGTGTCGAGTTCGGTGCCGGCTGCGATGCCCGGGGCGACGGCGGCGAGGTCCCGGGCGCGGTCGCCGAGCGTACGGTCGAGCCCGTCGCGCAGCGAGGACTCCAGGATTGCCAGCAGGCCGAACGCGCCGACCGCGAGGGCGAGTGCGACGACGAGCGAGGCGGCGGCGGTGGCCCGGGCGCGGACGGAGCGGGGGCGCATGTCAGGCCCCGTTCCGGCGGGGCGTGGGGCCGGATGAACCGCCGTCGGATGTGTCGTCGTCGAGGCGGTAGCCGACGCCGCGCACGGTCCGCAGCGAGTTTCGGCCGAAGGGTGCGTCGATGCGCAGTCGGAGCTGGCGTACGTACACCTCCACGATGTTGGGATCGCCGTCGTACGCGAAGTCCCACACGTGGTCGAGGATCACCGCCTTCGACAGCACCTCGCCCGCGCGCGTCATCAGCAGTTCCAGCAAAGCGAACTGGCGCGGCGTCAGATCGATCGCCCGGTCACCGCGCGCGACGCGGTGGGCGGCGGGGTCCAGGCTCAGGTCACCCACATGGAGGACCGGCGGACGTGTACGTCGACCGCGGCGCAGCAGCGCCCGCAGGCGGGCCACGAGCACGACGTACGAAAAGGGTTTGGAGAGGTAGTCGTCGGCGCCCGCGTCGAGTGCGCGCGCCTCGTCGAGTTCGCCGTCCTTGGCGGTGAGCATCAGGACGGGCACCCAGTTGTCGGCCGCGCGCAAGCGGGCGCAGAGCGTGCCGCCGTCGAGGCCGGGGAGCATGATGTCGAGGACCAGGGCGTCGTACGGGTTCTCGGTCGCCATCCACAGCCCGTCCGTGCCGTCGTGTGCGACGTCGACGGCGAAGCCCTCGTGTTCGAGACCGCGTTTGAGGGCCAGGGCAAGGTCCGTGTCGTCTTCGACCACCAGGATGCGCACCCTCCAACCGTGACATGCCGCACCTGAACGGGAGCTGAATGCGCGTTCGCGCGCGTGGCGGCGTCGGGCGTTGGGCGGCGTCGGGCGTCGGGCGTCGGGCGTCGCGCGGCGTCGGGCGTACGTGTGCGGCCGTACGGGTGAACGGGGTGGGCCGCGTTCAGCGGACCTTCAGGATCGGCGTCGCACGATGGCAGTGGCCGCGGTGGCCGGACGGGCCGCCGCGGGATCCGTGAGGAGGCAGGACGGCATGCGCAGGAAGCTGGTGATCGGGGCCGCGGCACTCGCCTTGGCCGGAGGGGCGACCGCCGGGACACTCGCGGTCGCGTCGGCGTCGTCGTCGGAGTCGGCATCCGAGTCGGCATTGGGGTCGGAGTCGGCGTCGGGGTCGGTGACCGCATCCGCGTCGGAGCGCGACGACGCGCCGGTCGCACCGACGGACGCGGACGCGGCACGGGCGGCGGCGGTGCAGGCGGCCGGTCCGGGCAGCGTCGCGGGCGAGGTCGAGCGGGAGGACGCGGACGACGACGGGGACGACGGCGGGGACGACGACCGCGAGGTCTGGGAGGTCGACGTCACGCGGGCGGACGGCACCCGGGTGGACGTGAGCCTCGACGCGGGGTTCAAGGTGCTCGTGGTCGAGCCGGACGACCGGGACGACGGTCCGGACGTGGACGGCCGGGACGACGACCGTGCCGACCAGGACGGGCCCGACGACGACGCTCACGATGACGATGGTCCGGACGACGACGGTCCGGACGACGACGGACCTGACGACGACGGTCCGGACGACGACGGTCCCGACGACGACTGAGCGGATGTCCGCGCCGGGGTGAACGTCCCGGCCGCACGGCGGAGGGCCTGGGGAATGTGAAGACACGACCGAGGTGCGCACCCCTGCCCCCGCCGCGCGGCCCCACCGCGCGCCCCCGCCGTGCGCGCGGCCGAACAATCCAACTGATCAGCCACAAAAGGGTGTTCGCTGCGGCGCCCAGCGCCGGGATCTGCCATTCTGCGTGCGTGACCGTCATAGCAGGCAAGATCCTCGAAGACCGCATCGTCATCGCGGCGGACTCGCAGGTGACCTGGGGCCAGGCGAAGACAGAGGGCACGAAGCTCTACAAGATCGGCGAGAACCTGGTCTTCGGCGGCTCGGGCCACCTGCGTGACGTCAACCTCATGCGCCTCTTCCTCGACACCCATATGCCAGCATCCGCGGACGAGCGCGATGTGCTGGAGTTCTATGCGGAGTACATCGAGTGGTCGAAGCGCAAGATGAGCGGGTTCGAAGCGCACTCGTCGTTCCTGTTCGGGTTCGACGGCAAGCTGTTCGAGATCGACTCGGACTTCGACGTCACGTACGCCGAGTTCGCCGCGATCGGGTCCGGCTGGGAATATGCCCGTGCCGCACTGCACTTGGGCCACTCACCGCAGGAGGCCGTGCAGGTCGCGTGCGACCTCACCATCTTCTGCGCGCCGCCCGTGACGGAGTTCGGCATCGCGCGGCAGACGGCGAGTGAGGCGGGGTAGGACGGCTTGGGGGTCCGTCGGGGCCAGGGCGATTGAACTCGCCTCCACGGTGGACCCGTTGACTGCCTCTGCCTCTGCCTCTGCCTCTGACTCTGCCTCTGACTCGGCTTCTGTGTCTGCCTACGCGCCTGCGGCTGGCTTCGCGGCTGCCGCCGTTGAGCTACGACGGCTCGGTCGCGTCGGCGGGATCGGCGGTGTCCGCGACGGTCCGCAGCGCGGTGGCGACGATCTCGTCCAGCCTCCCGCCGTGCGAACCGTGCCAATAGACGCGGCGGCACGCGGTGCAGCGGGCGAACGTGTCGAACGACGCGAGCGTGCGTGGCTCCACGTCCTCCACCACTGACTCCTTGGCAACCGTGACAGTGGTCCGTTGCAGGACGTGCAGCGCGTCCACGGCGCCAACTCCGGCGCGAACCGGCGCAGCAGGTCGTCGAGTTGCACGTCCGGACGCGTCCCGCGCACGTACGCTCCGAACCACAGGTTGCGACGACGCAGCAGGCCGCGGTCCTGCGTGAGCAGCACGCGGCGTTCGGCGTTCGCCTGTTCGACCAGCACCGGGTCGTCGCAGTCGTTGTGGTACGCCGTGTCCAGCCCGACCAGCCGCATCCGGCGGGCGAGTGCGCCGAGGTGGACGTCCAGCAGGAACCGCAGCCCGGGGCCGGGGACTTGCTGCGGTCGGGCGACCGCGAACACCTCGACCGCCTCGCCGCCGCGCGGACGGTACGCCGCATCGGTCCGCGCCCCGTCGACCACCAGCCGCCCGACCTCGGGCAGCGGTACGCCTGCCGACTCGACCAGGTGGCCGAGCGTCGAGTCGTCGGCGACCGCCGCCGTCACCCGTCCCTCGCGAAGTCGCGGCGGGAGGAAGCGGTGGAGGTCGTCGGCGAGGGTGAATGTGATGGTGGGCGCGGCCGACGCGACGGACGGGCGCCCGGGGGAGTCAGATCCGGACATGCGGTCAGCATGGCATTGCGGCGGTATCGAGGCCGAGGGATTTAGAGCCGGCGAGTCGTTGGGGGCCGTGTCTGCGGCGAGTCCTTCTCTGAGGCGAGTTCTTCCCTGCGCCGAGTCTTTGTCTGTGGCGAGGCGACGTCTGTGGGCGAGGTGTTGTTCGTGGGCGTGCGGTCGCTCGGTGGCAAGCCGTCGGGCGTTCAGCCGATCTCCACGGTCCGGGCCCATTCTGGTGGGAGATCGGGGACGTATTCCGCGTCGCTGTGTTCGCTCCACGTGCGCCTGTTCCGCGGGAACAGCCCGACGACCGTGCGGCACGGCGGGCGGTGTTCGGGCCACGGCGTCTGGCCGTCCGTGAGGACGACGACCACGTCCGGCCGCGGATTGGCGCGCAGGGCCTTCGCGAAGCCCGCGCGCAGGTCCGTACCGCCGCCGCCGATCAGGGGGATGTCCTCGGCCCGGCACACCTGGCCGACGGACTGGGGTGCCGCGTCGCACNGCGCAAGCCCTCCCCACCCCCCCCCCCCAGGTCCGTACCGCCGCCGCCGATCAGGGGGATGTCCTCGGCCCGGCACACCTGGCCGACGGACTGGGGTGCCGCGTCGCACGACATGACGGTGACCAGGTCCCTGCGTCCCCCGACCGTCCGGGTGATGGCCGCAACTTCCCGGAGCGCGCTGCCGAGTTCGGCATCGCTCACCGAACCGGATGTGTCGATGACCACCGTGACCCGCGGCGGCATGCGTCGGAGGCTGGGCAGGACGGCACCCGGCACGACGGGTGAGCGCCGCGACGGTCGGCGGTACGTGTAGTCCTCGCCCGTACCGCCGGACGACGCGGCCGCGCGTACCGCCGCGCCAAGCAACTCCCGCCAGGGCTGCGGCGGTTGGAACGCCTCCTCGGCCCATCTGCGCCACCCGGCCGGGGCGTCTCCCGGGCGTCCCCTGATGCCCTCGGCGACGCGGAAGCGCACCGCGTCGCGCTCCTGCTCGCTGAGGCCGTGCGCGCCGTCCGGGCCGAGGTCCCATGGACGTTCGAGCCCGTCGGCACCGCTGCCGCACTCCAGCCAGGCGAAGTCCTGGGTCAGCGGCCCGAGTCTGAACCGCTGCAGGTACTCCTCCATGAGTTCGTTCTCGGGAAGCTCCAACTGCTTGGGATACACGGCGCCTTTGGGCCGGATCAGACCGTCGCCGTAGACGTCGTCGTTGATTTCGCAGTCCGCGGCGATGTTCATGCGCAGCCGCTCGGCCGCGCCGGTCAGGCCGCGCTCGTCTGCGAAGCGGTCGCTGCGCCCGTGGTGGTCGCGCAGCAGGTGCGCGACCTCGTGCACCCATACGGCGGCCAGCTCCTCGAACGACACGCGGTCGACGTAGGCGGGTGAGACGTAGCAACGCCAGTGCCGGTCGACGCCCATGGTGGGGACTTGCCGGGACTCCACCACGTGCAGGGCGAAGAGGGCCGTGGCGAGGTAGGGGCGTACCCGGGCGGCGTGCAGGCGGGCGGCGAAGAGCTTTTCGCGGTCGAGGGTCGGTGGTCCGTGGGTGGTGGGGGCGGAAGGGGGCGTTGGGGATGTCACGGTGGTCGGTGTCATCGGTGTCATCGGTGTCATCGGTGTCATCGGTGTCATAGGTGTCGTCGGTGTCGTCATCGGGAGACCCTCCGGGACGTTCCGGCCGAGCCGTTGGCGGCTGCGAGGTCCGCGCGGCGGGAGATGTCCACGACCCCGGCAAGGCGTCCGATCGACTCCGGGACGTCCCATTCCTCGCGGCGCAGCGACGCGAGCGTGGTCGCGGGCACGACCACGAGGTCCGGCGCGCCGGTGTCCAGGGCGCGGACGAGCAGCGACCAGGCCGCGTCCCAGCGGGACTTGTCCGGTCGGTTGCGGACCGCCTGGACGACGCCGTCGAGGACGACCTGCCGCAGGTCGCCGCGTTCGGGCAACTCGGCCGAGTTCGGGTCGGCGAGGAGGAGTTCGGGGTCCGGGAGGTCCATCCGGTCGATGTGCGCGAGGAGTTCGAGGCCGGGTCCGTCGCCGACGGTGCCCCTGACGAGTTGCGAGAGAACGACGCGGGACGCGTCCGCGGCGGTGGCGAACGCCGTGAGAGCGACCGTCATTTCCCAGCTCCGCGGGGACGGCCACGGACCGCCGCGCCGGGCCTCGGTGGCGGGCAGGCGGTGCATGAGAGCCGGCCGCGCCGCCAATAGGCCGCATACCGCGCGACGGGCGAACTCGACGGCCTGCGGCAGCTTTTCGGGATCGAGACGGGGGAGATCGGCGTACGGCCAGGTGCCGCCGAGACCGCGTACGACCACCTCGTGCTCATGGGTCCACTGGAGATGGACGAAACGGTTCGCGAGCGGCGGGCTCAGCTCCCAGCCGTCGGCGGCCGACGAACGGGGGTTCGCGGCGGCCACGATCCGCACCCCGGGCGGAAGTTGCAGCGCGCCGATGCGGCGTTCCAGGACGAGGCGGAGCAGGGCGGCCTGCACGGCCGGTGGGGCGGTGGAGAGTTCGTCGAGGAAGAGCAGTCCGCGGCCGGCGTCGGCGAGTTGTACGGCCCAGTCCGGCGGGGCCATCGGGACGCCTTGACGGGCGGGGTCGTCGCCGACGATGGGCAGGCCGGAGAAGTCGGAGGGCTCGTGGACGCTGGCGATGACGGTGGTGAGCGGGAGTTCGAGGGTGGCGGCGAGCTGCGTCAGGGCGGCGGTCTTGCCGATGCCGGGCTCGCCCCAGAGCAGCACGGGCAGGTCGGCGGCCACGGCGAGGGTCAGCGCGTCGAGCTGGGCGTTGGGGCGGGGTTCGGTGGTGGTGTCGCGGAGGAGAGCGAGGAGTTCGGCGGCGACGTCCAGGTCGGAGGGGGAGTTGGGGGTGTGGGTGTGGGCCGGCTTGGGCGCGGGGACGGGCGCGGGCGACGCGGCGGTTTCGGGCGTGACTGCGGGCTGCGTTGCGAGCATGTGGGATCACCTTTGGGGTTGGTAGGCCTGATGGGGCTGATGGGGCTGATAGGGCTGATGGGGCTGATGGGGCATGACGGGCCTGACGGGGCCTGGTCGGATCTAGTGGGGCCGGGTTTGCCCGGGGTGCCGGTGGTGTTGCCGAAGTCGGGTGTGCCGCGGGCGAGCGCGAAGGCGCTGCGGGTGCAGGGGCGGAACTCACTGCCATTTGGCAGCGGTCGTACGGAAATTGGTGGGTGTTGGTGAGCGAAATGCCTGTCAGTAGGCGTGAGTTCGGCGGCGTCGTGGTCCGGCTCGACCCGGACGCCGCCTATGTTCGAGCGATGGGCGGTGGTCCGGTGGCGTGCCGTCGGCAAGGCCGGCGCGGAACAGGCCATACGTGATCCGCCCGCGCGCGGCCGCCTCAAGTTGGTCGCGCAGCTCACCGTCGCGCAGCATCGCGTCCGCGCCCAGTAGGTCTTCGACGAGGGCGAGGGCACCGGCGCTGTCGCCGTGGTGGAGGCGTTCGCGGATCTCGGTGAGGCAGTCGGGACGGCGGTGCGCGGTGTCGATGGCCTGAAGGCAGGGCAGGGGAGTTCCGGTGAGGGCCGCGAGGAGTTCCTCGCGCCGGATCTCGTCCGGGTGGTGGTCGAGCGCGGTCAGCACGCCGTCCACGAGACCGATGCGATGCCGTACGCCCCGGCAGTCGATGTAGCGCGGGTGGCCCGAGTCGCGCGCGGACCGAGCGGTGTCCGGCGAATAGCCGGGAACCAGCGCGGCGGCGACGAGCGGATGCAACTGCCCGGGCGCGATCGCGCCGGCGCGGAGGAGTTCCAGGTCGGGAAGGACCCAGGTGGCGGCGTCCGGGAGTACGGGGAGGGAGGTCGCCTGGGTGGAGGCGGGGGCCTTCGAGATCCGGATCTGGGGACTGTCGCCGTCGGCGTTGATGGCTTGAGGACGCTGGTGTGCGCCGTCGTCGTCACCCGCGTCGGCGGCCGGTTCCACGATCAACCGGTGCCGTGTCCCCAACCGGACGAGGACGCCGCCTGGCGGACGCCCTTCCGCGCGCAAGAGGATCGCGGCCTCGGCGGCCCAGCGGTTCACGGCGCACGGTTGGTCCTCCGGGACCAGGCCGAGGGGGTCGTATGCCGTCGGAGACAGTGTCGGATCGGAGACCGAAGGCGCGAACCGTTCAGGCGTGGACTCGGACGACTCGAACGCCGAGCGCGCGGACTCGGAAGGCGCGAACCCCGAAGACGCGGATTTCAAATGCGCGAGCTCGGAAGGCGCGAACCTCGTCGGCGCGGACCCCGAAGGCGCGGATCCTGAAGGCGACCCCGTGGACGCGGACTCGGAAGGCGCGAACCCCGAAGGCGCGGACCGCGCCGACGCGGACCCCGCGGGATCGGACGCGGAACGATCGGACGTCGAAGCAGCAACCCCGACATCGGCCCCCGCCCGCGTACGCAACTCGTGCGCACGCCGCGCGTCCCACAAGTGCCGGTGCAGGTCGAGCCGGAAGCGCCGGTCGGGGTGCGGCTGCCGGTACGCGCCGGGGGCGCGTGCCGTGCCGTCCCAGAGCGCCAGGCTGATCCGCTGCCCGGCCGCGGCCCAGCCCGGCGGCGTGCGAACCACCAGGTACAGGCCGCGCGTTCGGGGACCGGTCGCGGCGCCGTAACGGGCCAGCGCGATGGTCAGACCGGGACGCAACTGCCCGTCCGGAGCGATACGCGGCATGTGCCAGCGCAGCAGATCCGGGGCGAGGTGGCGGAGGTCGGCGCGTACAAGGGCCGCGAGTTCGTGCCCGTGCGAGCGGGCCAGCACACGCAGGTTCAGGTCGACGTCGATGCCCGCGGCAGCGCACGCCCCGGCCCAGTCACCGGCAAGGCGGCGGGCGGTCGCGGACTCGATCATGGTGGGCGGCACGGCGAACTCGCGCACGCGCGGCCAGAAGGAAAGCCGGGAATCCCCGTTCGCGAAGTGAGGCATCAGCACTCACCTTGCGTGGACGGGACCCCCAATCTCACAACGATTTGAGTGGTCATCGCTACCGACCATAGCGCCCCGCACCCTCACCCGGCCAGGAACCCGCGCTCAGTCGCCCCACCGCGGACCACTTGCCGACCCGCTCCGAGCCCCAGTCGCCCCCGTTTCGACCCGCCCCGAGCCCCAAGCGTCCCCATCCTGCCTCGCGCCCCCAAGCGTCCCCGCCCCGCCCGCACCTTCCATACCTCGGGAACGTTCGCCGATGTCCGAAGGTGCCACCCCCGGCCCTCAGTCACCCGAACCAACGAGGGGTTGCCGACAGTTCGACCCCATGTTCGATTGGCTCGCCCCGGGCCGCCGCCCCACCAGGCTACGCGCCCCGCCCACCGGCCGACCGGGTCGTCGCCGACGCGCTCGGGGACCCGCTCGCCGTTCCCGACCGGCTTGCCGCAGGCTCCGTCGCCGCCTCGGAAGGCCCCTCAGGGCGCGGGTGTTCGTTGTGTACTGCCGCGGCAGGGGCCAGCGGCGAAGGGGCCCCCGGGACGGCCAGGGCGATGAAGGCGCTCAGGACGCAGCCGATCGCCAGCAGCCCGAAGCAGATCTGGTACGCCGTCAGGCTCGGTGCGGAGGCTCGCGGGCCGTCGCCGCCCAGGGTCACCGCGGTCAGGATCGCGCCCAGGATCGCCGCGCCGACCGCGCCGCCGATGGTGCGCAGCACCGCGTTCATGCCGTTGGCGACGCCGGTCATGTCGGAGGGCACGTTCGCGTTGACGGTCGCCGGCATGGCGGCGAAGGCGAGGCCGAGGCCGAAGCCGAAGAGGGTGAACACCGCCGAGAACGCCCAGACATGGCCGGTCAGCGGCAGCAGCGCGAGGAAGCTGACGGCGCTGAGCGCGGGGCCGAGGACGAGGGCGGGCTTGGGGCCGTACCGGTTGATCATGCGTCCCGCGACCGGCGCCGCCGCGAGGTTGCCGAGTGCGCCGGGCAGCATGTAGAGCGACGCGGCCAGCACGGTGGTGCCGAAGCCGTAGCCGTTGGCCTCGGGGGACTGGAGGAACGGCGCGAACAGCAGGCCCGAGCCGTACATCGCCATGCCGGTGAGCATCCCGGACAGGCCCGCGAGCAGGACCGGGCGCCGCGTCATGACCCGCAGGTCGACCAGGGGCGCGGGGCAGCGCAGCGCCCACCACGTCCACAGCGCGAACAGCAGCGCGGACAGTACGAATCCGCCGACGACCAGGGGGGCCGTCCAGCCGATCCGGCTGCCCTGGCTGACCGCCGCCAGCAGCGCGGCGAGCCAGCCGGAGAGCAGGAAGGCCCCGAGGATGTCGACGCGTCCCGGTGCCGAGCGCGGCGCGGAGTCGGGAACGATCAGCCACACCAGGGCGATCGAGATCACCGAGACGGCCGCGGACAGCCAGAACAGCAGGTGGTAGTCGGCGCGGTCGGCGATCAGCCCGGTCATCACCGAGCCGAACGTCGAGCCGACGCTGATGGTCGCGCCGATGACGGCGATGCTCCCGGCGGTGCGGTGCCGCGGGAACTCGTCGCGCACGACGCTCAGCGCCAGCGGTACGACGCCGCCGCCGAGGCCCTGGAGCACGCGCCCGGCCACCAGCATCGGGAACGAGGTGGTGACCGCGGCGAGGACCGACCCTGCGGCCACGGCCGCGAGGGAGATGAGCAGGTAGCGCTTCTTGCCGCGCAGGTCGCCGAGTCGGCCGATCAGCGGGGTGGCGACCGCGGCGGCCAGCAGGTTGCCGGTCAGCACCCACGCGATGGCGGAGCTGGAGACGTTCAGCCGACCCTGCAACTGCGGCAGGATCGGCGTCACGACCGTCTGCATGACCGCGATGGCGGTCGCGGCGAACGCGAGTGCGGTGAGGATGAGGGTGGGGCTGCGGCGACCGCGCGCCGCCGTGCTGTCGGAGGTCTTTCCGACGGCCGCCGCCGTTTCCGTCCCGGCGTCGGCCCCGGTACTGTCGCCGCTCACGACGCGATGGTCAGCGGCCGGTCCTCGACCCAGTCGCAGTGCAGCGTGCGGGTCGCGATACGCCACCCTTCGTCCGTGCGCGCGTATGTGTCGAGGTAGCGGATCGCCATGACGCGGTCACGGCGTACGCCCGCCTCGTCGTCGTAGATGTGGTGCGCCGTGCAGTACGTTTCCGCCTCCGCGCGGTCGTCGTCGACCGTGGCGAGCTGATTGGTCACCAGATGCTGTGTGGCGATGTACCGTTCGAGCCCCGTCATGGCCTTGGCGATGCGCTCGCGCCCGCTCCGGGACACCGGCTCGGCGCCCGGGTCCATGTGCACGGTGAGGGTGCCGTCGGGGAGGAAGCAGGAGGCGACGAGGTCGGGCTTGCGCCGGTCCGCGCCGTGCGCGTATGTCTGGACCAGATCGCGCAGCGCCTGCCGGTCCGCGAGGAGGCGGACCATGTCGCCGTCCTGCCCTGTGCCCGCTCCCATATGTACCGTCCCCTCGCACACGACACCGTCATCGCATGTTGACATGAGGCAGTGGACCGACACAAGTTTTCGCTGACGGTCAGTCAGGCCGAAAAGCCTACGTCTGACCTGCGAAAACGACCCGAAACATGATCGTCACCGGGAGGCAATGCGGCGGCGTGTCGTTGGACACCTTGCGGCCACCGGCCGGGCCCGGAGCGTCCCGAGCCCGACCGCGCCACCCCGTCAGCGCGCCAGGAACACCACGTCCGGCACCCCGCGCGGCACCCGCACCGGGATCTCCTCGACGCGCACGTCCCCGAACACCCCGCGCAGCCGCTCCTCGAACTCCCGGCTCCCCGCCGCGCTCCAGACCGCCAGGACGCCGCCCGGGGCGAGTCGGCCGCGCAGCGCCAGCAGCCCGTCGCGGCCGTACAGCGAGCGGTTCGACTCGGTCACCGTCCAGTCGGGCCCGTTGTCGATGTCCAGGCACAGCGCGTCGTACGTGGGGAGCGGGTCGTCGGCGGGGCCCGCCGCCGCGAACGCCCAGTCCAGCAAGTCCTCGTGCCGCACCTCGACGTGCGGGGCGTCCAGCGCGTGCCGGGAGAACCGCCCCAACGGCCCGTGCTGCCAGGCGATGACGGGGGCCTCGCGCTCCACCACCGTCACATGGCCGACCGCCGGGTGCGCCGCCGCCTCACCGAGCGAGAACCCCACGCCCAGGCCGCCGATCAGCACCCGGAGGTCCGGCCGTCCGACCGCCTCCACCGCAGCGCGCACCAGCAGTCGTTCCGACGCTCCGTCGCGCGTGTCCATCAGAAACGTGCCGTTGCTGATGATCTCGAACGCGTCCCCGTGGCGGCGCAGAACCAGTTCCCCGCGGGGCGTCTGGACGCGCTCCACGACCACCGCCGCGACATTGTCGCCTTCTCGCTTCACCGGCATGTCGTCGTCCCGTCCTCACCGTTATCTGACCGGCACTTTTTGCCGGTCCGGCGACTCTTGCACCCTCGTGAGGTCGCCGTTAGTGTCCCGGCCATCGCTCCATGGTCCATTGTCTGATGGCATCCCCGGACCCTAACGCCGATCCCGAGCCGACCACCGCGGACACGCGACCCGTTCGCCGGGACGGTGCACAGCACTTGAGCACCAATGCACCACCGCACGGCTGCACGGCTGCACGACGAATGCCGACCAGGACATCTTGAGTCCGGTCAGCGGACACAAGTGTCGGGAGGGCTGATGGCGTCAAAATCCGCACGGCGAACGGGTAGGCGATGGGCTGCGGGCATGGTCGTGCCCCTGCTCCTGGTCGCCGCCTGTAGTCGAACGGGGGACGAGCGGATCGAGGAGTTCCCGCCGGGCTACGGGGTCGCACAGGCACCGGGCGCCCCCACGGACGCGCCACCCTCCCAGGCCAACGGCGACTTCGGTGACCTCAAGGGCTTGTGTGGTCCCAAGCCGGCCGACCAGAAGCCGGCCACCAAGGTCGACCGCGGCGTGACCGACGGCGAGATCGCCATATCCACGATGGGCGACCCGGGCAACCAGTTCCAGCCCGGACTCGGCCAGGAGTTCTTCGACATGGGCGACGCGTTCGCCAAGTGGTGCAACGCCCAAGGCGGCATCAACGGCCGCAAGATCAAGGTCAACAAGCGCGACGGGCAGTTGTTCAACGCCGCCACCGCGACGACCGCGGCCTGCCAGACCGACTTCATGGCCGTCGGCGGTGGCAACCCGCTCGACGACGCCACCGTCGAACCCCGGCTCGCCTGCAACCTCGGTGCCATCCCCGGTTACGTCGTCACGACTCCGGCGATCAACGCCCCGCTCCAGACGCAACCCGGCGGCATCCCCGCCGACGAAGGGCCCGTCGGCCCGTACAAGGCGGTCTTCGAGAAGTACCCGGACGCCAAGGCCAAGGTCGGCATCCTGGGCCAGGACCTCGACTCCCTCAAGCCGGTCGCGAACCGTTACGAGGACGCCATCAAGAAGGCCGGCGGCACGGTGGTGAGCAAGCAGTTCGCCCCGCCCTCCGGCGCCACCTGGCGCGCCTTCGTCGAGGCCATGAAGGCCCAGGACGTCCAGATCCTCGTCAGCGCCGGTGTGTTCGCGGTCAACGCGACCCCGCTGTTCCAGGAGATGCAGAACGCGGGCTGGGCGCCCAAGGTGATCCTCTCCGACCAGTCGGCGTACCACGCCGCCAACGTCAAGGCCGCCGCGGACAACCTGGTCGACAGCGAGTTCTACGTCTACTCGACGTTCTGGCCGCAGGAGGCCGCGAAGGAGAAGCCGGTCGCGCAGCTCGCGCTGGACCTCTACCAGAGTCAGAAGAAGGACGGCCGGATGGTCTACTTCCACTACTCCGGACTCAACGCCTGGCTCCTGTGGGCCCAGGCCGCCAAGGCCTGCGGCGCCGACCTCACCGTGCAGTGCGTGCTCGACAACACCAAGCAGAAGGCCTGGACCGCGGGTGGCCTCTTCGCCCCCAACGACGTCGGCCCGCTCAGTGAGATGCACGCCAACCCCTGCTACACGATGTTGAAGCTGACCGGCAAGGGCTTCGAGGTGGACAAGGAAATCACCAAGCCCAACACCGACACCATCTTCAACTGCTCGCAGGACAACACCGTCAAGCTCGACCAGGCCTACACCTGATCCGCCACCCGATCCGCGGTGACATCCGCTCGGACGTCCACCTGATCCGCCCACGGAGGGGTGCGTGAAAGAGTTCCTGACGTTCACCATCAGCGGTCTGGCCACTGGCGGGATCTACGCGATCACCGCCGGCGGCCTCACCCTGACGTACACCACCACGGGCATCTTCAACTTCGCGCACGGCGCGACGGGCATGTTCGCGGCGTTCACCTATTGGCAGCTGCACTACGGCTGGGGATGGCCCGTCCTGCTGTCCCTGGCCGTGATCCTGCTGATCCTCGCGCCGCTGTTCGGCGCGCTGATGCACCTCGTGATCATGCGGCGCCTGGAGGGCACGTCGCAGGCCACCAAGCTCATGGTCACCGTTGCGATCCTGCTGTCGATGGTCGCGGCCGTGCTGTGGATCTGGGATCCGAACAAGAACCGCAACATCACGCCGTTCTTCCAGGGCCACGTCGTCAAAGTGCTCGGGGTACGCGTGCCGTACAGCGACGTCACCACGCTCGCGGTGGCCCTGCTGGTGGCGATCGGCCTGTGGATCCTGCTGACCAGGACGCGCACCGGCGTCGCCATGCGGGCCACGGTGGACGATCGTTCGCTGGCCGTGCTCAACGGCTCGCGCCCCGAGGTGCCGGGCATGATGGCCTGGGCCATCGGCACCATGCTGGCCGCCGTGGCGGGCATTCTGGTGGCGCCCAAGCTGTCGCTCAGTCCGCTGCCGCTGACCCTGCTCATCGTCAACGCGTACGCGGCGGCCGTCATCGGGCGGCTGCGCAGCCTGCCGATGACTTTCGTCGGCGCGCTCATCATCGGCCTCGCCAACGACTACGCGATCGGTTACGTGCCGAAGTGGGAGGCGGGAGCCGATTACCTCACCGGTTTCATCGCGGTCGTGCCCGTCGTCGTGCTGTTCGTGGCGCTGCTGCTCCTGCCGCAGTCGCAACTGCGCGGCCACGCGGCAAGCCGCACCCGGGAGATCGCCCGTCGGCCGAGCTGGCCGGGCAGCGCCGTCTTCGCCGTCGCCGTGGTCTTCGGTGCGGTCATCGCGGCCCGCACACTCGACCCGATCGACCTGTACGGCAGTACCAAGATGTGGGGATTCGGCATCATCGCGCTGTCGATGATCCCCCTTGTTGGGTACGCCGGCCAACTGTCGCTGTGCCAGCTCAGCTTCGCCGGGATCGGCGCCATCGCCGTGTCCCACTGGGGCGGCGACGGCAGCCTGATGGGCCTGGTCTACGCGGCGGTCCTCTGCGCCGTCGTCGGTGCCGTCGTCGCGCTGCCCGCGCTGCGGTTGTCCGGCATCTATCTGGCCCTGGCCACCGCCGCGTTCGCGGTGGCCATGGACCGGTGGATCTACCTGATGCCCAAGTGGACGTGGGGCGACACCACGTTCAACATCTTCAACGGCGGCACCCTGCACTTCGAGCGGTACGACCTACCGTTCGTCAGCATCGAGGGCGACCGGGCGTACTTTGTCTTCGGTGCCGTCGTCTTCGCCCTGTTCAGCCTGATCGTCGTGGCCATCCGGCGCGGCGAGTTCGGCAAGCGGCTCCTGGCGCTCAAGGACAGCCCGGCGGCCTGCGCCACGCTCGGCATAAACCACAAGCTCACCACGCTTGCGGTCTTCGCCACCTCGGCGGCGATCGCGGGTGTCGGCGGCGGGATCCTCGGTGGCGCCACCAGGTCGGTCAGCGCAACCCAGTTCGAGTTCTTCGCCGGCCTCTCCATCCTGATGGCGATGGTCATCGCAGGCCTCAACTCGCCCGGCGGCGCGCTGTTCTCGGCAATCCTGCTGGGCACCCCGCTGATGACCAACCTGTTCCCCGACTACGTGCAACTCACCACGATCCTGATCGGCCTCAACGGAATCGCACTCGGCCGCAACCCCAACGGTATGATCGCCGCGCAACTGCGGCCCAAGTGGGATCCCGCGCTCAAATACCCGGCGGTCATGGCCGCGGGCAGTGCGCTGGTGGTCCTTGCGTTCGCAGCCCGGGAAGCCGACCTAGTGGGCAACTACGCCATGGTGATCGCGATCGCCGTCGCCCTGATCGGCATCTCCTCGGTGGCGCGCGGTCTGGAGGCGGAGAAGGTCGGCAAGCTGACGGGCAGTTCGGTCCTGCCCGAGGGCATGACCGCGCCGCCCGAACACCTGGGACTGAGCAAGCCGTTCACCCCTGCCGACATCGAGGCCCTGGACCGTACCCTCGGACTCCCGCCGCTCACCGCAGTCTCCGGAGGCCGCCATGGGGCTTGAGGTCAAGGACGTCACGGTCCGGTTCGGCGGCCACGTCGCGCTCGACAACGTGAGCCTGGAGGCGCGCAAGGGCGAGGTCACCGGGCTGATCGGACCCAATGGCGCGGGCAAGACCACGATGTTCAACGTCATCACCGGGCTCCAGAACCCGACCCGGGGCACGGTGACGCTGGACAGCCGCGACATCAGCAAGCTGGCGCCGTACAAGCGCGCCCGGCGCGGCATGGCCCGCACGTTCCAACGCCTCGAACTCTTCGGGTCGTTGACGGTACGCGAGAACATCCACGTCGCGGCCGCCCAGTTCCGCCGCAGGCACCGCACCGCCGAGCGCGCCGGGCCGACCACGGACACCCTGGTCAAGCGCCTGAACCTGGGCGCGATCGCGGACGTCCGGGCCGACTCGCTGCCCACCGGCCAGGGCCGCATGGTCGAGCTCGCCCGCGCGCTCGCCTGCCGCCCGAGTGTCCTGCTGCTGGACGAACCGGCATCGGGGCAGGACGAGTCCGAGACCGCGGAGTTCTCGCGCGTGCTGCGCGACGTGGCCGCCGAAGGGGTCGCCGTGCTGCTGGTCGAGCACGACATGGACCTGGTCATGTCGGTCTGCGACAACCTGCATGTCCTGGACTTCGGCAAGAAGCTCGCGCAGGGTACGTGTGCGGAGATCCAGGCCGACCCGCTGGTGCGCGCCGCGTACCTGGGCGAGGCTGAGGAGTCCGACAAGACGTTGGGGGCGACGCTGTGACGCAGACACTGGAACTGCCCGTCGCGGGCGCCGTCCAGGACGTGCCGGTGCTCGAACTGCGGGGCGTGAAGGCCGCGTACGAGCAGGTCGAGGTGCTGCACGGGGTCGATCTCGCGGTCCCGGCCGGATCCGTCGTCGCGGTGCTCGGGCCGAACGGCGCGGGCAAGACCACGATGCTCAAGGTGGCCTCCGGAATGCACCCGCCGACGGCCGGGGACGTGTGGCTCGCGGGCCGCTGCGTGACCGGCGCGGCGCCGGTGGACCTCGCCCGGCTGGGCCTGTGCAGCATTCCCGAGGGCCGCGGGGTCTTCCCGAACCTCACGGTCTCCGAGAACCTGTGGATGGCCAGCTACCGGGGGGTGTCGCGGTCCGAGATCGAGGAGCGCGTCTTCCCGATCTTCCCCCGGCTCAAGGAAAGGCGCCGCCAGGCGGCCGGCACGATGTCCGGCGGCGAGCAGCAGATGCTCGCGATGGCCCGGGCCATCGCCACCGACCCGGCGGTCCTGCTGATCGACGAACTGTCCATGGGACTGGCCCCGCTGGTCGTCGAGCAGCTCTTCGAGATCGTCTCCCGGATCGCCGGGACAGGCGTGACGGTGTTGCTGGTCGAGCAGTTCGCCCAGACCGCGCTGGGGGTCGCCGACCTCGCGGCCGTCATGACGGGCGGGCGGATCACGGCGGTCGGCACCCCGGAGGCAATTGCGGCGGGACTGCACAGCGCGTATCTGGGTGGCGACGGTGCCGAGAGCGGGGGCGCGGCGGCGGGAGCGGCGGGTACTGCCGCGAAGTCGGTCGTGCCGGTCGAGGGCGCGTCGCCGCCGAAGGCGCTGACTGGGACGGTGAGTCCGGTGGCGGAGTCCGAGGCGCTGGAGGTGCCGGAGGCGGCAGGGGCGGTGGACGGCCGTGAAGCGGGCGACAGCACGGTCGTGCTGCCGACCGGTCGCGGTCGCTACTCCGCCTACCTGGGCGGTGAGGACGAGGGCTTGTCGGACCCGGCTCCGGCTCCCGAGCGGGTCGAGGGCGATCCGAGCGTGCGGCAAGACGAGACGACAGGCGAGGCGCAAGGCCAGGCACAGGGCGCAGCACACAGCCCGACAAAAGAACCGGCACAAAGCCCTGCGCAAAGCCCGGAGCAAGGCGAATCACAAGGCGAGTCCAAAGGCGAGACACGAGGTGAAGTCATGAGCACGAACACCGCCGGTGTTCCGCCCACCGTCCCGGCGGGCACCCCGGCCGCGCCCTCCGACGGGCCGACGGCGCCGCCGCCCGCGCCGAGCGGGGAGCCGCGCACGCACGCGCTCACGCAGGAGGTCGCGGGGCTGCGCATCAAGCCGCCGTCCACCACGCTGGACACGCAACTGATGTGGCTGGGCGTGGTGTTGCTGGTGGCGGGGATCGGCACCGGGCTTGGGGGCTACATCATGGCCCACACGACCCAACTGGCACTCACGCAGCGGGACGCGATCCTGGTCGGACTCTGCGGGATCCCGATCTCCATCGCGGGCATGGCGCTTTTCATCCGGTACTCGCTCTCGAACTTCCTGCGGTTCTGGATCGCACGCCTGATCGCGACGCAGCAGCAGGGCGGGGGATCGCAACCGCCCACGCCGTGAGCCCGGTGTGGTGACCCCGGATTCCTCCGCAGGACCGATGCACGGCGGGCCCACCCGGTGACAGGCTGGGTGGGCAACGCCGTTCTGGGACCGTACGTGGGAGGGGACCCCCGTGAGTGAGCACCCCGTGGCCGACGGGCCGTCCGACTCGTCCGCGAGCGGCCCGACGGAGGCACCGGCCCTACGCCGCAACCCGCTTCCCTGGCTCCTGGTCACCGTCCTGGTGGCCTTGGCAGCCGTGCTGGCCTACGCGGCCGTCATGGTCGTCCGCATGCTCGCCTGACCGGCGACGTGGCGCGCGGACTCAGCTGATGTCGGCGGCGCGTGTGGCTCCCTTTGTTCCGCAACGATCGGGCGATTGGGAGAGTCACGCCCTCACCCGCACGGGGTCGACTCCGACGCGCGCGGTCGCACAAGTTCGCACACACGTCCGACCTGCGCCCCGCGATTGGGCGAGTTACGCGCTCACCCGCACGGGGTCGGCTCCGCCGCGCGGTGGCAGAAACTCGCACACTCATCCGACGACCTGTGCCCCGATTTCCTAACCCCACCCGCGCCCTCACCAGCGCTCGCGCGCTTACCCGCGGCCACGTGCAGGCCTAGGCCCAGGCCCAGGCGGCAAGGCCCACGCCCACGCCCACGCACGAAGACGCTACCTCGCTTCAGCGCGGATGCGGGAACCTCATGGAGCGCAGGCCCCGCTGGTGCATGCGGCGGCGGATGACGCCCAGGTCGATCGCCGCGACCAGCGCCGTAGCCGCGGACACCGCCGCGGCGAAGATCCACACCCCCCGGTGCGCGTCCGCGTCCGCCGCGATCCACGCGCACACTGCCGCGGCGATGACGCCCGCCACCAGGGCCATCCGCGACAACAGCCGCCGCAGCGGCAGATCCGACACGGCGTCGTCCGGTTCCGTCCCATGTCGCTGGGACCTGGGAATCCTGGCCATATCAGGCGTCTACCCAGGTCGAGGTCCGCAAACCGACCGCGCCAACGGCACCGTTGACGCGCCGCGATGTCACGGACGGCCGGGCTGTCTCGTCCCGTGTGTCGAAGGGGATTTCCGGCACTCGGGAAGGTGATGGGCATGAGGGTTTTCGTGGCGGGCGGCACCGGCGTCCTCGGGCGGCGGCTGGTGCCCCGGCTCGTGGCCGCGGGCCATCAGGTGACCGCCACCACCACGAGCCCCGCCAAGCTCGCCCTGCTCGCCGACCTGGGCGCGGACGGTGTCGTGATGGACGGGCTGGACGCGGCCTCCGTCGGCCAGACCGTGGCCGTGGCGCGGCCGGACACGATCGTCCACCAGATGACCGCGATCGCGCCGGTGCACGCCGGGAAGCCCGACCTCAAGCACCCCGACCGCTGGTTCGCCCGGACGATCCGGCTGCGCACCGAGGGCACCGACAACCTGCTCGCCGCCGCGGCGGCCACCGACGTGTCGCACGTCGTCGCGCAGAGTTACGGGTGCTGGAACGGCATCCGCGTCGGCGGCTGGGTCAAGACCGAGGACGACCCGCTCGACCCCGAGACCGGCACCAGAGCCCGCCCCGGCATGGAGGCGATCCGGCACGTCGAGGACGTCGTCGCCAAGGCCGGCGGCGCGGTGCTGCGGTACGGCGGCTTCTACGGCCCCGGCGCCATGGACGACCAGGTCGAGCTGCTGCGGAAGCGGCAGTTCCCGCTGGTCGGCCGCGGCACCGGATACTGCTCCTGGGTGCACCTGGACGACGCCGCCCAGGCCACGGTCCTGGCCGTGGAGCAGCGGGCCAGGGGCGTGTTCAACATCGTGGACGACGAGCCCGCCCCGGCCGCGCAGTGGCTCCCGTACCTCGCCGCGTGCGCCGGGGCCAAGCCGCCGATGCGGGTGCCCGGATGGCTGGCCCGGCTGCTGGCCGGCGAGATGGCGGTGACGATGATGACCGAGGGACGGGGGTTCTCCAACGCCAAGGCGAAACGCGAGCTCGGCTGGGAGCTGCGCCACCCGTCGTGGCGGCAGGGCTTCAGGGACGAACTGAGCACAAGGCATGATCAGAACGAATCGCACGAACCGCGTGGTACGCGCGGCGCGGGGAAGGAAGGCCGGGCGTGACCGCCACCGAGGAGTTCGAGGACCTGCGTCCGCTGCTGTTCTCCATCGCGTACCGGATCCTCGGCAGCGTCGCCGAGGCCGAGGACGCCGTCCAGGAGGCCTGGCTGCGCTGGGAGGAGTCGGAGACCCGCCCCACCTCCGCCAAGGCCTTCCTGTCGGCCGTGGTGACCCGTATCTCGATCGATGTGCTGCGCTCCGCCCGGGTCCGCCGCGAGCAGTACGTCGGCCCGTGGTTCCCCGAGCCGCTGCTCGCCGACCCGTACGAGGACCCCGAGCGCTCCGCCGAACTGGCCGACTCGCTGTCGATGGCGGCGCTGGTGCTGCTGGAGCGGCTGAGCCCGCTGGAACGCGCGGTGTTCGTGCTCCGCGAGGTGTTCGGGTTCGGCTTCCCGGAAGTCGCGTCCGCCGTCGGACGGTCGGAGGCGGCGTGCCGGCAACTCGCGGTCCGGGCACGGCGGCACATGGACGACGGGCGCCCGCGCTTCGAGGCGGACCGCCGGGAACGCCAGGAACTCGCCGCGCGGTTCTTCGACGCGTTCCGCGAGGGCGACGTCGAAGCATTGCGCGAACTGCTCGCCGCCGACGTGCAGTTGGTCGGCGACAGCGGCGGCAAGGCCCCGCTCGTCGGACCGCACATCTTCGGGCACGACAAGGTGTCCCGGCTGCTCGGCGCGG